>CAMYMG010000050.1 GCA_947259295.1 uncultured Rhizobiaceae bacterium
ACCGCGGCGGCCGCAGCGGCCTCCGCCGGCGAGCGCTGCACGCCCGTCCGGGCCGCCGGCGGCTGGACAATGGCGTCTTCGCTGGCCGAAGGCGAAACCGCCTGCTCGGCATTGATGGAGGGTGCGTCCTCGATCTTGCGCTTCCTTGCCTTGCCGGCCGGCGCCGGAGCGTCGTCCGGCACGGAATCGCTGTCGTTCTCCAGCGAACCGAGCCGGTCGACGATCTTCAGGAGCGTGTCGTGGATGGCCTCGAAGGTCTTGCTGTTACGTTCGTCCGAGCGGCGGGTCAGCGCCTCGAGCGATTTAAGATCCTGCGCCAGGCCCGCCACCGCGGCAGACTCCGCCTGGCTCCCGGCCAGCGACTTTGCGGCGTTCTCGGCGGCGTCGCGCGCGGCTTCCAGAACCGTCTCGCGGCTTCCGGCAATCGACTTTTCAAGTTCCTCCAGCCGCGGCGAAATATCCTCATAGGCCGGCATCGGCGCGCTTGGCTGCGAAAGATGCGCCGACAGCCCGGCGACCTGGGATTCGAGATTGCGCACCAGTTCCGGGTCGATGCCGGTGTACTGGCTGGCCGACTGGTCGATCTGCCTGGCGATGCTCTCCAGCCTGGCCTCGAGGCTGCGGATGGCTGCTTCCGCTGCCTTGTCCGGCTGATTGGTCTCCAGTTTTTTGGCAAATGCCGAGAAGCGCTCGTCGATCACATTCATGATGCCCGAACTGTCGAGCGCCGCGTTGTTCTGGCGGCTTTCGATCTTGTCGGCCACCTCGTCGAGGCGGCGCTCCAGTTCGCGAAAAAGCATGTTGCCCTGTTCCAGCGCATCGCCCTGGCGCCGTTCCAGCAGGCCCGACAGCACCTCGAAACGCTGCTCGATGCCGGAAAAAATCTCGTGCGCGTCGGGCATCGCCGGCGTGCGGTCGATCTTGTCGGCAATCGCGGCGATCTGGCGGGCGAGATGTTCCATCGCTTCGTCGGGCAGGGCATTGTGCGCTGCCATTTCGTCGACACGCTCCGAAAGCATGTTGAGGCGGCTGATCACCTCTTCGCCAGGCCGGTCCTCGATGACTTCCTCGATCTGCCTTGCCAGCGCCGACATGCGCGCCTCGATGCGCTCGAATGGCTCAGGATCGAAATGCGGGGTCTGCGCGGCAACCGTGGCGCTGACGATGGCGCGCGAAATCTCGTCGAGCCGCTCCTCGATCTGTCCGAAGGTTTGGGTATCGCGGCCGTCCTGCTGCTCGATGAAGTGATCGAGCGCGCCGGCCAGAGTGCGCACCTTTTCCTCGAGCGACCGGATCGATTGCGATTCGGGCAGTCTGGCGACGGCCTCGCCGATCTGCTCGAGACGGTTGGTCAGGCTGGACAGGTCGACGTCGCTCGGACGCTGTCCGGCAACGGCCGATACGTGGTCCTGGAAATCGGTGAAACGGCGGTCGAAATCGTCCCAGCGCCGGTCGACCGACAGTACCGTCTCCTCGCGTGCCAGGCTGTCGAGCGCGCCCTTCATCTGTTCGATCTCGAGACGCAGCATGTTGACGTTGCGGTCGTCCCCACGTTCGGCAAGCGATTGCACAGTGCCCGAAAGGCGCTCTACATCCTGCCCGAGCTGGGCCAGCGCCCGGTTGGAACCCGTCGAGGCCGCGCGCTCGATCTCCTGGCGCAGCGTCTCGAATTCGCGCCGCACACCTGACGTGATCTGGCTGCGCAAATCCTCGCGCAGGGCCTTGAGCTCTTCCGAAATCTTGCCGAAGGCGGCCACGCCGTCTTCCTGGTTTCGGACACGTTCGATGTCGCGGGCGATAGACCGATAGGGCTGTTCCAGCGCGCTGCGATACTCTCCGCTTCGCGGCGTCGAGGCTGTGCGCGGGCCTGCATAGGGCGCCGATGGACCACTGCGCAGCGTGCCGCGCGAATAGCCGGCGACCTCTTCGCGGTTACGATCGATCCTCTGTTCCAGCGTTTCGAGCGAGCGGTTGAGCTGCTCGAGCGACGTATAGGAGCGCCGCTTCCTGCCTTCATTGATCGCGTCGAGATAGGATCGCTTGCTGTTCATCGAAACGTCCGTTTGCCTGGTTACTGGTCCCCGACCAGTCTCCGAATAATCTCACGCCGGTCCGAGTGTTCGCGACAGTGCAAGCAAGACGGCTTTCGGACGTTTTGCCCGCGCACTTCGAAAACCGTGAACAATTCGATACAGGATAAACACGGGAAACCGACATGCGCACAATTCCCCGAACGTGGTAAACAAGGTGTTAACCAAACTTAAGATTTGGCAACTATCGCTTAAAATGCCCGATTAGTTGCTGGCGCGGGTGGTTCAAACTGACGCAGCGTTTGCAACCTTGGCGCGCTTGCATTGGCAGGTCGCAAGCAATATATCCCTTACGTAAACGTAAGCAGTGTTCTTCGAACGACCTGCCTGCACACCTCTATCGTAACCACGGCCGGAGCTCCCCCCGCTTCCGGTCAGGCGCCATTGGGCGCTGCAAATCGGGAAAAGCAAATGTCAGCAATGCTCAAGAGGGCCGGCGAAGCCGTGACCCATATCAACGAATCTGTGGCCAACACAAACGACGCATCTTTCAACGCCGACGAAGAATATGTCCGCATCGGCGAAATGGCCCGGAAGTATGGTGTCACGCTGCGCGCATTGCGCTTCTATGAGGACAAGGGACTGATTGCTCCGAAGCGCGATGGTTCGACGCGTCTTTACTCGCGCCGGGAAAATGCGCGCCTGCAGCTCATCCTGCTTGGCCGGAAGATCGGCTTTTCCCTTCGCGACGTTAAGCAGATCATGGATCTCTACGATCCGTCGGGCACCAACATCAAGCAACTTCGCCTGGCCCTGGACAAGTCCGAGAAGCAGATGACCCGCCTTCAGAAGCAGCGCGCAGTCGTCGATGACGCGATCGGCGAACTGAGCAAGCTGATGGACGATGTGCGCGACCGTCTGGCCGAGCGGACATCTCCCGAAGCCACCCAGGCCAAGTAGGCACACCCTCGTCTTCCGCCGTCACTTTGCTGACGGCCAAACACAGGGCCGGCGCATAGGCGTACGGCCCTGTTTTGCATCCAGCTCAATATTGACGTTTACGCAAACGTCAATATTTTAGGTCAAGCCCGCGGCTTCGGGCTTGCACCTCCCCGGCAGGTGCTCCACAAGTCGCCCGAAACGCGATTGGAGGAGTTTTCATGCCGACCTATACGGCTCCCGTCCGCGATGCGCTTTTCGTGCTGAACGAGGTGTTCGGCTATGAGCGCTACAACAATCTGCCGGGATTTGCCGACGCGCCGCCCGATGTGCTGGAAGCCATTCTGGCTGAAGGCGCGAGGATCGCCGAAAATGTCATGCAGCCCCTGAACCGCGTTGGCGACACGCAGGGCTGCGTGCGCTCCGACGATGGCTCCGTGAAGACACCGGACGGTTTCAAAGAGGCCTACGACCAGTATCGCGAGGGCGGCTGGATGGGGCTGGCCGCACCCGCCGAATTTGGCGGGCAGGGGCTTCCCTACACCGTACACACGGCCGTTTCCGAATTCATGGTCTCGGCCAACATGTCGCTGATGATGTATCCGGGGCTCACCCAGGGCGCCATCGCGGCCATCGTCACCCACGGCACCGAGGAGCAGAAGGCCACGTGGCTGCCCAAGATGGTCGACGGCCTGTGGACCGGCACCATGAACCTGACCGAACCGCATTGCGGCACCGATCTCGGTCTGTTGCGCACCAAAGCGGTGCCTGCCGGCGACGGCAGGTACAGGATTTCGGGCCAGAAGATCTTCATCTCGGCCGGCGAGCACGACATGGCCGAAAACATCGTCCACCTGGTGCTGGCCCGCATCGAGGGTGCGCCGAAGGGCGTCAAGGGAATCTCGCTGTTCATTGTGCCGAAGCTGAAGCTCGATGCCGAGGGCAATCCGGGCGACGGCAACGGCGTCTCCTGCGGCTCGCTCGAGGAGAAGATGGGCATCCACGGCAACGCCACCTGCGTCATGAATTACGACGAGGCGACCGGCTACCTGCTCGGCGAGGAACATGGCGGCCTGAAAGCCATGTTCACGATGATGAACGAAGCCCGCCTCGGCGTCGGTCTGCAGGGCCTGTCGATCTCCGAAGTCGCCTACCAGAACGCCGCCGCCTATGCCCGCGACCGCCTGCAGGGCCGTTCGCTGTCGGGACCCAAGGCGCCCGACAAGCCGGCCGATCCGATCATCGTCCATCCCGACATCCGGCGCTCGCTGATGACCATGAAGGCCTTCAACGAGGCCGGCCGCGCGCTGGTGCTGTGGACCGCCATCAAGTCCGACATCGCCCATCGTTCGGACGACGAGGGCGACCGGGAGATCGCCGGCGACTACACCGGCCTGATGACGCCGATCGTCAAGGGCGTGCTTACCGACAAGGGTTTCGAGCACGCCGTCATGGCTCAGCAGGTTTTCGGCGGCCACGGCTATATCGAGGAATCGGGCATGAGCCAGTTCGTGCGCGATGCCCGCATCGCCATGATCTACGAGGGTGCCAACGGCATCCAGGCGCTCGACCTCGTCGGCCGCAAGCTGGCGCTGAACGGTGGTCGCGCCGTGCAGGCCTTCTTCAAGGAGGTCGGCGACTTCTGCGAGGAGAACCGTTCCGACGAGAAGATGGCGCCCTACACCAAGGGGCTGAAGAAGGGCCTGAACGACCTGCAGGCCGCCACCATGTGGCTGATGCAGAACGCCATGGCGAAGCCCGACAATGCGGGCGCCGCCTCGACCGACTACATGCATCTCTTCGGTCTCGTCGCGCTCGGCTACATGTGGGCGCAGATGGTGAAGGTCGCCAATGCGCACCTGGCCGACGGTGCCTCCGGCGATGCCGACTTCTACGAGAACAAGCTTGTCACGGGCCGCTATTTCATGGAGCGTGTGATGCCCGAGACGGCCGCGCATCTCGCTCGCATCTCCAGCGGCGCAGACACCATGATGGCGCTGCCGGCCGAGGCTTTCTGAGGAGGATCCGTGACCACAGCGCCAGCCGACATTCTTGGCCTGCCGAAGCCCGCCTGGGCCGCCGACGACGTCGCCATGCTCTACGACATGGCGACGCGCTTCATGGCTGAAGAAATCGCGCCCCGCTACGACGAGTTCGAGAAGAACGAGATGGTCGACCGCGAAAGCTGGGAAAAGGCGGGTGCGGCAGGCCTGCTTTGCGCCTCCATGCCGGAAGAATATGGCGGTTCGGGAGGCACCTTCGCGCATGAGAGCGCCATCATCGAGGCGATCGGCCATGTCGGCGTCGACGCCTTCGGCATCGCGCTGCACAACTCCATCGTTGCGCCCTACATCCTTCACTACGGCTCCGAGGAACAGAAAAGGAAGTGGCTGCCGAAGATGGCGACCGGCGAACTCATTGGCGCCATCGCCATGACAGAGCCTGGGGCCGGCTCCGACCTGCAGGGCGTGAAGACGCGCGCCGAGAAGGATGGCAACCACTACAGGATCAACGGCTCGAAGACCTTCATCACCAACGGCCAGCACGCCAATCTCGTCATTGTCGTCGCCAAGACCGACCCGGCGGCCGGTGCAAAAGGCACTTCGCTGATCGTCGTCGAGACCGACGGCCTCGAGGGATTCGAGCGCGGCCGCAACCTCGACAAGATCGGCCTCAAGGCCAACGACACCTCCGAACTGTTCTTCAACGACATGCGCGTCCCGACCTCCAGCCTGCTCGGTTCCGAGGAAGGCCAGGGCTTCGTACAGCTGATGCAGCAACTGCCGCAGGAGCGGCTGCAGATCGGCACCGGCGCCATCGCCATGATCGAGCGCGCCCTGTCGCTCACCATCGACTATGTCAAGGAACGCAAGGCCTTCGGCAAGGCGGTCATCGATTTCCAGAACACCCAGTTCAAGCTGGCCGAACTGAAGACCGAAGCAACCGTCGGGCGCGTCTTCTACAATGACTGCGTCGCCCGCCACATTGCCGGCGGCCTCGATCCGGTCACTGCGTCCATGGCAAAATACTGGCTGAGCGACCTGCAGGGAAAAGTCGTCGACGAATGCCTTCAACTGCACGGCGGCTATGGCTACATGAATGAATATCCGATTGCCCGCATGTTCCGCGATGCACGTGTGCAGCGCATCTACGGCGGCACCAACGAGATCATGAAACTGCTGATCGCCCGCAGCCTCTGAGCGCGGCCGGTCAGGAAATCAGGAGAACGAAAATGGCCGAAGCCTATGTCTATGACGCCGTTCGTACCCCGCGGGGCCGCGGCAAGAAGGACGGCGCGCTGCACGAGGTGCCGGCCGTGCGCCTCGGCGCCAAGGTTCTGGAATCGCTGCGCGACCGCAACGGGCTCGACACGTCGAAGGTCGACGACATCATCTTCGGTTGCGTCGACCCGGTCGGTGAAGCCGGCGCCGTCATCCCGCGCTCGGCCGCCTTCGAGGCCGGCTACGACATGGCCGCCCCCGGCATGCAGATCTCGCGCTTCTGCGCCTCGGGTCTCGACGCCATCAATTTCGGCGCCGCCAAGATCGCACAAGGGTCGGACGACATCGTCATTGCGGGCGGTGTGGAATCGATGTCCCGCGTCGGCATGGGCGCCTCGGGCGGCGCCTGGTACATGGACCCTTCGGTCGGCCTGCCGGGCTGGTTCGTTCCGCAGGGCATCTCGGCCGACCTCATCGCTACCAAATATGGCTTCAGCCGAGACGACGTCGACGCCTATGCCGTCGAAAGCCAGAAGCGCGCCGCCAAGGCGTGGGACGATGGCCGCTTCAAGAACTCCGTCATCCCGGTCAAGGACCAGAACGGCCTGACCATTCTCGACCGCGACGAGCACATGCGCCCGACCACCGACATGCAATCGCTGGCCTCGCTCAACCCCTCCTTCGTCATGCCGGGCGAGATGGGCGGTTTCGACGCCGTCGCCGTCCAGAAGCATCCGGAAGTGGAATCGGTGAACCACGTCCATCATGCCGGCAATTCGTCCGGTATCGTTGATGGCGCGGCCGCCGTGCTGCTCGGCTCGAAAAAGGCCGGCAAGACGCTCGGCCTCAGGCCGCGTGCCCGCATCCGCGCCTTCGCCAATATCGGCTCCGAGCCGGTGTTGATGCTGACCGGCCCGGTCGACGTCACCGAAAAGCTGCTGAAGCGCGCCAAGATGAAGCTGTCGGACATCGATCTGTTCGAGCTCAACGAGGCCTTCGCGTCGGTCGTGCTGCGCTACATGCAGGCCTTCGACATTCCGCACGACAAGATCAACGTCAATGGCGGCGCGATTGCCATGGGCCACCCGCTCGGCGCCACCGGCGCGATGATCTTCGGCACGGTTCTCGACGAGATGGAGCGCCGCGATCTGAACACCGCGCTGGTCACGCTGTGCATCGGCGCCGGCATGGGCACGGCGACCATCATCGAACGCGTCTGACCCGGCGATGTATGCCCCTCCGCAATTCCGCGAGGAGCGCCGCGACGTGCTGGTCGCGGCGATGCGCGACATCCAGCTGGCGGCCATCGTCACGCAAGATGCCGACGGTCCCTGCGCGACGCATGCGCCGGTCGTGGTGCGGGAGGAGGGAGAAGAGCTTTTGCTCGAGTTTCACGTCGCGCGCCAGAACCCGCACTGGCAGCTGGCCGGCCAGAAGACCCTGGCGATCTTCCAGGGGCCGCAGGCCTACATCCATCCGGGCTGGTACCGGAGCAAGGCGGAGCACGGCCGCGTCGTGCCGACCTGGACCTATGTCATGGTTCATGCGCACGGGACGCTGGCCGCGATGGACAGCGAGGCCGAACTGCTTGCCCATCTAGACCAGCTCACCAGCCGCAACGAGACCGGGCGCGAAAATCCCTGGGCCGTGTCGGACGCGCCGGAAAAATACATCCACGGTATGACGCGCGCTATTGTCGGCCTGCGCATGAGGGTCGAGCGCCTTGAAGGCAGCTGGAAGCTCAACCAGCACAAGTCGGAAGGCGACCGGGCGGGCGTTCAGTCGGGCCTTGCCGCCGAAGCAGATAGCAACGCGCAAGCCATTTCCGCGCTGATGCGCGGCCTGGAGAGCGGGCGCATGCCCGCCGCGAAAACATAAGCAAAGGTAGACCAGACATGAGCTACACCAACTTCACGGTCGACACGGACGCCGACGGCATCGCGCTCGTCACCTGGGACATGCCCGAAAAGTCGATGAACGTCTTCACCGAGGAGGTGATGCGGGAGCTCGACGCCATTGTCGACGCCACGGTCGCCGACGAGAAGGTGGAGGGCGTGGTCTTCACCTCCGGCAAGGACAGCTTCTCCGGTGGTGCCGACATCACCATGCTGCAGAAGATGCTGAAGGCCTTCGCCCGCGACAAGGCCAAGGATCCCGAGAAGGCCACGAAGGCGCTCTTCGACAACGCCGGCTACATGAGCGGTCTCTTCCGCAAGATCGAAACCTGCGGCAAGCCCTGGGTGTCGGCCATCAACGGCACCTGCATGGGCGGCGCCTTCGAGCTGTCGCTCGCCTGCCACGGCCGCGTTGCCGCCGACAGCGACAAGGTCAAGATGGCGCTGCCCGAGGTCAAGATCGGCATCTTCCCCGGCGCCGGCGGCACCCAGCGCGTGCCGCGTCTGACCGACCAGCAGCAGGCGCTGCAGATGCTGACCTCGGGCCAGTCGCTGACGCCGAAGAAGGCCAAGGCCATGGGCCTGATCCATGAGATCGCCGCGCCCGAAAACCTCATTGAGGCTGCGAAGGATATGATCAAGGGCGGCCTCAAGCCGGTCGCTCCCTGGGATGAAAAGGGGTTCAAGCTGCCGGGTGGTCCGATCTATTCCGCGGCCGGCGCCAATCTCTGGCCGCCGGCGATCGCCATCCTGCGCCGCGAGACGTACGGCAACTATCCCGCCGCCGCCGCCATCCTGAAATGCGTCTACGAGGGCCTGCTCGTGCCCTTCGACACCGGCCTCAGGATCGAACAGCGCTATTTCACCGAGATCATGCAGACGAAGGAAGCAGCGGCGATGATCCGCTCGCTCTTCGTCTCGCTGCAGGAACTCAACAAGGGCGCCCGCCGCCCGGCCGGCGAGCCGGAGACGAAGTTCAAGAAGATCGGCGTCATCGGCGCCGGCTTCATGGGTGCCGGCATCGCCTATGTCACGGCAAAGGCTGGCATTCCGGTCGTGCTCATCGACCGCGATATGGAAGCGGCCGAGAAGGGCAAGGCGCACTCGGAGGGCCTGATCGCCGACGCGGTCAAGAAGGGCCGCTCCACGGCCGAGGATGGCGAGCGCCTGCTGTCCCTCATCACGCCGTCGGCCGACTACGCCGATCTCGACGGCGCCGACCTCGTCATCGAGGCGGTGTTCGAAGACTCCGGCGTCAAGAAGGTTACTACCGAGAAGGCCGAGGCGGTGCTGAAATCCGCGGCAGTCTTTGCCTCCAACACCTCGACCATCCCGATCACCGCGCTGGCCAAGAACTCGGCCCGCCCGAAGAACTTCATCGGCATCCATTTCTTCTCGCCGGTCGACCGCATGATGCTGGTCGAGATCATCCTCGGCAAGAAGACCGGCGACAAGGCGCTCGCCACCGCGATCGACTATGTCCGCGCGATCAAAAAGACGCCGATCGTCGTCAACGACACGCGCGGCTTCTATGTCAACCGCTGCGTGCTGCGCTACATGTCGGAAGCCTACAAGATGCTGATCGAGGGCGTGCCCGCGCCGATGATCGAGAATGCCGCGCGCGCCGCCGGCATGCCGGTCGGCCCGCTGGCACTGACCGACGAAACTGCCGTCGACCTCGCCCAGAAGATCATGAAGCAGACGATCCGCGATCTTGGCGAAAAGGCCGTCGATCCGGCCCAGATGCAGCTCATCGACACGATGGTCGATAAGCATGGCCGTTTCGGCCGCAAGAACGGCAAGGGTTTTTACGACTATCCGGCCAAGCCGGCGAAGAAGTCGCTCTGGCCGGGCCTCAAGGATCTCTACCCGCAGAAATCCGCTGACGACATCGACTATGAGGAACTGAAGCAGCGCCTGCTGGTCGTCATCGCGCTCGAGGCTGCCCGCGTCATGGAGGAGGGCATCGTCACCGACCCGCGTGAGGCCGATGTCGGCTCGATCCTCGCCTTCGGCTTCGCACCCTTCACCGGCGGGGTTCTGTCCTACATCGACAGCATCGGCGCTGCCGAATTCGTCAGCATCGCCAAGCGCCTGCAGAAGAAATATGGCGCCGAATTCAAGGCACCGAAGCTTCTTGTCGACATGGCGGCGAAGGGCGAAACCTTCTACGAGCGCTTCGACCCCTACGCGGGACAGGCAAAGAAGGCGGCCTGACCGGGCCGTCCTCTGCCCCGCCACCGAGGACACTGGAGCTAGTCATGTACGTCTGGGCCCGCCTCGCGCGCACCGTGCTGTCGGCACGGTCGCGCGGAGAATACCGCATGGGCGACGAAAGCCGGCTGGCCTTCCGCTGCCTGCCGACCGATATCGACCTCAACATGCATCTCAACAATGCCCGCTATATGATGCTGGCGGACCTCGGCCGCATAGACATCCTGCTGCGCGCCGGCCTGCTCGAGCTCGCCCGCAAGAATGGCTGGGCGCCGATCATGGGCGGACTGCAGGCGGTCTTCGTGCGCGAGATCAGGCTGTGGCGGAAATTCGAGGTCGTCTCGACCATCGAGACCTGGCAGGACACCCAAGTCATCGGTCGCCACCGCTTCGTGCTGGAGAATGGCGAGACCGCCGCCCTCGTCATGACGACCGCCGGCGTCTACGACCGCGCCGGCCGCCGCTTCCTCGCCATAGACAAGCTCAATGCCGCGCTCGGCGCAGAGGTCTCGCCGCGCCTGCCGACCGAGGCGGAGCGCATCTTCATGCAATCGCATGCCGGCCTCCGGCAATTGGGAAAGAGCGGCAGCTAGGCCCTTTCCCGGGTGGCGCGTGATGGCTATGGTCCGCGCCAACCGGAGAATCCCATGCCTGCATCCCTCGAATACTACCTCACCTGCGTTTCCCCCTGGACCTATCTCGGTCATGCCGCCATCCGCGCCATCGTCGAAAAGCACGGCGCCACGCTGGTGATCAAGCCGGTCAACCTCGGCGAGATGTTCAAGGAGTCCGGCCAGGTTCCACTGTCCGAGCGGCCGCCGGTGCGTCAGCGCTACCGCTTCATCGAGTTGCAGCGCTATGCCGACTGGCGCGGGATGAAGCTGACACTGAAGCCGAAATTCTTTCCCACCAACCCGACGCTAGCCGACCACACGATCTGCGCCATCATTGCCGACGGCGGCGACCCGCTCGACTATATGGCGAGCGTCTTCGCCGCCATCTGGTCGGAGGATCGAGACATTTCCGACGAGACGACGTTGGCCGAGTTGCTGGCGGCAAGCGGCTTCGATTCCGACGCGGTTCTGGATCGCGCCAAGACGCCTGAAATCGCCGCCGTACGAGCCAGAAACACTGCCGAGGCCATCGCCGACGACGCAACCGGCGTGCCCTGCCTTGTGCTGAACGGTGAGCCCTTCTGGGGCCAGGACAAGCTCGACCTGGTCGACCACGCGCTGACCACCGGCCGTGCCCCGTTCAGGGCTGTCTGACATCGTGGTCCCGGTGTCGCACGGCTGGACAACCCCACACCGCTGGTCTAGAGAGGAAAGGTATATTTTCCTGTTGCCGGGGAGCAGCCATGCTCTCGCATGACCGAGTCTGGGCGGCGATCGACGCGCTCGCCGAACGTTATTCGCTATCGGCCTCCGGCCTCGCCAAGCGGGCCGGCCTCGACTCGACCGCCTTCAACAAGTCGAAGCGCCAGTCCGCCGACGGCCGACCGCGCTGGCCGTCCACCGAGTCGGTCGCCAAGATCATCGAGGCGACGCACTCCTCGCTGGACGAATTCATCTCTCTCGTCGAAGGCAAGTCCCCCGGCGACCGCCCGCTGCCCGTCCAGGCCCCGACCGTCCCGTTGCTTGGCTTCGCCCAGGCAGGTGCCGGCGGCTTTTTCGACGATGCCGGTTTTCCCGCCGGCCAGGGCTGGGACCTGATCGAGCTTCCCGCCCAGTCGGGCGAGGGCTCCTATGCGCTGCAGGTGCAGGGCGATTCCATGCTGCCGCTCTACCGGCACGGCGACATGCTTGTCGTCCAGCCCAGTGCCCCGGTCCGCAAGGGCGACCGCGTTGTGGTCAAGACCAGTTCCGGCGAGGTGATGGCAAAGGTGCTGCAGCGCCGCACCGCCAGCACCATCGATCTTGTGTCGCTCAACCCGGAGCATCCCGACCGGCGGCTCGATGCCCGCGAGGTCGAGTGGCTGGCGCGCATCGTCTGGGCGAGCCAGTAGGCGCCGCATCGCGCATGCGGCGTGCTCCGATCCTCGCGGCTCTTGCGCTCCTGCTTGGCGGTGCGACCATCGTTCTTGGCGGCCGCATGATCGCCGCCGAAGACCCGGTTCTGATCGAGGCGCAAGCGCCGGCACCGGTCGAACCCACCCAGGCGCCTGCTCCCCCGTCCAAGCCGCCGCGAGCGCCGGACCCCGCACACACGGCCGAGGTACCCGTGCGATCCCGTATGGTGGCGCCCAAAGTCGTGGCGCCGCCGCAGGTCGCCGTCGCCGATCTTGAGCGCGCCGAACCGCGTGAACCCTTGAGCCAGCTCAGCCTGGCGCTACCGCCGCCACCCAAGCCGAAATCGAAGAACAAGTGGAGCGGCACGCCGTTCTTCCGCCCTGTCGCGACAAGTTCCGCCGTGTTCGAATCGATGGGCCATACGGTGGCGATTTCCGGGGTCGACAGCCTGTCGCCCGACGAGACCTGCCTGTCGGACGGCATCGCCTGGCCGTGCGGCGTCAAGGCGCGCGCCGCCTTTCGCCTGTGGCTGCGCGGACGTGCGCTGGTTTGCAAGCTGCCCCCGGAGAGCGAAGCCTTGTCGGTCGTCGCGCCCTGCCGGCTGGGCAAGGAGGATGTCGGCGCCTGGCTCGTCGCCAATGGCTGGGCCCGCGCCACGCCCGGCGGGCCCTATGTCCAGGATGGCGAGAGGGCCGAGGCCGCTCGCCTCGGCATTTTCGGTGAGCCGCCCGACACGTCGGGTCTGTCATCGGTGCCGACACCGGCGGCTCCGGTCTTCTCCGACCAGACGATCCTCGCCGAGTAAGTTCAGGCGGCGAGCTGGCCGGCGAGTGCCTTTTCGATCAGCGCTCGCGTCTCGGCGATGCCGTAGAGCGCGGCGAAGGAACCGAAGCGCGGCCCGCGCTCCTGGCCGATCAGCACCTGGTAGATCATCTGGAAGAAGGCGCCCGACACGCCGGGTCCACCCTCCGGGCTCTTCTTCGAGTGGTCCTGATAGCGCTCGATTGTGCGCGCCGCGTTCAAGCTGGCATTCTGGATTGCCTCGCCGTCGGCATCGTCGGGCAGCCTGGCGAGCTGCTCGAGCAGCACGCCCAGCGCCTGGCGCTCGACGTCATCGGGCTGGCGGAACACTTTTGCCGGCCGCACGAAATCGTCGAAGTAGCGGATCGCGTAGCCGACCAACTGGTCGAGTTCGGGATGCGTCTCGGGCGATGCGCCCTTGGAGTAGCGCGAGATGAAGCCCCACAGCACGTCCTTGTTCTGCGCGTTCGAGGCGCTGACGAGGTTGAGCAGCAGCGAGAAGGGCACCGGCATGTCGACCTTCGGCGGGTTGCCGTCATGCATGTGCCAGACCGGGTTGTTCAGCCGGTCCTTCCAGTCCTGGCGGAAATAGGCCGACAGGTAGGTATAGTATTCGTCGACCGCCTTCGGGATGACGTCGAAATAGAGTCGCTTCGCGGTCTTCGGCTTCTGGTACATGTAGAGGCCGAGGCTCTCGGTCGGCGCATAGGCAAGCCACTCGTCGATGGTAATGCCGTTGCCCTTCGACTTCGAGATCTTCTGGCCGACTTCGTCGAGGAACAGCTCGTAGACGAAATGTTCCGGCGCGCGTCCGCCGAGGATGTTGCAGATCCGATCGTAGATCACGGCGTTGGTCTGGTGGTCCTTGCCGAACATCTCGAAATCGACGCCGAGGGCGGCCCAGCGCATGCCGAAATCCGGCTTCCACTGCAGCTTTACCGCACCGCCGGTCACCGGCAGCGTCGTCTCCTCGCCGTCCTCGTCGAGGAAGGTGACGGTGCCGGCCTTTGCGTCGACCGACTTCATCGGCACGTAGAGCACGCGGCCGCTCTTCGGTGACAGCGGCAAGAAGGGGCTGTAGGTCGCCTGGCGTTCCGGCCCGAGCGTCGGCAGCATCACCTTCATGATGTCGTCGTAGCGGGCAACCGCACGCAGCAGCACCGCGTCGAAGCGGCCCGACTTGTAATATTCCGTCGCGCTGGCGAACTCGTAGTCGAAGCCGAACGTGTCGAGGAACCGGCATAGCATCGCGTTGTTGTGGTCGCCGAAACTCTTGTAGTCGCCGCCGAACGGGTTCGGCACCGCCGTCAGCGGCTTGTGCAGATGCGGTTCCAGGAAGGCGCGGTCCGGCACATTGTCGGGGATCTTGCGCATGCCGTCCATGTCGTCGGAGAAGCAGAGCAGCCTCGTCGGCACCTTGTCCTCGGTCAGCACGCGGAAGGCGTGACGCACCATTGTCGTGCGCGCCACTTCGCCGAAAGTGCCGATATGCGGCAGGCCCGACGGCCCGTAGCCGGTCTCGAACAGCACGCTTTCGGGCCATTCCTTGCCTGCGTAGCGCGCGATGATCTTGCGCGCTTCCTCGAACGGCCAGGCCCGGCTCTCGGCGGCAGCGGTCAGCACTTCGGGACTGAGATCGATGCGGTTTGGTCCCGCCATGTGAAAATTATCCTGATTTCTGCCGATTTAGCCCGACATATGCGCCGTTCTCTATGAAACCATGCACATCGCGTCAACGACGAGCGCGGTTTTTCATTGCGGCCGGACTGTGCCGTTCCTAGGTTTGGCCGAGCCGAGGGAGACAGACATGGCCAAGCCTACCGCGCACGAGGCGCTGATCTATCTGATGGTCGTGACCTCGGCATCCGACCGCGACATGACCGATGTCGAGATCGGCCGCATCGGCGACGTTGTCCGGACATGGCCGATCTTCGAGGACTTCAGGCATGAGCGCCTGATCGGCGTGGCGCAGGATTGCCATAAACTGTTGCACGAGGACGGCGGGCTCGACCGCGTCCTCTCGATCGCCCGGGACGCCGTTCCCGACCGGCTGCATGACACCGCCTACGCGGCAGCGTTCGAGGTTGCCGCCGTCGACCAAGAAATGCGCCTGGAGGAACTGCGCGTCCTGCAATTGCTGCGGCAATGTCTCAAGATTGATCAGCCGACGGTCGCGGCCATAGAGCGCGGCAACAAGGCGCGCATGCGGAGCCTGACGTGACGTCGTCAGATCGCTGCCTTTGATGCCCGACACCCCCTTTGGCTCCGAAGCCTTCGTCCGGCTCGCCGCCTTTCTGGCGATCTTCCTGTCGATGGCTGTCTTTGAACTCTGGTCGCCAAGGCTCGAGCGGCCCGAAATGCGGGGCGCCCTGAAGTCGCGGCGCTGGCTGACCAATCTGTCGATCGTCATCCTGTCGTCGCTCCTGCTGCGCCTTGTGTTCCCCGCGGCGGCCGTTGGCGCTGCCGTCTGGGCCGCGAGCAATGGCTACGGGCTACTTCCTCGCATTGGCCTCGACGGCATCGCTGCCGGCATCATCGCCTTCGTGGTCCTCGACTTCGCCGTCTGGTTGGAGCACCTGGCCAGCCACAAGATCCCGCTGCTTTGGCGCATCCACCGCATGCATCACGCCGATACCGGCTTCGACGTCACCACGGCGCTGCGTTTCCACCCGCTGGAAATCCTGCTCTCGATGCTCTGGAAGGCTGGCATCGTCATTGCCCTTGGCGCGCCGGTCCTCTCGGTGCTGATCTTCGAGATCGTGCTCAACGGCACCTCGATGTTCAACCATTCCAACATTAAATTGCCCGAGCGGGCGGACCGGATACTGCGCCGGGTCATCGTGACGCCGGACATGCACCGCGTCCACCATTCCACCGACCCGGCCGAAACCGATTCAAACTACGGCTTCAACTTCGCCTTCTGGGACCGGATGCTGGCCACCTACACGCGCGCGCCGGCGCTGGGGCAGGAGGGCATCAATATCGGCCTCAACGAATATCGCGACGAGCGGCCAGCAGGCCTCTGGTGGTCGCTTGTCCTGCCCTTCAGGCGCGTCGCCCGGCGGCTCAGTAAAAACTGACTGGAAAATAACGCAGGTAAAGTTCCGCGAACCGCCCCTTCACCGCGATCTGCTGCAGCGCATAGTCGAAGGCGGCGGCAAGTTGCGGATTGTCGACGCTGGTCGCGATCGCCAGCCCGGAACCGAGATATTCCGGCGCCAGGTATGGCCCGCCCGCAAAGCGGCAGCAGCCGCTGGCGTCCGACCCGGCGAGCCAGAAGGCAAGCCGCATCCCGTCGCCGAAAATACCGGTGATCTTGCCCGCCTTCAAATCGGCATAGAGCCAGTCCTGGCGGGTATAGGTCACGGTTCGGACGCCGGGAAAATAGTCGCGCAGCATCTGCTCGTGGCCCGAACCGGCCATGACGCCGATGCGTTCGCCCTGGATCTTCTCGTAGATCGGTTCGGAGAGCGCGCTGGTCTTCTGCATGACGAAGCGCGCCGGGAACTGCAGGTAGGAGCGCGAAAAGGCATAGGTCGAGCGCGTCTGCTCCGTGACCGCGATGCCGGCGATGATTGCGTCGCCTCGGCCGCTGATCAGCGCCTGCTCCAGCCCGTCCCAGGGCATCACCTGGATCTCGCATTTGTCGGAAATGGCGAGTTCCAGGCAGATTTCGCGAGCGAGGTCGACATGAAAGCCAGAAAGCCGTCCCTCGCCGTCGAGATAGTTGAAGGGCGGAAAATCCGTCGTCGTCAGGAAGCGAAGCCGCTTCAAGCCGC
Source organism: uncultured Rhizobiaceae bacterium (assembly GCA_947259295.1). Classification (GTDB taxonomy): domain Bacteria; phylum Pseudomonadota; class Alphaproteobacteria; order Rhizobiales; family Rhizobiaceae; genus CAMYMG01. The sequence goes on from CAMYMG010000050.1 coordinate 16,889, forward strand.
TGAGGTCGGGCTTCGGCAGGCGCTCCTTGGTGTCCCATATCATCGGCGCCAGCGACTCCGCCGCGCCGGCAGGGCCGGCGGCAAGCGCCAGAAGGACAAGCAGCGATAGGATCGAACGGAGTTTCATGCGGTGGCCTTGTGTGACGCCGGCATGAGGGCATCTACCCCCTGCCGCGTTGGAGCGCGAGAACCGCTTTTCCTACGAAAAGCGGTTCTTCACAACGGATATCCGGCCGCCACCTTACTCCGAAAACTGGGTTGCTTTAGTTATTTTCGTTGCGGCATGTAACGAAAAATACAACATCGCTTTCTGATGTAAGAATGAAAATATTACCGATTGCATCAAGGATAAAATTGTATCTATAGTTGAATTGTCTGGGGATTGTACATAGGCAACGTGGCGGGGCGCCGCAATGGTTCGTGTATGGTTTCGGGGCGGGCGCGGCCATGGGACTGGCTGAACCGCTTCTGTTGGAACGTGTGGCGTTTCTGGATGCTCTGCCGCTTCGGGAAGACCGGAGCCAGCAAGACGGTCCGCGGACCGACGGTGCCTTGCCGCTCCTCCTCTATCTGTATCCGGAACTCAGGGAATGGTTGCCGATGGTGCGGCGCCTCGCCATTCCGCTCGAGGAGGCGACCCAGTTGCTCGCCTTGGCGCGCAAGAACGGAACCTGCTTTCAGGCAGAGCTTCTCTGCTCGGGCCTGCTCGGCGAAGCCGAATTTTTCCGTGCCCTGGCTCATGAACTCGGCCTGGGCTACCAGGCCACGATCGATCCCGATCGGCTGATCGTCAACGAGGCTATGGCGCTGTCGCTCTTGCGGCGGCCATCCTGGCACATTCCGGTGAAGCTCGACGCGGCAGACGGCGCGACGACCTATCTCATCGCGCCGGACCGGATCGGTCTTGGCCGCATGCGAGCCCTGGTCGAACGCTATCCCCGCATCTCGGGTCGTCTGAGGATTGCTGCGCCGGGGGCGCTGCGTCGAGCCGTCTTCGAACGGGTCACGCCGCGCCTGGCCCAGGCTGCGACCGGCGACCTCTTCGACCGTCGCCCCGAATATTCGGCCCGAATTGTCGCCAACGCCTGGCAGGGATTCCTTTTCGGCATCGCCGTGGTTCTCTTCCCGGCGGCCATCTGGATCGCACCGCTCGAGACGTGGACCATCGTCCACATAATCCTGTCGATCTTTTTCCTTGCCTGCGTCGGACTTAGGTTTGCCGCCCTCCGGTTCTCCCTGCCGTCAACACCGGCCGCCGCTCCACCGCCCCGACCATCGGATCTGCCGGTCTATTCGGTACTGGTTGCGTTGTACGACGAGGCGGAGGTCGTCCCCGGACTGGTACGCGCGCTGCAACGTCTCGACTGGCCGAAAACCAAGCTCGAGATCAAGCTCGTCTGCGAAGCCGATGACAGCGCGACGCTTGCTGCGCTCGACGCATTGCCGCTGCCATGGAATATGGAGGTGGTGAGGGTGCCGGTCGGCGGCCCGCGCACCAAGCCAAAGGCCCTAGCCTATGCGCTACCGCTGGCCAGCGGCGAATTCGTAGTGCTCTACGATGCCGAAGATAGTCCCGACCCGGCGCAGTTGCTGCAGGCCTGGCAGACTTTCAGCCGATCAGCGCCCGAGGTTGTCTGCCTCCAGGCGCCGCTCGAAATCTCGAACGGCAGTTCTGGCCGCGTCTCACGCATGTTCGCCTTCGAATATGCCACGCTCTTTCGTGGCCTGCTGCCATGGCTTTCGACACGCCGCCTGCTCCTGCCGCTCGGCGGCACCTCCAATCACTTCCGCCGCTCGGCGCTTGAAGAGGTCGGTGGCTGGGATCCCTACAACGTTACGGAGGACGCCGATCTCGGCGTTCGGCTGGCGCGCTTCGGCTATCGCACGGAAACCATCGGCTGCCCGACCTATGAGGCCGCGCCCGACACGCTGCGGACCTGGCTGCCGCAGCGTACCCGTTGGTTCAAGGGCTGGATTCAGACGTGGCTGGTTCACATGCGCGACCCGTTCCGGCTGATCGACGATCTCGGCTTCGGCTCTTTCCTGATTGCGCAGATCCTGGTCGCCGGCATGATCCTGTCGGCGCTCGCCCACCCCTTTCTGTTCCTCACCGGGATCGTGCTGGCCCTCGACCTGACGTTCGGCGATCCGCTCAGCGCCTGGAAGACGGCGTTGCTCGGCGTCGACCTCGTCAACATCGCCTGCGGCTACGTCTCGTTCCTGCTCCTCGGCTGGCAGGTTCTCGGATGGCGCGAGCGCGTCGGTTTCTGGAAGATCGTGCTGTTCACCCCGGTCTACTGGATGATGATGTCCGCTGCCGCTTGGCGTGCCGTCTGGCAGCTTCGCAGCCGCCCGCACCTGTGGGAGAAGACGCCGCACCGGCCGAATGCAGCCGCCGACGAGATCCGCCTGCCGGCAGACGCCATGATTTTCCGCACCAGCCCGGAGCCTGCTCTATAGCAGCCGCGGCCCGTCGCCGATGATCTTGGGGTCTGGCTCGCCGATCACGTCGAGGTCGCGATCCGTGTAGTCGAGGCTGAGCAGGACACGCCGTATCACCTCGATACGCGCCCTTCGCTTGTCATTGGTCTTCACCACGGTCCACGGCGCATGCTTGGTGTGCGTCTTCTTGATCATCAGGTCGCGCGCCCGCGTGTAGTCATCCCACTTGCTGATGCCGGCGATGTCGATCGGCGAAAACTTCCAGCATGTCAGCGGGCTGTGGACGCGGTCATGGAAACGTTTCAGCTGCATTTCCTGGCCGACATTCAGCCAGAACTTGAAAAACCGGATTCCCTCGTCGACGATCTGCTGCTCGAAGCCCGGCGTCTCTTTCAGGAAGTGCCGGTGCTCTTCGGGTGTGCAGAACCCCATCACCGGCTCCACGCCGGCGCGGTTGTACCAGGAACGATCGAAGGTCACGAACTCGCCGGCGGTCGGAAAATGCGCGATATAGCGCTGGTAATACCACTGGCCGCGCTCGGTCTCTGTCGGCTTGGTCAGCGCCACGTTGCGCGCGGTTCTGGGGTTCATGTAGTCGCGCATGGCGCCGATCGTGCCGCCTTTGCCGGCGGCGTCGCGGCCCTCGAACAGGATCAGCACGCGGGTTCCGGTCTTCTGCTGCCAGGCCTGCAGCTTCACCAGTTCCACCTGCAGCTTCTTCAGCTGCTTCTTGTATTCGCCCGACTTCATCTTCTTGTCGTATGGGTAGCCGTCCGACTCGATCGTCTTGTCCGCGATCCAGTCCGGCAATTCCGGATCATAAATGTCGAATTCCCGCTTCACCCCGTCGACATTGATCTGGAGAGGAGCCGGCGCTTCCGGCTCCGTCGCCTTTTCGGCGCTTTTATTCATGCGACACCAGCCTTCCCTGCTTTTTCAATCATGCTATTGGGTGCTTCCGGGAGGGTCCAGTGCCAAGTTCGAGGGCTCCGATATCCTCCGCGCGCGGGAGAGGGCTCATGGCCGACACGAGACGCGAAGAACAGGCGCGCCGGTTCGGCAGCCTTGTCGGCGGCAGGCTGGCACACAACCGGTGGACGCTGGCTGCCGGTGTCGCAGCCATCCTTGTCGTCAGCCACACCGGTGATGCGTCCCCGCTGATCGTCGCATCGGCCATTGCCTTCATGTTTGCCGTCACGGCGCTCGCGCCGCGCCGCACCCGCGGCCAG
>CAMYMG010000051.1 GCA_947259295.1 uncultured Rhizobiaceae bacterium
AGCGGCGCCCTGGCCCAGCCGCGCCCGGCAAAAAGCGCCGTCAGCGCGCCGCCCCACAGGCCGAGGCCTAAGGCGGCGAGCGTCTTGCCGACCGCGAAGGGAAGCCCGAGCGTCGCCGCGGTCGTCGCCAGCATCGCCGGATCGGTGATCGGCGATGACAGCCAGAAGGCCATCACTGGCGCCAGCGGAATGCCGGCCGCGAGCAGTCCGACCATCAAGGGCAGCACGGTGACGCCGCAGACCGGCGTGACGGCGCCGATCGCCGAGGCGGCGAGCACCGCATAGGCAACGCGTCCCTCGAAGGCCCGCGCGATATGCTGGTCCGCCCCGCTCGCCATGATCCAGGCCGCCAGCAGGATGCCGGGAATGACCAGCGGCGCGACCGAGACGAGTCCCCACGCCACGAACCGCGCCATCTCCAGCGCCTGCCCCGGCCACGCCACCGCCAGCACGGCCGCCAGCACGCCCGCCGCCGCATAGGCCCAAAGGCCGCTTCCCGCCGTACTCCCGATCCGCTCAAGCATGTCCGTGACGCTCCGCCCGAGAGTATCGTCCCACCCGCTCCGCAAGTAAAACCCCCGTCTCACTCAAAGCGCCCACCTCCCCTTGAAGGGGGGTGAGCGACCGGTTCGCGAAGCGAATTGGCCATGCCGGTGGCATGGCCAAAGGTCAGCGAACGCTGGGACGCTGCGAAGCAGCGGGCACCCGGCCGGAGCGGAACCCCTCACCCATAGGCCGCCACCAGCGTCTCCACCGGCAGAAACAGCGTCCGGCTCTCCCCGGGAAACTCGACGAACTCCGCGCAGGCCATGTAAAACCGCCTGGCATCCTCGTCCTTGGCCTGCACCAGCACGGCGGCGATGCCAATGCTCCGCGACACCGCCGCGATGCGCCGCAGCGCGTCGGCCATAAGGTCGGCACCAAGCCCGCGACCGGCAAAGCGCCGGTCCACCGCCAGCCGCCCGATCACCGAAACAGGAATGATGTCAGGCGCGTTGCGCCGCACCCTGCCCGGCGCGGCCGCCCGCGCCACCGAGCCGGCGAGAATGCAGTAATAGCCGGCCACCCGGCTGCCCTCGCACACCACATAGGTGCGCGAAAACCGGCTCTCGTTCTTCAGCGCGCGCTCGCGCAGCCAGTCGTCCAGCGCCGGCGCGCCACAATCAAAACCGGCAACATCGCGGTCCGCATCGAGCGGAACCGGCGCGGAAAGCCGCCCCGCCGTCACGCCTCCCAGGCCGGCACGCGCTTCAGCAGCGCCTTGAGCTTCGGCCCCGGCGCCGGCGGGTTGTCGAGCGCGGCAACGAAGGCCTCATGGCGCGCCGCGTCGAGCGCGAACAGCCGCTGGTCGAGCAGCACGTCGATCGCCTGCGCCCGCGCGCTGTCGACCATGAATTCCGTGCGCGTCTTGCCAAGCACCGCCGCCGCCTCGTCGATCAGCTCGCGTGTGTTAGCCTCGATGCGCAGATTGATGCTGCGCTTCGGATCGACGGACGCAGTGCGCCGTTCTGCGGCAACATGCGCGGGGAGCAATTTGGTCGGTGCGCGTTGGCTTGTCATGATGGGAATATGAGGGGGCGTATCTACGTTGTCAATACGTACTGGGTTTGGTAGATTCCTATACTTGGCACAAATTTTCGCGCTACCATGCACTATGGCAACAGGCGTTGAGCAGAAAAGCGTTGAGCGGGAGCTGGTAGATCTTCTTCTTGCCTCGATGTTCAGAACGATGACCGACGGAAGAGGACAGAGCTTCCTTTTCGGTCGGCCAGGAGCGCGTAATTTCGAGAAGACATTTGGGACAGAAGTCTATTACAGCCGTCGCGGGTTGCAAAACGCCGCAACTTTCGCGCGCAAGAGAGGTGCTGATTTCCTTTCAATTTTGCCAATTGAGCAAATTGAGGACCGGCTTATGAATTTTGTCTCAGAGAATTATTGGTACATGATGAATGACGCTTACTTTTCCGTATTTTCGGAGCCCTACTCTCAAATTATTTCGGAGCCGGTTAAGGTTTCCCTGGAGCGAGCAATAAAAGAATCCGATCTTTTCATGGCGGAAGATATACTTACTATCTATCCCATCGTGCCGCTCAGGGTAGAAGCAGACTTCGACGGTGGCATCTTTTTCTATGTAGCGCCATCGTCACTAGCGGAGAAGGTTCCAGAAGCTTTTCCAAGAACGGTTTTGGTACCCAATCAATTCCCGCCTCTTTCAGATCACACAGGGGTGAAATACAAGCCCACGGCTTGGCTAGGGACGAGGACTAAGACGTCCTTCTCTGCTCAGAAAATCAAGGCTGCTGTTCTAGGAGCTTTGGCACTGCTGCCGCATCAGTTTGAGCGGTATACTTTTACTGGCAGGCGTGTTTTTGGTGGAGAGGCCTCATTTGTCGGGAGCGGGTATTCGATCAGATTTGGAGGTTCCGAAACTCCCGCATTGTCAGAGGACATAACTCTAACCGCCGATGATAAACCTTGGCTTGAGATTCTGGCTACGAGGCTCAGATCAAACGACATCCAAGATCGAAAACATATAAAAGCACTAGAATATTTCTACCGCGCTTGGGAGCCCAGCTCGGTCGCACGCTTTCCAGTACTGTTTATGGCGCTAGACGCTATATTTGGTGACGCGAGCCGAGCGACCCAGTCAGTTATTTCGGCGTTGGCTCCATTGATGGGAGAGAAATACGACAACAAGAGGCTGAGAAAAATTCTCAAATTGAGAGCCGCAGTTTTGCATGGTGGAGCGCCAGATGTTGTCGAATCAGACACGTATCATGATTACTATGTCGACTACGGCGAAGACCCCATCTCGGATCTTGAGAGCATTGTTGCAAAATGCCTCCGACAAGAGATCTTCGGTTCCACAATGGTGGAACGCCCGCACACTTATGCAGATCTCATCAAGGAAAAGACCGGACGCATTGTCTGACTGCACCAAGATGCTTTACACCCATGACTTTCAGACCTTAGTCTAGATACCTTGATAGGCATCACGACGGGCCGTCGAGTTATGATGTCGTCAAGGTGGTTCTCTACTGCCGCAGCGGAATTGCCGAACAGACGACCTTGCTTTGAGGGTCAGGTACGTCGGCCTTGCTCAGTAATTCGACAATTGCCAGACGTACTTGTTCGGGAAATTCCGTTGGGCCGACAATGATACGATCAATGAGCTTTGGAAGCGCGGCCCCTTCAAACCCCTCTTCCGGATAGTCCACGAAGGGTATGCTGTGAACAATTTGCGGAACGCCACGGATTAGCTCAACGCTGGAAATAATTCTGTCAGAACGTTCATGACTGGGTGTATAAACGATGCGCCACTCTCGCTCTTCTGCGAATCCAGGATGTTTGGTGCATAGAACAGCTAACCGAAAGGCATGATAGAGGCTGTTGAGCAATCCGTCCCTTCCGCCATCCTGTTTCAAGAAATCCGCGTTCGTTTCGATGTTTCCGGCAACCTTTGCAAGCTCTCGCTCAAAATCCTCTAATGTGAGATATGCGACGGGAGAGGTGAACGCTGGCACCGCCTCACTAACATTCAGAAATACGGCCGGGTTCAACACCACAGCCACCCCAGTTGGCCCTCCGTAAGCTCGCCACATCGACAGCCTACCCAAGTCGTCTTCTGCGTCGTCATGTTCGGAAAGGCATGTGATGTAGGTATCTGTTCGGAAGGACGGAGCCCAACCATCTACCAGCTTCGCGAGCTCGTCCGGCAAGCCCGGGTACATTTCGTCGATCAGTTTCTTGAATTTCTCTCCAGTCGAACTACGCCATGCGCTGGCTAGGCATTGTGCACCGTGCTCGATTTCCAAAAAGTCGTTCATGACGACGGCATTTCGCAGCCGCATTCGTTTCGAGTTTACGATGTGGTAAGCCGCTTCCGCGCTGCAATAGTGCACAAAGCGAGCTTTCGAGGCCAACATAGCTTGATATTTACCAACCGCGAACGGGTGGAAAATCATGAAGCGACGCAGCTGGTCACCGTCCAAGAGCATTTTTCCCTCCGCCACAAGAGTATAAGATCAGATATTGTTGGCGCTTTCGACGCTCGGCTGTGGATAAGCTTCCTCAATCTCCCCTACCCCAGCACCCCCGGCAGGTTCAGCCCCTTCTCCCGCGCGCACTCCAGCGCCTCCTCATACCCGGCATCGGCGTGCCGCATCACGCCCGTCGCCGGGTCGTTCCACAGCACCCGCTCCAGGCGTCGTGCGGCGTCGGCCGTGCCGTCGGCGACGATCACCATGCCGGCATGCTGCGAGAATCCCATGCCGACGCCGCCGCCATGGTGCAGCGACACCCAGGTGGCGCCGGACGCGGTGTTCAAGAGCGCATTAAGCAGCGGCCAGTCCGACACCGCGTCGGAGCCGTCCTGCATGGCCTCCGTCTCGCGGTTGGGCGAGGCGACCGAGCCGGAATCGAGGTGGTCGCGGCCGATCACCACCGGCGCCTTCAGCTCGCCGCTCGCCACCATCTCGTTGAAGGCCAGTCCCAGACGGTGGCGGTCGCCGAGCCCCACCCAGCAGATGCGCGCCGGCAGGCCCTGGAAGGCAATGCGTTCGCGCGCCATGTCGAGCCAGTTGTGCAGATGCGTGTTGCCGGGCGTCAGCTCGCGCACCTTGGCGTCGGTCTTGTAGATGTCCTCCGGGTCGCCCGAAAGGGCCGCCCAGCGGAACGGGCCGATGCCGCGGCAGAACAGCGGCCTGATATAGGCCGGCACGAAGCCCGGGAACGCGAAGGCGTTTTCGAACCCCTCCTCCTTCGCCACCTGGCGGATGTTGTTGCCATAGTCGAGCGTCGGCACGCCGGCGTTCCAGAAATCGACCATGGCTTCCACATGGGTGCGCATGGAAGCCCGGGCCGCGCGCTCCACCGCCTTCGGGTCGCTGACGCGCCTGTCGCGCCATTCGCCCATCGACCAGCCGGCCGGCAGATAGCCGTTCAGCGGGTCGTGCGCCGAAGTCTGGTCGGTCAGCATGTCGGGCCGCACGCCGCGGCGGAAAAGCTCGGGCACGATCTCGGCGGCGTTGCCCAAGAGGCCGACCGACTTGGCCTCCCCGGCTGCCGTCCAGCGCTCGATCTTCTCCAGCGCCTCGTCGAGCGTGTCGGCGCGCTCATCGACATAGCGGGTGCGCAGGCGAAAATCGATCGAGTCCGGGTTGCACTCTATCGCGAGGCAGCAGGCGCCGGCCATGACGGCGGCGAGCGGCTGCGCGCCGCCCATGCCGCCAAGCCCCGCCGTCAGGATCCATTTGCCCTTCAGGTCGCCGCCATAATGCTGGCGGCCGGCCTCGACGAAGGTCTCGTAGGTGCCCTGCACGATGCCTTGCGTGCCGATATAGATCCACGAGCCGGCCGTCATCTGGCCGTACATTGCGAGCCCCTTCTTATCGAGCGCGTTAAAGTGCTCCCAGGTCGCCCAGTGCGGCACGAGGTTGGAATTGGCGATCAGCACGCGCGGCGCGTCGGCGTGGGTGCGGAACACGCCGACCGGCTTGCCCGACTGCACCAGCAGCGTTTCGTCTTCCTTCAAGACTTTCAGCGACGCGACGATCTGGTCAAAATCCTTCCAGGTGCGCGCCGCCCGGCCGATGCCGCCATAGACGACGAGCTCGTTCGGGTTCTCCGCGACGTCGGGATCGAGGTTGTTCATCAGCATCCTGAGCGGCGCTTCCGTCTGCCACGACAGCGCGTTGAGCTGGTCGCCGCGCGGCGCGCGGATTTCGCGGATATTGTGTCGCGGATCGGTCATGTGCGGGCTCCGGCCAGTTCGAGTGCGGTTTTTTCGATCGCGGCAAGCGCTTTCGCCAGGATGGGGGTCAGGCGGCGCGCCTTGCCGATATCCATCTCGAAGGGCGCCGCCTCGGTTTCGAGATGCGTGATCTGCGCCAGTTCCATCTGGATGGCGTGTACGCCGGTTTCCGGCTTGCCGTAGTGCCTGGTGGTCCAGCCGCCGCGGAAGCGGCCATTGAGCACCCAATTGTAGCCTTCCGCCGCGGCGCAGACGTCAACCACTGCGCGTTCGATTTCTGGCGCGCAGGTCGATCCGCCATCGGTGCCGATGTTGAAGTCGGGCAGCACCCCGTCGAACAAATACGGGCAGCGCGATCGGATCGAATGACAGTCATAGACGACCGCGATGCCGTGCAGCGCTTTCACCCGGGCGATCTCCGCCTCCAGCACTGCGTGGTAGGGACGATGGAATGCGGCCGTGCGCTCGGCGATGTCGGCCGGCGTCGGCTCCTGCCCCTCCTTCCAGATCGGTTGCTCGTCGAAATCAGTCAGCGGCACCAGCGATGTCGTGTTCTGGCCGGGATAGAGGCTGGCGCCGGTCGGGTCGCGATTGGCGTCGATCACGTAGCGGTGGAATGTCGCCCGCACCGTCGTAGCATTGGGCAGCAGCCCGCCATAGAGCAGATTGATGCGCCAGTCGGTGTCGCGCAGCTTGTGCCCCTCGTCGTTGAGCCGCGCGCCGATCGCCGGCGGAACTTCCAGGCCGGTATGCGGGAAGGCAAGGATGACGGGCGATGTGCCGCGGTTGAACTGGACGAAGCTCATGCCGTGCTCCGCGCCATCATGCGGGGTCGAGCTCGGGCAGGATGCCCGGGCTGATGCTGGCGTTCAATGCGCCCGAGCGCACCAAGTCGGCGCCAGCTTTCAGGTCGTCGGCCATGTAGCGGTCGATCTCCAGTTCGGGCACCACCGAGCGCACAGCGCCGTAGGCCTTCAGCAGCTCGGCCCCGGTCTTGAGCGGCGCGCGGAAGTCGACGCCCTGGGCGGCGGTAATCGCCTCTATACCAATGATGCCGCTCAGGTTTTCGGTCATCTGCAGCAGCCGGCGCGCGCCATGGCAGGCCATGGAGACATGGTCTTCCTGGTTGGCTGAGGTCGGCGTCGAATCGACGGATGCGGGAAAAGCCATCTGCTTGTTTTCGCTCATCAGCGCGGCGCTCGTCACCTCGGCGATCATCAGGCCCGAGTTCAGACCGGGCTTTTTGGCGAGGAACGCCGGCAGCCCGAAGGAGAGCGCCGGATCGACCAGGAGCGCGATCCTGCGCTGCGCGATCGCACCGATCTCGCAGACTGCGATGGCGAGCTGGTCTGCGGCGAAGGCCACCGGTTCGGCATGGAAATTTCCGCCCGACACGACCGAGCCGTCGCTCAGCACCAAAGGATTGTCGGTCACCGCATTCGCCTCGATTTCAAGCGTCCGGGCGGCCATACGCAGGAGGTCGAGGCAGGCGCCATCGACCTGTGGCTGGCAGCGGATGCAATAAGGGTCCTGCACGCGCTCGTCGCCCTCGAGATGGCTGTCGCGGATCTCCGACCCCTTGAGCAGCGCGCGAAGTGCCGCGGCGGTGTCGATCTGCCCCTTGTGCCCGCGTAGCGCATGGATCTCCGCATGGAACGGCGCCGACGAGCCCATCGCGGCGTCGGTCGACAGGGCGCCTGTTATCAGCGCGGCGTTGGCCGCGCGGTGCGCCCGGAACAGCCCGGCCAGCGCCAGCGCGGTCGACACCTGGGTGCCGTTGATCAGCGCCAGCCCTTCCTTGGCGGCGAGCGTGATCGGCTGCAGTCCGGCCTTTGCCAGCCCTGCCTGCGCCGGCATGCGCTCGCCGTCGACGAAGACCTCTCCGACGCCCAGCATCGCCGCCGTCATGTGCGCAAGTGGTGCCAGGTCGCCCGACGCGCCGACCGAGCCCTTCTCTGGAATGACGGGCACGACGCTGCTTGCCAGCATCGCCTCGATCATGGCGACCGTGCCTGACTTTACGCCGGATGCGCCGCGTCCGAGCGAGGCGAGCTTCAGCGCCATCACCAGCCGAACGATCTCGGCGGGCAGAGGCTCACCGACGCCGCAGCAATGCGAAAGGATCAGGTTGCGCTGCAGCGTCTCGACATCGTCCGACGCGATCCGGACGCTGGCGAGTTTGCCGAAACCGGTGTTGATGCCGTAGACCGGATCGCCCTTGTCGACGATCCTGCCGATGACCCCGGCAGCCGCCGCGATGTCGGCCCGGCAGTCGTCGTCCAGCATCGGTCTGGCCCCTTCGTAGATGGCGCGCAATTGCGCCAGCGACACCGAACCCGGTTTGAGCACAAGCGGATTCATTGGCCTCTCCAGACGCGGCGATGAAGCGGGTTGAACCCGATGCGGTAGACGAGTTCCGCCGGGCTCTCGATGTCCCAGATGGCGAGGTCAGCGGATTTTCCGGCCTCCAGCGTGCCGGTCTCGCCAAGAAGCCCGAGCGCGCGGGCGGCCTCGCGGGTGACGCCGGCGAGACATTCGTGGACCGTCATGCCGAACAGCGTCGCCGCCATGTTCATGGTCAAGAGCAGCGAGGTCAGCGGCGAGGTGCCGGGATTGCAGTCGGTGGCGACCGCCATCTTCACGCCGTAGCCACGGAAAAGGTCGATCGGCGGCTTTTTGGTCTCACGGATGAAGTAGTAGGCGCCGGGCAGGATAACGGCGACGCTGCCGGCGCCGGCCATGGCGATGGAGCCGGCCTTGTCGGTGTATTCGAGGTGATCGACCGACAGCGCGCCGAAGCTGGCGGCGAGCGCCGCGCCGCCGAGGTTTGAAAGCTGGTCGGCATGCAGCTTGACCGGCAGGCCAAGCTCCCGGGCCGCCTCAAAGACCGTTGCGATCTGTTCGGGCGAGAAGGCAATGCCCTCGCAGAACCCGTCGACGGCATCGGCCAAGCCTGATGCGGCTATGGCCGGCAGCATGTCGCGGGCGACACGCTGGATATAGGCATCCTTGTCGCCGGCGGCCTCCGGCGGCAGCGCGTGAGCACCGAGGAAGGTGGTGCGCACGGTGACCGGCCTCTCCTCACCCATGCGCCGTGCCGCCTTGAGTGACTTCGCCTCGTTGTCGAGGTCCAGCCCGTAGCCGGACTTGATCTCGATCGTAGTGACGCCTTCGGCGATCATCGTGTCGAGGCGCGGCAGCGACTGGGCGACGAGTTCGTCCTCGCTGGCGGCGCGCAGCGCCTTCACCGACGACACGATGCCGCCGCCGGCGCGCGCGACTTCCTCGTAGGTCGCGCCGGCGAGCCGCATTTCGAACTCGTTGGCGCGGTTGCCTGCGTGCACGAGATGGGTATGGCAGTCGATCAGGCCGGGCATAATCCAGCGGCCGCCGCAATCGATGATCTCCGCACCGTTGCCGAGATCGGCAGCCATGTCGGCCTCAGGTCCGGCAAAGACGATACTGCCGTCGCGTGCGGCGACGGCGCCGGCTTCCACGATGCCGAGGCCCGGCTGGTCTTCGGCCAGCGTGGCAAGGCGGGCGTTGCGCCAGATGCGCGTTTGTCCCGATACTGGGTGGCTGCGATCCGTCATGAGTTTCCCGTTTCAATCGGCCGCTCATATGTATATACATATCGGAATTGGACGCAAGCGGCTCTCGCCCTACCGGAGACTATCAGGTGACCAGCATCTTCGCACGACAGGCACTGCTTCCCGATGGCTGGTCGAACGACGTGCGCATCGTCGTCAAGGACGGTCGCATCGCCTCCGTAACGACGGGTACGGCGCCCGAAACAGGCGACGAACGCCACGCCATCCTGCTGCCCGGCATGCCCAACCTGCACAGCCATGCCTTCCAGCGTGGCATGGCGGGGCTAGCCGAGACCAGGGGCCCCGGCGCCGACAGCTTCTGGTCCTGGCGCGAGGTGATGTACCGCTTCGCGCTGACGATGAACCCCGACCAGGTCGAGGCGGTCGCTGCCCAGCTCTATGTCGAGATGCTGGAGGCCGGGTTCTCGCGGGTCGGCGAGTTCCACTATCTCCACCATGACCCGGAGGGGCGGCCCTATGCCGATATCGGCGAGATGGCGGCGCGCGTCGCGGCGGCGGCCGAGACCACAGGCATCGGCCTGACGCTGCTGCCGGTATTCTACGCTCATTCCGGGTTCGGGGGCGCCGAGCCAGTCGCAAACCAGCGTCGTTTCATCAATGATCTCAACAGCTTCGCCCGACTGCATGAATCATGCTGCAAGGCAGTTGAATCAATACCCGAAGCCGTCGTCGGCGTAGCGCCGCACAGCCTGCGCGCCGTAACGCCGGACGAGCTTGCCGCAGTCGTCGCGATTTCAGGCGAGGGGCCGGTCCACATTCACGTGGCCGAGCAGATGCGCGAAGTCGAGGACTGCGTCGCCTGGTCGGGCGCTCGGCCGGTCGAGTGGCTGCTCGGAAGTGCCGATGTCGGCGACCGCTGGTGCCTCATTCACGCCACCCACATGACGGATGCCGAGACGGTCGCCGTGGCGCGCAGCGGCGCGGTTGCCGGGCTGTGCCCGATTACCGAGGCCAATCTCGGGGACGGCACGTTTTCCGGTCAACTCTTCCGCGACAATGGCGGCCGCTTCGGCATCGGCTCGGACTCCAACGTCCTGATCGGCCTGCCCGACGAATTGCGCCAGCTCGAATATTCGCAGCGCCTGTTCCACCGGGGGCGCAACGTGCTGGCCCAGCCCGGCCAGTCCAACGGACGGGCGCTGTTTGACGCTGCCCTTTCCGGGGGCGGCACGGCACTCGGTACTCGGGCCAGCGGCCTGGCCGAAGGCGGCGCCGCCGACTTCGTCTCGCTCGATCCGTCCCACCCGACGCTCGCCGGCAAGGCCGGCGACGCCATTCTGGACGCCTGGGTGTTTGCCAACGGGGCCCGCGTTGACTGCGTCTGGGTCCGGGGCAGAAAACTCGTCGAGAATGGTCAGCATGTTCACCGGCAACGGGTTACCGAACGATTCAGCGCGGTGATGAGGCAACTCGCCACGGCTTGATTGGTAAAGCATCTGGCAGCCGAGACGGACGCGTTGGACCGGCGCTATCCCGGACCTATTATTGCTGCTCTGCAATAATAGCTTGGTGATTGCCCGGCACATGTGGAAGACTCCCGGGCTCAAGAAGAACCGGAATTTCAGGCTAAATGGCGATTCTCGCGGCCGTCTACCATCTCACCCACTATAAGTACGATCGCCCGGTCACGCTCGGCCCGCAGGTCATCAGGTTGCAGCCGGCGCCGCATTCGCGGACTAAGGTGCTCAGTCACTCGCTGAAAGTCTCTCCCGAAAACCATTTCGTGAATGTCCAGCAGGATCCTTACGGCAACTTCCTAGCCCGTTTCGTGTTTCCCGAGCCCGTCACGGAACTGAAGATCGAAGTCGATCTCGTCGCCGACATGACCGTCTACAACCCGTTCGACTTCTTCGTCGAACCGGAGGCCGAGACATATCCCTTCGAATATCCTGAAGACATCCGCGACGACCTCAAGATCTACCGCACCCCCGACCCAGCCGGACCATTGCTGAAGGCCTTCCTCGACCGCGTCGATCACTCGCAGACCAATACGGTGAACTTCGTCGTCGCGTTGAATGCCCAGGTGCAGCGGGAGATCGGCTACATCATCCGCATGGAAACCGGCGTCATGACGCCGGAGGAGACGCTTGGCGCGGGCAAGGGATCGTGCCGCGATTCGAGCTGGCTGCTGGTCCAGGCGCTGCGCAATCTCGGCATCGCCGCCCGCTTCGTGTCGGGCTACCTGATCCAGTTGAAGCCGGACCTGGTGGCGCTCGACGGTCCCGCAGGCACCACGGTCGACTTCACCGACCTGCACGCCTGGTGCGAGGTCTACATCCCGGGCGCCGGCTGGATCGGCCTCGATCCGACCTCCGGCCTGCTGACCGGCGAGAGTCACGTGCCGCTGGCCGCGACGCCGCATTACCGCAACGCAGCGCCGATCTCCGGCATGGCAAGCTTCGCCAATGTCGAGTTCGATTTCGACATGCGCGTCGACCGGGTCGCCGAGCATCCACGCATCACCAAGCCTTTCTCCGACGAGAGCTGGGAGGCACTGGACGCGCTGGGCAACAAGGTCGACGAGGCTCTCAAGGAAGGCGACGTGCGCCTGACCATGGGCGGCGAGCCGACCTTCGTGTCGATCGACGATTTCGAGAGCGAGGAGTGGAACACCGCCGCCGTCGGCCCGACCAAGCGCGAGAAGGCCGATGCGCTGATCCGCAGGCTGCGCGAGCGCTTCGCGCCGAACGGTTTCCTGCATTACGGCCAGGGCAAGTGGTATCCGGGCGAGAGCCTGCCGCGCTGGACCTTCTCTCTGTTCTGGCGCGCCGACGGCGAGCCGGTCTGGTCCGACCCGGACCTGATCGCCAGGGAGACCGCCACTGGCAGTTCCACGGCTGCCGATGCCGAGAAGCTTTTGACTGCCATGGCCGCCGAACTCGGCATCGAGTCCGAAATGGTCGCTGAAGCCTACGAGGACCCGGGCGAATGGCTGCTCAAGGAAAGCCAGTTGCCCGAAAATGTCGACCCTTCGAACTCCAAGCTGGAGGATCCGGAGGAGCGCAGTCGCATGGCGCGCGTCTTCGAGCGCGGCCTGACCAAGCCGTCGGGCTACGTGCTGCCGATCCAGCGCTGGCAGAGCCAGGCCGCGAGCGGCCCGCGCTGGCGCTCGGAAAAGTGGAAGACCAGGCGCGGCAAGCTGTTTCTCGTGCCGGGCGACTCTCCAGTCGGCTACCGCCTGCCGCTCGGCACCCTGCCCTATGTGCCGCCGGCGCAATATCCCTACATCGTTCCTGTCGACCCGTCCCTGCCGCGCGGCCCGCTGCCGGCACACGATGCGCTGGCACCCGAACCCGCGCCGGCCGAGCGGGAGGGCGCCGACGAGATGGCGCGCCGCCAGGCAGCCGCATCCTTTACCGCCGCCATGCCCGGCCAGGAGCGCGTCGAACAGGAATTGGGCGAGATCGGCGGCGCTGTGCGCACCGCGCTCTCGGTCGAACCGCGCGACGGTCGCCTCAGCGTCTTCATGCCGCCTGTCGAGGCGGTGGAGGACTATCTTGAACTGATCGCGGCGGCCGAAAGCGCTGCTGCCAAGACCGGGCTGCAGGTGCATATCGAGGGCTACGGCCCGCCGCACGACCCGCGCCTCAACGTCATCCGCGTCGCGCCCGATCCCGGCGTCATCGAGGTCAACATCCATCCGGCGTCGAACTGGCAGGACTGCGTGGCCACGACCACGGCGATCTACGAGGAGGCGCGCCAGACGCGGCTCGGCGCCGACAAGTTCATGATCGATGGGCGCCACACCGGCACCGGCGGCGGCAATCACGTCGTGGTCGGCGGTGCGACGCCAAACGACAGCCCCTTCCTGCGCCGTCCCGACCTCTTGAAGAGCCTCGTGCTCTACTGGCAGCGGCACCCGGCGCTGTCCTACCTGTTCTCCGGCCTGTTCATCGGCCCGACCAGCCAGGCCCCGCGTTTCGACGAGGCCCGCCACGACAGTCTCTACGAGCTGGAGATCGCCATGGCGCAGGTGCCGCATCCCGACCAGGGCGAGGCGCCCCTGCCCTGGCTGGTCGACCGGCTGTTCCGCAACCTGCTGGTCGACGTGACCGGCAACACGCATCGCTCCGAAATCTGCATCGACAAGCTGTTTTCGCCCGACGGCCCAACCGGCCGGCTTGGGCTGGTCGAGTTCCGCGGCTTCGAGATGCCGCCGAATGCGCGCATGAGTCTCGCCCAGCAGCTTCTCGTGCGGGCCATCATCGCGCGCCTCTGGCAGAACCCGATCGACGGCCGCTTCACCCGCTGGGGCACCTCGCTGCATGACCGCTTCATGCTGCCGCATTACGTATGGGCCGACTTCGTCGACGTGCTCGAAGACCTAAAGCAGCACGGTTTCGCCTTCCGGCCGGAATGGTTCGACGCGCAGCTTGAGTTCCGCTTCCCCTTCTGCGGCGAGGTAGACTATGCCGGCATCAAGCTGGAGCTTCGCCAGGCGCTTGAGCCGTGGCACGTCATGGGCGAACAGGGCGCCATCGGCGGCACTGTGCGCTTCGTCGATTCCTCGGTCGAGCGGCTTCAGGTCAAGACCGAGGGCCTCAACCCGGAGCGCCACGCCATCGTCTGCAACGGCCGCGTCATGCCGATGAAGCAGACCGACAATCGCGAGATTTCGGTCGCGGGGCTGCGCTACAAGGCATGGCAGCCGGCATCGGGCCTGCATCCGGGCCTGCCGGTCAACACGCCGCTGGTGTTCGATATCTACGACCGC
Source organism: uncultured Rhizobiaceae bacterium (assembly GCA_947259295.1). Taxonomy (GTDB): domain Bacteria; phylum Pseudomonadota; class Alphaproteobacteria; order Rhizobiales; family Rhizobiaceae; genus CAMYMG01. Next base: position 14,078 of record CAMYMG010000051.1, read on the forward strand.
TGGTCAGGCCGCGCCGTCGGCGGCTGCGTCTACCATGTCGCCCATCCGGGCGGCCGCAGCTACGATACGTTTCCGGTCAACGCCAACGAGGCGGAGGCAAGGCGGCTGGCGCGTTTCGAGCCGCGCGGCCACACGCCGTCCGGTTACGAGCCGTTGCAGGAACTGCCTTCGGAAGAGTTCCCGCTGACGCTTGACCTGAGGCATCCATCCCGACTGTGAGCGAGCGCGGCGAAACCGGGCGCGACAAGGCTGACATGAACGATACGGCGCCAGTACCCGACATAGGCGGTTCCGCGAGCACCCTGCTCAAGGGCTACCGGCTGATCGACGGCGTGCTCGACGAGATGGTCGATGCCGCGGGCACGCCGAAGCCGGTATGGCGGCAGTTCATCTCGGCGATCGAGGCGCTAGGGCCCGACGAACTGACCAGGCGCTTTGCCCGCGCCAACCAGTATCTGCGTGACGCCGGGGTCTATTACCGCGTCTATGACAATGACGGCGCCAATGAGCGCGAATGGCCGTTGGCGCATGTGCCGTTGCTGGTCGACGAGAAGGAATGGGAGGGCATCAGCGCCGGACTGATGCAGCGCGCCGATCTGTTCGAGGCGATCTGCGCCGATATCTACGGGCCGAACCGGCTGGTTGAACAGGGCGTGCTGCCGCCCGGCCTGGTGGCGTCGAGCCCGGAATTCCTGCGTCCCTTCGCCGGCGTGCAGCCGGCCGGCGGGCATTTCCTGCATTTCTGCGCCTTCGAACTTGGCCGCGGCCCGAACGGCGAATGGTGGGTGCTGGGAGACCGCATGCAGGCGCCGTCCGGCGCCGGCTTCGCACTGGAAAACCGCGTGGCGACGACGCGTGCCCTGTCCGACATTTATGGCGACATGCATGTCCACCGGCTTGCCGGATTCTTCCGCCGGTTCCGCGACTCGCTGACCGCCATGGCTTCAGAGCCCTCCGGTCGCGCCGCCATCCTGACGCCGGGGCCGCTCAACGAGACCTATTTCGAACACGCCTATATCGCCCGCTATCTCGGTATCATGCTGCTCGAGGGCGAGGACCTGACGGTCACCGACGGGCGGCTGATGGTGCGCACCGTTTCCGGCCTGAAGCCGATCAGCGTGTTGTGGCGGCGCCTCGACGCCGCCTTCGCCGACCCGCTGGAACTGCGCTCGGATTCGCAGATCGGCACGCCGGGACTGGCCGAGGCGATCCGCCGCGGATCGGTCACCGCGGTCAACGCGCTGGGCTCCGGTATCCTCGAGACGCGGGCGTTTCTCGCCTTCCTGCCCAAGATTTCGCGTGCCCTGCGCGGCGAGGAACTGCTGCTGTCGTCGATCGCCACATGGTGGTGCGGGCAGGCCGCCGAGCGCCAGCACGTGATCGACAATTTCGACCGCATGATGATCGGCCCGGCGCAATCGACGCGGCTCCCCTTCGAAGACGAGAAGGCGACGGTGCTAGGATCGAGCCTTTCGCCCGAACAGCGCGCTAGCCTGCTCGCCCGCATCGAGGCGAATGGCGGCGATTTTGTCGGCCAGGAAGCGGTGACGCTGTCGACGACGCCGGTCTTCGTCGGCGGAGGGCTGGAGCCGCGGCCGGCAAGCCTGCGCGTCTATCTGGCGCGCACCCCTGACGGCTGGGTCGTCATGCCCGGCGGTTTCGCGCGGATCGGCTACTCGCTCGATGCGACCGCGATCGCCATGCAGCGCGGCGGTCAGGCCGCTGACGTCTGGGTCGTCAGCCCGACGCCGGTGAAGCAGGAGACCCTGCTGCCGCGCGAGCGCGATGTCTTCAAGCGCAACGTGCCGGGCAGCCTGCCCAGCCGCGCGGCGGAAAACCTGACCTGGCTCGGGCGCTACATCGAGCGCTCCGAAGACACCGTCCGCATCCTGCGCGCCTATCACGTCCGGCTGGCCGAGACCTCCGATCCGGACATGCCGCTGTTGGCTTACATCAGGGACTATCTCAAACCGGTCGGCATCGACACGAAGATCGCCATTCCGCCGGGCCTGGTCAGGAACCTCGACAATGCGGTCTATAGCGCAGGCCAGATCCGCGACCGGTTCTCGCCGGATGGCTGGCTGGCGCTGCGCGATCTCTCCAAGACCATCCACCAGTTTGCCGAGAGCGTGGAACCCGGCGACGACGCGACGCGCGTAATGACCGTTCTGCTGCGCAAGCTCGCCGGCTTCTCGGGCCTGCTCAGCGAGAACATGTACCGCTTCACCGGCTGGCGCTTCCTGGAGATCGGCCGGCGGCTCGAGCGCGGCATCCAGATCGCCCGCTCGCTCGGCGTGCTGACGCCGGAGGATGCGCCCGAGGGTGCGCTCGACATGATGCTGGAGATCGGTGACAGCGTCATGACCCATCGTCGGCAATACACGGTCCGATCCGGGCGGCGCAGTCTTGTCGACCTGCTGGCCCTCGATCCGCTCAACCCGCGCTCGGTCCTGTTCCAGCTCGAACGGCTGAAGCAGGAGATCGGCCTGCTGCCGGGCTCGGGCACCGGCGGCCATCTGTCGCCTGCTGCCAAGGAGGTGCTGAGGCTGCACACCATGCTGGCGATCGACGAGCCCGGTGATCTCAACCCCGAGGCGCTGAGCCTGCTCGCCAACCAGATCGGCGGGCTCTACGACACCATCGCCAGGGCGTATTTCCGATGATGCCGCGCAACGCGACCCAACTCGGGCGGGCGCCTCACCTCTCACTTCTCCGTAAAGACGGTTGATGCACTACGACATCAGGCTCCATCTGCACTACGACTACGCGAGATCCTCCGGCGGCGGCCGGCATCAGATCAGGGTCGTGCCGCGCACGCTCGAGGGCATACAGCGGGTCGTCGCGTCATCGCTGTCCTTCGAGCCGGCGCCGACCGAGCGGGAAGACTTCACCGACTTCTTCGGCAACAGCGCCACCTCGATCGCCTTCCGCGAAGAGCACAGGACACTTGACGTCCGCATGAATGCGCGCATTGCGGTTTCCCGGCCCGAACCGGGCCTCGATGTATCGCCGGACGTGACCGGACTACGCAGGCAGATCGGCGAACTACGGTCGGTGGCTGCCGACACGCCGCACCACTTCCTCGCCGGCAGCGACTTCGTTGCCATAGAGCCCGAGATCACCGACTATGCCCGGGCGAGCCTCTTGGCGGGCGGCAGTGTCATCGGAATTGCGCAAGATTTCTGCCGCCGCATCCACGACGACTTCACCTATGACGGCAAGGCGACGACGGTCGCAACCAAGGCCGACGACGCCTTCAGGCTGAGGCGGGGCGTGTGCCAGGACTTCACGCATGTCATGATTGCCGGGCTGCGCGGGCTTGGTATCCCCGCCGGCTATGTCAGCGGCTTCCTGCGCACGATCCCGCCGCCCGGCAAGACGCGCCTCGAAGGCGCCGATGCCATGCATGCCTGGGTCAATGTTTGGTGCGGCCGCGATGCCGGCTGGCAGGAGTTCGACCCTACCAACGACATGCGTGCCGGCAACGACCACATCGTTGTCGGCTATGGCCGCGATTACTCCGACGTTGCGCCGATCGTCGGCGTGCTGAAGACGACGGGCGGCCAGAAGGGCAAGCAGGCCGTGGACGTCATCCCGATCGACTAGCGCGTATCGCACGTTGCCGCAGGGCGGCGTTTCCGGTTTGCGGGGACTTCGGGTCGTGATACGGCTGCGGCGGATCGATGAGGCGACCGTGAACATTCGCACTACGAGAGCGAGGATGCTGATCGTGCTGGCCGCACTCTGCGCGCTGGTTGTCACGTCCATTTCTTCAGCCTCGGCAATGGTCTCGGGCCCGGTGCTGCTCGATATTTTCGGCAACCCGATCTGCGCCGATGGCAGCCTGAACGAAAACTCTCCGCACAAGCGCGGCAACGGCGCGATGCCGGATTGCTGCGTTTTCGCGTGCGCCGGCAAGCATCTCCAAGCCTTCACGCCGCCCAGCGGCCCCGTATTGGCGACGCGCGATATCAGGGACGGCGCAGATAACGCCCTGCCCGACGAACCTACTCGGGGCCGCGGCGAACGGACCCCATCCAATCCCAGGGCTCCACCCCGGACTGCCTGATCCCCTTGTTGCCGACGCACAAGTGCGGCGGCCGATCCCAGTCCTTCTCCGTTCGCCAAGCCGGCAACGGTGCGAACAACAATATGGAGCCCATCATGACTCATTCAGCAGCCAACACCCGGCCGCTTGCCTTCGCGGCCTTCGGGCCGAACGTCCTGCGCGCCGCCCTCATCGCCCTGGCCGGTCTCGCCATCGCGTCGACCCAGGCGTTTGCGCAGGAATACAAGCTCGGCGAGCTAGAGATCGCGCATCCCTGGTCTCGGGCGACCCTGCCCGGCGCCAAGGTTGCAACCGGCTACCTTATCATCAAGAACAACGGAACGACCGACGACAGGCTGTTGTCGGTCACGGCCGAAATTTCGGGCAAGGCCGAGATTCACGAAATGAAGATGACCGACGGCGTGATGTCGATGCGCCCGCTCAAGGAGGGCATCGAGATACCGGCGGGCGGCGAGGTGAAGCTGGAGCCGCAGTCCTACCACCTCATGTTCATGGACCTGGCCGCTCCTGCCGTCGAAGGCACGAAGTTTCCCGGAACGTTGACCTTCGAGAAGGCAGGCACCCTGTCCGTAGAGTTCGCCGTCGACAAGGCCGGCGGCGACCATAGCGCCCACGGCGGCTAACGACGGAAACTCGATCCTGAGGCCGCGACGCGCTCGCGGCTTCAGCGCATCTTGGCCGGAACCGCCGGGTCGGCATCCAGCTTGGAGCCGACCGGCACCGGGAGATGCTCGAAATAGTCCTGGTGTTCGCGCGCCTCTCGCGCCGCGAGTTCCGCATCGCCGCTTCTGATCGCGTCGACAATCGGCTGATGGCTGTCGGCAATCTCGACCAGGTCCAGCCCCTCCGTCAGCATGGTGATCGTGGTCCGAGTCTCGATCTGAAGCGATTGCCAGATGTTGAGCAAAAGGCGATTTCCGGCGGCCTCCATGATCGTGCGGTGGAAGGTCACCGAATGTTCGATGACGCCGTGGATGTCGCTTGCCAGGGCCGCCTCGCGCATCAGGTCGGTGGCCCGCTGCAATGCATCGATGTCGCAGCATCGTCTTGAGGTCACGATGCGCGTCGCCTGCTCCTCGAGCGCGCCGCGAACGGTGTAGATTTCGCGCAGGCCGGAACTCATCACTTCCGCCACATAGGTTCCGCGGCGCGGAATGTTGGTGACAAGGCCTGTAGCCTCCAGCTCGCGCAGCGCTTCACGAACCGGACCCTGGCTGGTTCCGAACTCCTCGGCGATACGCAATTCAACGAGGCGCTCGCCCGGATCGTAGTGGCCCCCGATGATGCGCCGCAGCAGCGCCTCCTTCAGGCGCTGGCGCAGAGGCGTGTTGACGAAGCCGCCCTCGCCCGCCCTTGATTTTGCCGGTTTCGCCTTCTGCACGTCGCTCATCAGCCGCGCCTCCGATCCTCGCATACTGCACCGCAACGACATATTCGGGCGGAGGAGTGTTGACAAAGCCATTTTGATTTATCGATAATGAATAATCAAGTGGGCCGCTGGCCCTTCTACTTGACCTCTGGGAGGAGGATCCAAATGCTGCAGACCGTTGCGACACCGGGCTCGCTGCCCGAAACCCATGCCATGCTTGCAAAGCTCGGCAGCGCTTGCCTCATCGCCGGCGGGACCGCGGTCATGCCGACCCTCAACGGCGGGACCGATGAATTCACCAGCCTCGTCAGTCTGCGCGCCGCGGGACTTTCAGGCGTGTCGATCAAGGACGGCTCCGCCTTGATCGGCGCTGCAACGACCTTGTCCGACCTCGCCGATGTACCCGCCCTGGGTTTCCTGGTTCCCGCGCTCGAAACGATCGCCTCTCCGACAATTCGCAACATGGCCACCGTCGGCGGCAACCTCTTCGTCAAGCAGCCCTACGGCGATCTTGCCGCCTGCCTGATAGCGCTCGGCGCGACGGCAACCGTTTCGGACGGAACGAATACGCGTATCGATCCCGTCGAGAAGCTCGTCGCCTCGCGGTTGGGCGCGGGCGAAATCGTCACCCAGGTTTCCTTCGCGCTGCCTGCCGAGGGCAGCTTCAAGTTCACCAAGGCAGGGCGCAAGGCTATGAACGCGGCGGCCATCGTGACAGTCGCGGCGGTCGTGACCGCGACGGACGGCACGGTCACGCAATGCCGGATCGGACTTGGCGGCGTCGCCGAATGCGCGGTGCGTGCCCGTTCGGTCGAGGAAGCCCTTACCGGCAAGGCCTTCGACCGCGTCCATGTCACCGAGGCGGCACAGCAGGCGGAGCGCGACATCGAGCCTTTCGACGATTCCTATGCAAGCGCCTGGTACCGGGCGCGCGTGACGCCAGTTCACATCAGGCGTGCATTGATCGGGGAGTGACGCACCGCAAGGCCGCGTAAATCGAGAACTGAGCCACCGGGAGGGTAGCCATGAAACATTCAGTCGTCGCTTTGACGATCAACGGCGCCGAGCGCCAGATGCTGGTGGCGCCGGGAACGACGCTGCTCGACGCACTGCGCGAGAGCCAGGGCCTGACAGGCACGCGGCGCGGCTGCGACCAGGGCGCCTGCGGCGCCTGCACGGTTATTGTCGACGGCAAGACCATGATGGCCTGCTTGCTGCCGGTCGAGACGATCGATGGCGCAACCATTGACACGATCGAGAGCTTGACGCCGATGGACGGGCTGCATCCGATCCAGGAGGCATTCCTCGAAGGCTTTGCCACCCAATGCGGTTTTTGCACCTCGGGCATGATCATGGCGACCGCCGGGCTACTGGCCAAGAACCCGGATCCAAGCCGCGAGGACGCGGTGCGCGCCATCTCCGGCAACATCTGCCGCTGCACCGGCTACGAGGCGATCATCGACGCCGTTCTCGACGCCGCCGCCCGGATGCGCGCCGCCAAGCGCGACAAAGCGGCCTGAGGAACAGTCATGGAAAAGATCGATACCAGCTTCTTCAGCAAGGAACGCGAGGCCGACCTGTTCGTGGTCGGTGAGAGCGTGCAGCGCGCCGATGCGCGCGGTCACGTCACCGGCCAGACGCAGTTCTACGAGGACGTTACCTTCCCCAACACGCTGCACCTCAAGATGGTGCGCTCCCCGCATCATCACGCCCTGATCAAGAATATCGACGTCGAGCCGGCCATGAAGGTGCCGGGCGTCGTGCGCGTGCTGACCCACAAGGACGTGCCGAACAACTGGTATACGATCCTGAAGCTGATCGGCGTCGGGCCGGACGACGAGCCGGTGCTGCCGGAAGACCGCGTGCTGTTCAAGGGCGAGCAGGTCTGCGCGGTGCTGGCCGAGACGGAACAGGCAGCACTCGAAGGCGCAAGGCGCGTCGTCGTCGACTACGAGGAATTGCCGCCGGTTTTCGACGTCGAGGAGGCCATGACCTCGAAACCGTTCAAGCAGGCCGGCACCAACTACTTCGTCTATGAAGGCCACAACTGCCGCCGCATCCGTTTCGGCGACGTCGACAAGGGCTTTGCCGAGGCCGATCACATCATCGAGCACCGCTACGAATCCTCGCCGATCGAGCATGCTCCGACCGAGACGACGGGCTGCACCGCCAAGCCGGAAGGCAGCGGCCGCGTTACCGTCTATTCCAACACCCAGGCGCTCTATTTCACGCTCGACAACATGGCCCTGATCCTCGGCGTGCCGTTCAACAAGCTGAGGCTCGTCGGCGGCACGGTCGGCGGTGGCTTCGGCGGCAAGGTCGACGTCATCGTCGAGCCGATCGCAGCCCTTGGAGCCATGCTGACCAACCGGCCGGTGAAATACGCCTATTCGCGTGCCGAGGAAATGCAGGTCTCCTCGCCGCGCGCCGCCGAACGCCTCTACATCAAGGACGGCGTGATGAAGGATGGACGCATCGTCGCCCGCAAGATCACGCTCTATGTCGATGCCGGCGCCTATTGCCGCCATTCGACCTACGGCACCACGAAGGCAGCCGCGCACATGCCCGGCCCCTATTCGATCCCCAACGTCCATGTCGACGCCTACTGCGTGTACACCAACCGCACGCCCTCTTCCGCCATGCGCGGCTTCGGCGTGACGATCGGCGATTTCGCGCTGGAATCGCAGATGGACCAGGTCGCGCGCCATCTCGGCATGGACCCGATGGAGTTGCGCCTCATCAACGCCTATCGCGACGGCGACACGAAGGCGCACCGCAAGACGGTGGACGGCGCCGCACTGGTGGAGGTGATCCAAGCGGCCGCGCGTCAGACCGGCAAGGAACTCGCGCCGCGTTTTGCGGCGATGTCGTCCTACCAGAGGGAGGCGTGACATGGCGTGGCTGAGCGGACGCGGCGTGGCCGCGGTGAACTATCCGACCGGCATGAACCTTGGTGGCGACCCGAGCCAGGCGCTGATCCATGCCACCACCACCGGCGGGTTCGTCATCACCCTGTCCTCGGTCGATCTCGGCCAGGGCATCAAGACGGTCGGCGCGCAGATCGCGGCCGAGACGCTCGGCGTGCCCTATGAGAACGTCGTCATCGACACCGCCGACACCGATACCGGCCCACATTGCATGGGCACCTTTGCCAGCCGCGGCACGCATCGCATCGGCAACGCCATCATGATGGCGGCGCGAGAAGCGCGCGAGGTGATGATGAGCGTCGCGGCGACCGAACTGGAAGTCGACGCCGGCGATCTCGTCACCGACGGCAAGGGCAAGATCCATGTCAACGGCGCGCCCGACAAGGGCATCTCGGTCGTTGACGTGGCACTTGCTGCCCACTTCAAGCACGGCAAGACGATCTCGGGCCGCGGCATGTTCATGAAGCCGAAGAGCGAGGTGGTTCCCGAGACCGGCGAGATGGATCCGGATTCCTGCCAGGCGCATGCCTGCACGGTGGCCGAGGTCGAAGTCGATGACGAGACCGGCGAGGTGCGCGTCAAGAAGCTCACCAACGCCTACGAGATCGGCCGCGCCATGAACCCTGCGCTGGCGCACCAGCAGATCGTCGGCGGCGCCTGGATGGGCATTTCGCATGCGCTCTACGAGACGACAGAACCATATTATCCAGATCGCGGACACGGCCCGACCGACTTCTCGCAATATCTGATGCCGGGTCCCGGAGACCTCGCCGAGATGGAATCGGTAATCATCGAGCGGCCGGCTTCCAACGGTCCGTACGGCGCCAAGGGCATCGGCGAGATGACCGCCAACTCGCCGATCCCGGCCATTGCCAACGCCATCTTCGATGCCTGCGGCGTACGCGTCCAATCGCTGCCGATCACGCCCGAGAAGATCCTGCGGGGGCTGGATTCCCTGCGCGAACAATCGAACCCAACCCACTGAAAGGACTCTCCTATGATCAAGATCATGGCCCTGATGAAAAGGCGCGAAGACATGAGCTTCGCCGACTTCCGCAAGTGGATCCTAGAGGACCATGTCGCCTTTGCCCGCAAGCTGCCGGGCATGAAGAAATACACCTCCAACGTGCTGCTGTCGGAAAACCCGGACGCCCCCTTCGACGGCGTCTCGGAGATGTTCTTCGAGGACGAGGCCGCAATGGCCGCGGCCTTTGCGACGGATGAAGGCAAGGCGGCCGGCGGCGACGCCGCCGCGCACTGCTCCAACCGCTTCCGCATGGTCTGCGAAGAGAAGCTGCAGTTTTAGGAGCCATAGGGGAATTCAGGACTTGGCACTCCACCTACCCCCCCTCTGCCCTGCCGGGCATCTCCCCCTCAAGGGGGGAGATCGGCTGGCATTGGCGTCGTCCTTCACAAGACAATGGTGGAGACTGGCGGAGCGGGTCCCACTGATGATCTCCCCCCATGTGGGGGAGATGGCCGGCAGGCCAGAGGGGGGCGCTTCATAGTGCCCTCGCCCCTGACCCAGGACCAGCTCGACGCCGAGCTCGCTACCGCCGGATATCTCGCCGATGACACGCTTGTCACCGCGCTCTATCTGGCGCTCGAACTCGGCAAGCCGCTGCTGCTCGAGGGCGTGCCGGGCGTCGGCAAGACCGAAATCGCCAATCGGCTTGCCGGGATTCTCGGCCGCCAATGCATCCGCCTGCAATGCTACGAGGGCATCGACGCCGGCAAGGCGCTGTACGACTGGGATCACGCGCGGCAATTGCTGCAGGTGCGCGTTGCCGAACGTGGCGGTTCGATCGACACCTCGGAACTCTACGCGCCGGAATTCCTGATCGAGATGCCGCTCCTGAAGGCGCTGAGGAATGCCGGCACCAGCATCCTCCTGATCGACGAGATCGACCGCGCCGACGACGCCTTCGAGGCGTTCCTGCTGGAATTCCTGTCCGACTTCCAGATTTCCATTCCGGAAATCGGCACGGTCAAGGCCAGCCAGCCTGTGGTGACGATCCTGACCTCGAACCGCACACGCGAACTGCACGACGCGCTGCGCCGCCGCTGCCTCTACCACTGGATCGACTACCCCGACCGGGCGCGCGAACGCGCAATCATCGAACTGCATGCGCCGGGCATCGCGGCCGACGCCGCCGAGCACCTGATCGATGCCGTGGCAGCCGTCCGTCGCCTGCCGCTGATCAAGAAGCCAGGCATTGCCGAAAGCATCGACTGGGCCCGCGCCGCCGGCGTGCTGCACCGCGACGGCGCGTCATGGCCCGACGCGCTGAAGCGGTCGCTCGGCCTGCTGGTCAAGGACCAGGAGGATTTTGCCGTCATCGAGGAAGCGGCGGTGCTATGAGCAGCGCGCGGCCTGTCGGCGTCGCCGCCGACCTTCTGGCCGGCTTCCCGGCAGCGCTCCGCGAGGCCGGACTGCCGATCGACCCCGGTCGGACCGAAGCCTTCCTGCGCGCCACCACGGCCTGCCGCCTGCGCAACATAAAGGACCTCGCCCGCCTGGGCCGCGTGACGCTGACCGGCTCGCCGGACGATTTCCCCATCTTCGACGCGGTCTTCGACAGCATCTTCGGCGAGGCGACTTTCGACGGCAAGGTCGACGACCCCGAAGACGAGCAGGCCCCGCGAAGCGCGACCAGCAACCAGGAGGCCCTGTGGCAGATGGTCGAGGGCGATGCGGCGGGAGCGGCGGCCGCCGACGACCATCTGCGCAACCGCAAGAGCTTTGACCGGCTCGGGCCGGACGACCGCGACGCGCTGGCCCGGCTGAAGCGGCGCCTCGACTCGATGCCGAGCGTGCGCAGCCGCAACCTGGTGCCGCAT
>CAMYMG010000052.1 GCA_947259295.1 uncultured Rhizobiaceae bacterium
AGTGCCGCCGCGCCGCTGCAGGGCGGCGCCGACGACCGGATAGCGCGCGTCCGGCGAGACGTTCAGCGGCGGGCAGAATTCCTTGGCCTGCTCGCGCGTCAGGTACTCGTTGTCGATGCCGTTCAGGCGGTTGGCATGGACGTGGCGCTTCAGCACCTGCACGTCGTGCACATTGTGCGCCAGCATCATCACGCCGCGCGCCGAATACATGACGTTGTAGTTGAGCTCCTGCGACAGCCCGTCCCACAGCTTCAGCGCATGGTCGTAGATGCCGGCGGATTCGTCGTAGAGGTAGTTCGAGCGGATGATGGTGGTGTTGCGGCCTGTGTTGCCGCCACCGAGCCAGCCCTTTTCGAGCACAGCAACATTGGTGATGCCGTGCACCGTGGCGAGGTAGTAGGCCGTCGCCAGGCCGTGACCGCCGGCGCCGACGATGATGACGTCGTATTCGGAACGCGGCTCCGGCGACGACCACTGCTCATCCCAGCCCTTGTGGGCGCGCATCGCTTCGCGGGCGATCGCGAATACAGAATATTTCCGCATGATTCCCCTGACCTCGTCACTGCCGGAACGGCGATCGGGCCGTTCCGAGGGCGTGGTGTATCACTAGCGAAAAGCCCGTGTCACCCTTGCTTTGTTTGCGACGGGCATTGCCGTTTTGCGCCGCTAGCTGGCAGCGCGCGCAGCACTGGTGCTGGGCAGGAAGATCGTCAGGAGGCCAACCAACGGCAGGTAGGAGCATACGTCGAAGACATATTCGATGCCCTTGCTGTCGGCGACGACGCCGAGCACCGCGGCGGCAATGCCGCCCATGCCGAAGGCGAAGCCGAAGAAGATGCCGGCCACCATGCCGACCCGACCCGGCACGAGCTCCTGGGCGAAGACGATGATCGCCGGGAAGGCCGACGAAAGGATCAGTCCAATGAGCACCACCAGCACGTTGGTCCAGACGAAGTCGGCATAGGGGAGCGCCAGCGTGAAGGGCAGCACGCCGAGGATCGAGAACCAGATGACCGTCTTCGGTCCGAAACGGTCGCCGAACAGGCCGCCGAGCAGGATACCGAGCGCCGAGGCGCCGAGGAACAGGAACAGCATGACCTGCGACTGCTGCACGGTGACGCCGAATTTTTCGATCACATAGAAGGTGTAGTAGCTCGCGAGGCCGGCGGTGTAGCCGTTCTTGGTGAAGGTCAGTAGCGCCAGGATCACCAGCGAGGCGATCACCTTGCCGCGCGGCAGCGTCGGAAACCGCGACACGGCCGGCTTGCGCAGATGCGCGGTCTTCAGATGGGCGCTGTACCAGGCGCCGACCTGCCTGAGCACGACGATGCCGACGAGTGCCGCGAGCGCGAACCAGGCAACGCTGCCCTGGCCGTAGGGGACGACGATGAAGGCGGCGAGCAGCGGCCCCATGGCCTGGCCGACATTGCCGCCGACCTGGAAGGTGGACTGTGCGAAGCCGTAGCGCCCGCCCGACGCCAGGCGCGCGACCCGCGACGACTCCGGATGGAAAATCGCCGAGCCGAGGCCGATGCACACGGCGCCGATCAGCAGCATGGGATAGCTGTGCGCCGTGGCGAGCAGGACGAGACCGACCATCGACGAGCCCATGCCGATCGGCAGCGAATAGGGCATCGGCCGCTTGTCGGTATAGAGGCCGATCGCCGGCTGCAGCAGCGAGGCGGTGACCATGAACGCCATGGTCAGCAGGCCGATCTGCCAGAACTCGAGCTGGAAATCGTCCTTCAGCATCGGATAGAGCGCCGACAAGAGCGACTGCACGACATCGTTGATGAAATGACAAAAGCTGACCGCCAGGATGACGGCAAAGACGGTGCCCTCGGTGGCGGCGGGCGAACGGACTGTCGTATCGGTCAATGCATGCTCCTTGGCGTGCCGGCGCAGCTGTCCGGGTCCAGGGCCATCCAAATAGTCCCGACCGTGGCCCAGTTCATGGGGCAGATTGGCCTAGCTTTGGGACCAGTCGCAGGCAGCCTGGCACAATCGGCGGCGACCGTTCAGGCTCCGGCCGGCACGCGCCCGAATTTGCGGCTCGCATCGAGCGCCAATCCCAGCCCGACGCTGCCGAACATGTCGCCGGCAACGATCCGGGCAGCGGGGAACATGGCAAGGATGGTGGACCTCAAAAGCGGCACGGCCGTCGAACCGCCGGTCAGGAAGATGGTGTCGATTCGCGCTGCCGGAAGGCCGGCCCCGGCCAGCGTTGCTGAAACCGTATCCCTGATGCGATCGACCGCATTGGACACCGAAGCGTCGAACACCGCCCGCGTCACCGCAACATCGAGCATCTCGTCCGTCAGGGACAAGCTGATTGCGGTCGCAGCGTTGTCGGTCAGGTCGATCTTGGCCTGCTCGACGCAGCCCGCCAGCGCATGACCCTGGCGGTGCGTGACGATATCGATCATCCGCTCGACCAGCCGCGGCTCGGCCGCCTCGTAGCGGATCTGCCGGAGATCGCCCATCGCCTTCGGCGAATAGAGCAGATTGATGCGCTGCCACGTCGACAGGTCCACATAGTAGCCGGCTGGCAGGTTGCGCTTTCGGTCGCGGGTAGGCGTCAGGTAGCCCAGTTCGCGCATGACGCTGGCCAGCGACAGAAGCCTGTCGAAATCCGTGCCGCCGACATGCACGCCGGCATTGGCGAGGATATCGGCCTTGCGGTCGGCCGCCTTTCGGCCTTCGGGCGAAACGCGGACGATGGAAAAGTCGGACGTGCCACCGCCGATATCGACGATCAGCGCCAGTTCCTCGGATTGCACGGACTGCTCGTAATCGAGTGCCGCGGCGATCGGCTCGTACTGGAACTCGATATGCTTGAAGCCCTGGCGGCGGGCCGCCTTCTCGAGTTCTCCCTGCGCCGCGGCGTCGGCGGTCGCGTCGTCGTCGACGAAGAACACCGGTCGCCCGAGGACGACATCCTCCACCGCATCCTGCACCGCATTGTCGAGGCGGGTTTTCAGAAAGCCGATGAACTCGCCGATGATATCCGAGAATGCTACCGAGCGAGACTTGATGCGCGTCTTCTCGTGGATGAGCGAGGAGCCGAGCACGCTCTTCAGGGCACGCAGCAGCCGGCCTTCGGCATTGTCGGTGTAGTCGGCGATAGCGCGGCGGCCGAAATAGGTGTGGTTGTCCTCGAAATTGAAGAACACCGCGCTTGGCAGCGTTGTGTCGACACCTTCCAGCGCAACGAGTTGCGGCCGCCCCGCGGCCATGATGCCGACGGTCGAATTCGAAGTGCCAAAGTCAATTCCACCGAAGGCCGGAGGCATCGATTATCCAATGATTGAGGGGGCAGTCCAAGCGTGCGGAGGAGGTCGGATACACAAGCGAGGCAGCAATGTCGACCAAAAATGGTCGGTCGCGGCACAGGCCGTGAAACTCCCACTCGACAATTGTCGCCGATTCTGCTAAGTGCGCCGCAATTCGCGGTAGTGGCTGCCGCGGAGGCAGAGGCGGAGTGCCGAAGCCTTTCTCTGAACCCTAAGATACAGGATCGCCCGTGCAGGTACTCGTACGCGACAACAATGTTGACCAGGCGCTGCGCGCGCTCAAGAAGAAAATGCAGCGCGAAGGCATTTTCCGCGAGATGAAGATGCGCGGCCACTACGAAAAGCCGTCCGAGAAGCGTGCCCGCGAAAAGGCCGAGGCCGTGCGCCGCGCCCGCAAGCTTGCCCGCAAGCGCCTGCAGCGCGAAGGCCTGCTGCCGATGACGCCGCGGCCAGTTGCCGCCGGAGCAGGCGCCGGTCGTCCGGCACGGTAATATCGCCTATCTTTCGACTTTTTCCGGCAATACGACCACGGGGGTGGGGCGATGCGAATCGCCGCCACCTTTCGTTTTTCATCGCGCTCGGGGGAACGCGGTGTGGAAATTGATGAATTCGGCAGTGCAAGGAACAGCCTCGTAATGAATGCAGCCATCGGCGACCGCAACTCCACACATCGTGGCGGGGCGATGATGGCGGCAGTCATCGCCATCGGGCTTGGTCTTTCCGCCTGCCAGAGCGGCCCGACCGGCGAACTCGCCACGATCGATACGGCACAGGGCTCTGAACAGAATATCGCGTCGCTGACGGCGGTGATCTCGCGCAACCCGCAGGATCCGGAAGCCTACAATGTGCGCGGCACGGCGTATGGCCGCGGCGGCAAGTACAATGATGCGCTGAAGGACTTCGAGACGGCGATCCGGCTGAAGCCCAATTTCTACCAGGCCTATGCCAATCGTGCGCTGATCTACCGCTTCCTTGGCGACCAGAACCAGGCGCTGGCCGACTACAACAAGGCTATCCAGATCAACCCCAATTATGACGCGGCCTATATCGGGCGGGGCAACCTGTACCGCAAGGCCGGCGACACGACGCGCGCCTTCAACGATTTCCAGAAGGCGATCCAGCTCGACACCACGGACGCGCGCGCCTACCACAATCGCGGCCTGATCTATCAGAGCCAGGGACAGCATGCCTTTGCCATCGAGGATTTCTCCACCTCGATCTCGCTGTCGCCGGATTCTCCCGAGCCATACAATGGCCGCGGCCTGTCCTATCTCGCCATGAACGACGAGGACAACGCGTTTGCCGACTTCAACATGGCCATCAAGCTCGACGACAAGATCGCCGAGAGCTGGGCCAACCAGGCGCTGATCTACGAGCGCCGCGGCGAGAAGGCGCGGGCTGCAAAGTCCTATGCGAGGGCAGCGCAGCTCGACCCGAACTACCAGCCGGCAAAGGACGGTCTGGACCGCACGCGCGGCTGATTGCTGGGCCCTCCCGGGGCACGTGCGAATGCGAAATCATCGCCACCGATCCGCCGCAGTTTGTGTGGAACACTCCCCTCGGAACATCGTTGTGCATGTTCATTCCAATGAGGGACTTTATTCCATGATTAAGAAATTTGCCGTAGCAGCCGCTCTGCTGACCACCGCCCTCGCCGCCCCGGCGAGCGCGGCTGATATAAAGCTCGGCGTGCTGACCTGCGACATCGACGGTGGCGTCGGCTACGTCATCACCTCGAACAAGGGCATCGACTGCACCTTCAAGCGCTCGCGTGGCGGTGGCCGTGAGCATTACACGGGCATGATTTCGAAGCTCGGCGTCGATGTCGGCAAGACCCACAACGGCACGCTGGCCTGGGCCGTGTTGGCCGTGAGCCGCAACTATGACGACGGCCAGCTGGCCGGCAAGTATTTCGGCGTAAACGCCGAAGCCAGCGTCGTCACCGGCGGTGGCGCGAACCTCCTCGTCGGCGGCTTCCGCGATTCCTTCTCGCTGCAGCCGCTGAGCGTCCAGGCCCAGACCGGCCTGAACCTCGCCGTGGCAGCAACCTCGATCGAGCTCATTTCCTCGCTCAAGTAAGTGATACGGCCGGCGCTCCCATGAACGCCGGCCTACGCCTCACACCACACACAGCAGGAGAATGACATGAAGAAGAATGTTCTGGCCGCGATCCTCGTCGTTGGCGCAGCCGCCTCCCCCGCGATTGCCCAGCAGCCGGGCATCGAACTCGGCGTTCTCGACTGCCAGATCGAAGGCGGCGTGGGGCTGATCCTCGGATCGTCCAAGGACATGAAGTGCAACTTCCAGCCGGCCGACAAGACCTTCGCGCCGGAGCCCTATTTCGGCGTCGTCAACAAGTACGGCCTCGACATCGGGGTGACCGACGCCACCGCCATGAGCTGGCTGGTGCTGGCCCCGAGCAGCAACATCTACGCGCCGGGCGCACTTGCCGGCGACTATGTCGGCGCAACGGCCGAGGCCTCTGCCGGTGTCGGCGGCGGCGCCAACCTGCTGGTTGGCGGTTCGGGTACGAACTTCACCCTGCAGCCGCTCAGCCTGCAGACGCAGACCGGCGTGAACCTCGCGGTCGGCGTTACCCAGTTCCAGCTGCGCAGTTCTTCCAACTGACCGATTGAACCATCATCGAACTCAGAAAAGCCGGCGGCTCACCGCCGGCTTTTCTGCGCGTGGCCCCACCGCTTTTCCTTGCTGACGGGCACCGCCGCCTCTAAGCGCGTTCAGCATGGACGTCCAGGCATCGAACAGGGTTGACTGGCGCGCGCTGTGGGCGAGCGGCGATCTCGCGCGCTTCTGCTTCATCAGCCTCGGCATCATGCTGCACGCCACCAACGAGACGATGGTTGCGACGATCATTCCGCCGCTCGTCGTCGACCTGTCCGGCGTCGAACTGGTCGGCTGGACCCTCGCGATCTACGAACTTGGCGCCATCGTTGCCGGAGCCGCGGCGGGCCGCATGGTCAGCTACGTTCCGCTGCGCACCAACATGGCAGGCGCCGCCGGGCTCTACGCCTTCGGCGCCCTGATCTGCGCAACGGCCCCAGACATGACCGTCTTCCTCGGCGGCCGGCTGATCGAGGGGCTGGGCGGCGGCGCGCTCGTCTCGCTCGCCTTCGTCTCCGTCGAGCGGCTGTTTCCCCGCCGCATCTGGCCCCAGCTCTTCGGCATCATGTCGGCCGTCTGGGGCGTTTCCGCCTTTTCGGGTCCGCTGCTCGGTGCGTTGGTGTCGGAGGCGCTGTCATGGCGCTGGGCCTTCGGCATCTTCACCGCGGCCGGCATGGCGATGGCGCTGGCCTGCTTTGTCGTCCTGCGCAGCCCGGAGGCAACCAGGCGGAGGCCCGGCGCGGTGGCGGCGCCCTTTCCATTCCGCGCGCTTGCCGTGCTGGCTGCCGGCGTCATTCTGGTGGCGATGGCTGGCGTCGGTGTCGAGGCGCTGCGCTCGACCCTGTTCCTGCTCTGCGGCCTCGCGGGGCTTGCCTTCTTCTTCGTCGTCGACGGCTGGAGGCCGGCATCCCGGCTGTTTCCGACCAAACCGTTCAGCTGGCGCTCCCCGGTCGGCAGCGGCATGACGATGGTCCTGGCCTTCTCGGTCGCCACCTGCTCGTTCTCGATCTACGGGCCCCTTATCATGACGACCCTGCACGACATCCCGATCCTCACCGCAGGCTACATCATCGCCGCCGAATCGATCGCCTGGTCGATCCTGTCGATCATCGTCGCCAATGCGCCGCCGAGCCGTGAGCGGGGTATCATCATACTCGGGGCCGTGATGATCGCCACAGGCATAGTTGGTTTCGCCTATGCCATGCCGCTCGGCTCGATCCCGCTGATTCTCGCCTGCGCCATCCTGCAGGGTGGCGGCTTCGGCATCGCCTGGCCATTCGTGACACGCGTCATCGTTGCCGTCGCCGATCCCGCCGAAAGCACCATCGCCTCCTCGGCCATACCGACGATGCAGCGCATCGGCTATGCGGTAGGGGCGGCACTTTGCGGCATCATCGCCAATGCCAGCGGCTTCTCGCACGGGCTGAGCGACGAGACTGCAGCCTCGGTCGCGTCCTGGCTGTTCCTGGCATTCGTGCCGCTCGGCATCCTGGGGGTCGTGTCGGCCACCGCCATTGCCCGCACGGCGGGTCGCCAGCCGCAATAGGCCTCGACCTTCAGTCGAGATCTAAGAGTAGCGACGAATGACGAGGTCAGGGCTGAGCGGACCGTGCCAGGTCTTCCGCGCCCGGCACCGTCCGGGCGATCAGTGATCCATAGCCTTGACGATTTCCTCAGTCATCTTCTTGGCGTCGCCGAGCAGCATCATCGTGCCGTCCTTGTAGAACAAAGTGTTGTCGATGCCGGCATAGCCGGAGCCGAGCGAGCGCTTGACGAACAGGCAGGTGCGCGCCTTGTCGACGTCGAGGATCGGCATGCCGTAGATCGGCGACGACTTGTCGTCGCGCGCCGCCGGGTTGGTGACGTCGTTGGCGCCGATGACATAGGCGACATCAGCCTGCGCGAACTCGGAGTTGATGTCCTCGAGCTCGAACACCTCGTCATAGGGCACGTTGGCCTCGGCGAGCAGCACGTTCATGTGGCCCGGCATGCGGCCGGCGACCGGATGGATGGCATACTTCACCTCGACGCCATTGGCCTTCAGCTTGTCGGCCAGTTCGCGCACCGCGTGCTGCGCCTGTGCCACCGCCATGCCGTAGCCCGGCACGATGATGACCTTTGAGGCGTTGGCCATCAGGTAGGCGGCATCGTCTGCCGAGCCCTGCTTGACCGTCCGCTCGATGCCGTCGTCGGCGGCAGCCGCCGTCTCGCCGCCGAAGCCGCCGAGAATGACCGAGATGAACGAGCGATTCATGCCCTTGCACATGATGTAGGACAGGATGGCGCCCGACGAGCCGACCAGCGCGCCGGTGATGATCAGCGCCAGATTGCCGAGCGTGAAGCCGAGAGCGGCTGCCGCCCAGCCGGAATAGGAGTTGAGCATCGATACGACGACCGGCATGTCGGCACCGCCGATCGGGATGATGAGCAGCACGCCGAGCGCCAGCGAAGCGGCGACGATCAGCCAGAACACGGTAAAACTCTCGGTGGTGACGAGGAGCACGATCAGCACGACGAGCGCGATGCCGAGCGCGGCGTTCACAGCGTGCCGCATCGGCAGCATGATCGGCTTGCCGGACATGCGGCCGTCGAGCTTCAGGAAGGCGATGACCGAGCCGGTGAAGGTGATGGCGCCGATGGCAACACCGATCGACATCTCGACCAGCGCCTGGCTGTGAATGTCGGACACGGTGCCGATGCCGAAGCTTTCCGGCGCATACATGGCGGCCGCGGCGACCATGACGGCGGCCAGGCCGACGAGGCTGTGGAACGCGGCCACGAGCTGCGGCATAGAGGTCATGGCGATGCGCCGCGCCGTGACCGCGCCGACGCTGCCGCCGATGGCGAGGCCGAGCACGATCAGCGCGAATCCGCCGAAGCTCGGCGTTGCCAGGGCCAGCGTCGTGGCGACGGCGATCGCCATGCCGACCATGCCGTACATGTTGCCCTGGCGGCTGGTCGTCGGATGCGACAGGCCACGCAGCGCCAGGATGAACAGGATGCCGGAGACGAGGTAGAGGAAGGAGGCGAAGTTGGCGTTCACGTCACTTTTCCTTCTTCTTGTACATCGCCAGCATGCGCTGGGTGACGAGGAAGCCGCCGAAGATGTTGACCGAGACCAGCATCAGCGCAACGAAGCCGAAGCCCGTGGCGAGGCCGGAAGCCGAGATGCCGACGGCCAGAAGCGCGCCGACGACGATGACTGAGGAAATGGCGTTGGTGACGGCCATCAGTGGCGTATGCAGGGCCGGCGTAACCGACCAGACGACGTAGTAGCCGACGAAGATCGCCAGCACGAAGATGGCGAAGCGGAAGACGAACGGGTCGATGGCGCCGCCCGACAGCGCATGCGCTGCGTCGCCCGCCGCGTCGGCCGTGCCCGGTGCATTGACGAGGTCCTGGACGCCAAGCCTGACGGCTGCGGCGGCGCGGTCGAGTTGGTCAAGTGCCTGTTCGAGAGCGGTCGGTTCCATCACGCTGTCCCCTTCGGTGCGGCCGGTTTCTTCGCTGCGGCAGGCTTTTTCGCCGCGGCCTTCGGAGCGGCCTTCTTCGGCGCAGCCTTCTTCGGTGCGACGTCGAGGCCGGGCTCGGTGCCCTTGGCCGCCTTGGCGACAGCCTTGTCGTCAGGCAGGGCCGCGCTGGCAGCGGGAGCGGCCTTGGCGAAATTTGGATGCACCACCTTGCCGGCGTCGGTCAGCATCGTCGCCTTGACCAGTTCGTCATCGCGATTGATCGCCAGCGCCTTGGCTTCCTTGTCGACCAGTGTCTCGAGGAAGGCGAAGAGGTTCTTGGCATAAAGCAGCGAGGCCGAAGCGGCGACCCGGCCCGGCACGTTGAGATGGCCGACGATCTTCACCTCATTCGCCGTGGTGACGACCTTGCCGGCCTCGGCACCCTCGACATTGCCGCCACGCTCGACGGCGAGATCGACGATCACCGAGCCGGGCTTCATCGAGGCGACCATGGCAGCCGACACCAGCTTCGGCGCCGGCCGCCCGGGAATCAGCGCCGTGGTGATGACGATGTCCTGCTTGGCGATGTGGTCGGCGGTCAGCGCCGCCTGCTTGGCCTGGTATTCCTTCGACATTTCCTTGGCGTAGCCGCCAGCCGTTTCGGCAGCCTTGAATTCCTCGTCCTCGACGGCGAGGAACTTCGCGCCGAGCGAGGCGACCTGTTCCTTGGCGGCGGGACGCACGTCGGTCGCGGTAACCACCGCGCCGAGCCGGCGCGCCGTGGCGATGGCCTGCAGGCCGGCGACGCCTACGCCCATGACGAACACCTTGGCGGCGGGCACGGTGCCGGCGGCGGTCATCATCATCGGCATGGCACGGTCATAGACGGCGGCACCGTCGATGACGGCCTGGTAGCCGGCTAGATTGGCCTGTGAGGACAGCACGTCCATCGACTGGGCGCGGCTGATGCGCGGCATGAATTCCATGGCAAAGGCGGTGATGCCGGCCTTGGCCATGGCCGCAATCGCTGCGTCGTTTCCGTAGGGGTCCATGGTGGCAATGACGGCCGCACCCGACTTGTAGCCCTTGAGTTCGGCGTCGGTCGGACGGCGCACCTTCAGCACCACGTCGGCCTTGGAACCATCGGCTGCTTTGCCGATGGTCGCGCCTGCCTTGGTGAATTCCTCGTCGGTAATGCGGGAGCCCAGCCCGGCGCCCTGTTCTACGATTACCGCAAAGCCGAGACCGGCATAGCGCTTGACCGTATCGGGAGAAGCGGCAACGCGCGGCTCACCGGCTTCGATTTCCTTCGGGATAAAGATCGTCTGTCCCACCGCAAAATCCTTTCGGCTGGAACCGGTCCAGCTTACAGCCCGAACCGGAACGGCCGGGCGTCAGTCGAAATGACCTGATGTCGGGGTCAGGCCCTAGCGCAGAAGGTACCAGCCGACCACCAGGATGGCGATCAGAAGGACCGAGGCCGAGAAGAAGCCGGCGCTGGTGAAAAAGCCGAAGGCCATCGCGACGAGCAGCGCCCCGCAGAACAGCGAACCATACTTGGCGAGCGCGATGAACCCGGCATAGGTCCTCTCATGCTCGGGATAGTCCATCTTGGCGCCGGTTTCGATCGGTCCGGTCGGCGTGTGGTCAGCCATGAAAATACCTCCAGAAGATACTCAAGGGCACATAACGAAAAGCCGGGCCAAGGGCAATGCCGCTATCGGCCGGGCGGGGCAATTGATGTGCGAAAGCGAAACCGCAGATAGCCTCAGGCCGCGCCAGCCTCATGCTGCAACTGGCCGACCTGCTCGGACAGGTTGCGCAGGATTGCCTTGTCCTGCTCGATCGCCATTGCGGCCTCCGCCCGCTCCAGCGCCAGCCGCGAATGGCGCACCGCATTGTCCCTGAAACCCTGGCCTTCCATCCGGCCGAGAATGAGCAGTGCCTTCTGCAGGCGGATATGAACCTCGACGACGCCTGCCCCGTCGCGGGCGATCGGCGTAAAGATGTCGTCAAACAGGTCGTCAAGCTCCACCGGCCTTACACGCAGCCGCGGATAGAGCACTTCGGATTGGCCATCGTCTTCGGCGTGACCCGACCAGACCGACAGCACCCGCACCGCGCGTCCGATGACGTCGATCGCCGTGCCGGGGTCGTTGAGCGCCGTGGACAGGGCCCGCGACGCGATCTCGCTGAGCACGCTGAGGCCGAAGCGGGGATCCTGGTCGAACGACCGCTCGTCGCCGACAGTGAAGGCCTTGACGACCGACTCCAGCGCCTCCTCGTCGAGCCCGTCGCAGAACGCCATCGGCCGGGTGGGGTCGAGGAAGGCGCCGGGCAAGGCAACGATGTGGATCATCCCCTCCGCCTCTTCGGCGAGTTCCGACAGCGCGCCGGTGTCGACATGCTGGACATAGCCGATGATGGGCGCGAATACCGGAACGACAGTCTCCGACGGCGCCGACATGTCCACGGCAAGCTTCAGGCCACCGAGATAGGGCCGCTCGACGCGGCCGCGCATTGCCTTGGCGGTGACATTCTCGACCAGATCGGTCGTCTGGCCGACGCGGCCGAGGCGCGATAGATAGTCGATCCAGCGCAGCAGCGTCAGCACGATGACGATGATGACCCCGATCGTGACGACGAAGACCACGACGCGACCGCCATTGCCATAGGCCCCGGTGCTCAGCACCACGATGCCGACCACACTGAACAGGAAGGAGCCGATGAAGGTGGCCAGCGCGTTCTGCGAGGTGGAGTCCTGCATCAGGAGCTTGGTGGCACGCGGCGACACATTGTTGGTGGCGGCCGTGAAGGCCGATACCATGGTGGAAAGCGAGAAGATCGTGACGGCCAGCATGCTGGACGCGATGATGCCGAGGACGTTGTCGACGGCGTCCGCACCGATCTTGGTCTCAAGATCGTCTGGGATATAGGGCTTGGCGAGCAGCGCCACGAAGGCCGTCCCAACCGCCAGCACCGAGAACAGCGACGCGCGGACCCAGAGCCTGCGGCCGAGCTGCATCAGAAGCCATTGGAGACGCGAGGTAATCATTACGACAACCAGCGCTTGCGGCGTTTGTAGTGCTTGACGTCCTTGAACGACTTGCGTCCTTCGCCCGCCACGCCGAGATAGAATTCCTTGACGTCCTCGTTCTCGCGCAGCGCCGCGGCCTCGCCGTCGAGCACGACGCGGCCCGATTCGAGGATATAGCCGTACTTGGCGTAACGCAGCGCCGTGTTGGTGTTCTGCTCGGCGAGCAGGAAGGAGACGCCCTGCTCCTCGTTGAGCTTCTTCACGATGCCGAAGATTTCCTCGACCAGCTGCGGCGCCAGCCCCATGGAAGGTTCGTCGAGCAGGATCATCTTGGGCTTCGACATCAGCGCGCGGCCGATCGCCGTCATCTGCTGTTCGCCGCCCGACGTGTAGCCTGCCTGGCTCGACCGCCGCACCTTGAGCCGTGGAAAATACTCATAGACGAGTTCCAGGTCGCGTGCGATGGCCGCCTTGCCGTCGCGCCGCGTATAGGCGCCGGTCATCAGATTGTCCTCGACCGAGAGATGCCCGAAACAGTGCCTGCCTTCCATCACCTGGATGCAGCCGCGGCGGACCAGATTGTCGGGCGAAAGCGACTGCACCTGGTCGTCGCCGAAGACGATCGTTCCCTTGGTGACCTCGCCGCGCTCGGCGCGCAGGAGGTTGGAAATGGCCTTGAGCGTCGTGGTCTTGCCGGCGCCGTTGGCGCCGAGCAGCGCGGTGATGCCGCCGGCCGGAACGGTCAGCGAAACGCCCTTCAGCACCAGGATGACGCGGTCGTAGATCACCTCGATATTGTTGACCGAGAGGATAGGCGCGTCGGGCTGGTGGCCGAGTTGGGACATGCATTCTCCGGCTTTGCTGTCGCCGCGCGAGCGGCGGGGTCGGAAAGCCAACGCATCGGACAGGTTTTCGATGCACGAGCTTCCGGCTGGATCGACCCCTCCCCGGGCGGGGAAGGGCCGATGGCGACTACATCTTGCAGTCTTCGTTGACAGGCCAGGGCGCGTTGGCCTCGGCGTATTTCTTGGCCTCTGCCTCGACCAGCGGCTCGATGACGCTCTGGTCGGCCTGCAGCAGGTCCGACACCTTGACGAACTTGGCGCCGTCCCATTCCAGCATCCAGCCTCCGGCATGGCCGGCATGGTCGGCACAGGATGTCGAGAACGGCGCGATCATCCCCGTCATGCCGATTTCGGCGAGCTTGGCGTCGTCGATCTTGAGGTTTTCCAGACCCCAGCGAAGCTGCTCGGCGGTGACGACCTTGGTGTCGAAATGCTCCTGCGCCGCCTTGATGCCTTCGACGGTAAACATCGAGATCAGAACGCCGCGCTGGTAGAACACCCAGTCGAACTCGCCTTCGCCGATTTCGGCCTTCTTGGGGTCGAGGACATATTTCTTGATGTCCTGCATGACCGGCGAATCCGACACCGGCACGCTCCAGGAGATCGAACGGTAGCCCTTGCCGGCTTCGCCCACGCTCTTCATGTCGCCGTCATGACCCGCCCACCAGATGCCGACGAACTTGTCCATCGGGAACTTGGTCTTGGCGGCCTCGGTGAGCGCACCGGCATTCATGGCGCCCCAGCCCCACATGACGACGAAGTCGGGCCTCTCGCGGCGGATCTGCAGCCACTGCGCCGACTGGTTCTGCATCTCCTTGAGGCCGACCGGGATCGGCAGCAGTTCGAAACCGTGCTTCTCGGCCAGCACCTCGAGCAGCGGGATCGGCTCCTTGCCGTAGGGGTGGTCGAGATGCAGCAGGACGATCTTCTTGCCCTTTAGATTGTCCAGGTTGCCGTCGGAGATGTTGTTCAGGATCATCGAAGCGCCGTCCCAGTAGGAGGCCGGCATGTTGAACGCCCAATGGAACACCTTGCCGTCGGCCATCGGCGAAAAGCCGTAGCCGGGCGCCAGGATCGGAATCTTGTCGACATTGGATTTCGGCAGGACCTGCAGCGTGATGCCGGTCGACCATGGCTGCGTGATGATGCCGGTCGCCTTGGTCTTCTCGTAGCACTCGACGCCCTTTTCGGTCGAATAGCCGGTCTCGCATTCCTCGTAGCCGAGCTTGACGCCGTTGACGCCACCATCGCGCTCGTTGAGCATCATCATGTAGTCGCGCTGGCCGTTCATCAGCGGGATGCCCGTCGCCGCGAAGGGGCCGGTCCGGTAGGAAAGGTTGGGCAGGCTGACGCTGTCCTCGGCGATCGCCGGGGCGACCGACAGCATGCACGCCGCGGCCAGGGCCGCCGGCAGCAAGAAATTGGTCCTCAGTCTCTTCATGTCACTTCCTCCACTTTTCTATCATTCTACCATCCGTACCGG
This sequence comes from uncultured Rhizobiaceae bacterium, assembly GCA_947259295.1. GTDB lineage: Bacteria > Pseudomonadota > Alphaproteobacteria > Rhizobiales > Rhizobiaceae > CAMYMG01. Next base: position 14,733 of record CAMYMG010000052.1, read on the forward strand.
GCGGACGATCCCGAAAACGTGCCCGTCGGGCAGCATACAGCCATCAATGCGGAAACGGCCACATGATGAGCTTCTCGCGGATGATTTGCCAGAATCGCGCCAGCCCGTGCGGCTCGATCACGAGAATGGCGATGATAAGCGCGCCGACGATCATGGTATTCAGGTGTTCGACCATGGCCGACGAGATCGGCAGGCCGAGCGAGGCCGGCAGCGTGTTGATGACGACTGGCAGCGCGACGATCAGGATGGCGCCGAGGAAATTGCCGAGCACCGAGCCAAGCCCACCGATGATGGCGATGAAAAGTACCCGGAAGGACAGGCCAATATCGAAGGCGACCGGCTCGGCGGCACCCCGCCACAGGAAGACGAAGAGCGCGCCCGATACGCCGACGACATAGGACGACACCGCGAACGCCGACAGCTTGGCCTTCATCAGGTTGATGCCGACGAGTTCGGCGGCGATGTCCATGTCGCGCACCGCCTTCCACATGCGCCCGATGCGGCCGCGCGTGATGTTGATCGCCGCAATGGTGATCAGCGTGACGATGCCGAGCACGCAGTAATACTGCACGATCGCCAGCGCATTGGGGCCAAACACCGGTGTGCCGAACATCTCGACGGTAGGCACCTGGATGGAGCCCGACGAGGCGTAGTTGCAAAGCCATGCCCATTTCTCGAACAGCCAGACCAGGAAGAACTGCGCGGCAAGCGTGGCGATGGCGAGATAGAAACCCTTGATCCTGAGCGACGGCAGGCCGAAGGCGACGCCGACAGCGGCCGAAAAGAACCCCGACAGCAGGATCGCCACCAGCACGTTCATCTCGGGGAAGATGGTGATCAGCTTGAAGCAGGCGTAGGCGCCGACGCCCATGAAGGCCCCGGTGCCGAGCGACAATTGCCCGGCATAGCCGGTCAGGATGTTGAGGCCGAGTGCGGCCAGCGAATAGACGAGCACCGGCGTGAGCAGCGCCTTGAAGGTGAACTCGCTTGCCGTCAGCGGGAAGATGACGAATGCGAACAGCAGGATGACGCCGAGCAGCCAGGCGTCCTGCCGGACCGGGAACAGCGCGTGGTCGGCGGCGTAGGAAGTCTTGAACTGGCCGGCGGTGCGGTAGAGCATCTATGACCAGTCTTTCGCATCGCCGGGAAAGTCATCGCCCTGCGGGCCAACGAGACAGAAGCGGTGGCCGGTCGGCGCCTCCATCACGATCCAGCTTTTGACCCGCGCGACCTCGGTGGCGCCTGCCGCCTTGAGACGCTCGCATTCGGCCTCGCGGTCGTCGGTCTCGATGTCGAGATGCACACGCGGCGCGTGATCGACGGATTGCAGCAGCACCTTGGGGTAGCCGGCATGGCCATCGAACTGCGCGTATTTCCCGTCGGCATCGACCTTGCCCTCCATGCCGAGCATTTTCGACCAGAAGGAGGTTGCTTCCGTCAGGTCGTCGGTCTGACAGTCGATGCAGATGACGCCAACTCTCGATTTATGGCTCATCTCTCACACCCTCTCGATGATGCGTTCGCCGAACAGGCCCTGCGGCCTGAACAAGAGCACGATCAGCGCCAGCACGAAGGCGAACCAGCTTTCGGTATTACCGCCGAGCAGCGGCTGCCCCCAGTAGATCTCGAACAGCTTTTCCAGAATGCCGATGGCCAGCCCGCCGACGATGGCGCCGGTGACCGATTCCAGGCCGCCGAGCATCAGCACGGGAAGCGCCTTGTAGGCGATGACCTCCAACGCGAAGGAAACGCCGGCGCGCGCGCCCCAGACGATGCCGGTGGCGAGCGCGATGATGCCGGCGATGAACCAGACGATGACCCAGATGGTGGACAGCGAGATGCCGACCGACAGCGCCGCCTGGTGATCGTCGCCGAGCGCCCTTATGGCGCGGCCGATGCGCGACCTGTTGAGGAAGAGAAGCAGCACGGCGACCAGCACGCCGGCGCCGATGACGGCGGTCAGGTCCTTTTGCTCGATCAGCAGGAAGCCGCCGAAGGGCTCGAACTCGAAGCTGCCGGTTGGGATGTAGAGCGCCTCGGTGATCATCACCTTGTTCTCGCCGCCGAAGATGATCTCGCCGAAGCCGATCAGGAACAGCGTGATGCCGATGGTTGCCATGAACAGGATCATGTCGGGCTGGTTGATCAGCGGCCTGAGCACAACGCGCTCGACGGCGACTGCCAGCAGATACATGACGAGCAGGGTGAGCGGCAGGGCCAGCAGGGCCGGAACGCCCTTCTCGTGCAGGCCAACCAGCGTCAGCGCCGCAAACACCACCATGATGCCCTGCGCGAAGTTGAAGATGCGCGAGGACTTGTAGATCAGCACGAAGCCGAGAGCGATCAGCGCGTAGAGCACGCCGGAGACCAGCCCTTCCCAGAGCACCTGCAGCAGGAAATCCGGGGCCGCCGCCATGTCCCGGAACGGGTCGATGAAGATTGCTTCGAGAAGGTTCACAATATCTCCTTCAGGCGCGCATGGTAGAGCAGCAGTATCGTCTTGGCGTCGACGATAGCACCGCTGGCGACCATGGAAAGCGCCGCGTCGAAATCGATCTCCAGCACTTCGATGTTCTCGGTCTCGCTGTCGACGCCGCCGCCATTGCCGGGGCGGTCGGCCGGGTCATATTCGGCCATGAAGAAATGAATGCGTTCGGTGACCGAGCCCGGGCTCATGAAGATGTCGAAGACCGGTTCCACGTCGCCGATACGGTAGCCGGTTTCCTCTGCCACCTCGCGGCGGATGGCGTCGCCGGGCGCATCGTCGTCGAGCAGGCCCGCCGCGGTCTCGATCATCTGGCCGTCGGCAACCCCGTTGAGAAAGGCCGGCAGGCGGAACTGGCGCGTCAGCACCACTGTTCGCCGCTCACGATTGTAGAGCAGGATGGTGGCGCCGTTGCCGCGGTCGTATGCCTCGCGCATCTGCGGCTGCCACGAACCGTCGGGCAGGCGCAATTCGTAGTCGTAGCGGTTGAGATGGTACCAGTTCGACGACAGCGGCGTGACCTGGCGCATCTGCACGCCGCTCTCTTCGGCAGGTGGGAACACCGAGGCGGCAGTGGGCTTGGGGCGATTGCTCAAGCGGCGACCTCCCCGTCCGCCACGGCTGCGTCCCTCCGGCCCGGGCCGAACCATCCGCCCGTCGATCTGGTCTGCTCGGCCATCGGCGGCCTCAGGGCATCATGTCGGGGAAAAGGCCGAGCAGCCCGATTACGATGAGATAGAGCGCCACGATGTAGTTCAGCAGGCGCGGCATGACGAGGATCAGCACTCCGGCGATGAGCGAAATGAGCGGCGTGTAAGCGATGTCGGGAAGAACCATGCAAGTTTCCTTTCGTTTCAGTGAGCTACGCCGAGATAGGCGTCGATGACCCGGCTGTCGGACTTCACGGCTTCGGGCGTGCCGTCGGCGATCTTCTCGCCGTAGTCGAGAACGACGACCCGGTCGGACAGGTCCATGACCACGCCCATGTCGTGTTCGATGAGTGCGATCGTGGTGCCGCGCTGCCGATTCACGTCGATGATGAAGCGGCTCATGTCCTCCTTTTCCTCGAGATTCATGCCGGCCATCGGCTCGTCGAGCAGCAGCAGCGACGGCTCCATGGCGAGCGCGCGACCGAGCTCTACCCGCTTCTGCAGGCCATAGGGCAGCTTGCCGACGGGCGTGCGGCGTATGTGCTGGATCTCGAGGAAGTCGATGATCTCCTCGACTTTCTCGCGGTGTTCGATCTCCTCGGCAAGCGCCGGCCCGTGCCACAGCATCTGCCAGAAAAGGTTGCGCTGCATGTGCACCGAGCGCCCGGTCATGATGTTGTCGAGCGTCGACATGCCCTTGAACAGCGCGACGTTCTGGAAGGTGCGGGCGATACCCTGGCGAACCGCGTGATGCGGCCGCATCCCCTTGCGTTCCTTGCCGTGGAACCAGATCGTGCCCTGCTGCGGCGTGTAGAAGCCATTGATGACGTTGAGCATCGAGGTCTTGCCGGCACCGTTTGGGCCGATGATGGCGCGGATTTCGCCGACCTTCACGTCGAAGGAGATGTCGGTGATGGCCCTGACGCCGCCGAAGGAAAGCGAGACGTTGCGGACGTCCATCAGGACCTCGCCCGGCGCGGAGCGGGCGGCGCCGGTTCCAACCGGGCTGGCCAGGGCGGACGGCGCGTTCACGCAGCTTCCCTGCGCGGCGCCTCTGCCGCGGGATAGGTCCTGGCGTCCATGATCCTGACCGTCGCCCGCACCACACCCTTGCGGCCATCCTCGTAGGTCATCTCGGTCTCGACATATTTCTCCGTCGAGCCGTCGTAGAGCGCCTCGATCAGCGACGCGTAGCGCTCGGCGACGAAGGCGCGGCGGACCTTCAACGTGCGTGTCAGTTCACCATCGTCGGCGTCGAGCTCCTTGTGCAGCACCAGGAAACGCCTGATCTGCGCGCCGGCCATCATCGGTTCGCGCGACAGCCTGAGATTGGTGGCATCGACATGGCCGGCGATGATTTCGGCAACCTGGGGATTGCCGGCAAGCTCTTGATAAGAGGCATAGGCGATGTTGTTGCGCTCGGCCCAGTTGCCCACCGCCTGCAGGTCGATGTTGATGAAGGCGGCGCAGAAGTCGCGGCCGTCACCGAAGGCAACCGCCTCCTTGATGTCGGGGAAGAATTTCAGCGTGTTCTCGATGTACTTCGGCGCCACGAGTTCGCCAGTCACCAGCTTGCCGACGTCCTTGGCGCGGTCGATGATCTTCAGCTGGCCGTCGGTATCGAAGAATCCCGCGTCGCCGGTCTTCACGTAGCCGTCGCCGGTCATCGTCTCGGCCGTCGTCTCGTCCTGGTTGAAATAGCCCGCGAACATGCCGGGCGAGCGGAACTGCACCTCGCCGCTCTCGGAAATGCGGATATCGACATTTGGCGCTGCCGGGCCGACGGCGTCCGAGCGCACGGCGCCGTCCTTCTGGGCGGTAACATAGAGGAAGGCCTCGGTCTGGCCGTAGAGCTGCTTGAGATTGATGCCGAGCGAGCGGAAGAATGAGAACAGGTCCGAGCCGATCGCCTCGCCGGCGGTGTAGGCGACGCGGATGTTGGAGAAGCCGAGCACGTTCTTCAGCGGCCCGTAGATCAGCATGGCGCCGAGCGCGTAGGACAGGCGGCCGGACAGCGGCACCGGACGGCCCTCGAGGATCGGCTCGCCGTAGCGCTTCGCGACATCGATGAAGTGCGCATAGAGCTTGCGCTTCAGCCAGCTGGCGTCCTCCATGCGGATGGTGACGGTGGTCAGCAGTCCCTCGAAGATGCGCGGCGGCGCGAAGTAGAAGGTCGGTCCGATCTCGCGCAGGTCTTGCGCGACCGTCTCGGCGCTTTCGGGGCAGTTCATGCAGAAGCCCGACACATACCCCTGCGCGTAGTTGAGGTAATGGTCGCCGACCCAGGCGAGCGGCAGATAGGCGAGCACGCTGTCGCGATCACTTAGATTATCGAATGCCGCGGTGTCGCGTGCGGCGCCGACGGCACTTTTCGCCTTCAGCATGACGCCCTTGGAGCGGCCGGTGGTGCCCGACGTGTAAAGCATGACGCAGATCTCGTCGCCGCTTGCCGCCAGGATGCCGCTTCGCCAGAGCTCGGCAAGTTCCGGCTCCGCGGCGACCAGCGCCCTGCCCGCGGCCTGGACATCGGCGAAAGCATGCAGCCCCTCCATGTCGTAGTCGGCAAGGCCGCGCGGCTCATCATAGATGAGGGTCTTCAGCGCCGGGATGCGCTCGGCGCAGGACTCGATCTTGTCGACCTGCTCCTGGTCCTGCACGACCGCGAAGCGGACACCGGCATGGTCGAGCACATAGGCCATCTCGTCGGCCACCGCGTCGGCATAGACCGGCACGGGGACGGCGCCGAGCGACTGCGCCGCGGCGAAGGTCCAGTAGAGACGCGGCCGGTTGGCGCCGATCACGGCAATCTTGTCGCCGCGCGCCAGGCCGAGCGCCTGCAGCCCGAGCGCCAGATGCAGGATCTCACCGAGCTGCTCGCGCCAGGTCCAGCTCTGCCATATGCCGAAATCCTTGTGGCGCATGGCAGGGCGATCACCCAGCCGCTCGGCATTGTGCAGCAGATATTTCGGAAATGTGTCCGGTTCGCCGGCCAATGCCGCCGCGGTCATCTCACTCTTCCTCCCGGTCCGCGTGGCTCGCGGTTATCGCGGCATAATGCCAGCGGCGGGGCGGCGCGCAACCCCATCGTTGCGATGAAGCCGGCCGGGACGCAAATTGGCCGTCAGGCAGCCTCGCGGAGGTATTTGGCCGTCGGCAGGATGGTCAGCGGAGCAAGCTCCCCGACTACGGGGCGCGCGAACAGCATTCGCCGCTCCATTGGCGTCGACTTGAAGAACGGAAAGCGCGCGAAATACTGTTCCTGGTTGTCCCGCGTGTTGATGCGATGCAGCACGACGCGGTTGAAGACGCCGGGATAGGCGCGCGGCTCGCTGATGCGCTCGGACGGGTACATGCGCTTGTAGAAGCCCGAATGATCCTCGCGCACCGTCGAGAGACCGTAGGGCACGTCGAAATGGAAGCAGGCCATCGTCGCTATGCGCAGCGTCACGAAGGGCAGATGCGGATAGACGCGCGTCCAGTCCGGATCGGATGCGAAGCGTCCCGGGCAAACGAATGTGTCGCCTGCTGCCAGCATCGGATAGACCAGGTCACCGAACGCCTTGGTCGATGGCGACCACGGCATCTCCTCGGTGACATGATGGACACGCAGCGTACTGACGAGTTGCTGGTCGACATAGACGCCGAAGCGGAAGGCATTGGGCGTCTCGTCGAGGTCGTCGTGGATCGAACTGCTTTCGCTGTCCGGCACCATGTCGTTCGAGCGGTAGGCCTTGTAGCGAAGCCGGTAGATATCTTCGAGATCCTCGCCCTTGTCACAGCGCCGGTATTCGGTGCGTGCCAGAAGGCTTTCGACGTTTTGGATAAAGGAAGAAGTCTTCGGGGTGGGATTTATGCTTCGGTCTGCACGTGTCGAAACCGGAAACGCAGTCAACTTACCTGTCATTCCTACGCCCCTCACTCACCTGTACAGGCAAGGTAGGCACACAGGCTGATATGTAAAGTTTTAATTTAATTGTCAGCCATTTACCCAGCGTTAACCTTAACGTTTTTCGAGTCTATGTAGCCGAAAATGTCCCGGTTGGGCACTCCGAGAGCTTTAATGATCAGATAGCAGCGCCGTCGCCGAGCGAGGCGCGCTTGGCAACGCGGATCTCCTTGGCGAACGGCCAGACCGTTCCGGTCATGGTCTGGATTCCGGCGGCCGACAGCGCCGATCCGAAGAGGAAGCCTTGCACCAGATCTGGCTTCACCTGGACGGCAAGGATCTTGAGCTGCTCGAAAGTCTCCACACCCTCGATCGTGACCGTCAGGCCGAGCGGGCGAGACAGCTTGACGATGCCCTTGAGCAGTTCGAGCGAACGCTTGTTTTGGCCGACATCGATCAGAAAGCTGCGGTCGATCTTGACCTTGTCGAGCGGCAGCTTGTGCAGATAGCTGAGGCTCGAATAGCCGGTGCCGAAGTCGTCGAGCGCGATACGCACGCCGAGCTCCTTCAGTTCCTGGATGTACTCGCGGGTCTGCGACTTGTCGTCCAGCAAAGCTGTCTCGGTGACCTCGATCTCCAGCCGGTGCGGCGCCAGGCCGGAGGTCTTCAGCGCCTGCTTGGTCTTTTCGATGACCTCGCGGCTGCGGAAATCCTTCGCGGAGAGATTGACCGATACGCTGATCTCCTCTGGCCAGCGGACGCATTCGCTGCAGGCGGCGTTGAGGACGAAGGTGCTGATCTCGGAGACGATGCCCATTTCCTCGGCGAGCGGAATGAAGACCGCCGGCGAAATCGGCCCCAGATCGCGATGGTCCCAGCGGCACAGCGCCTCGCAGCTGTCGATACGCATCGTGTCCATGGCAACGATGGGCTGGTAGACGACGCGCAGGTCGCGCTGCTCGATGGCGGCACGCAGATCGGCCTTCATCAGCTGGCGGTTGCGGAAGGCGGCATCCATCGACGCCTCGAACAGCCGCCAGCCATTCTTGCCGAGTTCCTTGGCCTTGTAGAGCGCGAGGTCGGCCTTGACGATCATGGCGTCGACGTCGGTGTCCTTGACGCGTGACAAGACCGCGCCGCCGCTCGCCTGGATGCGCAGCGCGTGGCCGGCAACATCGATCTCGCCCTGCAGGCCAGCGAATATGTTGTCGAGTATGGAGGACAGGTGGCTTTCGTCCTCGACATTGTCGACGAAGATCATGAATTCGTCGCCGCCGAAGCGGCTGACCTTGACGTGATCGCTGGCGAAGGCGGCAAGCCTTTCGGCAACGGCGTAGATCAGCCCGTCGCCGACCGGATGGCCGAGCGTGTCGTTGACGCTCTTGAAGTCGTCGAGATCGAGGACGGCCAGGCCGCAGCGCCGGTCGCGCTCACCCGATAGCATCGTTTCGGCGACGACCTCGTGGAAATAGGCGCGGTTGGGCAGGCCTGTGAGATTGTCGAAGCGCGCCATCGACCGGATCTTCTCCTCGGCCTCGACGCGCTGTGAGACATCCTCGAAGGTGATGACGCCGAGTTCCTGGCTGCCCTCGCGTGCCGAAAACTCGTAGTGCTGGCCGTTCGAAAACGAGACGAGGACCTTGCGGTCCCGGCCCTCGCGCAGTGCGCTGGTCAGCTGCGCCTCAACGTAGCGGCAATCCTTCGCCGCCAGCAGGCCCCCGGCGACACCGCGCATCAGCAGGGCGTGGATCGATCGCCCGAGCAGGGCGTCGGGCGACTTCAGCAGCAGGAGTTGCGCGGCTTCCGCATTGGCGACGACCACTCTGCCATCGGGGCCGAGCATGATCAGGCCGTGCGACATGGTGTTGAGCGCGCGGTTGAAACGCTGTGCGATGCGCGTCGCCTTCTTCTCCTCGAAGATGGCGGTGAACAGCACGTCGCGGACGGTGTCGGCGAATTTCCGGATTGTGAAGAGGAACTGCGCCGACAGCAGGCCAAGCACGATGTGATAGGGATCGCCGCGCAGCATGAAGCCCAGCGAAATCGGCCAGGTCAGCGCGATGATCAGGATGATGACCATGCGCGGCGAGCCGTAGTTTCGGCCCGCGATGGCGGTGGCCGTGGCGAGTGCGGTACAGACCGCGGCGAGTTCGGCGAAACTGTCGTTGGCGAAGTATATCGCCACGAAGCAGAACGTGCCGAGCGCAACGGCATGCAGGCAGCCGTAAAGGATATAGGTGTTTTCTCGGCTCCGTGCCTCGGCGCGCGTAACGGCCGGCGGCAGGCGGTTGTGCCTGCCGAAGCTCATGATGCGCAGCACGCCGATGACGATGAGAGACGCGGCTATGGCCAGATAGGCTGGATCGCCCGTCTTCCAGTAGACCAGCGCGATGACCATCGTCTGCGAGGCAATACCGACGGCAAGCGTCGCCCCGTCGCGGAACAGCGTTTCCACGAACGGGATATAGACGTCGACCGGAAGTTCTTGTTTTCGCTTTTCAGTCACGACGGCTTCCGTTGTGGGAGCCTATAGCTGCCACATTCGCCTTAAGAAAGGCTTAGAAGCAGCGCCCGCCGGCTTGCCGGATCCGCGAAAAACCCAAGGAAATCAAGGCGCCGAGGTCGCTAAAACGTCGCAGTGCTCTCATTCGGCCGCCTGGAGGACAGGTTTTGCCGTCCGGTCGGCCAGCCTTTCCAGCAGCCGGAGGCGCTCGCCCGCGGCCTTGTCGATGCTTGCCTGCTTGACGTGGCCATAGCCGCGTATCAACGCAGGAACCGACGCAAGCGCCGCCGCGGCATCGATCTTTTCAAGCGCGAGCGACTGTCTGATCAGGTCAAGATCGGACTCGTACTGCGTCAGTAGCGCCTTTTCGACGCGCCGTTCCGCGGCATAGCCGAAGACATCGAACACCGTGCCACGCAGGCCCTTGAGCGCCGCCAGCAGGCGGAAGCCCTTGAGCATCCAGGGCCCGAAATTCGACTTGCGCGGCTGCCCGTCGGCGCCCTTGCGACCCAGGATCGGCGGCGCCAGGTGGAACTCGAGCCGATCCCAGGACTGGAACTGGCCCGACAATTGTTTGGCGAAGGAGCCGTCCGTGTAGAGCCGGGCGACCTCATACTCGTCCTTGATCGCCATCAGCTTGAACAGGTTGCGCGCCACCGCCTCGGTGACGGACGTCGAACCGGGCGCCGCCGTATCCTCGGCGTGGCGAATGGCGGAGACGCGGTTTAGATAGCGCTCCGCATAGGCAGTATCCTGATATGCGGTCAGGAATTCGGCACGCCGTGCGATGATCTCATCCAGCGTTTGTGAAAGCGTCTGGGTGGCACCGGCGCCATCCTGGCCGGCCACCAGCTCCCGCACGAACTCCGGATCGTGCCCGGCGCGGCGTCCCCAGCGGAAGGCCGCGATGTTCATGGCGACGGCCTGGCCGTTGAGTTCGATGGCCTTCTCGACGGCCTCGGCCGAAAGCGGCAGGCCGCCATGCTGGTAGGCGATGCCGAGCATGAACATGTTGGCGCCGAGCGAATTGCCGAACAGCGCCGACGCGGTGCGCGTCGCGTCGAAGAAATGCGACTTGGCTTCGCCGGCCGCGTCCTTGATTGCCCGCTTGAGCCGCTCGACGGGCAGCGAGAAATCTGCCGAGCGGGTGAACTCACCGGGCATCACTTCGGCCGTGTTGGCGACAAAGATCGTGTGATTTTCCCGCACGGCGGCCAGCACCTTGCGGGCACCGGAAACAACGAGGTCGCAGCCGAGGATGAGGTCGGCCTTGCCGGCCGAGATGCGGATGGCGTGGATGTCTTCCGGCGTGCGGGCAATACGCACGTGGCTGAACACGGAGCCGCCCTTCTGCGCAAGGCCGGCCATGTCGATCATGCCGCAGCCCTTGCCCTCGAGGTGCGCCGCCATGCCGAGTACGGCCCCGATGGTGACGACACCGGTACCGCCGACGCCGTCGATGATCGACGCCCAGCCGTCGCGGTCGAGCGAGAATTGCTGCGGCTCCGGCACGCCGGCGAGCGGATCGGTTTGCCCGGCCACGCCCTCGGCCTTGCGGATCTTGGCGCCGTGCACCGTGACGAAGGACGGGCAGAAGCCGTTCACGCAGGAGAAATCCTTGTTGCAGCTCGACTGGTCGATGCGACGCTTGCGGCCGAACTCTGTCTCGACCGGCTGGACGGAAACGCAGTTCGACTTGACGCCGCAATCGCCGCAGCCCTCGCAGACGAGTTCGTTGATGATGACCCGCTTGTCCGGGTCAGGGAAGGTGCCGCGCTTGCGGCGACGCCGCTTTTCGGCCGCGCAGGTCTGGTCATAGAGCAGGACGGTGACGCCCTTGAGATCGCGCAGTTCACGCTGGACCAGGTCGAGATCGTCGCGGTGATGGAAGGTCGCGCCGGCGGGGAACTGCTTGCGGTCGCCATATTTGTCCGGTTCGTCGGTGACGACGGCAATCCGCTCCACGCCCTCGGCGCGCACCTGGCGGGCAATCATGTCGACCGTGAGGTTGCCTTCGTGCGGCTGGCCGCCGGTCATGGCGACGGCATCGTTGTAGAGGATCTTGTACGTGATGTTGGCGTCGGCGGAGAGCGCGAAGCGCAGCGCCAGCACGCCGGAATGGTTGTAGGTCCCGTCGCCGAGATTCTGGAAGATATGTTCGCGCTTCGAGAAAGGCGCCTGGCCGATCCATTGCGCGCCCTCGCCTCCCATCTGGGTGAAGCCGATAGTCTCGCGGTCCATCCACAACGCCATGAAGTGGCAACCGATGCCGGCGCCGGCGACGGAGCCCGCCGGCACCTTGGTCGACGAATTGTGCGGGCAGCCCGAGCAGAAGAAGGGCGTGCGCGAACCGATGTCGACGGTATCGGCGAGCATTGCCTGGTACTGCCTCAGCCGGCTGACATGGGCGGCGATGTCCTCGGCCGGCCCGATGACCCTGAGCACCCGCTCGCCGAGCGCAATGGCGATGTCGTTCGGATCGAGAGCGCCCTTGGCCGGGAACAGCCAGTCGCCGCGTTCGTCCTTCTTGCCGATCACTGTCGGCTGCATGGCGGTGCCGTAGAGGTCTTCGCGCACCTGTACCTCGATCAGCGAGCGTTTTTCCTCGACCACAACGATCATTTCGAGACCGCGGGCGAAGTCCTTGAGATGCTCGATATCAAGCGGCCAGGGGCAGCCGACCTTGAAAAGCCTGACGCCGATCCGGTTGGCGCGCGCCTCGTCGATGCCTATGTCCTCGAGCGCCTGGCGCACGTCGAGATAGCTCTTGCCGACCGTGATGATGCCGATCTTCGGGTTGGCGCCGCCCGGATAGACGATGCGGTTCAGCCCGTTGGCACGGATGAAGGCGGCGGCGGCGGCGCGCTTGTATTCGTGCAGCCGCGCCTCCTGCCCGAGAAAGTCGATCTCGTTGCGGATGTTGAGTCCGCCGGGCGGCATGTCGAACTCGGGGATGACGATGTTCAGGCGTTCGAGCGACGCGTCGACCGACGCCGTCGATTCGATGTTGTCCTTGACGCATTTGATGGCCGCCCAGGTGCCGGCGAAGCGTGACAGCGCGAAACCGTAGAGGCCGTAGTCGATAAGCTCCTGAACGCCGCCCGGATTGAGAATCGGGATCATCGTGTCGACGAAGAGGAATTCCGTCGCATGGGCGTTCGTCGAGGATTCGGCGGTGTGGTCGTCGCCCATCAGCGCGAGCACGCCGCCATGCTTCGACGAGCCGGCGAGGTTGGCGTGGCGAAACACGTCGCCTGAGCGATCGACGCCGGGGCCCTTGCCGTACCAGACGGAAAACACGCCGTCATGCTTGCCTTCGCCGAGCAGCCCGGTCTGCTGCGACCCCCAGCAGGCGGTGGCGGCGAGTTCCTCGTTGAGGCCTGGCTGGAACACGATGCCCGAATCCGCGAGATGCTTCTTGGCCCGCCACAGCTGCTGGTCGAGCCCTCCGAGCGGCGAGCCGCGATAGCCCGAGACAAAGCCCGCGGTGTCGAGCCCGGCCAGCCGGTCCCTCTCGCGCTGCATCAGGAGCATGCGTACGACGGCCTGCGAGCCCGACAGGAAGATGCGTTGCTTCCCCAGATCGAACTTGTCGTCGAGAGCAACGTCGTGAAGCGTCATGCACTGGTCCTCTGCGGAAGCCGATACGATGTCATACGGCTAACGTTAGGTCGCTTTATGACAGTGTTTATCCGCTTTCGGGCCGCGTCAAACAAAAACGGGCCTCGTAGCGTAATGCGCAATCGCGGAACGGCGGCGACCTGCGGCGCGCAATAAAGTGTCGCTGCCAGAGACTCGCCAACAACTTCGTAACAGGGCTGAGCGGCCGACTCAGCCGGTCAGGTGGCGCTTGGGCACCGCACCTGGCCACCCTCCAGCTTGCCATCCGGATGGCCGATCATGTCCGGGTTGAGTTCGTAGACCGGCCCGATGACGAGCGGACGGTCCGGCAGGATCGACTGGTCGAGATTGGACGTCATCGTGATGTCCAAGGACTGCCTCAGATCGCCATCCTTGTCCTCGATCCGGATTTCGACGCTGTAGGGCCGGTCCTTTGCGACGCAGGAAAGCGGCGGACTGGTGAGCGTCTGATGCGGCAGCTTCGGCCATAGGTTCTGGCGCACCTCGATCGGGATGCCGCCGGCCGGATCCTGGAAGTTCACCACCGCGACCATCCCGTCGGGAATGGGCTGCAGCGGATTGAGCGTGACGACGTAGGTCGCCATGCCAAGGCGGTAGTTGAACTCGAACAGCTTGCCGGAGACGGCGAAATACTCGTCCTCCCCGCCGCTCTCCCTGCAGCCTGCGACGGCAAGCATCGCTGTCATCGCGAGCGTCAGCAACTTCCCCGAACCGAACTCAGGCATGGGAAACCTCCTCCAGCGGCGCCTTGTGGCGATTGTAGTGCCGCCTGGCCTTGTGACGGTTGCCGCAGACCGTCATGTCGCACCAGACGCGGCTGGCATTGCGGCTCCTGTCGAGAAACAGCCAGTTGCAGTTCGGGCATATCTTCAGCCTTTTGACGGCATCGCCGGAGAGGAGCGACAGCGCCGAGACCGCCAGCGCCGCCTCGAAGGCGATCGGCAGCGATGGATCGCCATATGGCTGGCCCGACATGCCGATTTCGCCTGACGCCTGGTCGAGCCCGACAGCACAGGCGCGCAACAGGCCGGGCAGATGTCGGGCCTCGATGTTGCCCGCCGCGGCGGCATACCGGAACAGACGGTCCGACGCTTCCCGGATTGCCAGGACGCACGGCGCAACCGCCTGCGGATCGTCTACCGTCAGCCGCCGCCCGCCCAGTTCATCGGCCCGGAAGTCCGATGCCGCGGCGGCGAAGCGCGCGATTTCCGCCCGGTCGTCGAAGCGGTCAAAGCTGCGGGACGCATCGCCCCGGTGGACCACCGTATTGGCCGTATCGAACACCAGGACACCACCCGAGAAACGATGCTTGGTCCATGAAACCGTCATGCCACATTCTAACCGCTAAACACGCTTTGACAAGTTAGTATCGATGCATCAATCTCGGGCGAGACGTCGCGTTATCGAGGCGGTGCATGCACTACTTCCTGCAGCAATTGCTGAACGGGCTTCATTCCGGCGCGCTCTACGCGCTGCTGGCGTTCGGCTACGTCCTCACCAATGGGGTCCTGAGGCGCACCAATCTGGCGCATGGGCCGCTTTTTGCCTTCGCCGGCCAGGTTCTCATCCTGTTTGCGGTCTTCGGCTGGCAGATCCTGTGGCTGACGCTGCCGGCGACGATCGTCCTTGGCGTCGTCGCCGCCTTTGCCTATGCCGCACTGACGTCGGCGCTGCTTGCAAGAACCGTCTTCCTGCCGCTCGCCCAACCCTCGCCCAATGCCATTGTCGTCGCGACGCTCGGGGTTTCGCTGGTGCTGATGGAAGTCGGGCGCATCGCGGCCGACACCCGCGACTTCTGGCTGCCGCCGATGCTCAGCGAGGCCGTGACCTTCGCTGTCTCCGCAGGCGGGTTCAGGGTGACGCTCACGGTCATCCAGCTGCTCGATTGCGCGGCGGCACTGGCGGTGCTGGCTCTCGGCGGCCTTTTGCTGTCGCGCTCGCATTTCGGGCGGGCCTGGCGCGCCGTCAGCGAGGACCGGCTGGCGGCCGCCATGTGCGGCATCGACGTGCGGCGAACCTTCTATTCTGCCGTGCTGGGCGGCGCCCTGCTGGCGGCTCTCGCAGGCGTGATGGCCGCCCTCTACTATGGCAATATCAGCTTCGATACCGGGCTGGTCTTCGGCCTGAAGGTGCTGTTCGTCACGGCGGTCGGCGGCTACCGCGACCCGCTCCGCGCGGCCATTGGCGCTGCCCTGTTCGGCATCGCCGAATCCCTCTGGTCGGGCTACTTCGCAACCGAATGGCGCGATGCCTGGATGTTTGCCCTGTTAGTGGCCATGCTGGTACTGCGGCCGGACGACAGCGCCGACGAGCCCCGGCCGCGGACCGCCTGAGGCCTTTCTGCACAGCATTTCGCGGATCTCCCCGTGGGGCATGCAACAAGCGTCTTGACGCTGCCGCGGAAATGTTGACGTAAACCCCGCGCACAGTCATACCGACACGCGCGGCACGGCATAAAAACGTGGGGAAACCGGCCGTTCCGCAAGACCCGGGAGGAATGCATGGCAGGGCTGCTCGCTCTATCCAGAGTCATCGATCGCATCAATGAATTCATCGGCAAGTGGGTGTCGTGGCTGATCCTCGTCGCGATCCTCGTCAGCGCCGTCAATGCCGTGATCCGCAAGACCTTCAACATGTCGTCGAACGCCTGGCTCGAGCTGCAGTGGTACCTGTTCGGCGCCGCCTTTTTGCTCGCCGCCGCCTACACGCTGCGCCAGAACGAGCACATCCGCATCGACATCATCTACGGCATGTGGTCGCGCCGCGTGCAGCACTGGATCGACCTGTTCGGGCACGTCTTCTTCCTGATGCCCTTCGTCGTGCTGATGATCTTCTACTTCGTGCCCTACGTGTCACTCTCCTATCGCATCGGCGAGGTGTCGACCAATTCAGGCGGGCTGATCCTGTGGCCGGCCAAATTGCTGCTGCTCATCGGCTTCGTCCAGCTGGGCGCGCAAGGCATCTCGGAGATCATCAAGAAGATCGCCATCATGACCGGCCATATGGACGACCCCAATCCCTTCATATCGGCCCATGAACAGGCCGAGATCGAGGCCAAGGCGCTCGCCGGAGACCTCCGCCCATGATCGAGTTCGTCGCGCACAACATGGCGCCGATCATGTTCCTGTCGCTCATCGTCTTCATGCTGCTCGGCTACCCGGTGGCGTTCTCGCTGGCGGCCAACGGCCTGATCTTCTTCTTCATCGGCGTCGAGCTCGCTCCCTATTCCAACGAAATCTCGCTGGCCTGGCCTCTGCTCTACGCCCTGCCCGAGCGCTTCTGGGGCATCATGTCGAACGACACGCTGCTCGCCATTCCCTTCTTCACCTTCATGGGCATTGTGCTGGAGCGATCGGGCATGGCCGAGGACCTGCTCGACACCATCGGCCAGCTGTTCGGGCCGATCCGCGGCGGCCTGGCCTATGCCGTCATCCTGGTCGGCGCCCTGCTTGCAGCAACCACCGGCGTGGTCGCCGCTTCGGTCATCGCCATGGGCCTGATCTCCCTGCCGATCATGCTGCGCTACGGCTACGATCGTCGTATCGCGACCGGCGTCATCGCGGCATCGGGAACGCTGGCGCAGATCATCCCGCCCTCGCTCGTCCTCATCGTTCTGGCCGACCAGCTCGGCCGCTCGGTCGGCGACATGTACAAGGGCGCGCTGATTCCCGGCCTGATCCTGACCGGCCTCTATCTCGGCTATGTCGTGCTGATGTCGATCATCCGGCCGAAATCCATGCCGGCGCTGCCGAAGGATGCACGCACCCTGGGGTCGGGCGTCACGTCGCTGTTCATGGCCATGGCCGTTACCGTCGTCGTCACTTACGCCGCGACCCAGTACCTCAGCGGCTGGGCCGGCAACAATGCCGGCATCTGGGGCGCTGCCGCAGGCATCGCCGTCATCTACGCGGCGGCGGTCGGCGACAAGGGGCTTGGCATCGGCCTGATGTCGCGGCTGACACAGCAGGTCATCATCGTGCTGATCCCGCCGCTGGCGCTGATCTTCCTGGTGCTTGGCACGATCTTCCTCGGCATCGCCACCCCCACCGAAGGCGGCGCCATGGGCGCCGTCGGCGCGCTGGTCATGGCCGCCGGCAAGGGTCGGCTTTCTCTCGAGGTGATCAAGCAGGCACTCGCCTCGACGACCCGCCTGTCGTCCTTCGTGCTGTTCATCCTGATCGGCGCGCGGGTATTCTCGCTCACCTTCTACGGCGTCAACGGCCACATCTGGGTCGAGCATCTTCTGACCTCGCTGCCCGGCGGCAATGTCGGCTTCCTGATCGCCGTCAACATCCTGGTCTTCTTCCTGGCCTTCTTCCTCGATTTCTTCGAGCTGGCCTTCATCATCGTGCCGCTGCTGGCGCCCGCCGCCGACAAGCTCGGGATCGACCTGATCTGGTTCGGCGTGCTGCTTGGCGTCAACATGCAGACCAGCTTCATGCATCCGCCCTTCGGCTTCGCGCTGTTCTACCTGCGCTCGGTGGCGGCGCGCGTGCCCTATCTCGACCGGGTGACGGGCAAGAACATCCAGCCGATCACCACGGGGCAGATCTACTGGGGCGCGGTGCCCTTCGTCTGCATCCAGATCATCATGATCGGGCTGGTCATCGCCTTCCCGCAGATGGTGATGCACTACAAGGGCAAGGTGGTCGATCCGGGCAGCATCGAGATCGTGGTCCCGCCCTTCGGCGGCGACGGCGGCCTCGGCGGCGGGCTCGGACTCGGCGCGCCGTCCTTCGGCAATCAGCCGCCAGCCGACCCGGCAGTGCCCGCCGACCAGGACGCACCGCCCGCGCCGCCCGCAATCGATATGTCGAAGCCGCCAAGCTTCAACTGAGGCTGCACAGTCCTCGGCCCGAAACGACAAAACCCCGGAGACGGCTCCGGGGTTTTTCGTCAGGGAAGGATCAGCTCAGAGCTTGCCGTTGCGCTGCTGGATCATCATGAACGTGTCGTAGGTGTATTCCGACAGCTGCGCCCACAGATAGGCGTCCTTCTTGTAGGCCAGCTGGTTGTCGTAGATCTTCTTGAACATCGGGTTGCCGGCGCTGATCTCGGCATAGGTTTCCATCGCCGCGTCATAGCAGGCCGACAGGATTTCCTGGCTGAACGGCTTCAGCTGCGCCCCACCCGCCGCCAGCCGCTTGATGGCCGCCGGGTTCTTGTGGTCGTAGCTCGCCATCATGTCGCAATTAGCCGCCTCGCAGGCCGAGGCGAGCACCGCCTGGTAGCTCTTCGGCAGCTCGTTCCACTTGCCGAGATTGATCAGCGAATGCAGCGCCGAGCCGCCTTCCCACCAGCCCGGATAGTAGTAGTACGGCGCGACCTTGTAGAAGCCGAGCTTCTCGTCGTCATAGGGACCGACCCATTCGGCGGCGTCGATCGTGCCCTTCTCCAGCGACGGATAGATATCGCCGCCGGCGATCTGCTGGGGCACCAGACCGAGTTTTTCCATTATCCTGCCGGCGAAGCCGCCGACCCGCATCTTGAGGCCCTTGAGGTCTTCCACCGTGTTGATTTCCTTGCGGAACCAGCCGCCCATCTGGGCGCCCGTGTTGCCGCAGGGCAGGCCATAGAGGCCCTGCGTGGCGTAGAACTCGTTCATCAGGTCATTGCCGCCGCCATAGTAGAACCAGCCATTGTTCTGGCGTGCGTTGAGGCCGAAGGGAATGCAGGTGCCGAAGGAATAGGTCGGGTCCTTGCCCCAGTAGTAGTAGGACGCGGTATGGCACATCTCTACCGTGCCGGCGGCCGCGGCATCTGCCGCCTGCAGCCCGCCGACGAGTTCTCCCGCCGCGAAGACCTGGATTTCGAAATTGCCGTCCGTGGAGTCGCGGACGAAGTTGGACATCGTTTCCGCTGCGCCGTAGATCGTGTCGAGCGCCTTGGGAAACGAGGATGTGCAGCGCCAGCTTACCTTCGGCATCGACTGAGCGATTGCCGGGGCGGCAAGCGTGGTTGCGGCTGCACCTGCACCGGCTACGCCGGCGCCTTTCATGAATGCACGACGGTCCATCAGAAATCCTCCCAGGATTGACCAGATCGCGGCGACCGAACGCCGGTTTTCCGGTTCATCCGCGCCGCCGGGCAATCAATGCACGCGCAATCCTGCAAGTCCAGCCGCATGAGGGATCGTGGGCGGCAAGAAAAAGGCCCGGACGGTTCCCCGCCCGGGCCTTTTCTCGAAGTATTCGGCTTCGGCTACAGCTTGCCGTTGCGCTGCTGGATCATCATGAAGGTATCGTAGTTATATTCGGCGATCTGCGCCCAGAGATAGTGATCCTTGCGGAACGCCGTGATCGAGTCCCAGATCTTCTTGAAGCCGGGATTGGTCGACGTCATCTCGGCATAGACCTCGTTGGCCTTGTCGAAGCAGGCCGACAGGATTTCCGGGCTGAACGGACGCAGCTGCGCGCCGTTGGCAACCAGGTTCTTCACCGCCGTCGGGTTCAGGTAGTCGTACTTCTGCAGCATGTTGGCGTCTGCCGCCTGGGCCGCGGTGCGCACCAGCGACTGATAGCTCGCCGGCAGGCTTTCGAACTTTTCCTTGTTGAACATCAGGTGGACGGTCGGGCCGCCTTCCCACCAGCCGGGGTAGTAGTAGTAGGGTGCGACCTTCTGGAAGCCGAGCTTCTCGTCGTCATAGGGGCCGACCCACTCCGCGGCGTCGATCGTGCCCTTTTCGAGCGACGGATAGATGTCGCCGCCGGCAATCTGCTGCGGCACGACGCCGAGCTTTTCCATCACCTTGCCGGCAAAGCCGCCGATACGCATCTTCAGGCCCGAGAGATCGGCGACCGTGTTGATTTCCTTGCGGAACCAGCCGCCCATCTGCACGCCGGTGTTACCGCCCGGATAGCCGACCAGGCCCTGCGTGCCGAGGAATTCGTTGAACAGGTCGATGCCGCCGCCATGGTAGTGCCAGGCGTTCATGCCGCGCGCGTTGAGCGCGAAAGGAACGGCAGCGCCGAGCGCCCAGGCGGGGTCCTTGCCCCAGTAATAATAGGACACGGTGTGGCAGGCCTCGACCGTACCGGCAGCAGTCGCGTCGGCCGCCTGCAGGCCGGGCACCAGTTCGCCGGCGGCGAACACCTGGACCTCGAAATTGCCATCGGTTGCTTCCGACAGCATGGTCGAGAACACCTCGGCGCCGCCATAGATAGTGTCCAGCGACTTCGGGAACGACGACGTCAGCCGCCAGGTGATCTTGGGATTGGACTGGGCGATGGCCGGGGCGGCAAGCGTGGTCGCGGCGGCCGCGCCGGCGCCGGCCAGTCCGGCCTTGGTGATAAATGAACGACGGTCCATGAAAACTCCTCCTCTTGGATCTGTGAAACGCCGGGCGCGGGTGGGATCGTGAGCGCCAGCATGTGCGGGCATCAATGCATGGCGAACGCGCGCAAGTCCAGCGTGGAATGGCAGCGAACTGGCCAGAAAATGCCGCCCGGACGATCTGTTGCGACTTTCGTCTAAGGTCGGGATCGTCACTGCCGCCGCGACAGCGGGCAGCTATTGGAACGCCCGGCGAAATAGCCTAAATATCAGGCAGCATCGGCCGCCAGTGCCAACAGGAAAACCCATGCCTCAGCCCCTCGTTGCCGTCTCCACCGACGTTCGCCACGTCGACAACTACACCTGGCACGCCGCGCCGCAGCAGTATCTCGAGGCCGCAATCTCGGCCTCCGGTGTATTTCCAGTCCTCGTCCCGTCCTTCGGCGACCGCCTCGACCTCGACCAGCTTCTAGACTCGGTCGATGGCGTCATGCTGACGGGGTCGAAGTCGAACGTGAACCCGGAACTCTATGGCGGCGACGCCAGCGAGGCCAACGGCCCCTATGACCCCGACCGCGACGCGACGACCCTGCCGCTGATCCGCCGGGCGATCGAGCGCGGTGTGCCGCTGCTCGCCATCTGCCGCGGCATTCAGGAACTGAACGTGGCGCTCGGCGGCAGCCTGGCAACCGAAATCCAGGAGCGCGAAGGTTCGCTCGACCACCGGGCACCCGTATCGGATAACCAGGACGAACGCTTCGCTATCCGTCAGAACGTGTCGATCAAGCCTGGCACCTGCCTGGCGGGTGTCTTCGGCGCCGGCGACATCAAGGTCAACTCGGTGCACCGCCAGGGCGTCGACCGGCTGGGTGACCGGCTCGAGGTCGAGGCCGTCGCCGACGATGGCACGGTCGAGGCGGTTTCCGTTAAGGACGCCCGCGCCTTTGCCGTCGGCGTCCAGTGGCACCCCGAGTACTGGGCCCGGTCCGACGACAATTCGGCGAAGATATTCAAGGCTTTCGGCGATGCCGTCCGGGCCCACGCCCTGGCCCGGACCGCCGCCCGCACGGCTGCGGAGTAGCTACCGCGCTTTCGGCTTCGCGTCCGCCGTCTCCGGCACGGCGGTAATCGCCTCGCCCTTCGAAAACCAGCTCTCCAGATTGTCGGCGACGAGGTCGGCCATGGCGTTGCGCGTGTGCACGGATGCCGAGCCGACATGCGGCAAGAGCGTCGCATTGGGAAGGTCGAGCAGCGCCGTCGGTACCCGCGGCTCGTCGGCGAAGACGTCGAGGCCGGCAGCGAGGATCGTGCCATCAGCAAGCGCCTTGGCAAGCGCCTCTTCGTCGACCGTGGTGCCGCGGCCTATATTGACGAAGACACCCTTCGGTCCGAGCGCCTTCAGCACCGTCATGTCGACGGCCTTCAAGGTGGAGGCGCCGCCGGGTACCACCGAGATCAGCGTGTCGACGGCCTCGGCAAGCGAGACCAGCGTCGGATGATAGTCGTAGGCGAGGCCATCGACCTGACGGCGGTTGTGGTAGGCGACGCTCATCCCGCAGGCTTCCAGCCGCTTGGCGATGGCCTGGCCGATGCGGCCCATGCCGAAGATGCCGGCACGGCGGCCGCGCAGCGTGGCGCCGGTCAGCGGATAGGCGCCCTCGCTCTCCCAGCGGCCGGCGCGCAGATAGGCCTCCGCACGCGGCAGTTCGCGCACCGCGTTGATCAGCAGGCCGAGCGCGGTGTCGGCGACTTCCTCGGTCAGCACGTCCGGCGTGTTGGTGACCATGATGCCTCGGCTCGCCGCATGGCGGGCGTCGACGGCGTCGTAGCCGACACCGAAGCTCGCGATGATCTCGAGTTTGGGCAGCGCGTCGATCAGGTCCGCATTGACGGCGCCGAAGGCCGCGATGCCGCGCACGCTGCTGGCCATCTCCGGCGTGACCAGCGCCGCGTCGCCCTTCTCCATCCTGAGGACCGAAAAAATCCCCGGGATGCGGGTTGCCGCGTGGTCGGACAGTGCCCCGACTGCGAGGATGGTGATGTCATGCAGGTCGGTCGAAGTCATGTGCGCTCCACTGGGTTTCCGGTCGATTGCCGGACATGCAGTTCCGGCTTGATAAGTTCCTGGGACGCCTGCACGGACTGGCCGTTCAGCCTGTCGAGCAGCGCCCTTGCGGCGCGGCGGCCAACTTCGCGCTGGCCGTTCCACACGGTGGTGAGGGCAGGCGTCGCGATCGCCGCCTCTTCCAGATCGTCGTAGCCGGTGACCGAAATGTCCACCCCGGGCACGAGACCGGCGCGCGCAATTCCGTTCATCAGCCCGATGGCGACGAGGTCGTTCCAGCAGCAGGCGGCCGTGGGACGGTCCTTCAGCGCCAGGAACTGCCCGGCCGCCTCGAAGCCCGCCTGCTTGGTGCGCGGGCCGGCTATGCGCCAGGACGGCCTGACCTCCAGTCCGGCGGCTTCCATCGCCGCCAAGTAGCCGTGGTAGCGGTCGCGGCCGGTCGAGGTCTGGTCGGTGCCGCCGACCATGGCGATGCGCTTGTGGCCGAGCGAGATCAGGTGGTTGGTGGCAAGGCCGGTTCCATAGGAGTCGTCGCCGCGAAACACCGGCACATGGGCGCCTTCGACGGTTCGTGCGATGAGCACGGCCGGCAGGCCGTTCTCCTCGGCCATGATGATGTCTTCCGGCGGCGTGCCGATGGCCGGCGACATGATGACGCCGTCAGCGCCGAGCTGCAGCAGCGTGTCGACGAAGGTGCGCTGCTTTTCGAGCTGGTCGTAATGGTTGGAAAGGATGAAGGTTTGCCGGCTGCGGTCGAGCTCGCTCTCGATCGAGCGCAGGATCTCGGCGAAGAAGGGGTTCATGATGTCGTGAACGACGACGCCGACGATGCCCGAACGCGACGTGCGCAGGCTGGCGGCGCGGCGGTTGTAGATATAGCCGATCGCCCGCGCGTGATCCTTGATGCGGTCGCGGGTGGCGTCGGCGACGAGAGGACTGTCACGCAGGGCCAGGGATACGGTTGCCGTGGATACGCCAAGCGCATCGGCAATCGTCGAAAGCTTGATCTTCTGTGCCAGTACGACCTCCGCGCCCTGCCCGCGACCCCCATCGCTTTAAACAGTTTAAAGGTCGGCTTAGCGCATCGAATTCCGTCAGGTCAAAGCTTTTTTGCCAGCTCGCTGTCCTCGGCGTTCGGCGCCGTTCGGCTTTCGAGCCGGAGGCGATGTTCGCGGTGGACGATATAGAGGCCGCTGGCGACGATGATGGCGGCTCCACCCATGGTCCAGCGGTCCGGAAATTGGTCGAAGACCACCACCCCGAAGCCGACCGCCCACACCATCTGCATGTAGGGATAAGGCGCCAGCGCCGTTGTGGTGGCCTGCTTGTAGGCCTGGATGAGCAGCCAGTGACCGACGCCCCCGAACAGCCCGAGCCCGAGCAGGATCAGCCAGTGCAAGGCGTCCGGCGGCAGCGATGCCGTGAACGGCACGGCCGGCAGCATCATCACGACCGGCGCCAGCGCTGAATAGAAGATCAGGCTCTCAGCCGATTCCGTTGCCGACATGTGCCGCGTCATGATGACATAGAGGCAATAGCAAAGCGTCGCGCAGAGCGCATAGACGTGGCCTATCTCGAACGCGGCAAGGCCCGGCCGCGTGATGACCAGCACGCCGACGAAGCCCGCGGCGACGGCTGCCCAGCGCCGCCAGCCGGCCCACTCCCCGAGCAAAGGGCCGGCGAGTGCCGTGATCACCATCGGTGCGAAGAAAAAGATCGACATGGTTTCGGCTAGCTGCAGCGTGTTCAGCGCCAGGAAATTGAACAGCGTCGAGCCGAACAGGAAGGCGCCGCGCAGCAACTGCCGCGGCAGGCTTCTGGTGCGGAACATCGCCGGATTGCTCCAGCTGCGAAACAGCACCAGCACGAGCAGGCCGTGGATGGCGAACCGCATCCAGGCGACGAAGGGCGCCGCCATGCCGTCCAGAACGAGATATTTGGCGCTGGCGTCGAGGCACGAAAACAACAGCCCGGCGCCAAGGATCAGGAAGATCGCGGCAGCAGGCGTTGCGGTATCGTGTGGAGGCTTGGATGGTATCAAGGCATGGGTCGCGGATTGACGTGGCCTATGCTTTTCAGCCATGCGGCGGCCCGCCGCAACCCTGAAGACGCGATATTCGGCTGCCGGAGCGCTATTCCTCGCTATCGAGGTCGTCGTCGACCTCGTCGACGACGGCGCCGGATAGATTTGCCTCGATGCGCGCCAGGAGTTTCGCCAAGGACTTCTGTTCCTTCTTGTCGAGGCCCTTGAGCGCCTGCTTCTCGGTCTTGCGCAGCGATTTCTCGATCGCCTTGATGGTGTCGCGCCCCGATTCGGTCAGGAAGATATGCGCCTGCCTGGCATCCTGGTCGGAGGCCTTCTTGTCGAGGAAACCCTGCGCCTGAAGCCGGTTGATCGTCTTGGTGATGGTCGGCGGCCTGACGCCCAGCCGGCTAGCCAGTTGGCCCGGCGTCTGCCCGTCTTCCTGGTTCAGCGAGATCATGATCTGGTCCTGTCCGGCGTAGAAGCCGTGCGCCAGCAGCCGTGCCGCCAGCGCCGTGCGCGACAGTCGGGCGGCCGAGTGCAGCCGGCTCATCGTGGCGCCCTTGTTGGTTTTGGCCATCTGATGTCCCTCATAGCGCGCCGACCGGCCCGCAGGCGGTCGGCCTTGTGAACGGCAGTCCGGCCCGGCGGCAACGCCCGCTGAAACCCTTTGCCGGCAATTGAAATCGCTGCCGCCAAGGCTAATGCCAGACGCACGTAACAGTTAGATGACAAACGAAATCGTCAACGAGGATTCCGCCACGTCGCATCCAGGCGCGGCTATGCCTGCTGGCCGGCCGACCACCCGGATGCCCATGCCCACTGGAAGTTATAGCCGCCGAGCCAACCGGTGACGTCGACCACCTCCCCGATGAAGTAGAGGCCCGGCACGGACCTGGCCTGCATCGTCCTGGAATCGAGGTCGCGTGTGTCGACGCCGCCGAGCGTCACCTCGGCCGTGCGGTAGCCTTCGGACCCCGCCGGCCTGATCCGCCAGCCATTGACCGCCTCCGCGACCTTCTTCAGCGCCTTGTCGGGCAGGTCTGCCATGTTGCCTGCGAGGTCGAACTGCTGTGCCAGCACCTGCGCGAGCTTCTTCGGCAAATGTTCGGCGAGCGCCGTCTGCACCGCCTGGCGACCGTTGCGGGCCTTGGCGGCGCGTAGCGCCTCGATGACATTCACCGAAGGCAGCATGGCGATCTCGATCTCGGCGCCTTCCCGCCAGTAGGAAGAAATTTGCAGGATCGCCGGCCCGCTGATGCCGCGATGCGTGAACAGCACGGCTTCCGAAAAGCTCGTCTTGCCGCATTTGACTAGCGCTTCGTCGACGGCAATGCCGGTCAGCGGCTTCAGCCGCTCCAGCGTGTTCGGGTCGAACGTTAGCGGCACCAGCGCCGGGCGGGTCTCGACGATGCGCAGGCCGAATTGCTGGGCGATATCGTAGCCAAAGCCGCTTGCGCCCATCTTGGGAATGGACTTGCCGCCGCAGGCGACGACGAGCGAGGAGCAGGCGACCGCGCCCTCCGACAGGGCCACGACGAAGCCGGCTTCCGTCTTGCCGATCCGCTGCACGCCTGTGGACAACCTGAGCTCTGCGCCGTTCCGCTCCATCTCGCCGCAGAGCATGTCGATGATCTGCCGCGCCGAGCCGTCGCAGAAGAGTTGGCCGAGCGTCTTTTCGTGATAGGCGATGCCGTGCGCCTCGACCATGGCGATGAAGTCGCGCGGCCGATAGCGCGATAGCGCCGAGATGCAGAAATGCGGGTTCTGCGACAGGAAGTTCTTTGGCCCGGCATGGATGTTGGTGAAGTTGCAGCGGCCGCCGCCCGAGATGCGGATCTTCTCGCCGGGCGCGGCGGCATGTTCGACGACCAGCACCGAGCGGCCGCGTTTGGCCGCCTCGATGGCGCACATCATGCCCGCAGCGCCCGCGCCTATGATCAGGACGTCGACCGATTCCAACTGCTCACCCCTCGCCTTCCGCAGGCCCTGCGCCCAGGCCGATCATCGGCCTGACATGACAGGAGCGCCGCTTTGGCTGATGCAAAACCGGCACTGCCATCCTATATGAAGCCTCTGTTCGAATGAGGCTCCCATGACCGAATCCCAGACCCAAATACCCGTAACCGTGCTCACCGGCTATCTCGGCTCGGGCAAGACGACGCTGCTCAACCGCATTCTGTCGGAAAACCATGGCAAGCGTTACGCGGTGATCGTCAACGAGTTCGGCGAGATCGGCATCGACAACGAGCTGATCGTCGAATCGGACGAAGAAATCTACGAGATGAACAATGGCTGCGTCTGCTGCACGGTGCGCGGCGACCTGATCCGCGTCGTCGAGGGCCTGATGCGCCGTCCCGGCCGCTTCGACGCCATCGTCGTGGAGACGACGGGCCTCGCCGACCCGGTTCCGGTGGCGCAGACCTTCTTCATGGACGAGGACGTGCGCGCCAAGACCAAGCTCGACGCTGTCGTCGCGCTGGTCGATGCCAAGCACCTGCCGCTCAGGCTCAAGGATTCGCGCGAGGCCGAGGACCAGATCGCCTTCGCCGACGTGGTCGTCCTGAACAAGACCGACCTGGTGACGGCCGAGGAACTCGCCGCCGTCGAGGCTACCATCCGCGCCATCAACCCGACGGCCAAGATCCATCGCACGACGCGGGCCGGCGTCGGCCTCGATCAGGTGCTCGACCGCGGCGCCTTCGATCTCAGCCGGGCGCTCGAGAACGACCCGCATTTCCTCGACGGTGACCATGACCACGCGCATGGCGACCACGACCATGTTCATGACGAGAATTGTGGCCACGACCACCACGATCACGGCCATGCCTCGCCGATCCACGACGTCACGGTACAGTCGGTTTCGCTGCGGGGCGGTGAGATGGACCCGAAGAAATTCTTCCCCTGGATCGAGAAGATCACCCAGATGGAAGGGCCGAACATCCTGCGCCTGAAGGGCATCATCGCCATCAAGGACGATCCCGACCGCTATGTCATCCAGGGCGTCCACATGATCATGGAAGGCGACCACCAGCGCCCCTGGAAGGACGGCGAGAAGCACGAGAGCAGGCTGGTCTTCATCGGCCGCGACCTCAGCACCGAGAGGCTGCAGCGCAGCTTCGAAGCCTGCCAGGCGTGATCGCGAAGCATGCCGACAGTCGCCCCGCTTGACCTCGACGGCCATTGCGTCAGTGCCGTCTTCCTCGACGACGTGCCGCATTTCGCCATGGCCGACGGCACCATCCACCGGCTCGACCATGGCCACAAATGGCAGGAGGTCCATGACGGGCTGCTTGCCGCGACGCTCGACCAGCCGAAAACGCGGCTGATCACGGGCGGCGAGGATGGCAAGGTATTTTCGAGCGCCGGTGATACGAGCTATTTGCTCGCCGAGGCTGGCCGCAAATGGATCACCAGCGTGGCAAGCGGCCCACAGGGCGCCATCGCCTATGCCACCGGCAAGACCGCCTTCGTCCGCTTCGGCGACGGCAAGGTGAAGGAGTTCCAGCACCCGCGCTCGGTCGAAGGCCTGGCCTTCTCGCCCAAAGGCATGCGCTTCGGCGTCGCCCGCTACAATGGCGCAACGCTGCATTTCCCGGCGACCGACGGCAAGCCCGTCGAACTCGAATGGGCCGGCGCCCATACTGGCATCACCTTCTCGCCGGACGGCAATTTTCTGGTCACCACCATGCAGGAAAACGCCCTGCACGGCTGGAAGCTCTCCGACGGCAAACACATGCGCATGAGCGGCTACCCGGCCAAGGTGAAGAGCCTGTCGTGGAGTGCCAAGGGCAAGTGGCTGGCGAGTTCAGGCGCGCAGGCGGCCATCGTCTGGCCGTTCTCCGGCAAGGACGGGCCGATGGGCAAGGCGCCGCTCGAGCTCGGCACGCGCGGCAACGCCATGGTGACGGCAGTCGCCTGCCATCCGAGCCAAGACGTCGCGGCGATCGGCTACGATGACGGCATGGTCATGGCCGTGCGCTTTGCCGACCTCAAGGAGGTTCTGCTGCGCCGCCCCGGCAAGGGCGCCATCACCTCGATGATGTGGGACCGCGAGGAGCGCCGGCTGGTCTTCGGCTCCGAGACCGGCGACTGCGGCGTCGTGGACATCGCCGGGTAGCATCACGCCCGCCCGGCGGCAGGCCGTGTCTTGCGGCGCATCGACAGCCCGTCACGCATATTGAGTCCCAGCAGGGCGATGTTGACGGCGCCGGCGGCCAGTTCGATCGCCTGCACCGTCACGAAGCCCGCTCCAAAGTCGCCTGCATCGGCCCTTGAGGCAAGGAAGATCGCCGACGGGAGCAGCACCAGCAGGCCGTTTGCGGCGATGATCTTCATGCGCAGCGCCTTGCGGGCGACCACCGGGCTGCGCCACTTCCTGCCCAGCGAGAAGCCCGACGCCCCGGCTATGGCCAGCGACGGAATCAGCACCAGCATGCCCTTCAGGACTCCGCTCCTGGCGGCGGCGATGGCGGCCGGGTCGCTGAAGGTCTCGGTTATCGCGGTGGCGCCCCAGAAGACACAGATCGTCAGCAGCGCGAGGCCGCCGAACGCGGCGTGAACAGCTTTCTTCATGGCTATCCTTTCCAATAAGATAGCATGCTATATATCATTGCATAGCATGCTATGCAACTGCTATCGACGGATATGGGATTCGACAAGCAGCGCTCCGCCGGCTTTCTGGCGAACCACATGGCCCGATTGTTCGCCAAGGGCTTGCAGCACAGCATCAGGCCCCTTGGCCTTGCGCCGGCGCAGTTCATGACATTGCTGGAACTGTGGGGCGAGGACGGCCTGACGCAGCGCGAACTGGTCGAACGCCTCGACGTCGAGCAGGCGACAATGGCCAACACGCTGACGCGCATGGAGCGCGACGGGCTGATCGAGCGGCGGCCTCACCCGGCCGACGGCCGCTCCCATTCGATACATCTGACGCCGAAAGCCATCGCCCTGCGCGGCCCGGCGATTGACGCGGCCCGTAGCGTCAATGCGGCCGCACTTGGCGATCTGAGCGACGAAGAGCGAGAGATTTTCCTTGACCTGACGCTGAGGATAATCGGCTCGCTCAAGGACCGCTACTGACTATTCCACCAGGCATTCGAGGTCGCCTTCATGGTCGACCGTGATTCCCTCGCTGCCACCATCGCCGGTCATGTCGAACAGCGTCAGGGCGTAGCGCCCGGCATAGACGCCTTCGTCCGCCTCGCCGCTCGCCACCGCACGGATGGTCAGTTCGACGAAACCGTGCGGCGCGTCGCCGCCACGTTCGCGGTAGAGCAAAAGCCGCAACTCCTCGCCGTCGAGCCAATATTGTGCGACGTGCTCGCGCGCAAATTCGCCTTGCGTGAGATCGGCGCCGATGCCCGCGCCGGAAGCCGTCACCTTGCCGGCGAAGCTGAACAGAGAGCCACCCATGCCATGGGTGACTCCGCCACCAACGTCGAAGCTCACGCCCTCGCCATCGGCTGCGCAGTTCAGCCCGCCCGAGGCAAGCGCCGGTTCACAGATCAGTCCCGCCAGAACAACCAGCACCAGCCGCATCGTTCGACCTCCCACCGTCTGGTGATTTCTAGCACAGACCCCATGGTCGCGCATCCGGTCCCGATTGCCGAGCCGTGCGGCAAAGGCTAGGAACAAGCCGCCATCGGGGGAGACCATGCACGCAAGGAGCAGCGGCCAGGGCGGCGTCAGCCACGCCCGCATCGAGGAACTCGGCGCCACGGAAGCGGAAGCCTTTCGCCGCGCGCGCCCGAAATCGCAGGCCGCCACCGCAGGCGGCATCGCCGGTTTCCTCGGCGGAGTGCCGATGCACTGGATGAGCGACTGGCCGACGCCCTCCCCGATCCTCGTCGAGCAGGCTCGCGGCGCCTCGATCACCGATATCGACGGCAACCCTCTCGACGATTTCTGCTTTGGCGACACAGGCTCGATGTTCGGCCATTCGCCGCCGTCGGTCGCCCGCGCGATCAGGCGGCAGGCCGGCCGCGGCCTGACCTACATGCTGCCGAGCGAGGACGCGCTGGTCGTCGGCCGGCTGCTGCCAAAAGTCTTCGGCCTTCCGACATGGCAGATCGCCACCACCGCGACCGACGCCAACCGCTTCGCGCTGCGCGTCGCCCGCGCCGTCACCGGGCGGCCGAAAATCCTCGTCTTCAACGGCTGCTATCATGGCGCGGTCGACGAGACGATGGTCGGCCTGAAGGACGGCAAGGCAGTCAACCGCAAGGGGCTGGCCGGCGAGCTCCGCGACCTCACCCGGGGCACCAAAGTCGTCGAGTTCAACGACCTGCCGGCACTCGAAACAGCACTCGCCGACCGCGACGTCGCCTGCGTCATCACCGAGCCGGTGCTGACCAATTGCTGCATGGTGCAGCCTTTGCCCGGCTTTCACGACGCTTTGCGCGCGCTGACCCGCGCGACCGGCACCCTGCTGCTCATCGACGAGACGCACACGATCTCGACCGGCCTCGGCGGCTATACGCGTACGCATGGCCTGGAGCCGGATCTCTTCGTGCTGGGCAAGCCTGTGGCTGGCGGTGTTCCGGCGAGCGTGTGGGGCATGAGCACGGTACTGGCGAAACGCTTTGCCGCCTATGAGAAGACGCGCGAGCCCGGTTTTTCCGGCATGGGCACGACGCTCTCGGCCAACCCGCTGCAATTCGCCGCCATGCGCGCCACGCTGGAAGAGGTGATGACTGCAGAGAACTACGCGCATATGGAGCGCCAGGCGGCACGCCTCGAAAAGGGCCTTGCCGCCGCAGTTGCAGCGACCGGCCTGCCATGGCACGTCGCCCGGGTGGGTGCGCGCGTCGAGTTCATCTGCGCGCCGGGGCCCCTCAGGAATGGCAGCGAGGGTATCGCCGCCCACAAGCCGGCGCTCGAGGCGGCGATCCATGTCGCGCTGGTCAACCGCGGCGTGTTGATCGCGCCCTTCCACAACATGATGCTGGTCTCGCCGGCCACCACGCCGCGCCAGATCGAGCGGCTGATCGCCGCCTTCGGCGATATTGCGGCAAAGCTTGCCGCGTGAGAGAAGGCCGGACCAACAGAGTGACATCATGAGTTCGCCATCAGGTTCGTCCATCCAGGAAGCGCGGGACTTCCTCGACGCCCATCCCGAGATCGAGGCATTCGACATCGTCTTGAGCGACGCGAACGGCGTCGGCCGCGGCAAGATCATCCGCCGGCACGAGCTGATGAGCCTCTACGAGGGCGGCCGCCATCTGCCGATCTCCGTGCTCGGCCTCGACATCACCGGCGAGGATGTTCACGAGACCGGCCTGATCTGGGATTCGGGCGATGGTGATCTGCGCGGCTGGCCGATCCCAGGCACGCTGAAGCCGCTGCACGGCACGTCACCGGCGCGCGGCCAGGTATTGCTGTCGATGTACTTGCTCGACGGCACCCCGATGACCTCGGATCCCCGCCATGCGCTGGCCCGGCAGGTCGAAGCCCTGGCGGCCAAGGGCCTGCATCCGGCCGGCGCCTTCGAGCTCGAATTCTTCCTGCTCGCCAACGAGCGCGACGCCGATGGCAACGTGAAGCCGGCGGGCGCGGTGCTCGACGGGCGCGTCAGCGGCAAGACCGAGGTCTATTCGGTCGACCATCTGCACGGCATGGAACCGTTGTTTTCCGACATCTACGCTGCGGCGAAGCTGCAGGGCATTCCCGCCGAGACCGTCATCTCGGAATATGCGCCCGGCCAGTACGAACTGACGCTGAACTACCGCAAGAATATCATGCAGGCCGCCGACGATCTCGTCAT
This sequence comes from uncultured Rhizobiaceae bacterium, assembly GCA_947259295.1. Lineage (GTDB taxonomy): Bacteria > Pseudomonadota > Alphaproteobacteria > Rhizobiales > Rhizobiaceae > CAMYMG01. The sequence goes on from CAMYMG010000052.1 coordinate 47,024, forward strand.
GCTGAAGCGGCTGGTGCGGGCCCAGGCGCGCCGCCATGGCGTGACGGCCTGCTTCATGGCCAAGCCGATCGAGCAATATGCCGGTTCCGGCATGCATTTGCATGTTTCGCTGCTCGACGATGCGGGGAACAACATATTCTCCGAGGCCGGCGGCGAGAGCTGGTCGCTGCCGCTGCTGCGCGGCCTTGGCGGCCTGTCGTCGACGATGGCCGAATCCATGCTGGTGTTTGCGCCGCACGCCAATTCCTGGCGGCGTTTCGTGTCACAGTCCTATGCGCCGACCGCGCCGACCTGGGGTGTCAACAACCGCTCAGTGGCACTGCGCGTGCCCGCCGGCGACGCTCGAAACCGGCGCATCGAGCACCGGCCCTCCGGCGTGGATGCCAATCCCTACCTCGTCGCGGCGACCGTGCTGGCCGGCATCTCGAAGGGGCTGGATGAAAATCTCGATCCGGGCCCCGAAACCACCGGCAATGGCTACGAGGCGGAAACTGCGACCGACAACACGATGCCGGCCGACTGGCGCTCGGCAATCGAAGCGGCAAAGAAGTCGGCCTTCCTGCAGCAGGCGCTTGGACCCGAAATGCACCGCACCTTCACCGCCATCAAGCAGTCGGAATATCTGCGCGTGGCGCGCACCATCACCGAGCTCGACTACCACCTCTACCTGCACGAGGTGTAAATCGCCGCACTACGTCAAATGTTATGGCGCGGGGCGACCGAAGAACATACCATGAACGGATGGCCCCTCTCCCGATCCGCGAAAAGCTCGCAATCCTGTCCGACGCTGCCAAGTACGATGCCTCCTGCGCCTCCTCGGGCGCGGCGAAGCGCAACTCGCTGAAATCGGGCGGCATCGGCTCGACGGAGGGAACCGGCATCTGCCATTCCTACGCGCCAGACGGGCGCTGCATCTCGCTGCTCAAGATCCTGCTCACCAATTTCTGCATCTACGACTGCAGCTATTGCATCAACCGCTCTTCTTCCAATGTCCGGCGTGCCCGCTTCACGGTCGACGAGGTGGTGAAGCTGACGATGGATTTTTATCGCCGCAATTACATCGAGGGCCTGTTCCTGTCGTCCGGCGTCGTGCGCTCGCCCGACGAGACAATGGGGGAAATGGTGGAGATCGCGCGCCGCCTGCGCGAGGTCGAGAAATTCGGCGGCTACATCCATCTGAAGACGATCCCCGAGGCTTCGCCCGAACTGATCGAGCAGGCCGGACGCTTCGCCGACCGCCTGTCGATCAATGTGGAGCTGCCGACCGACGAGGGCGTCAAGCAGCTGGCACCGGAGAAGAAACCGGAGACCATCCGGTTGTCTATGGCCAATCTGCGCGCCAAGATCGAGGAAAAGCGCGAGCCCACCTTGCGCACGAAGAAGCGCGAGCGCTTTGCGCCGGGCGGCCAGTCGACGCAGATGATCGTCGGCGCCGACGCAACGGCGGATGCCGGCATTCTGGCCACCAGCGCCAGGCTCTACGGCAGCTACCGGCTGCGCCGCGTCTACTACTCAGCCTTCAGCCCGATACCAGATTCCTCCTCGGCCCTGCCTCTCAGGAAGCCGCCGCTGATGCGCGAACACCGGCTCTACCAGGCCGACTGGCTGATGCGCTTCTACGGCTTCTCTCAGCCCGAAATCCTCGCCGGTTCGCCGGACGGCATGCTTGACCTCGAAATCGACCCCAAGCTTGCCTGGGCGCTGCGCAACCGCGGCCAGTTCCCGGTCGACGTCAACCGCGCCCCGCGCGAACAGCTCCTGCGCGTGCCGGGACTGGGCACCAAGACGATCGCCCGCATCATCGAGACGCGCCGCCACCGTCGGCTGCGGCTGGAGGATGTCGGTGTTCTCTGCGGCTCCATCGGCAAGGTGCGGCCCTTCATCGAGGCGGAAGGCTGGTCGCCGGGCGGCCTGACCGACGAGACGCATCTGCGCCGGCGCCTCGTCGCGCCACCGCAGCAGCTATCCCTGTTCTGACATGCAGCAGGCGCTTTCCCTCGCCCGCTTCTGCGTCGCGCTCGACGGACCGGCCGATTTCGAGGGTTGGCGGCGTGCCGCCCGCTGGCTGGCGATCGAGCGCGTGCCGGGCAACGAGGTCGAATGGAGTGTCGGCGGGAAGGCGGACGCACCGTCGCCCTGGCTGGGCGATGCCCGGCCATCGGCGGAACTGTCGGTGCCCCGCGAATTCGTCACGCGCGCCGAGACCGTGATCTGTCACAGCGACCCCGAGCGCTTCGCCTTTCTCTACCGCATGCTCGTCAGGCTGATCGACGAACCCAACTTGATGAAGATCGCCTCCGACGCGGACGTCCGGCACTTCGAGGCGATGGAAAAGTCGGTGCGCCGCGATACCCACAAGATGCGCGCCTTCGTGCGCTTCCGGCGGATCGGCGCGGAAGAGACGGAGCGCTACGTCGCCTGGTTCGAGCCGGATCATTTCATCGTCGAGCGTAACGCGCCCTTCTTCGTACGGCGCTTCACCGGCATGCGCTGGACGATCCTGACGCCCTACGCCTCGGCAGACTGGGACGGCGAGCGACTGGCCATTGGCCCCGGGGCCTCCAAGACCGACGCGCCGCCCGATGACGGCGCCGAGGAGCTGTGGCGCACCTATTTCCGGTCGATCTTCAACCCGGCGCGGCTCAAGGTGAAGGCGATGCAGGCCGAGATGCCGAAGAAATACTGGCGCAACCTTCCGGAGGCTTCGCTCATTTCCGGCATGATCGCCGGTGCCGAGGACGCCGCACGGGAGATGATCGAAAAGATGCCGACGACGCCAGCACCGCATCACGCCAAGGTCCAGGCCAGGCATTGGCCGGCGCCGCAGCCTGGCGAAGGCATCGGCGATGGCACCGACGCAAGCACGCTCGACGCACTGCGCGAGGCTGCGAAAGGCTGCCGGCGCTGCCCGCTCTGGCGCGATGCCACGCAGACCGTCTTCGGCGAAGGCCCAGGCAATGCGCGCGTCGTCTTTGTCGGTGAACAGCCGGGCGACCAGGAGGATATCGCCGGCAAGCCCTTCGTCGGCCCGGCCGGCAAGCTGTTCGACGCGATCCTCGACGAGGCCGAACTCGACCGCCACCTGACCTATGTCACCAATGCCGTAAAGCACTTCAAGTTCGAGCCGCGAGGCAAACGCCGCATTCACTCCAAGCCCAATGCCGGCGAGATCAGCGCCTGCCGCTGGTGGCTCGACAAGGAGCTGTCGCTGCTCCGTCCGGACCTCGTGGTGGCGCTCGGCGCCACGGCGGCGCAGTCGCTGCTCGGCAAGGCAGTGCCGATCACAAAGATGCGGGGCGAGGTGATCGACCGCGACGACGGGTTGAAGATCTTCCTCACCGTCCATCCGTCCTTCCTGCTGCGTATTCCGGATGCGCGCGACAAGGCGGCGGAGCATGAGCGCTTCCTGGCCGATATCCGCGCCGTCAAGCAGATGATGGCAGCCTGAACGCTTCCCGGAGCATCATTTCATGGCGGCCAGCAAGCGGTCGCGCGCGATCTGCACCTCGGTCCTGTCATTGTCCTCGGCGAAAACGATGGTTCGGCCGGACGGCGTGACGATCGACGCCTTGAAATAGGGATCGCCTTCGGAGTCCTTTTCTTCGCTGATCAGCGGCGGCAGCAGGTCGTTCAGCGCAAAGCGCTCCTCCCAGCTGCTGAATGCCCAGCGCTGGCGCACCAGCACTTCCGCATCGTCGACGATGACCTGAACGCGCGGCATGCCGAAGAAATGCGCGCAGCCGCCGATGCCGACCAGCCAGAACAGGACCATGATGCCCGTCTCGACCGGCGGGCTGAACTGGTGGAACCCGCCTTCGCGGATGAACAGCCATGTGAAGAGGCAAAGCACGCCGGTCCAGATGGCCATGAAGGCCCATCCGGCCACGGCATTGTTGTTACGCCACTCGAGCCCGCCGGGCGCGGCGTTTGCGTTGCCAACCGTAGACATCGCATAGACTATCGGGACGAATTGTTAATTGTGCCCTACTGAATCCGTTCTCAGCGGATCAGCATGGCACGCAAATCGTTTACATTGGTACCCGTCGGCCCAGGCACGAACAGGTCGCCGATGGCGTTGAACGCCGTCCAGGCATTGTTGCCGGCAAGCATCGCCTTGGCGTCAACGCCCGCCGCGCGCATGCGCGCCACCGTCGTGCCGTCGGCAAAGGCGCCGGCATTGTCTTCCGAGCCGTCTATGCCGTCCGTATCGGCGGCAAGCGCCGAGATGCCGTCGAGCCCGGCGATGCCGATGGCGAAGGCGAGCAGCAACTCGCTGTTGCGGCCACCCTTGCCCTTTGCTTTCAGCGTCACCGTCGTCTCGCCGCCCGACAGCAGCAGCACCGGCTTGCGGAAGGGCCGGTCGCGCCCGACGATCTCGCGCACGATCGCGGCGTGGACGCCGCCGACCTCGCGCGCCTCGCCCTCCATGGAATCCGACAGGATGACCGCCTCGATGCCCTGGCGCTTTGCTTCGGCCGCGGCCGCCTCGAGCGACACGCCGGCCGAGGCAATGACCTGGTCGAGGTTTCGCGCAAGGCGCGGATCGTCGACGGCCGGCGCGTCGGCCGCCGGCGAGTTCAGATGCGCCATCACGGCATCTGGCAGCTTCATGCCGTAGGCGGCGACGAAGCCGAGCGCATCGGCGCGGCTGCCGATGTCGGCAATGGTCGGCCCGGAGGCGACGAGCGCCGGGTTGTCGCCCGGAATGTCTGAGACGACGAGCGACACGACGCGCGCCGGGTGCGCGGCGGCGGCGAGGCGGCCGCCCTTGATGCGCGAGACATGTTTGCGGATGGTGTTCATCGCCGCGATCGGCGCGCCGGAGGCGAGCAGCGCCTCATTGACGGCAATCTCGTCGGCGAGCGTCAGACCTTCGGCCGGCGCCGGCAGCAGCGCCGAGCCGCCGCCCGAGATCAGCGCGACGACGAGATCGTCCTCGCTCAGTCCGCTGACCGTCTCAAGCAGGCGGCGCGAGGCCTCGAGCCCGGCCGCATCCGGCACCGGGTGCGCGGCCTCGATGACCTCGACCCGCTCACAAGGCGCGGCATAGCCGTAGCGCGTCACCACCAGCCCTTCAAGCGGCCCGTCCCAGGCCTTTTCGAAGGCCGCCGCCATCTGCGCCGAGCCCTTGCCGGCGCCGATCACGATGGTGCGGCCCTTCGGCCTCGCCGGCAGGTGATCGCGGATGGTGCGCTCGGGATCGGCCGCCGCGACGGCGGCGTCGAAGATTGCGGTGAGGAATGTCTTCGCGTCGATTGTCACTGCGGCAGGCCTGTACGGGTGCTCATTCGTCGTCCGCTTCCTGCGTCAGCGCGAGTTCCTGCCGCGCGATGCCGAAATGATCGCAGAGCGTGTCGACGATGATGCCATGATCCTCGCGCTCCGGCAGGCCCGAGACGGCAACGACGCCGATGACGCCTGCACCCTTGACGGTGACCGGAAAACCGCCGCCGGCGAGCACGTAATCCTTGATGTCGATGCCTTCGCCGATCTTGAAGCTGCGGTCCGGCCGCTGCTGTTCCAGCACCATGCGATAGGTGCTCTTGAGGAAGCGTCTCACGACGTTGATCTTGCGCCGCGCCCAGTCGGGATTGGATCCGGTAGAGCCCGGCAGCGCCGCATAGAAGAGCGGCCGGTCAAAGGTGCGGACGTCGATGACGATGCCGAGGTTTTCGACGAGCGCGCGCTCACGGATGGCAGAGCCGATTGCGAAGGCCGTCGCCTCGTTGAAGGCTTCGAAAACGAGGCGCTTTTCCTGTTCGGCGATTTTGGTGAGATCGTCTTCCGTGGACACGCTGCCTCCTCGATGATGCTGCCCGGCCGCCGCCCGGCCGGTCCGGCAACGGGCATAAAGCAGCCCCCGACCGCGTCAAGCCCGCCTCAGGAGATTGCCGCCCCAAGCGTGCTCTTGGCGGGCCGGCCGGCGACATAGACCTCGGCCACGGCGCGGTCGTCGCCGAGCGTCTGCAGCAGGAAGAGTTCCTCGGCGAGCGTGCCGACCGTCTCCATCCTGAGCCGCATGCCGGACGTGGCAGAGGAATCGAGAACGACGATGTCGGCGTCGGTGCCGGTCTCCAGGGTACCAACCCGGTCGGCGATCGACAGCGCCTCGGCATTGCCGCGCGTCAGCTGCCAGAAGGAGGCGAGCGGGTTGAGCTTCTCGCCATTCAGCGCGATCACCTTGTAGCCCTCGTCCATGGTGCGCAGCATGGAATAATTGGTGCCGCCGCCGACATCGGTGGCCGCCGCGATGCGCAGCGGCTTCGGCCTGGTGCGGTAGCGCTGGTAGTCGAACAGGCCCGAGCCGAGAAACAGGTTCGAGGTCGGGCAGAACACGGCGACAGAGCCGGCGTCGGAGATGGCGTCTGCCTCGCGCTCCGACAGGTGGATGCAGTGGCCGAACAGGCTGCGCTGACCGAGCAGCCCGTAATGCTCGTAGACATCGGTATAGTCGCGCGACCACGGATAGAGCTCCTGCGTGAAGGCGATCTCGGCGTGGTTTTCCGACAGATGCGTCTGGATGTGCAGGTCGGGATGCTCGCGCGCCAGGGCGCCGGCCATCTCCATCTGCTCGGGCGACGAGGTGATCGCGAAGCGCGGCGTGATGGCGTAGAGGCCGCGCCCGCGCCCGTGCCATTCGGCGATCAGCGCCTTGGTGTCGTCATAGCCCGATTGCGGTGTGTCGAGCACGGTGTCCGGCGCGTTGCGGTCCATCATCACCTTACCGGCGATGACCAGCATGTCGCGCTCATGCGCCTCGGCGAAGAAGGCTTCCGCGGACGCCTTGTGCACCGAGCAATAGGCCGCGACCGTCGTCGTGCCCTGGCGCAGCATCTCGTCGAGAAAGAGCCGCGCGATGCGTCGCCCGTGCTGCGGGTTGGTGAATTTCGACTCTTCCGGGAAGGTGTATCTGTTCAGCCAGTCGAGCAGCTCGGCGCCGTAGGAGGCGATCACCTGCATCTGCGGGAAATGCGCATGCGCGTCGATGAAGCCGGGCAGCAGGAGATGTGGCCGGCGGTCGATCGTCGCAACGCCCTCGCCGGCCCTGGCGGCGACATCCCCGTAGGCACCCGCCGCGGCGATCTTGCCGTCGCTGAGCAGGAGCCCGCCGTCTTCCTCATAGGCATAGGCGCCGTGGTCATCGGCACTGTCCGGCCAGCGCAGGAAGGACAGCGTGCGGCCGCGCAGGATCAGCTCGGCCATGCTAGTGCCGTGCCTCTTCGAACCAGGCGACGAGCAGCGCGCGCTCTTTCGGCGAGATCTGCGTCACGTTGCCGGGCGGCATGGCGTGGCTGCGGCCGGCCTGCAGGTAGATCTCGCGCGCATGGTTGGCGATCTCGGCGTCGCTCTCGAGCACCACGTTCTTCGGCGCCTGGTAGATGCCCTCATAGGAAGGCTCGACCGCATGGCACATGGCGCAGCGTCCGAGCACCGTGTCGCGCACCGCCGGGAAATGCGCCGAGGCGACGAAGGGTTCGGCCGACGCGGCAAGCCTGGCATCCCCTGTCAAAATCTTCGGCGCCGTCGACAGCCACATGATGACGATGAACAGGATGCCGGCGACAAGCCACGTCCAGTTCGGCGTGCCAGCGCGCCGGTGCACCGTGTTGAAATAGTGCCGGATCAGCACGCCGATGATGAAGATCAGCGAGGCGATGATCCAGTTGAACTCCGTCGCGAAGGCGAGCGGGTAGTGGTTGGACAGCATCAGGAAGATGACGGGTAGCGTCAGGTAGTTGTTGTGCAACGAGCGCGTCTTGGCGATGCGGCCGTATTTCGGATCTGGTTTCCTCCCGGCGATCAGATCGGCGACGACGATCTTCTGGTTGGGGATGATGATCAGGAAGACATTGGCCGTCATGATCGTCGCGGTGAAGGCGCCGAGATGCAGGAAGGCGGCGCGGCCGGTGAAAAGCTGCGTGTAGCCCCAGGCCATGAACACCAGCACGACATAGAGCACCAGCATCAGCCAGGTGTCGTTCTTGCCGAGCGGCGACTTGCAGAGCTGGTCGTAGATCAGCCAGCCAAGCCCGATCGACGCAATCGAGATCAGGATCGCCACGGGCGCCGACACGTCGAGCACGTTGCGGTCGATGAGATAGAGATCGGCGCCGGCGTAGTAGACAACGGCGAGCATCGCGAAGCCTGACAGCCACGTGGCGTAGGATTCCCATTTGAACCAGGTCAGGTGTTCCGGCATCGAGGCCGGTGCGACGAGGTATTTCTGCACATGGTAGAAACCGCCGCCATGCACCTGCCATTCCTCGCCATAGGCGCCTTCAGGCATGCCGGGGCGCTGCACGAGGCCGAGGTCGAGCGCGATGAAATAGAAGGACGAGCCGATCCAGGCGATGGCGGTGACCACATGCAGCCAGCGCACGCCGAAACTCAGCCATTCCCAGAAAATCGCGAAATCGTTCATCGCAGTTCCCTCTCCGCTCTTCGACTTTACGGGCTGGAGTCCAAACGGAAAGGGGGGACAAGCACGATGACTTTCAAAAAAATATGGGAAATACTGTCC
>CAMYMG010000053.1 GCA_947259295.1 uncultured Rhizobiaceae bacterium
CTCGGCCATCGATCGCGGCCTGGCGCGCCACAGGGACGTGCTCGGCGACCCGCTGGCGACTGCCGCTGCCCTCGGCGGCCGCGAACTTGCCGCGATCATGGGCGCAACGCTCGCCGCCCGCCACCAGAATGTGCCGGTGCTGCTCGACGGCTTCGTCTGCACCGCGGCGATGGCGCCGATGCAGAAACTCGACCCGAGCGGGCTCGACCATGTGCTGGCCGCCCATGTCTCGGCTGAATCAGGCCACCGCAATCTCCTGAAGGCGCTCGACCTCGCGCCGCTCTTCGATCTCGGCATGCGGCTCGGCGAAGGCTCCGGCGCGGCCCTCGCCATCAACATCGTCCGCGCCGCGCTCGAATGCCACGCCGGCATGGCGAGTTTTGCAGAAGCAGGTGTGTCGGAGGGGTAGAACGGCCAGCGTCATCTCAAAACCGGAGTTTCCACGCCTTCGTCATCCCAGGGCAAAGCAGGCCGCAGGTCTGCGAAGACCCTGGGATCCATGCCGTGGCGTGGGAGTGGCCTGCGGCGGTGCAGAACGGCGCGGGCTTTGCGCCGCTGGCTTGGAGGTCATCGGTACGGCATGGATCCTCGGGTCGCGCTCCGCTTCGCTGCGCTTGCCCGTGGATGACGAAAGCAGGGGCGGACTCCGCCTGACCTCGGGCCCTACATCCCCCACCGCAACGCCGCGGTATGCACCGGCGCATCCCAGAACTTTTCCATCTCGGCGTCGAGCATGGTCAGCGTGATCGAGCAGCCGGCCATGTCGAGCGAGGTGACGTAGGAGCCGACCAGCGAGCGGGCGACCGTGATGCCGTGCGCCTCGATGAATTTGCGCGCGCTGTTGTACATCAAATAGAGCTCGACCGCGGGCGTGGCGCCAAAACCGTTGATGAAGAGCAGCGCCCTGCCCTTGGCGGCGCTGCCGAGGTCGCCGACGATCGCCGTGCAGATTTCCTCGGCAATCGCGTCAGCCGGCTCGAGCTTGGCGCGGCGGCGGCCCGGCTCGCCGTGGATGCCGACGCCGAATTCCATCTCGTCGTCGGCAATCTCGAAATTCGGCTTGCCGGCGGCGGGAACGGTGCAGCTGGTGAGCGCAACGCCCATCGAGCGCGTCGCCTTGTTGACCCGGTCGCCGAGCGCCTTGAGGTCGGCCAGCGCCATGCCGGCCTCGGCCGCAGCGCCGACGATCTTCTCGACGACCAGCGTGCCGGCAACGCCGCGCCGCCCGGTTGTGTAGAGCGAATCCTCGACCGCCACATCGTCATTGGTGATGACGCTCATCGTGCCGTCGGCCATTTCGGCGGCCATCTCGAAGTTCATCACGTCGCCTTCGTAGTTCTTGACGATGAACAGCACGCCTGCGCCGGTGTTGACGGCCTCGGCCGCCTCCAGCATCTGGTCGGGCGTCGGCGAGGTAAAGATCTGTCCGGGACAGGCGGCGTCGAGCATGCCGTGGCCGACCAGTCCGCCATGCAGCGGCTCGTGGCCCGAGCCGCCGCCCGAGATCAGCGCGACCTTGCCCTGCTTGAGTTCCTTGCGCTGGATGAACTTGTGGCCGCTGCCAAGCGCCAGGATGTCGGCATGCGCGGCGGCAAAGCCGTCGAGGCTCTCGGTCAGCACGTCGTCGACGGCGTTGATGAATTTTTTCATGGACATATCCTTCCGAGGCGATTTCTAGCTGCTCTTGCCGGTAATGCTGGTGATGCGCTGGATGAAGTCGTGGACGGCGCGGTCGAGCGCGGCGTTCTGCTTGTCGTCGCCGAGATCCGGCACGGTGAGCGACAGGTGCCTTGTCTTGCGCAGACCGCCCGCCGCCGGCGTCTTGCCGGGATGCGCATTGTGATAGGCGGCGAGGAACTGGTCGCGCTCGGCCGCGCTGAAGTGGCAGACCGAAAAGATCTGCGGCAGGTGCTTTGACGGGATCGCCATCGTGTAGGACGGGCTGCAGATCTGCGTCACGAAACTGCGGTGTTTGCCCAGCGCATCGGCCAGCCGCTGCCGCATGCCGGACGGCCGCTGGTCGATGACCGCCGACAGGATGGTCTTGTAAGCGCGGACCGCCGCGTCGCTGTCGGACTCAGCCATGGCGGGTACCGGCGCGGAGAATCGACGTCCCCATATCCGGCCCTCCGGGGGCATGGGGGCAGGCCCCCTCATCCGGCCCTTCGGGCCACCTTCTCCCTGTTGGGGAGATGAGATTGGTGCTGCGCTGGCCGATCTCCTCTCCCCGACGGGGAGAGGGTGGCCGAGCGAAGCGGAGGCCGGGTGAAGGGGAACGAGCGCCAGCCGTCGCCGAACTGCCCTTCTCCCCCTCGGGGAGAAGGTGGCCCGAAGGGCCGGATGAGGGGGTCGCGCCGCCCATCCTCAAACCTCCACCTCGGAAATCGCGGCCTTGGCCATCGCCAGTTGCGCCGGCGCGACCGACAGGTCGCGCAAGCCTGCCTCGAGCAGCGCCGGGATCGCCGCCGGGTCGCCGCCCGCATCGCCGCAAAGGCTGACGGTGATGCCATTGGCCTTGCCGAATGCCGCCACCTCGCCGATCAGCCTCAGCACCGCCGGGTTGTGCACGGAGTTCAGCGCCACCACCGTGCCGTTGTCGCGCGCGGCCGCCATCACATATTGCGTCAGGTCGTTCGAGCCGATGGAGAAGAAGGCGACCTCGGGGAAAAGCTCCGGCGCGATTGCCACCGACGGCACTTCCACCATGATGCCGAGCGGCGGCATCATGTGCGCCACGCCGGCAGCGGCGAGTGCCGCCGCCTCTTCCACGAACAGCGCGCGGGCACGGGCATATTCCTCCGGCACCGCGATCATCGGGAACATCACTTTGAGCGTGCCATGCATGCCGGCGCGCAGCAGGGCCCGCACCTGCACCCGGAAGACATCCGGCCGGGCCAGCGACAGGCGAATGCCGCGCAGGCCGAGGAAGGGATTGGTCTCCTCTACCGTATAGCCCGGCACGGGCTTGTCGCCGCCGGCGTCCGCCGTGCGGATCGTCACCGGCTTGCCGCCGGCCCATTCCAGCACTTTCCGGTAGGCCGCGTATTGCGTCTCCTCGTCGGGAAGCACCTTGCCGAACAGGAATTCCGTGCGCATCAGGCCGACGCCGTCGCAGGTTAGAATGTCGATGCGCTCGACGTCGGATGGATCGGCGACATTGACCTGCACCCTGACCGGCACGCCGGACTTCGTCGCCGCCGGCCGGCCGAGGAAATCGCCGGCCTTCTCGCGGCGCGCCGCATAGGCCTCTGCAGCCGTCCTGAAACGCCGACGCTCGGCATCGGTCGGCGCAAAGACGATGCCGCCATGCTCGGCGTCGAGCAGCGCCTCGCCAGAAACCCCGTTCGCCTTTGGCCCCAGCCCGACCACCATCGGCACGCCGCGGGCGCGCGCCAGCATGGCGACATGGCTCGCAGAGCTGCCGGATTTCAGCGCAATGCCGCCGCCGGCGGACCAGTCAGTCTGCAAGAAGCGCGTCGGCGCGATGTCGTCGCCATGCAGGATGGCGCCGGCCGGAACGGAAGTGCCGCCTTCGGACACCAGCGCGCGAAACACCTGGTCGCGAATGTCGCGTATGTCGGCAGCGCGGGCGCGGAAATATTCTTCGTCGGAGGTCTCGTAGCCGGTGATTTCGGCGTCGAGTGCGCTGGCCCAGGCGGCATCGGCGGGCAGACCCGTCTCGATCGCCGCGAAGGCCGGACCGGTTAGCGCATCGTCCTCGATCATCGCAAGCTGGAATTCGAGAATCTCGCCCGCCTCGCCCTCCGCGGCGGCGATCAGATCAGCGAGGCTTCCGCTGGCAGCGGCAATGGCGTCTTCGAGCGCGGCCTTCTCGGCCGCGACAGAACCCTTGGCGACATAGGCGCCGAGCGGCCGGTCGAGGTCGAATACCGGACCCGCAGCATAGCCCGGCGAGGCGGCAATGCCCTTCAGTTCAAGCGGTCCGGGCATGCACCCCGTCCTCGTCGAAATCGCGCTCGACAAGGGCTTTCAGCGCGGCGACTGCCTCGGCGGCGCCCTCTCCTTCGCCACGCAGATAGAGCGTCGTGCCCTTCGGCGCCTTGGCGGCCATCACCTTGACGATGCTCTTGGCGTCGAACCACGGGCCCTCGGCGGCGAGCGCCATCTCGACCTTGGCGGCGAATGTCTTGGCGAGCTTGGTGAACTTCACCGACGGACGCGCATGCAGGCCCACGTCGTGGGTGATCAGGACCGTCGCTTCCGCAGATGTCGTCATTCTCGCTTCCATTCTCCGGGCCATTCGGCCCGGCCTTTCAATCCGTTCCCGCCTGCGCCCCGATACCGAGGCCAGCGCGGTTCTTGTCCTAGGCCGGCGACAGTTCCTGCGCCGTTGCCACCACCTGTTTGAGCGTCGCGCCGCCAGAGGCCTCGGTGGCGGCCATCACCGCCCCCTCGACCACCGGCGCGTTGCAGATCACTATCCTGCCCGAGCGCGGCTCGCCGATCATCTCGATCGCCATCTCGCTGTTGGTCTCCGCACCCCCGAGATCAACGAGGATCGCCACGCCCGCATCCGACCAGGCTTCCTCGATCGCGTCCATGATCGCGCCGACCTGCGTGCCGAGCCCGCCTTCGGAATTGCCGCCGCACCAGGCAAGCGGCACCTCTTCGCCGACCATCTGGCGTACCATGTCGGCGGTTCCCTCGGCCACCAGCGGCGAGTGCGACACGATGACGATGCCTACATTGCTCATGCATTTCCCCCAAGCGCTTCGGCCACGCTGCGCACCAGCAGCGCCGATGAGCGCGCACCGGCATCCATGTGCCCTATCGAACGGTCGCCGAGAAACGAGGCGCGTCCGCGCGTCGCCTTCATCGGCACGGTAGCCTCCGCCGCCCTGTCGGCCGCGGCTGCGATATCGGCGGCCGTGGAACCCGCCGCCAGCGCCTGCGCCACGGGGTAGAGCACGTCGAGCATCGTCTTTTGCCCGGCCTGCGATTTTCCCCGCGCCGCTACCGCATCGACCGCCTTGGCGAAGGCGGCGTTGAGTTCGGCCCTCCCCGGCTCGGCCGGCAGTTCCTTGCCGAGCGCCATGAAGAAAGTGCCGAACAGCGGGCCGGACGCCCCGCCGACCGTCATCACCAGCTTGGTGCCGATGGCCTTCAGCGCGTCGGGCAGCGGCTTGGCTGCGATTGCAGCCGCGTCGGCGCGCACGCCCTCCAGGCCGCGCCTCATGTTCAGCCCGTGGTCGCCATCGCCGATTGCCTGATCGAGCGCCGTCAGTTCGTCGGCATGCGCCGCGATCGTGTCGGCGCAGGCTGTGATCAGGGCGGAAAGGTCGAGTGAAGTTTCAGTCATGCAAGTCCCCGAAGCCAGTGATGCGGTTCACTCCATCTTGGCGCCAATGCCCCCTCACCCGGCCTCCGCTCCGCTCGGCCACCCTCTCCCCGGTGGGGAGAGGAGAATTGCCGGCCGTAGCGCCAACCCCCGATTGAAAGGGATGGAGCGCCAGCGCCGAAAGCCTCCTCTCCCCCACGGGGAGAGGTCGGCCGAGCGTAGCGGAGGCCGGGTGAGGGGGAGACCAAGCGCGCGACTTGCTCAAGAATCGGCGCTGCCCGGCATTACCCTCCCCCTTGTGGGGACGGGTCAGGGGTGGGGGTATGTCTGCGCAACGAAAAACAGCCATGCCCCTACCCCGAAATCCTGTTGCCGGCGCCGTCGAAGAACAGCGGCGCGCGGTAGCGCACGGTCACCGCATCGCCCTTGCGGAACGGCGTGTCGGTATCGGTCAGCGTGATCAGCTTGCGGTCCTTCACTGTGAGATGAAGGTGGTTCTGGTCGCCGAGATGCTCGACCCAGTCGATCGTCCCGTCGCCATGGCCGTTGGCCGATTTCTCGATGGTCAGGTGCTCGGTGCGCGCGCCGATGGTCTTGGTCCCGGTCGGTACCGCTGCGTCGGGCAGCAGGCCGACGGGGATCAGGTTGATCGCCGGCTGGCCGAGGCGCGCCGCGACATGCAGATTGGCCGGCTCCATGTAGATCGTCCGCGGCGAGCCGATCTGCACCAGCACGCCCTCGGCCAGGATGCCGATGCGGTCGGCCATGGTCATGGCCTCGATCTGGTCGTGCGTGACGTAGAGAACGGTCGAGCCGAGTTCGGCCTGGATGCGCTTCAGTTCGAGCCTGAGCTCGGCGCGCAACTTGGCGTCGAGCGAGGACAACGGCTCGTCCATCAGGTAGATCGCCGGCTTGCGGACCAGGGCGCGGCCGATGGCGACGCGCTGCATCTCGCCACCGGAAAGCTTGGTCGAACGGTTGTCCAGCTTGTGATGGATGCGCACCATCCTGGCCACTTCCTCGACGCGGCGGCGGATCTGGTCGTCGGGCATGCGGCGCGCCGGGGAGCGCAGCGGAAAGGCGAGGTTTTCGTAGACGCTGAGATGCGGGTAGAGCGAATATTGCTGGAACACGAAGGCGACGTCGCGCTCGGCCGGCTCCAGCCTGGTGGCGTCGTGCCCGCCGATCTCGATGCTGCCGCTATCCGGCTTTTCGAGGCCGGCGACGAGCCTGAGCGTCGTCGTCTTGCCCGCACCCGTCGGCCCGAGCAGCACCACGAATTCGCCATCCGCGATCTTGAGGTCGAGATTGGCGACGGCCTGGTGGTCGTCGAACGCCTTGCTGACGCCGTTGAGGAACACATCAGCCATGCTGCTGGCCCCCGTCATGGATGGAGGAGCGCACGACGCGGCCCGAGGCCTTGTCGAAGATCGACAGCCGCGCGCCGTTGAGCGCCAGACCGACCGGCTCGCCCATAGCAAGCCGCATGTCGGCCGGCACGCGCGCCTTGATCATGCCGTCGGCGGTCTCGACCGCCACGATCTGCGTGGTGCCGAGATATTCGGTGCCATAGACCGAGCCGCGCAGCTTGGAATTCTCGTCGAAGCGTATGTGCTCGGGCCTGATGCCGAGCGCCATTTCGGTGGGCGCCATGTCCTCGCGGATTTCGGGCACCTCGACACCGGCGCCCTGGACCGTGATTTCGCGCGTGCCCCTGGCCAGTCCGCTCTTGAACGACAGAAAGTTCATCGGCGGCGAACCGATGAAGTCGGCGACGAACATCGAGGCCGGACGGTCGTAGATTTCCTGCGGCGTGCCGAACTGCTCGATCAACCCGTTGCTCATCACGGCGATCTTGTCGGCCATCGACATGGCCTCCATCTGGTCGTGCGTGACATACACCGTGGTGGCGTGGATGCGGTTATGCAGCTCGCGCAGCTCGTGCACCATCAGGTCGCGGAATTCCGTGTCGAGCGTACCGAGCGGCTCGTCCATCAAAAAGCATTTCGGCCGCCTGACGATGGCGCGGCCGAGCGCCACGCGCTGGCGGTCGCCACCGGCGAGCCCCGACACCGGCTTGTCGAGCAGATGGTCGATGCGCAGGAGCTTCGCCGTCTCCTCGACGCGCTCCTTGATCTCGGCGCGCGGCATGCCCTGCGCCAAAAGCGGGAAGCCGATGTTCTTGCGCACATTCATGTGCGGATATAGCGCGAAGAGCTGGAACACGAAGGCGATGTCGCGTTCGCGGGCGCGGCGCATGGAGACGTCCTCGCCGTCGAGCAGGATCTGGCCGGAGGTCGGCAGTTCGAGCCCGGCGATCATGCGGAGTGTCGTCGTCTTGCCGCAGCCCGACGGCCCGAGCATGACGAAGAACTCGCCATCCTCGACGGTGAAGGTGGAATTCTGGACCGCGACGAACGACCCGAATTCCTTTCTGAGATTTTCGACCCTGATCTCTGCCATCGCCCTACTCCGGAAACTTTGAGACGACGATGAACATGACCGTGCCGACCAGCATGGTGATGAAGGAGTAGGTGTAGAGCACCAGGGCAAAGGGCTGGAACAGCATCAGGAATCCAACTCCGATCAGCGCGATGGCGATGTTCTCGAGCAGGCCGCGGCGCAGCACGCGCGGCCAGGAGGAGCGTTTGGCGATGGGCTGTTGGGTCATCGGCGCCATCCCGTCGAAAGCTGGCGCTGCCCCTCATCGCCCTGCCGGGCACTTCTCCCCGTGAACAACGGGGAGAAGACCGCCTCCATCAATGACATCGTGAATTGCGCAGCGTCGGCGATTGGCGAAACCATCAGCGACAGCGTCTTCTCCCCGTCCTTCACGGGGAGAAGGTGGCGGCAGCCGGATGAGGGGCCGCTCGTCGGTGCAAAGATTGCGTCGAACGCCATCATTTGCGCACCGCCCCGAACGTGATGCCGCGCAGCAGCTGCTTCCTGAGCAGGATGGTGAAGACCAGGATCGGCACCAGGAACACTGTCGTTCCGGCGGCCACCGCCGGCCAGTCCTGGCCGCCTTCGCCGATGATCGTCGGGATGAAGGGTGGCGCCGTCTGCGCCGTGCCGGAGGTCAGGAGAGAAGCGAAGGCGTATTCGTTCCAGGCGAAGATCAGGCAGAAGATCGCCGTCGCGGCAATGCCGGTGGTGGCCTGCGGCAGCACGACCTTGAAGAAGCTCTGCATACGCGTGTAGCCGTCGATCATCGCAGCTTCCTCGTATTCGCGCGGTATCTCGTCGATGAAGCCCTTCAGCAGCCACACCGCCAGCGACACGTTGACCGCCGTGTAGAGCAGGATCATGCCGAGCGCGGTGTCGGACAGGCCGAGCTCGCGGTACATCAGGTAGATGGGGATCGCCACCGCGATCGGCGGCATCATGCGCGTCGACAGGATGAAGAACAGGAGGTCGTCGGCGAGCGGCACCTTGAAGCGTGAGAAGCCGTAAGCCGCCAGCGTGCCGAGAAACACCGCGCAGAAGGTCGAGCCGAAGGCGATGATCAGCGAGTTGACGAAGCGCGGCAGGAAGTTCGACGGACCGGCGATCACCATGTTGCGCTTGCGCGTCGTCTCGTCGCAGAAACTCTCCGCCGGGGGCAGCGAGTTGATGTACTCGGCGGTCTGCCGCGTACGCGTCGTGAACAGGTTGCAGTAGCCCTCGATCGACGGCTCGAAGATCACCTTCGGCGGATAGGAGATCGAATCCGGCGGCGTCTTGAAGCTGGTCGCGAAAATCCAGAACAGCGGGATCATCGTGACGATCGCATAGACGATCACCACCGCTCCGGAGACACGCTTCGAAAGCTTGCTCGGCTCAACGACTGAGTGGGCCGTGGCGCTCATCGGTTCTTCACCTTGTTCAGCACTTTGACGTAGATGTTGGCGAGCCCGAAGACCGCGACGAAGAGGATGATGGCGAAGGCGGAGGAATAGCCGGTTCGCCATTTCTCGAAGGCTTCGCGCTTCAGCGTGATCGACGCGACCTCCGTGGTCGAGCCCGGTCCGCCGCCGGTCAGCAGGTTGACCATGTCGAACATCTTGAAGTTCTCGATGCCGCGAAACAGCACCGCCAGCATGATGAAGGGAAGCGCCATCGGCAGCGTGATCGACCAGAACTGCCGCCAGGGCGAGGCGCGGTCGACCTCGGCCGCCTCGTAGATATAGTCGGGAATGGAGCGCAGCCCGGCGAGGCAGATCAGCATCACGTAGGGCGTCCACATCCAGGTATCGACGATGATGATCGACCACGGCGCCAGCGAGACGTTGGACAGCATCTCGATCTCGGTCGGCGGAATGCCGGTGAAGAAGGAGACGATATAGGTGAAAAGGCCGATCTGCGGCTGGTAGAGAAAGCGCCAGAAATTACCGACCACGGCCGGCGACAGCATCATCGGCACCAGGATGACGGTCGTCCAGAAGGCGTGGCCGCGGAACTTGCGGTCGATGAGATAGGCCAGCGTGAAGCCGATCAGGGTCTGCAGCGCTATCGTCCAGAACACGAAATGCGCCGTCGCCTGCATGGCGATCCAGGTGTCGGCATCGTTGAGGATGCGCGAATAGTTCTGCAGGCCGATATTCTTGATCTCGGCATTCGGCCGGTTGGCCCGGTAATTGGTGAAGGAGAGCTGGATCGCCCAGATCAGCGGGAAGATGTTGATCGCCAGGAGCAGCAGGATCGTCGGCGCGATGAAGATCCAGGCCACCATCCGGTCCGACAGGCCACGCACCTTCTTGGCCAGCGGCTCCGGCGTCGCGAGCGCCGCGGCAGTCGCCGCCCGGTCGAGTATCGATGAGTTGGTATCGGTCACGAGGGGCTTTCCGCTGGGCATGTCAGACATTGTGCGAGGTACCGTCCCGCGTCGATGTTACACGACGCGGGACGTGCTTGGGAGGCGCGGACCATGAGGGTGCGCCAGGTCCCGGAAAGCCATGGGCTTGCCGGGAAGGCCGCTACATCTTGCCGTCGTCCTCGAACACTTCGGTCCAGTCGGCGACGAGCGCGTCGAGCGCTTCCTGGGCCGTCCCCTGGCCGGCGACGACATAGTCGTGGAAGCGCTTCTGCGACGCCTGCAGCAGCGAGGCGTAGCTCGGCTCGGCCCAGAAGTCCTTCACGATGGCCATCGAGTCGAGGAAGGTCTGCGCGTAGGGCTGGCTGGCCGGGAATGACGGATCCTCGACCACCGCCTTGAGGCAGGAGAAGCCGCCGAGCGACCACCACTTCTTCTGCACCTCCGGCTTGGCAAACCACTTGATGTACTGCAGTGCCGCATCCTGCTTGTCCGAGTAAGACACCACCGAGATGCCCTGCCCGCCGAGTTGCGCGAACTGCTCGCCGTCCGGCCCCGCCGGATTGGGGAAGAAGCCGACCTTGTCGCCACCCACGGCCTCGTCCTTGTGCAGGCCGGGCCATGTGAAGGCGAAGTTCATGTGCATCGCCACCTGGCCGGATTTGAAGGCGTCGATCCCCTCGCCCATGTAGCTGTTGGAGGCGCCAGGAGGCGTGCAGCAGTCGTAGAGCGCCTTGTAGTATTCGAGGCCCGCCACGGACTTGTCGGAATTGACGAAGCCTTCCATCTCGTAGGGCTTGTCCGGGTTCTCGTATTTGAAGCCGTAGGAATAGAGCACGTCCATGACGCCCATGGTGACGCCTTCGGAACCGCGCTCGGTATAGATCGACGCGCCATAAACGGTCTTGCCGTCGACTTCGCGCTTCTGGAAGAACTCGGCGATGTCCTTGAGTTCGGCAAAGGTCGCCGGCGGCGCGAGGTCACGCCCGTACTTCTCCTTGAACTCCGCCTGCAGCTCGGGCTTCTCGAACCAGTCCTTGCGATAGGTCCAGCCGACCACGTCGCCAAAGGCCGGCAGCGACCAGTAATTCGGCGTGTTCTTCGGCCACTCCGAGTAACCGACGACCGTCGCGTCGACGAAGTCGCTCATCTTGATCCCTTCCTTGTCGAAGAAATCGTTGAGCTTGACGTAGTGGCCGTTCTCGGCCGAGCCGCCGATCCACTGGCTGTCGCCGATGATCAGGTCGCAGAGCTGGCCCTTCGAGTTCAGCTCGTTGAGAAAGCGGTCCGCATAGTTGGTCCACGGCACGAACTCGAACTTCATGCCGATGCCGGTTTCGGCGGTAAAATCCTTCGACAGTTCAACCAGCGCGTTGGCCGGATCCCATGCCGCCCAGCACAGCGTCAGGTCTTCGGCCTGCGCAACGTTGGAAACGGCCGTGGACGCGGCGAGCGCAGAAGCCAGCCCGAGCGTCATCTTCACCAGAGATTTCATGCCTTCCTCCCATTTGCGAACCCGCCCCGATGACGGTTTCAAGAACCCGACCCCGCTCCTCCGGGGGCACCAAACAGCGGCGCCATTCGGCATCCGAGATGTTTAGTAATTTGTTTAGTGATGCAAAAATTACTAAACAACGCAAGCACCAAGTTTCTTGCGCTGCAGCAGCGGAAGGCACCAGATTGGCCGCATTTCGGTCAGCAAAGGTGACGTTTATCGCCATTTTCCGCTAGTTTCCAATACCTTCAAAGAATGCTGCGTTGCAACAGACTGGGAGCGCCAGGCGGCAGACAAATCCTGTCTGGAGGGCACTTACTAAACATTTCGGGCCGCCAGGAAGGATCAGAGCGTGTCCTCGCCGCCAGCCGCTTCATCCGTAGCGACCGGCGCTTGCGAGTCGCGCCCCTCGGCCGTGCCAGCTGTGTTCGGCGATCGCGCTGTTGCCAGAAGGATTCCGTCTGTATTCAATGCCGAGTGAGGATTCCGACCCGCTCCCCCCAATCCACGCGGGCCTCGCCGATGCAGAACACCAGAACAAGAAACCGACGGAGGAAACCAATGACATTCAATCCACGCAGCTTCGCATTTGCCGCGGCAGTGCTGCTGGCGGTGCCGTTTGCCGGCAGCGCGCAAGCCTTCGAGCCGGAAACCGCGGAGTGCATCGCGCCCGCCAATCCGGGCGGCGGCTGGGACTTCACCTGCCGCCAGGTCGGCAAGGCCATGCAGGATCTGAAACTCGTCAACGGCACTGTGCAGGTCACCAACATGGCCGGCGGCGGCGGCGGCGTTGCCTATGCCGAGGTGATCAACAAGCGCAATGACGACAACGGACTGATCGTCGCCGCATCCTCGGCCACCTCCACGCGTCTCGCCCAGGGTGCCTTCCCCGGCAACACCATGGACCAGGTGCGCTGGGTGGCGTCGGTCGGCGCCGACTACGGCGTCATCGCGGTCGCAAAGGATTCGCCGATCAACACGCTTCCCGAGCTGATGGACAAGATCAAGGCGGATCCGACCTCGGTGTCCGTCGCCGGCGGTTCGGCGGTCGGTGGCTGGGATCACCTCAAGGTGCTGATCGCCGCCAAGAAGGCGGGCATCGACGACGTCCGCCAGATCAAGTACGTCGCCTTCGACGGCGGCGGCGAGGCGGTCACCCAGCTGCTTGCCGGTTCCGTGCAGGCCTTCACCGGCGATGCATCGGAAGCCAAGGGCTTCGTCGATTCCGGCGACATCAAGGTCATTGCCGTGCTGGCGCCCGAGCGCATGCCAGGCGACTTCGCCAATTTCCCGACTGCAAAGGAACAGGGCATCGACGCCGTCGGCGCCAACTGGCGCGGCTTCTACGCACCGGGTGGCATGTCCGACGACGCCTACACCTTCTGGGTCGAGACCATCGGCAAGGTCTACGATTCGGAGGAATGGAAGGCCATCATGGCTTCGAACGGGCTGGCGCCGCTCAATCTGCGCGGCGAGGAATTCCAGAAATTCGTCGCCGAGAACGTCAAGGAAATCGAGGACCTGTCGCGGGAAATCGGCATCCTGCAGTAATCCGGCCATCTGGCCCGCGACCCGCGCCGGCTCGGCGCGGGCCGTTTCCGCGCCGTCTTGGGAGGGATAGCGATGAGCGACCGCATTTTGGGCGGCTTCTGTGTGGCGCTTGCCGCGTTCTACATCTGGGGTGCGACCCAGATACAACTGAGCTTCATCTCCGACCCGGTCGGCCCGCGCACCTTTCCGATCATCATCGCCGTTCTCGTCGGGCTGTCGGGCCTCGTCATCCTGCTGCGTCCCGACCCCGACCCGGAATGGCCGGCCAGCGGACGCCTGCTCGAGATCGCCGCCGCAGTCATCGTGCTTGTCGCCTATGCGCAGCTGCTGCCCGAACTCGGCTTCCTCATCTCGACGGCCTTTGCCGCGGCCTTCCTGTCATGGCGGCTCGGCGCCGGCCCCCTCCAAGCGATCCTTGCCGGCATCCTCATCTCGGTCGGCATCTATGTCGTCTTCCACCTGATCCTCGGCCTGTCGCTGGCCCGCGGTCCCTTCGGTTTCTGAGGAGTCTGATCCATGGACGTCTTCTCTTCGCTCGGTGACGGCTTCGTCGTCGCACTCACCCTGCAGAATCTCGGGCTGGCGCTGCTAGGCTGCTTCCTCGGCACCATCATCGGCGCGCTGCCCGGCCTCGGCCCGTCGAACGGCGTCGCCATCCTCATCCCGCTCGCCTTCACGCTCGGCCTGCCCGCCACGCCGGCGCTGATCCTGCTCACCTCAGTCTACTACGGCGCCATGTATGGCGGCCGCATCTCGTCGATCCTCCTCAACATCCCGGGCGACGAGCCGGCGATGATGACAACGCTCGACGGCTTCCCGATGGCGAAGAAGGGCCAAGCCGGCGAGGCGCTCGCCATCTCCGGCATCGCCTCCTTCGTCGGCTCCTTCTTCGCCACCTGGGGCCTCGTCTTTCTCGCGCCGCAGCTCGTCAAGGTCGCGCTGCTGTTCGGGCCAGGCGAGTATTTCGCTCTCTTTGCGCTGGCCTTCGCGACGCTTGGCGGCATGGCAAGCCGCAACCAGGCCAAGGCGGCGCTTGCCGCCGGTCTCGGCCTCGGCATCGCCATGATCGGCGTCGACGGCCAGACCGGCGTGCCACGCTTCGCCTTCGGCGAGGTGCATCTCTACGACGGCATTGATTTCCTCGTCGCCATCGTCGGCCTCTTCGCCTTGTCCGAGGTTTTCCTCTTCATCGAGAAACGCGGCACGCCGGAGGCAAGCGACGCCGCCGGCAAGGTCAAAATTGGCCGCATCACGCCGCCGGCGAAGATGTTGAACCGCACCTGGTGGTCGATGGCGCGCGGTACCGTGGTCGGCTTCATAGCCGGCGTGCTGCCCGGCGCCGGCGCCTCGCTCGGCTCCTTCATGGCCTATGCGCTGGAAAAGAAGGTCAGCGACAAGGACCGCACCTTCGGCACGGGCGATCCGCGCGGCGTCGCGGCGCCCGAGGCCGGCAACA
>CAMYMG010000054.1 GCA_947259295.1 uncultured Rhizobiaceae bacterium
CCGTCGACCTGCCGGGCCACCCCGCCGTCACGCGGCTGCCTGCCAGCGATCTCGCACCCGACAGCGATCTCGGCGACCGGCCGGTGACACAGGGCGTCGGGCCGCTATCGCCGCGCGACATTGCCGCCGCCCTTCATCGCGGGTTCGAGCGGGCCGAAAGCCTGCGCCGCCAGGGGCTCATCTTGTCGGCCGCGCTTTTTCTTGCCGGCGAAAGCCGCATCTGCGGATTGATTGCGCCGGCGGAGCCGACTACGACAATGCCTGGGAGGATACCCGTTCATGCCTGATTTTCCGGTCCGCAAGATCGCTGTTCTCGTCGAGGAAATCCGCCACGAGGGCGGACCGGCGCCGGCCGAGCCGAAGCGGCGCGCCGCGGCACTCGCTCTGGTCAAAAACCCCTTCGCCGGCCGCTATGCAGAGGAGCTGCAGGGCGCCATGGACGATCTGAAGCCGCTCGGCCTCGAACTGACCGAGCGGCTGATCGCGGCGCTCGGCGGCGACGTGAAGCGGATCGACGGCTACGGCAAGGGTGCCATCGTCGGCACGGCGGGCGAGATCGAGCACGGCGCGCTGTGGCATGTGCCGGGCGGCTACGCGATGCGCGAGAAGCTTGGCCAGGCCAAGGCCATCGTGCCCTCGGCGATGAAGGTCGGCGCCTTCGGCGCGCGGCTCGACGTGCCGCTCGGCCATATCAATGCCGCCTATGTGCGCAGCCATTTCGACGCCATGGAGGTCGGCATCTCCGACGGGCCGCGCCCCGACGAGATCCTCTTCGTGCTGGCCATGGCCTGCGGCGGCCGCGTGCACAGCCGCATGGGCGGGCTGGAGGCCGACGTCATCTCTGTCTGGGACGGCCAGAGGTGAGCGGCGAGGACAACATCCTCAAGCTGGTCGACGCGGATGCGACCGAGAGCTACCGGCTGCAGGACCAGATCGGCTTCATCCTGCGCAAGGCGCACCAGCGCCATGTCTCGATTTTCGCCTCGCACATCGCCGACCTGACGCCGCCGCAATTCGCCGCCCTCGCCAAGCTTGCCGATGTCGGCGAGACCTCGCAGAACCAGCTCGGCCAGCTGATCGCCATGGATGCCGCCACCGTCAAGGGCGTCATCGACCGGCTGAAGGCGCGCGGGCTGGTTAAGCTGACCAGGCACGAAGTCGACAAGAGGCGGCTGCTGGTCAGCCTGACGCCCGAAGGCCGCGAAGCGGTTGCCCGTCTCGTTCCGGCGGCGGAACGGATCACCGCCGAGACCGTTGCGCCGCTGACCGCCAAGGAAGCGGCGACGCTGATGAAGCTGCTCGCCAAGCTCGCCTGAGCGTTCCGGGCCCGCGAAGCCGATGCCGCCCTCCCGCTCCGTCCTCTGGCGCAATCTCCATACGCCCGGCCACGACGCCGCGCTGGTCGCGCCGGCGCCGGACGGCTGGCTGCTCTCTGGAGCGGCCGCCTTCCTCGCCCCGGAAGGTCCTGTCGCCGTCGACTACGCGGTCGAGATCGACGCGGACTGGTGCCCGCGGCGCGGCAGGATTGCCGGCATCGCCGCGGGCCGGCGGTTTGCCCATTCGATCGAGCGCACGCCCGACGGCTGGACGCTCGACGGCAGGCATCAGGGCCTGCCGCACATCGTCGACCTCGACTTCGGCTTCACGCCGGCAACGAATTTTCAGCAGCTCTCGCGCATCGGGCTCGCCGTCGGCGAGCGGGCGGCCTTCTCGGTCGCCTGGTTCGACATCGGCAGGGAGGTGCTGGTCGAGCTGCCGCAGATCTACGAGCGCCGCGACGCGCTCCTCTATGCCTACCAGTCGCCTGAGAACAACTACGCGGCGATGCTCGTGATGGACGAAGGCGGCTTCGTGCGAACCTACCCGGAGCTCTGGGAGATCGAGGGTCAGCCGGCGTAGGGTGGCCGCTGGGCCGGCGGCCAGCCGTCGAGCGGCGTCCAGCCGAACTCGGCCTCGATGCGGCGGCGATAGGCGGTGTCGGTCTGGCGCGGCGCGCGGCGGATGTAGCGCTCGGCGAGCTCGCGCACCGTGCCCCTGAGGCCGCGCAGATAGTCCACGACCTCGTCTTCGGATGGCGTCCTGTCGACCCCGCCGAAGACCGGTTTCAGCCCGGTCCACACCACAGCATCGACGTCGCGCGCCGCGGCCCAGCGGGCGATATGCGGATGCTCGTCGGGTGCCGCTCCGCCCGGCCAGAAGCCGATCCGCTCGTCGGTGCAGCCCTCGCGGTCGCGCAATGCCGCGCGCGCTTCGCTGAGATCGTCGAGGTCCATGATCGCCCAGAGCGTGCGCACCGGGCGCGCCGCCTGGCTGATCGCCAGCGTCACGCGGCCGTCCCGCGCCTGGCGCACGAATTCGATCGGCAGCAGCGGGCCGTCCTCGAACCAGCGGCGCTGGATCGGCAACTGGCGCGGGTCCCAGATCAGCGAGCCCCAGCCGATGCATGCAATGGTGGTCATAGGCTCACTCTAGGGTCGAGAGAGCGGCAGTGGCAAATGCCGGCGGCGCGCGCGCCTCACGCGCCCTTCGTCGGCGTACCGTCCACGTCACTCGCAGCGGCGCCGAACATCTCTGCCGCCTGCTCGGGCGTGTAGTAGCCCATCGCCACGTCTCGCCTGACCAGCGCCGGGTCGCGCTGCGCCGGGTCGCCATAACCGCCGCCGCCCGGCGTGCCGACCGCGACGCGGTCGCCGGCCTTCAGCG
>CAMYMG010000055.1 GCA_947259295.1 uncultured Rhizobiaceae bacterium
CGGCGCCCGGCCGCGCGGATGCACGGGGCTCGGGATTTCGCCCTGCATGCGCGGAAAGCGGCCGCGGCGGCGCGCCGGGTCGGGGATCGGCACGGCGTCGATGAGACGCCGCGTGTAGGCATGCTGCGGGTTGGAGAAGATCTGGTCGCGCGTGCCCATCTCGACGATCTGGCCGAAATACATGACGGCGACGCGGTCGGAGATGTTCTCGACCACCGCCATGTCGTGCGAGATGAAGAGGTAGGCGATGCCGAACTCCGCCTGCAGTTCCTTGAGCAGTTCGAGCACCCGCGCCTGCACCGAGACGTCGAGGGCCGAGACGCTTTCGTCGGCGATGATCAGTTGGGGCCGCAAGGCGAGCGCGCGGGCAATGCAGATGCGCTGGCGCTGGCCGCCGGAGAACTCGTGCGGGTAGCGCTCCATCTGGTCGGGGCTGAGGCCGACGCGGTCGAACAGGGCGGCTACGCGCTCGCGCCGCTCGGCGGGCGTCGCGATGCCATGGATGACCAGCGGCTCGCCGACGAGGTCGCCGACGCGCATGCGCGGATCGAGCGAGGCGAAGGGGTCCTGGAAGATCATCTGGATGTCGCGCCGCACGCGCTTCAGGCCGTGACGGTCGAGGCCGGCGATCGAGGTGCCGCCGAGGCGGATGTCGCCGGTGAACGGCACCAAGCCGGCCAGCGCCTTGGCGATGGTCGACTTGCCGCAGCCGCTCTCGCCGACAAGCGAAAAGGTCTCCCGGTCGCGGATGGCGAAGCTGACATTCTCGACGGCATGCACGCGATGGGTGGCGCGGCCCAGAATGCCGCCGCGAATGTCGAAGCCGACGGTCAGATGCTCGACATCGACGACGTTGCCGGCGCCAGCGGGCATTTGCGTTGTTCCACTCGCCATACCGTCGCCGAGGCGAGGAACGGCGTCGAGCAGGCTGCGTGTGTAGTCCTGAGATGGCGCCGCAAAGAGCGGACCGACTTCGCCGCTTTCGATCATCCGCCCCTTCTGCATGACGATCACCCGGTCGGCCATCTCGGCGACGACGCCCATGTCATGGGTGATGAGGATGATACTGGTGCCGAAATCGTTCTTGAGGTCGCGCAGCAGTTCGAGCACCTCTCCCTGCACGGTGACGTCGAGCGCGGTCGTCGGCTCGTCGGCGATCAGCACGTCGGGGTGCAGCGCCAGCGCCATGGCGATCATGACGCGCTGGCGCATGCCGCCGGAGAGATCGTGCGGATACTGTTTCAGCCGGGTGCGGGCCTGCGGGATGCGCACCGCGTCGAGCGCCTCGATGGCGCGCTGGCGCGCCGCGCCGCGCGGCAGCGAAGTATGCGCCTCGATCGCCTCGATCAGCTGCCGGCCGATGCTGAGCACCGGGTTGAGCGAGGTCATCGGCTCCTGGAAGATCATGGCGATGCGGTCGCCGCGTATGCGCCGCATGGCGGCCTCGTCTAGCTTCGCCAGGTCCCTGCCGCCGAACAGGATCGAGCCGCCGGCAATGCGCACTGCAGGCTGCGGCAGCAGGCCCATGATGGCGAGCGAGGTGATCGACTTGCCGGAGCCCGACTCGCCGGCAATGCACAGCGTCTCGCCGTGCCGGAGGTCGAAGCTCAGCCCCTCGACCAGCGGCACGTCGCCGGCGTCCGTGCGGGCGACGACGTCGAGACCCTGCACGGAGAGCACACTTTCGCCCGGCGCGGCGGACGGACGGTCCGTCGCACCCGGGACGATCTCGGCGCCGGTCGCTGCGTTCATTCGAAGACGCAGCGCGGGAAGTAGAACGACACGACCCAGTTGGGCATGTCGACGATCTCGCTGATGCGGAGGTCGCCGCATGTCGACACCAGCATGTAGGCGTCGACGGCATTCATGTTGTAGCGCTGCGCCAACATGTCGACCATCTGGCTGACGGCGCTGCGCGCGCCGGCCATCAGATCCGTCTCGATGCCGGTGGTGACTTCATACCCCTTGGCGTCGAGATGGCGCGTCACCGGGCCGGGCGTCGTGAAGCGTGGCGTCTTCAGCCGCGCATCCTTGACCAGGTCGAGCGTCAGCACGACGTCCATCGGGCTCTCGATCGCCGTGCCGCAGACCTCGCCGTCGCCCTGCGCGGCATGCGTGTCACCGACCGAGAACAGCGCGCCGACAACCTCGACGGGCAGATAGAGCGTCGTGCCCGCCGCCAGATCTCGGATGTCGAGATTGCCGCCGACGCGCCGCGGCGGAACTACCGAGTGCAGGCCGGGCTCGGCCAACGCGTTGCCGATGGTGCCGGCGAAGGGCTTCAGCGGCACCCGGCCGTTCTTGCCGAATAGGGCCGGCTCGAGACTGTCCGGATCGTATTTCCAGACATTCAGCGCCGGTTCCTTGAAGTCGTCCGCCAAGAGGCCGAAGCCCGGAATGTTGGCGGTCCAGCCGAAGCCCGAGGGCTTGAAGCTGTCGATCGTCACCTTGACGGCGTCGCCCGGCTCGGCCCCCTCGATGAAGATCGGGCCGCTGACCGGGTTGATCTTGCCGAAATCGAGCGTTGCGACGTCGGCGACGGTGCTCGACGGGCCAAGCTGGCCCGCCGAACTGTCATGGCAATGGAACAGGATCGTTGATCCCGGCGCCACCCTTTCGGCCGGGACAAGCGAATTGTCCCAGCCGAAATGATGCTGCGCACCATGAATCGTGTAGTCGCACTTACTGCACATCGGTGACGAACACGTAGTCGTAGTTGACGGGGATCGAGACCGGATCGACGTAGAGCGCGTCGGCGCCGCCCATGCGGGGCGACTTCATGGTGAAACGCTGCTCGTTGAAGACCGGCACCCAGGGCGCGTCCTCCATGATCTTGCCGTAGATCTCGCTCCACATCTTCGAGCGCTCGTCGGCCTTGGCCGGATCGGTTACCGAGTCGGCAGCCGTCGCCATCTTGTCGAGGTCCTCGTTGCAGTACCACGACCAGTTCCAGCCGCCTTCCACGGCACCGGCGCAGCCAAGGATCGGGCCATAGAAGTTCGACGGGTCCGGGAAGTCTGCGATCCAGGCCATGCCGCCCGACCAGATCATCGGCGCCTGGTCCTTCTCGCCGCCGGCCGCGATCACATTGGCCTGCGCCAGTGACTGGATCGAGGCCTTGATGCCGACCGCCGAGAGATCCTGCTGGATCGCCTGGGCAATGCGCGGGTTGGGGTCGGTGTTCATGACGAAAAGCTCGGTCTCGAAGCCGTCGGGGAAGCCGGCCTCGGCGAGCATGGCCTTGGCCTTCTCCGGATCATAGGCGTAGCCCTTGTAATCCTTGTCGTAGCCGGGCATCGAGGGCGGCAGCGGCTGGTTGGCGGGAATCGCGCGGTTATTGATGATCTGGACGACGCGATCCTTGTTGATCGCCATGTTGACGGCCTGGCGCACTTCCTTCTTGTCGAAGGGCGGCATCGCGACATTCATCGTGATGTAGCCGGTGTGCAGCTGGCCGCCCTCGACGACGCGGGCCTTCTGCTCGGGATCGGCCATGACTTCCTGGAACTTGGCCGGCGGAATGCCGTCGCCCGGCACGTCGACCTCGCCCTTCTGCAGACGGAGCAGGGCAACGATCGGCTCCTGTCCGACCTCGAAGGTAATCTGGTCGAGATAGGGAAGGCCCTCGCGCCAGTAGTCCTCGTTACGCTCGAAGACGAGACGCTGGCCGATGGCCCATTCGGCGAGCTTGAAGGCGCCGGTGCCGACCGGCTTCTTGCCGAAATCGGCGCCGGCTTCCGCGACGGCCTCCTGCGGCACGACGGAAGCGAAGTTGAGAGCCATGACATGCAGGAAGGTGGCGTCCGGACGCGACAGCTCGATCTTCACCGTCGATGGGTCGACCACGGTAACGCCCGACAGCGTCTCAGCCGTGCCGGCGGTGACTTCGTCAAAGCCTTTGATGGAGCCGAAGAAACCGGCGCCGGGGCTCTGGGTCTTCGGGTTGGTGACGCGGTCGAGCGAATATTTCACGTCGTCGGCAGTCATCTCGCGGCCATTGTGGAATTTAACGCCGGAACGCAGCTTGAAGGTGAAGGTCTGGCCGTCCTGGGAAATTTCGTAGCTCTCGGCGAGGCCCGGACGCAGTTCGGTGGTGCCGGGCTTGTAGTCCATCAGCCCGTCGAAAATGCTCTTGATCATCGACCAGTTCTGCCAGTCGTAGCCGATCGCCGGATCGAGCGTGGCGACGTCGTCCTTGTAGGTGATGACGATGCTGCCGCCCTGCTTGGCGGCCGGGTCGAGCGTCTCTTCCTGCGCAAGCGCCGGGGCGGTTGCCATCAGCACGGCAAGCGCCGATGCCGATACGGTTGTACGAAGCCAGTTTTTCATGAGTGTTCCCTTTCTTGGTTTTGCTTACGGTCCAGTCATCTCAGCCGAATGCGCGGATCGATGAACGGGGTGACGAGATCGGCCAGGAGGTTGCCGATCACGATGGCGCAGGCCGAGACCAGCGTGACGCCCATGATGATGGGGATGTCGATGCGCTGGATGGCCTGCCAGGCGAGCTGGCCGATACCTGGCCAGCCGAAGACGCTTTCGATGACGACGATGCCGCTCATGAAGAGCCCGATGTCGATGCCGATCATGGCGATGATCGGCAGCACCGCATTGGGCAGGGCGTGGCGGAACAGGATGGTGCCGCGCGCCAGGCCCTTGGCGCGCGCCGTGCGCACATAGTCCTGGCGCAGCACGTCGATCATCGACGAGCGCATCATGCGCGAATACCAGCCGGCGCCGAGGATGCCGAGCGCCACCGAGGGCAGCACCATGTGCTGCCATGTCCCGTAGCCCCCGATCGGGAACCAGCCGAGGCGCACCGAGAAGAAGTAGAGCAGCAGCAGGCCGACCACGAACTGCGGCGCCGAGACGCCGACGAAGGAGGCGATCATCATGGTCTGGTCGGCGACGCTGCCGCGCCGGACGGCGGCGACGATGCCCATGGTCAGGCCGAGCAGCAGCTCGCAGCCGATGGCGCCGACCATCAGCAGCAGGCTCGCCGGAAGGCGCGCCGCGATCAGCGTGCTGACCTCGGAGCGCTGCAGGTAGGAGCGGCCGAGGTCGCCCTGCAGCAGTCCCGACAGATAGCGCCAGTACTGCACGATGAAGGGCTGGTCGAGGCCGAGCTGGCGGCGGATGTTCTCGACCGTCTCGGGCGTGGCGCTGCGCCCTGCGATCTGGCGCACCGGGTCGGCCGGCAGCAGATAGAGCAGCGCGAAGGTGATGACCGAGACGCCGAGCAGGATCAGCGCGGTCTGCAGCAGCCGGCGGACGAGATAGGCGGCCATCAGTCGCGGCCCCGCTGCGTCGGGTCGAGAATGTCGCGCAGCGCGTCGCCGACCAGGTTGAAGCCGAGGGCCAGCGCCAGGATCGCCATGCCGGGAAAGAACACCAGCCAGGGTGCCGCCTGGAAGTAGGTCTGGTTCTCGAAGATGATGTTGCCCCAGGAGGGGGTCGGCGGCTGCACGCCGACGCCGAGATAGGAGAGCGTCGCTTCGAGCAGTACCGTCGTCGAGATGCCGAGCGTGCCCCAGACGATGATGGTCGGCACGAGGTGCGGCAGGATGTGGCGGAACAGGATGCGGCCGGTGCCGGCGCCGAGCGTGCGCTCTGCGGCGATGAATTCGCGTTCGGCGAGAGAACTGGTCTCGGTGAAGATGACGCGCGCTGTCTGCACCCAGTTCACCAGCGCGATGACCATGGCCACGATCCACAGGCTCGGCTGGAACACGGCGGCGAGGCAGATGGCGAGCAGCAGGGCCGGAAACGCCATCATCAGGTCGGTGAAGCGCATCAGGATCGCGCCGATCCAGCCGCGGAAGAAGCCGGCGACGACGCCGACCAGCGTGCCGATGATCAATGCCGTCCCGTTGGCCGCGATGCCGATGATCAGCGAGGTGCGTGCGCCATAGAGAATGCGGGTCAGGAGATCGCGGCCAAGCAGGTCGGTGCCGAGCAGGAATTGACCGCCGGGCGGCATCGGCGCGCCCTCGATGGTCAGGCCGTCGAACATCTGCTCGTTGGGATCGAAGGCGGTTAGCCATGGCGCGAACAGCGCGCCGGCAAGGGTGACGACGATGAAGAACAGGCCGATCAGCGCCAGCGGGCGGGCGAGCAGGCGGCGCCAGACGCCGGCGCGGACGGGTGGCGCTAATGTTGCCACTGCGAGGTCAGGCGATGTCGGTGCGGTCACCGGCGGCTCCTTCCCTCGACCAAGCGACGACGCGCCTGGCGGCGTCCTCCATGCTGATCTGCCAGCTCATGGAAAGCGCCCGCAGCTGCGCATAGGCCTGCTCGTCGTCGAGGCCGCGCGCGGCAAGCAGGGCGACGGCCTGCACGATGGTGTGGCGTTCGGCGACGCGCTGCCTGAGAGCGACGATCTCGGCGTCGAGGCTCCTGCGTGCATCGAAGGCGCGCCGGGCGATCAGAAGGGCGCTGTAGACCCCGGCATTGCCGACCGGCTTGAGGAGATGCGCGTCGGCATTCTGGTTGAGTGCCCATTCGATGCGGCCGGGCGCCTCCGAGCCGATCAGCGCGATGGCCGGCATCGGCGCGGCGCCGGGCGCCCAGGGAAACTGGGCGTCGTGGCCGAGGTCGGCGTCGAAGAACAGGAAGTCGGCGGCCAGCGCATCGGGCGGAAGGTCGGGCCAGCACTCGACGGCATTGACGCCGATCGCGGCCAGCTGGCGGGCGATCGCCGCGACAACGCCGTGCGGCCGGTGCACGACGAGCGCGGTGGCACCGCCAAGATTGGGAATGCGGAAGCCGCGCTTCATGACACGACCCTCAGGGTCTGGCATCCGAAGGTCAGCGTACGGTCGTAGCGCGACAGATAGGGGTCGGGCGCGACGTTCGGCGTGATCTCGAGCGCTTCGACCTCGGTGCCCCTGATGCGGCCGATGACCACCGGCAGCGCCATGTGCTGGGTGCGCCGGTCGACGCCGACCTCGCCATAGGGCGACGCGAAGCGGCGTCCGGCAAAGGCCGCCTGCAGGTCGGCCTGGCTCGAGCCGTGCGCGGTGGCGAGCACGTCGGCGAGGATGGCGACGGCCGTATAGGCGGCGGCCTCGAAGGAGGAGGCGCAGCGCCGCTTGCCGGCGAGCGGCCAGCCACTGGCCTCGGCCGCCTTGCGGAAATAGGGCCCGACGACGAGATGCCCATCGGCGACGCCATTCAGTGCCGGAAGCTCCGCCTCGGTCAGGTTGCAGGAGAGCAACGGGCAGGAGTCGGGCGTGAAGAACCGGTCCTCCTGGCCGAGCGCCGCATAGGCCTGGAGAAACGCATAGGAGGACGGGCCGATCAGATTGTTGAGGATGAAGGAGGGCCGCGTGGCGCGGATCTCGTCGATCAGGCGCGTCACGTCGGTGTCGCCGAGCGCCAGGTAGCGTTCGCCGAGCACCGCGCCGCCCGCATCCGCGATCAGGTCGCGCGCGACGCGGTTGGTTTCCCAGCCCCAGATGTAGTTGGAGCCGAGCAGGAAGCCGTTGGGCCCGTGCCGGCGCGCCACCCAGCCGATCAGCGGCACCAGATGCTGGTTCGGGCAGGCATGCGTGTAGACGACGCGGTCATTGGCCTCGAAGCCCTCGTAAGGGCAGGCATACCAGAGCGTGCCGCCATGCTTCTCGACCACCGGGATGGCCTCCTTGCGGCTCCAGGAGGTGATGCAGCCGACGACATGGCGGGCCGAGCTGCCGGTGAGGATGTCTTCGCAGAGCGGCGCGTAGCGGTCGATGTTGCCCTGCGGGTCGCGTTCGACCGCGACGATCTCGATCGGGGAATCCGGGTCGGCATTGATGTCCTCGATCGCCGCCAGCGCGCCGTCGCGGCAGGCATTGGACAGCAACACGTAGCCCCCCGACCGGGAATAGAGAAGTCCGACTTCGACCCGCTGCTTCAAACGCCAACAACCCCAAAACGCAAAACGCCCCGCAATCAGCGACCGGTCAAACGGTGCGATGTCGGGGCGCGAATGCCTACGGAAATGTCCGATATGTTGCCGGGAGCGTACTGCAAGGCGGAGGAGAGTCAAGGGCCGCCTGCTGAAGCGCGCGGTCAGCAACGGCACCTGCTCCGCACCTCAACAACTGGGACAGGCGCAACACGGCCCGCGCCGGCCTCCTCAGGGAGGTGGTTGTTGTGTTGTGATGAAGGGCCAATCCTGTATGGAGCCAATCACCGTGCGCTCGGTGCCGTAGGCATCGCACAATCGGTGGGCAATGCCGGATCGTCAGGGACTGGTTCCGCTACGCCGTTGCTTGCCAAGGACCAACAGGATACGGGTACGCACATGGCCTCGACTGTTATTTCATTAACAACAATACCTCCACGGTTCGGGCTGATTGGGCCGACTTTGCAATCGCTGATTGAGCAGAACGCCCCAGTGGATGCCATCATATTGTGGATACCTGAGCGGTATCGTCGATTGGAATTCCAGGACTTCGAAATTCCCGTCGTTCCTAGAGGCGTCGAGATACGCCGGTGCGCGGTCGACTTCGGACCGGCCACCAAGGTGCTGCCATGCGTGGAGGCGTTCCGCGGCCAAAACGTGAGAATTCTCTATTGCGACGATGACCGCATATACCACCCGGACTGGGCGATGAACTTGCTGCGGGGCAGCGAAACCTATCCCGGAGAGTGTATCGCGGAGGCCGGCGAGGTCGTGGAACTGGCCGTGCGCCGCGCCTTCAAGGCCAGTTCCGACTATCGCGCCCTCAGGGCGCTGTCGCTTGGAATCTTCGGCTACTTCTTCCGCCGCAGAAACAGAGAGTTGGATCCGGGGCGTGGCCGGATCGATATCGCGCACGGATATGGTGGCGTCCTCGTACAACCCGAATTTATCGCCGGCGCCGCCTTTGACATTCCTGACGTGCTTTGGACAGTGGACGACGTGTGGCTCTCCGGGCATCTTGTCGCGAGCGGCATTACGATCCGGAAAATCGCCCGGGATCTGTCGTCGGACAAGACCCAGGTAGCGGACGTCAGCGCGCTTATCGACTACATTGCCGACGACCACGGGCGCATCGCGGCAAATCTGGCCTGCATAAGCTATTTTCAGGAACGCTACGGGATCTGGGGCGACGTTGCATCCAACGCATACTTTCGGCGTCTCGCTAAAAGGCGTCTATCGTCTTAAGGGTGGCTATTGGGCTGCAATATCGGGGTTGTAGCGTTTCACGATGGATTCCACGAAGGCGTTGTTGTCCGTGAGATGGGCTCGCAGCCGTGCCAAAGCATCCTCATCGAGTCTCTTGCCCGCAGCAATGCGGGCGAGAAAGTCGATGTCGTAATAGCGCATGGCATTGCCTAGAACGAGCACTTCATCGATGAGATCGACCGTTCCCATCGGTGAGGTGATGTCGCAGACATTGTCGGAGCCGATCCTGACCTGAACGCCGACTGCCATCAGATCTAGCACGCGCGCGATGCAGTTGTAGGTCGGCGACATGAACGGGCGGTACTGCCGCATGCTGATCGCCGCGGCGGGGCAGCAGATCACGCCAATATTAAGCTCCGCAAGCGCCGAGGCCAGGCGCGCGAACCGTGGTTCGTCATACGTCGACGGCGATATGAAATGGACCAGCCAGACGAACGGTTCAGCGTCCGGCGGCAAGCCCAAATCCAGATGTCGCACGATGCGAACGACCGATTCGGAAGCTCCTTCAAACTGATGAAACGCCTGATCGACATGGATGTGAATTTGCTTACCGATGCTATGAGCGAGCGACAAGGCTCTGCGGCAGCTTTCATCGAAACCTATATGCTGCGGATAAAGATCAGTGTCGTCGCGCTCCGGAAGCAGGCCGATGAAATCTGCGAACGCCGCACCTTGTTCCAGGAGCGCCCAGCGCTGCGGTTCGTCATCTCGGAAACCGAGTGGCGAATACGCACCAATCCTCAGATCGATTTCGCCCTTATACCGCTGCTTCAATCGTGCAAAGGTTTCTAGGGCAGTCAGACCTACGCGGTCCGCAGTCGTATCGACTACGGTATCAGCCCGGGTGGTCCCGACCGAGACCATCTCGATGATATAGCGCTCGACTCGAGCATAAAGTTGGTCAGGCTCGTAGGCCGCACTCTGGTGGACCATGGGAACGACTGCATGCTTGCCCGGCAGGGAAAGGGAAGCTCCGTCTGCGACGCCGGTAGCCCGGAGCAATTCGACGGTGTCGCGGTACGTGCCCGCGCGATCGAGGTGAAGGTGTGCGTTGAAGAGCCCGCCAAGCGAACGGACGGCCGACCGCAATTCCTCGAAATAGGGGGTCATTTCCAATCCCTGTTTATTGTCTCGTTCGCCGGTCGGACGTTCTCGTATCCTGAATGGTTGCCCAAATAGAGAAGCGAATCAACTCGGACCCGAAATTCGGCAAAGCCACTTTGACAGGCCGCAAGAACGAGCCACCTGCTATGCGTCGAGCGGGTCGCCATACCGGTCCATTAGAAATTCCGCCCATTCGAGATCGATTTCGGTATCTATGTTCGCTAATGGGCCGTCCACGACCACGGCGCCCGTCTTTAATCCCTTGATCGTCCCTTGGTTGAGAATGCATTCGCGAGTAATCGCGTAGGCTATGCCGTTACGATGAAAAACAGGGTTCAACTGCTGGCGTGCAATGATTCCCGCCGCCCTTTCGTCATAGTAGGAAAGGCTTGCATCTGCGTTGACCGTCAACTGCTTGAAAGGATGCGCCTTGCTGTCCGTCTCGCTCACCGTCCACACCGCGTCGAAACCGCCGTGCACCAGAAGTTGCAAAGTTTCCTCGACATGCGCGGGTTTCCTGCCTGGCGATGTCGGCTGCAGCATCACAACAATGTCATAGACCACGCCGTCCAAAGCCTCCACAGCGCCGAGGGCATGGTGCAGGACGTCCCAGTCGGCGATTCGGTCACCCGAAAGTTCCGGTGGCCGACGGAAGGGCGCAGATAGACCAACTGCCTCAGCCTCCGCGGCAATCGCCTCGTGGTCGGTGGATACGATGGCGCGATCGATAGACGCGACACGGCGCGCTGTCATTCCCGCGCGAGCCACGAGCGAGACGCCCCGTAGTTCGCGAAGGTTTTTCAGCGGTACTCCCTTACTCCCGCCCCGCGCAGGCACCACTGCAAGCACACGTTTCCCGCTGATCATAGGCGATCACCCGTCGGTTACCGGGCGTGCGATCACAGCAAATGCCTGTCGCGAAAATACGTAAGCCACTGATCGACTTGAGTCTTACGCTGCTCCCTCGGGAGGCCGGCGATTCTCGGATCTTCGTAGAAAGAATCCGTTGGATAGCTCGTAGAGGAGATTTCTTCGAAGACACACCCTTCAAGGGTATGGAACTTGTGCCATTCTCCGGGTTTCACCAGCAATGTGTCACCCGGTTCAAGAATGTGTCTATGGCCCTCTTTGACGACCTCAAGGTCGCCGGATAGCAGCTGGAATGTCTCTTCCTTCACCTTATGGTAATGATAAGGATGCTTTTGCCGAGGCAACAGTATAACCAGCTTTTTAGCGTACTCCCGGTTTATGCAGGTGATGATTACCGCGCCGAACTCGCGAAAACGATGCAATCCGTAGTGGTGTGAAATTTCAATCGCGGCTCCGTCGTTGATACTTATTCCGGCTGTGTTCAACTGTCCCCTGACCTGCAACATGATCTGGTAGGCGAGTTGGTCGTCGCTGGTGCTGTGGGGAAGCATCGCTGTTCCGAGTGCCTCATTGGCCGCGTAATCCCTATCGGCCCGCATCCCGCTTCTGAAATCGCCTGATGTCATGCCACCTTCGGACAATGGCATGGCGAAGAAGACGTCTGCCTGGTCTAGCGGCTGGCCCATACTAACGGGCTCCCGCGCAAAAACGCCCCGCTTGAGCTCGAGCAGCGTCTGTTTTTCATCCATACGGGCGGGCGCGCGTTCCGGAGCACCGATCATCGCACGGGCGCGGTGGAACGCGTCAATCCACCTCGTGACCTGCTCCGGCGTCGACGAGTACCCGTTCAGCTTATAGTTGTCTGTCGCAATGCCTACGTGACGTTCAAACAACCGCGCCCCTAGCGCATAAGCAATCTGGATCGCGTTTAGATTGTCGGGGGACTCGTGAGTCGACCAGCCGACCTCGACGCCGCGGTAGCGGTTCTTCAACTGGCGGATCTGATCGAGCTGGAGATCCTCGTCGGGGGTAGGATAGAGCGCCACACAATGCATCAAGCTGAAGTGGACGCGCTCAGATTCTAAATAGTTCACAAGCCAGTCGATATCGTCAATCCGCAGGCCGGCAGTTGACACAACGACCGGCTTGTTGACGCGAGCGATCTTCTCGATAAGAGGACGGTCGTCGGCGGAACAGCTCGCAATCTTGATAATGTCAAGATTCATGTCGCAAATGACGTCCACCGACTCCTCGTCAAAGGGTGTGCTCATAGTGAGCATGCCAGCTTCCTTGACCACAGGCACTAGATCGGCGAACTGTTCCATCGAGAGTCGCGTCTCGGAGAAACGCTTCACATATTTATGGTCATTGCTATTCTGGAAATCTGGGTGAATGAATGTGTCGAGTTGGCGAAACTGAAATTTTAGAGCGCCCCGTACCCCGGCCCTGGCATTTGCCTGGCCGACCTCCTGCACAATCCTCGCCGCGTGACCGACGTCGCCCTGGTGATTGTTAGCAAGGTCGTAGACGAACAGATCTCGGAATGAAAATGAGTTCTGCATTATCGAGCTCTCCAATGGGTCAAACAATTGCGTCGGGCACATAGCCGCGAGCCCAGTCGATCCGTACGCGACGGCCTAGCCGATGCGATTGATGCGCCGCGGCGATGACGAGCATTGTGTCAAGTCCCCGCTCGATCGAGATTGGCGAATTGCCTACCCTGCCACCCATAATTTCGGCGAGGTGATCCACCTCCCAGATGAAGTCATCCGCGCGGGTCTTTTTGATCATCACCTCTTCGGCGGCCTCGCCCGACGATGCGAATCGCACCATGTCCGCACCGGCTGTTGCGTTCGAACTCCACTCGACGAACCCCTTGTCGCACTGAATGCGCGCCGACTTTTCGGCAGGCAGCGTAACCACATCTTGTATGACATCTCCGGTCAAACCGCTCTCGGTCGTCAGCGTGATGAACGCTGCGCGGTCGTATGCCATCCCACCGTCGGCTACCATGTCAAGCGTGGCGGAGATTTCGACGACCCGCCCCGCGCCGACGACATGGGCGAAATGCTGCCATAGATTGATTGCGTGCGAATGCTCTCCGCTGGCGCCGCCGCCGCGCGCGGAGAAACCTAGATAGGAATCGGGTGGCCCCGATAGCCACGGATGAGCATTGAAAATGCCGGCCCAGTGTTCGCGTGTCCGGGTAGAGATCGTCTGCGGTTGCCCCAATTTCCCTTTGCCGAGGATGCGATCCGTCAGAACGGTATTCTTGCCGAGGCAGTGGTTGTAGCCCACTGCGCAGAATACGCCCGCTTTGCCAGCGGCTCTCAAAAGCTCGTCGCATCCAGCGAGGTCGGGGCCAGCCAGAGGCTTCTCGATAAGCAGGATCTTGGGGCGAGCATTGGCAAGCGCTTCCAAGGCAAGCCCCATGTGGGTATCGGGTGGGGTTCCAATAAAGACGACGTCGGCCTCGTCGCGCATGGAATCTACCGACCGTTTCAGGACGATCTCGGGATCCCATTTTCCGTACCGGCCGGGGTAAATCTCGTCGCGCGCCCGCGCCAGCGCGACGGGATCTATATCAGTGAGCGTGACTTGCCATCCGCGCGTCCGTGCAGCGTGCGCGAGGTGATTGCCTATCGAACCCGCGCCAACGATCCTGATGCTATACATTGGTCACCCCCAAGGAAAAGCAACGATCCCGTATAGGGAGTCATTGCCGATGTCCAGAAGCCGCAGGGATCGATT
The DNA here is from genome assembly GCA_947259295.1 of uncultured Rhizobiaceae bacterium. GTDB lineage: Bacteria > Pseudomonadota > Alphaproteobacteria > Rhizobiales > Rhizobiaceae > CAMYMG01. The sequence goes on from CAMYMG010000055.1 coordinate 13,877, forward strand.
GATCACCGGAATCGCAATGTGTCCTCACGATTCGTGGATTGAGTTGTGCCGAATGTGACGGTGCGGTACTCCGGCCGTGAAGGAAGCTCCTGTGGACTCGAACATGCGCAACTTTTGCGTCAAGTTATCCGCGGTCCGGACGCCTTAAGGCTAGCGTCGCCGTTGCAACTGTAGTAGCGCAAAATGCGGACTTCCCAAGCGGCCGCGAACCGCTCGTTTCAAAAAAAATGATCGTAATGAATTTCTCGCTATCGAGCCCCATGACCTTCTTACTGACCGATGGTAGCCATGCTTGACATCGTCAGCCTTCTTGCGAGTAGGTCCCAGTCCGACGGGGGCGCGCTCGCACTGCAGACCGAGAAGGGCGAAAGGCTGTCGTACGCCATTCTGTTTCAAAAGGCGTCGGCCATAGGAGCTAGCATAGCGGCGGCCGACGTGTCAGCCAGACGCCGACGGCCCCGCATCGGGATCGTGATGGCCAACGGTTCTCAGTTAGCGGTAGCCCTGCTTGGTGTGACGTTCGCGGCCGAAGCTGCACCTTTTAATCCCGCAAGTACGCCGTCCGAATTCGACATGTATTTCGGCCGCGCCGACATCGATGCGGTGCTAGTGAGTGCGGCCGAAGATGGGCCTGCCGTGTCGATAGCGGAGAGGCGGGGGCTGCCGCTGCTTCGCATTTCCGAAACCTACGACATCATTGGTGCTGAGCCGGCGACTAAAGTTCCCGTCAAGGCGGATCGCGATGATATTGCGCTTGTACTTATGACCTCCGGGTCGACGGGCCTGCCAAAGTTGGTGCCGCTGTCACATGGCAACGTCTGCACTTCGGCTAGGGATGTCTGCCGCTCGATCGGCCTCGGTCGCGACGACCGCTGTCTTGCGATGTGGGAGCAATACCATATTGGCGGCTTGGTCGACCTGCTGCTCGCTCCACTGTTTTCTGGGGGCAGCATCATCTGCTCGCGCGGCTTCGATGCCGCGCTGTTCTTCAAAATCTTGCAGGAAAGTAGCCCAACCTGGTGTCAAGTGGTTCCGACCACCCTTAACGAACTGATCGGCTACGCCGAACGGTATTCGATAGAATGCAAGCCGAACAGTCTCCGACTAGTACGATCCGTCGCAGCCGCGTTGCCTCCATTGCTGATGCAGAGGGCCGAGACGGCATTCGGCGTTCCCATTATACAAACATTCGGAATGACAGAAGCAGGACCACTGATTGCGTCCACCGCCCTGCCTCCTGCTGTTCGAAAGCCGAGCTCGGTCGGCCGATCGTGCGGAGCCGACATCAGAATTTTCGGTCCAGATGGCGAAGAGTCTCCGCGGGATGAGGTAGGCGAAGTTGCTGTACGCGGGCCGAATGTTTTCAAGGGCTACGAGCAGGACACCGAAGCCAATCGAAACGCATTTCGGAACGGCTGGTTCCATACTGGAGATATCGGCTACATCGATGGCGACGGAGACCTCTTCCTCACCGGGCGGGTCAAGCAACTCATCAATCGCGGCGGTGAAAAGGTCAATCCGCAGGAGGTGGATGACGCGCTGCTGACCCATCCCGCGGTGGCCGAGGCAGCGGCTTTCTCGGTGAAACACAAAACGCTCGGCGAGGACGTGGCCGCTGCGGTCGTTCTGCGTCAGACTTTGTCCCAGGATCAGCTTCGCGAATTTCTCGCGGAGCGGCTTTCGAGTTTCAAAATACCTGGCAGGATCATGGTGCTGGACAGGCTGCCGCGCAACCCTGTCGGCAAGATCGACAGGCTCGCGCTGGCGGGTATTGTGAACTCGGCGCGTGACGACGCGGGCCATGTCCCCCCGAGAAACGCATCAGAGGCCTTTCTCGTTCAGCTGTGGGCCAAGGAACTTGCTGTCGACGACGTCAGCGTGCATGACGACTTTGCCAGGCTGGGCGGCGACTCGCTGTCTGGAATGCGCATCATGCTTGCTCTCGAAAGGGCCGTGGGTCAGCCGGTTCCGAACGAGATATTCTCGCGACACTCCACTGTTGCAGGTTTGGCCGATGCGCTAGCCCAAGAAGGAATTTCCCTGGAAACCACTGCGGACACGTCCGAAGCGGCCGCGGCCGCCCTTTTGCGCATCGAGGACGGTGTATCCGGCAAGTCGTCAGAACCCGTTACGATTTTAGAGCAACTCGCCAAAGTTGGTTCGGCGACGGAACTCAGGGCAGCTCAGGATGCCATGTCGGTCTACGCAACACCGGACGAGCTTCGATACCTGATGGGCCGCTCGCACGGCACATTACCCGGTAGTGCGCGGAGACTGGGCCCGCTTGCGAAGTACGGCCTGCGACTGCGGCACGGTCGATGGTGTCGCAGAATAGCCCGTGATCTGCGTGGAGACCCGCAGCAATCCGCTTGGCAGCGCACGGCCATTTCCGAAATGATGCTTTACTATAAGGGTGGAGCACAGGACGCAGCCGGCAAGACTCTCATCGCCGGCTTCACCGGAAACCAGTTACGACTGATGTTGCCCACCTATCACATACTAAATTGCCTCGACCACGACAGCTTCGAACTGCTGCTCCTTAACGATCCGCGACGGAAGATGTTTATCGACGGGGTTGAGGGCGCCGGTTCGACTATCGAAGAAGTCAGCCACTTCGTGGAAGATTTCGCTGCCCGGCGCGAATTTCGGCGCGTCGTGACGCTTGGAACAAGCGGCGGTGGTCTGGCGGCCGTGATCTGCGCCATCCGGGGGAAGTTCTCGAAGGCCATCACAATCGGATCTGCCAGCCCCGCGCGCCACCCCGCTTTCGTGGAAAAGCTGGCTTCGCTACAGCCGAATCCATCAACCAGAGTTGTCGCCACCTTCGCGGACAACGCAAGGGACGTCGACGCTGCAAATCAGCTAAAGGGCATTCTACCAAAGACGTCGCTTCTTAAGGACCGGCGCTTCACCGACCACAATCTGCTGTTCGAACTGCACAAGATCGGTGAACTGGCCAGGTTCCTGAATTCGATGGTAGACGATTAGCGACGCGCGTTAGGGCTGTCACTCTGGCTATCAGCGGACCAAGGCATGATCTCGCATCACCACAAGGCGATCTTCGTACACATACCGAAATGCGCCGGCCAGAGTGTCGAGACTGTGTTCCTTAACGAGGTTGCGTTGACGTGGGAAACACGCGCGCCACTGCTGCTACGCCCGAACGACCAGAAGCTGCTCGGTCCACCGCGCCTTGCGCACCTGATGGCCGCTGAATACGTTCGATGCCAGTACGTGCCCCAGTCGATGTTCGATGCCTACTTCCGTTTCGCTGTTGTTCGGAACCCGTGGGCCCGAGCCGTTTCGCTCTACAGACACCTTGATCTCAATATATCCTTTGGGGCCTTCGTCTTTGAATGGCTGCCGGAGCAGTTTGCCAATCGCGCGTGGGAAGGCCACTACTGGTTTGTGCGGCCGCAGAGCGACTTCATCATGGACAAAGGTGGGCAGCTGGTGGATGTGCTCCTGCGCTTCGAAAGGTTGCAAGAAGAATTCGCGGAGGTCGCTGCGCACTTGGGGCTCAGATCGTCGTTGCCGCATGTCAACAGAACCGGCAGTCGTCCTGCTAGGAAGCGACCTTGGCGCGAGGTATTGCATCGAAATAGGCGCGAGAGCCACCCGCAATGGTCCGACTACTACGACGCCGAGACGGTCAGCGGTATTGAGCGGCTCTACACCGCGGATGTTGCGGCGTTCAACTATCAGCCGCCTGGTAAGGTGACGCGGTGATCCGCCTGTTGGGAAAGTTGTGGTCGAGCAGTTCCGGCCAGTTGCAGAGTTCCGATGAGCCGTCGGCGGTGGCTGTTTGCGGCGCGCTCCGCAGCGGCACAAACCTCCTCAAATATATGCTGGAACAAAACTATTATATCCGTGTGAATTTTAACGCGTTCGGCTGGAAGCACTCTGGCGTTCCGGTACTTTCCGCCGGCTCCAGCCTGCGCTATCCCGCGGTCGCCGTAGCATACGTGGTTAAGAACCCGTACGCCTTTATTGTGTCCCTGCACCGCTACAACCAAAGAAAGGTGCTCGAAGGCCAGCGGATCAGTCTCAACGCTCACCCGGATTTCGACAGGTTCCTGACGGGTCCCGTGGTAATTTCTGATAGTCAGTTGCCGGGATCCCCTCAATTGCGTTTCGCAAATCCGGTGCAGTACTGGAACTTCGTCTACTGGAATTTGGAGACGTTGGACCGAGATCGGTTCCAGGTTGTCGGATTTAACTATGAGCACCTAATCACCGATCCCCCCGGCTTGCGCCTTGTTGAAGACGCTATTCCCCTGCGACGTCGAGCGTCCGACGTGTCGGCTCCTCCGGGAAACCGCCTCAAGCGAGGATCGGCAAACTCCTCAGCCAGTGGCGAGAGTGACGAACCGTTCGATCTCAAATACTATACCGAGGAACGTTACCTTCACTCCTTCACTGGCGAACAACTCGCCTTTGTTCGCTCGGAAGTCGACCGCTGGCTCATGGAAAGACGCAGCTACGCCATACATTGACTGCGCATGGGTTCATGGGCTCGCTATTGTAACTTTATAGCTGCACGTGCCAACCAGGTACCATGCAGTCCCACTCTCTATTTATAAAGCTTCGATTGTGCACCAATCAGCGCCATCACCCGCCCTACCGACCATCCCATGGAGCGAACGGCGATGATCAGCGAAGCGACGCCGTAGACGGGCACGACGAGAAGGAAGATTGCGATCACGAATCTGGCCGCGAACAGCGGGATCTGTGCAGCGGCCAATCCTCCCGACATCGTCGCGCGCTTGATCTGGAAGTTGACGTTGGACTGAGCTGCGCCGCGAACGAACTGATAGATCAAAGACAATCTGTCCAAGGTCATTGTCTCGTATACAAGAGCGCCCGGGCACCACTCGGGGACCGCGCCAGCAGCGCGCGCGGCCCGATAGAAGGCTGTGTCTGACCCCCCTGTCACCAGCATGGTCTCATCAAAGCGCACGTTTGACTGCCTTTGCCAGGCAAGATCGCACAGCCAATTGTTGGTTACGATCGCGTACCGCTTGCCCCGCATGGCCCTCTCCGCGGTGATTCGGTTCTTGCGACGCATCCGCCCCGCTAGGCTCGCGTTGATAAACCGTTGAAATCCGTTCGCGTCGGCTGGCGGATCGGTCACTTCAACCGGTCCGCCAACCAGATGAGCGCCGGTCGTCTGCCAACACTCCACCAATCGGCACAGCCATCGACCGTCCGGATACTCGTCGTCGTCGATGAAGCAAAGCGCGTCTGCATCCATCGCCAGCGCCTCGTCGAGTGCTCTGTTGCGCGCAATAGGTATCCCTCGACGCGGTTCCGCAGCATAGCGGACCTGGGCGCCGGTGGCGCGGTGGCGATCTACAATCGGTCTTGCGGAAGCGTCCGGGTCGTTGTCGATAACGAGCAGGGTCTGCCGAAACGTGTCGGTTACCTCCAACCTTGAACACTCGGCCAAGAGCCTACCTAAAAGTTCACCGCGCTTGTATGTGAGGATTGCGACGACCACGTGCCTGACGGATGGCCCGGCAACAGTTTCAACCCTGCATACTGCAACAGTCTGGTCCGGCGGCAATGGCGGCGTGTCCCCAGCGAATGTGTTCAAGTAGGCGCTCGACATTGCTGTTGAGTGCGCTGACCCAGCCCATGTCCCTGTACTATGCCATACGAAGCGGAGAGGTTCCAGCTACCCTGTCCCTGGTACGGTGCTTTCGGGTACGAACAAAAGTAATCTTGCTGCTTCGCGTGCACGGAAAATCTATGATATCTGACCAGTGATCGGGCGGCACCTGCGCAAGGACCCATTTTGGGTGGTTCAGCCACGGCGCTCACACACTCGATGAGAACCAGGCAACGTGATGCACGCGTCTATCATGCGAACTGCGCAACCGACATTGGTGGCTACGGTCATCCTGTTGTTCTTGGCAGCCTATCATGCCGTTCTTTTGCCGGTGGGCAGTCTTCACCACGGCGATGAGTTTCTGACCCTGGACCGATCGAACTCCTTCTTGCTTAGAGACGACTGGTTTACGGTCTTTTCCAACAATGAACCCACGTTCAAGAAGCCACCCCTCCAGTATTGGATGACGGCCGGCCTGCTGCGGGCGGGCGTAGGCTTGGAAACTGCAGTGCGTCTTCCTTCCTTCCTGTTTGGGCTGGGGATCCTGGTCAACATAGGCCTCCTCGCACGGCTAGTCCTTCCCGCGAACCGCTGGGTAGCGCCTATTGCTATTGTTCTGATGTCCAGTTCGACGCGTTTTTGGGAGAGCAGTCTATCCGGCCTTTTGGATAATGGGGCGACCTTCTTTGCTACACTTGCTATGATCGCTTCTTTCCGGGCACTGGAACGCCCCCGATGGTGGTACGTCGTGGCGCTTGCCTGTGGTTTGGGTGCGCTTCAGAAAGCTCCGATTCCCGTCGCCTTCGCAGCCGCCCCCATCCTCGGTCAACTGCTTTGGCCAACCAGGACCGCTGGACTACGCGCTAGCCTCGGCTCGCGTCATTTTGGGTTGGCGCTGGTGCTCGCGACGGTGCTGATCCTTTTTTGGCCCCTGCTGCAATGGTTTCGTCATGGCGGCGCGGCTGTCCACGAAGCCTTTGTCCAGCAATTCCTGGAGCGCTTCTCACCTACTGGGGAGGACTCGGGCGGGCCGCGCCGGTCCGTTTATACGTTGCTGATAAACGGCGAGCCGTTTCTACGCATCCCCGGCATCGCTGCCATGATCTGGCTGCCGTGGCTGACTGGCAGGCGTGCCCTGTGGATTTTGCCAATAATGCTGGCGGTCTATGCGGTCGTTGTCGCAATGGCGTCTGGATATGTCTCGCCCCGATATTCACTCCTTTTCCTCCCGCAAATTCTGGCTTGCCTTGCCGCAGTAATCGTCATCGCCTTCACTCGCCCCCTGCACCGCTTTATCGCCGTCGCGGTTATTAGCGCGGCAAGCCTGGGGCCAGCAAAAACCGCCCGAATGCTCGATCTCAATAAGGAAGGGATCGAACCATTCGTCCCGATAATGCGCAGCGTGGGCAGTGCCATCCGGCCTGGAGAGGACCTGATTATTTGTGTCAGGGACGATGGCGCCAAACGTCTTTCCAGCGGCGCACTCTCTCACTATGCTGCGGGAGGGCAACCCTATTTCCGGTTGAGAGACGTCAACGCACTGCCGGCTCTCATTGCGGAAGGCACCCTTACGCCGCCGTTTCGCGGGCTTTGCAGCGAACGCCAGTTTGAAGCTTTGAACACAGTTCTTATTGGCGTTCATGCAGTTGCGGCCGATCAGGGATTTGTGCATTGGACAGCAACCGGCCTTCGACTTACCGAATGATCCTCTGATGCCTCATCTATATCTCCCCATAACAAGCCAACCCCGCGAGTTGGACGCAAAGATCCTCCTCGCCTTGTTCGCGGCCGACCGCGGGATCTCACCCCTGGTAGGCTACAAGTCCGCTTTCTACGAAAGCTTAGCGCGGTTGGAGCCGGGTGTCCTTGTGGCCCACAACGCACGTCAGAAGTCCGAAAATATACGCCGCTTCAGCAAGTTCGGCCACAATGTCGTCGTGCTCGACGAAGAGGCGCTCGTCCGCCAATCGGATGAAATATTCCTCGGCAAGCATCCTCGCGGTGCCTTCGAACACGTTGGTCATGTCCTATGCTGGGGACAGGACGATTTCGACATGTGGCACACTGCAGGCCTCGATTTTCGAGGCGGCTTCAGCATAGTGGGCAATCCACGTTTTGATCTGATGAGGCCAGAGGTGCGCGCCTATTTCGATCCTCAGGTCGCCGCACTGAGAGAGCGATTTGGCAACTATATCCTGTTGAACACGAACTTTCCGACCGTGAACAATCAGACGCCGCGCGGAAGCGGGATGCGCCTTGCGCAATGGGCGTTAGACGACCGCGGAAGGCAGATCCAGGACGCCTTCCTGACAAACAAGCGGCGCATGTTTGAGGCAATGTTGGCCCTCGTGCGTCCGCTTGCCGAAGCGGTTGCCCCGCTGTTGCTGGTCATCCGCCCGCACCCGAACGAAGATCACGATCCCTGGCATGCCGCCGCTGCAGCGCTCCCGAACATACGCGTTGTTTTTGAAGGAGGTGTGGTGCCTTGGCTTCTTGGCGCGCGGGCGCTTATCCACAACAACTGCACAACTGCCGTCGAAGCCGCGGCCTGCGACACGCCGGTGCTCAATTTCCGCCCGTGGTGTGCGGAGTTCGACAACGAACTTGCCCACAGCCTGGGGGCCGATTGTGCAGATGCCGGGGAGTTGGCGGCAGCGGTACGAGACATCGTCGTCCGCTCCGACCGCAAGTCAGATGCCGCGCATTTGTCGGCACATATCGCAAGCCTCTCAGGCGAATTGTCATGCCAGCGCATCGTCGCCCTCGTTGAAGCACTCCACCCGCCACATCGTCGACCAAGCTTGACCGACATGAGTGAACGCCTTAAGATTGCCGTCGGTCTCAAGGCGCTCCGGGTTCGGCGCGCGACGCGTCTCTATCTGAGGCGCAGCGGACGGCGGCGCCTGGCGGTGATCCGGCGGGAATTTCCTCATTTGAGTCCGATGAAGATGGATACGACCATCCTCGACTACTCTACCGAGCAACTTAAGCTGTTCGCACGCCAGTTTCCGCCGCTTGTCGAGTCGGAGTTGAGCGACCGCGTAGGGGAATTCTCCAAAACGCTGAACAGGTTCAAGGGGATGCGTGTTCGCGTGATCAGCGATAACATGTTCACCATCGAACGGGGATGACTATCGCCAATCCAGGCATTGTCATTGGCCAGTTTGGGCAACAGAAGACATCAAGGCAGCGTTGGACGGCTAATTTCTATTTCTCGCGCGTTTCGCGAGAGCCAAGCACAATCTTGCATCGTGCGGCGACTTCGATTCTAGTGCTCGACCAACGCTGGGTCGGGTGTACTCGTCGTGTCATACGGATGCCATTGGACCACGATGATCGTCAGGGCGTCGCCGAAATGGTGGGAGAATAGGATGTCATCGCCGATCAAGAAGTTCGTCAGGCCTCACTCCTTGACACATTGCGTACTGGACCATTCATTGATCGGGCGTTTGAAGCATGTGCTTTGGCGCCGAGGGATCAATGCCGAGCGCACGCGGCGACAGGCGGGCGGAACTGATCTCGATTCCACAGCGCGATCAATCGTCAGGCAACTCGCTGAAAAGGGCATTGTCATTGGAAATGTGACGGACTTCCTTAGCGACAGCGGACTGGCCGCCTTTAGGGAAGGCGAGCAAGTCATACGGGCCGAAGTGGCGAGCGAAAAAGTCCAGGATACGTTGACGAACGGCCGCAACTCCGGCCAAAACAAGGACTATCTGATACAAATTGTTAATTTCAGCGATCCGATCGATGCCGGTCACCCGTTGCTGCGCCTCGCGCTGGACGAGCGCCTGCTGAAGATCGTGGCTGACTATATGGGTATGTGGCCTCAACTCCATGCAATCAGTTCTTGGCTGAATTTCCCAGTCGATCAGGACGCCAAAGCTTCGCAGCTTTGGCATCGGGACCCCGAGGATCTGAAGACGGTCAAGGTCTTCATATATTTAGACGATGTCGGTCCGAAACAGGGGCCATTCAGTTTCATCGGGGGAAGCCACCCGTTGGGCGCAGATTGCGAACGACTTCCCGAACACCAACATCCGCGCCGAGTTCTCGATCAGGAGATGGCGAAGACGTTCCCCGAAGATCGGTGGACCCGGTGCACCGGGCCGGCAGGCACGATGATCATGGCCGATACAGTCGGATACCACCGCGGCGGCCAGGTGCAAGAAGGGCACCGGCTGCTCGTTACGTTTACCTATACGTCTGGCGCGCCGCAGGAAAAGCGTAAGCTGGCGGTTACCGGGCAACCGAACTGGCAGCTCAGCCCGATCCAGGACTTCGCGCTAAAGAACTAATCTTTATCCACATGGCGAGGTAATACTAAGGGGACTCTAGAGTAACAAGTCTACCTCACAGATGAATGCTGTTGCATTTAAGCGTGATGCGTCGCCTTCGCGAGATCGAGGATGCGATTTGACCCATCGTCGCTCCACGACCTTTGGTATCATGCCGATGCCGAGTTACAGGTGCGGGGCGGGTCCCGGTCATAGATATTGTTGACGTCGCAAGATGTCGAGCAACCGGATCCTCAAGAATTACAACATGTAAAGGCTAGCTTATAGACGCGGACGAAACGGGAGCACGTTCCATGACCTCTCTTCACTGACGAGGAGCGTTCCTTGCAATCCCTAGCCAGATCATGCAACAAAGTGTTTGGGGTAGGTGGCTATGACGGTTTTAGATCTGACCGATCCAGAATTTATTCAGAATCCCTATGGGGTATATGACCGGCTCCGTAGGGACGATCCAGTCCACTACTCAAAAATGGGATTCTGGTTTCTGACGCGCTACGAAGATGTCTGCGCGGCATTGAGGAACCCCGGTCTCAGCAATAGACCATCGCGCTTCTCTGTCGTGCACGAAAGCAACCGAACGCGCCACGTCTGCGCAGATGTGGCGGCGAACCTTGTGGCCTTTCGGGACGGACCGAAACATCGCGAACCTCGTCGGATTTTCGCCAAGACGCTCACAGCGCTCATCAAAGAACGGCAATCGCTGGTGCGGAATGTCGCTGAAAGCATGGTAGCAAGACTCGCTGGGAAGTCGGCGATGGAGTTCTCAGCGGAGTTTGCAGAGCCGTTTGCCGCCACCTGCATCACCCAGATGATGGGGCTTCCGAGCGCTGACGTTGCTAGGCTGAAGGCATGGAGCAACCTTCTGTTCTACATGTTCCATCATATTCCACCTGATATCGTGGACAGTGTAAATCAAGGCCTTGCCGAATTCAGGTCATACATTGAGCAGGTGTTGGAGTCTCGGAGACAATCGCCGCAGGATGATTTCCTCACACACCTTCTGGACGATTGTCACGTCGAGCATGAACTTTCGCCTGAGGAAATGGTTGATAATACGATGCTCCTGATAGCGGACGGAATAGAGAATGTTCAAGCCGGACTTACGGGAGCAATCTCGACCGTTCTTCGTCATCGAGAGGCGATCGACGCTATCCGCGGCGGCGGACCGTCGATACACGGCATAGTAGACGAGTGCCTTCGATATGAGAGTCCCGGCCAGTACCAAGGTCGCATTGCGCTGGAACCGATCGTCATCGGCGGCAAGACCATCCGGGCGAACTCAGTTGTGCTGCTAGGTATCGGCGCTGCAAATCGCGATCCATCCGTCTTTCAGGAGCCCCACAGGTTCGTCGTCGATCGAAAGGGGGCCGGACACCTGGCTTTTGGCCTTGGCCGTCATGCGTGCATCGGCGGAGCTCTTTTCCGAGCGGAACTCGAGGCAGCGCTGGTCGGGTTGTTCGATGGGTCCATTGAGCTAGCCCTGTGCCAAGATTCAATGACTTGGACGACGCGCGCCGGCCACCGTTGGCCGGCAGAGTTGCGATTGAATCTAGCCCGGCGAGCCGGGCGCTGTTAGCGCCTGCATTCAATCCAGTCTTCGGGAATAGGCAGTGTGTCAGGTTTCGACCGGCTTCGCGCTAACTGCCGACCGAGTGATAGCATCGATGACTGCCTGTGCCGAGAGTCCAGGGAACGTGCTCTCTAAAACGTGTCCCAATTCCGTGAGCGACACCGGAAAATAACGCCACTTTTTCCACGATTGCATGACAGTGTCGCTCGTGAGCGTTTTCGAACGAAGCCAGAGCCGACCCTTGACATGAATTACAGGGAATTTTTTTGCGAGTTTGTTTTGATTTCCAAGGTCATGAATAGATATCGGGTCCGGCCCTCTGGTGTATACTCCAAGGCCTGCCGAGACGAACGGGATGCGTTCTTTCTTTAATGAGACCCCCTTCCAGGCCGGCCTGACCATATATCCCTCGTCGGGCGACAACACCGTACCATCGGTGCAGTTTGCATTGGCGAGTATGGCGTCGAGATAGTATTGCGGCGCCATCGCGTCGTCGTCGTCTAGTCGGAAGACAAAGGCTCGGCTATCGCCCACGATTGTTCGAAGCAGGGGCTTGACCACAGAAAAGTCGTCACCTGGACGACTTTCCACAATCTGCAACCATGGCCGGGCGGCAGCGATGTTCACGATCCTCTGTTTGAACATCGCCGTCAAATCGTGAGACAGCATGATGACATGCTGAAAGTTATGATAGCGGGCAGCGAACTGATCCAGCGAAGGTAGGGCAATTGCTCGAAACAGCTGTTCGCGATGGGCCAGCCGCTCTGGCCGCCAAAGCAAATTGCGCGCATCGTCGATAGCAAGGCCGCGTGTTCCGGCGAAGCTTCTTTGATGAAGAACGGAATAGCGGGTGATTCCGACTATGCTCAGCTTTGCCGCCATTCCAACTGCCCAATTCTCCGCGCCGAAAATGCCGATATTCTTACCCGAGCTGGCGGGTCCCGGCGGTAATCCCGCAAAATACCCTAGTTTGCCGTATATCTTCTCCCGGTCGTCTCGTCTCCTGAAAATGAGAAATACGCTTTGGGTCGCATACAGATGGAGGGCTACACCATAGTCCCGCGCGTGCTCGCCCGCCGTACGGGCCATAGATTGAACGTAGCACTTTCTGACTTGAACGACAGGACCACGCAGGCCAGTGGGCGTTTTTCGGTGTGGATCGCCAAGGCGGCATGATCTATCAAAAGCACCGTCACCTGCGCAGGCCATATTTATGACGCGACTCTATTTGCCGATCACAAGTCAGCCGAGGGAACTGGACGCGAAGCTCTTGCTTGCGTTGACTGCGTGCGAGCGGGGATTTGAGTGTCTACTCGGCTTCAAAGGAACGTTCCGCGGGGAGGTCTCTGTCCTGAAGCCAGGCTTTTTCCTTTCGCACACGGCGCGACAAAATCCCGACAACTTCGAAATACTGCGGCTATTCGGAAACCGTGTGCTCGTCCTGGACGAGGAGGCGCTCGTCCGTCAATCCGACGAAATCTTCCTGAAGAAGCATCGGCACGGAGCGTTCCGAAACGTCTCCAAGGTACTATGTTGGGGCGACAGCGACAAGCAGATGTGGGACGATATGGAGGAGCGCATCGGCTGTCCTACTGTCTCGGTCGGAAATCCCCGCGTCGACCTTCTACGACCAGAATGCAAGAAGTTGTTCTACGCGCGCGTCGATGAACTGCGGAAGCGCTTCGGCGACTATGTACTATTGAATACCAACTTTCCGGCCGTCAACAATGTCACGCCGCAGGGCGAAGGAGTTCTACTCGCTGCCTGGGCCATGAACGATCGCGGGCGCGAAATCGAGCGTTCCTTTCTGGCCAACAAGCGCTCGACCTTCGAGGCCATGCAGAAACTGATTTACCCGCTGGCAGAAGCAATCGCACCTCTTAAGCTCATTGTCCGACCGCACCCGAATGAACGACACGACGTCTGGCAGGAGGCGGCGAAACCGCCTCCAATGTCGAGATCGTGTTCGAGGGCAGCGTGGTCCCATGGCTAATCGGCGCAAAGGCGTTGATACACAACAATTGCACGACCGGGGTCGAGGCGGCTGTCATTGCGACTCCAGTGCTTAACTTCAGACCATGGGTGTCCGACGAGTTTGACAATCCGCTTGTGCATGCGTTCGGCCAAGACTGTCGGGACGCGGAGCAATTGGCTGCCGAGATCACTCGTATCGTGGCCGGTGAGGCGACGGGCCTGACAAAAGCGCGGGAGGAAAAGCTGCGCCATCACATCGTTAGCCTGGATGGCGCTCTGGCAAGCGACAGGATCGTCGACATGCTGGAAGCCGAAACTGGGAGCGAGCCAAATATCGGTGCGCGCGGCAAGTTCGCGAAGCGATTTGCTAGATACTTGCGCGACAGACGCCTATGGATCGGTCGCTTTGCCCGGCTATGGTTCACGAAGGAGGGGCGGGCGAAGCGGGCCTTCTTGCGGGACGCCTACCCGAACTTCCGGCTGGCGTCGCTGGAGCCGAGCAGAGCGAGCGCAAGCGGCTCTATTCACGGCTTACAGGGGCCTTTGATCCTGAGTGCCTCATTCGGGCGCTAGAACGACACGACCGCCAGCCGTTCCTGCGTTTGCTTAGTCGGTGGGCCAGAAGTTCCTCGCGGGAGGCAGAAGCCTGGATTCACACAACCTTGTGCGACCTGCTAGCTTGGCAGGATAGGGAACGTTGGGCCGTAGCCACTCAATCGGAAAACTCTGTGCTGTTTCAAACAACGGGAGAGCCGGCCGCAAAGACGTTGGTGGTTGGCTTCACGGGGCGGGCCCACTGGCTGATGCTGCCTACCTACAAAATCTTGCAGGCTCTGGGTGGACGAGGCTACGACTTGCTCTTGCTGCGCGATCCTCTGGACCAGTACTACCAACTGGGGATCCCAGGGTTGAGCGAGACACCTCAAGAAACGGCCGACCATCTTCGCAAATGGACGGCCGATCGTGGATATGCTGGCACAATCGCCTTCGGCACAAGTGCTGGGCACCTGATGGCCCTCTATACAACGCTCCAAAACCGCTGGCGACATGCGATGCTCGTTGGAGGGACCGATCCTTCAGAATGCCCCGTCTTTGATGCTTTGCTCGCCGGGACAGAGCACAACCCTGCAACGACGCTGCATCATTGCTTCTCCGCCAATAATTCGAAGAACGCCCTTGCGGCAAAGGCCCTGAGCGCACTTTATAAGGAGACCCGACTCTTCCCGTACGATGGAATTCATCAACACAACCTCCTCGAAGAGATCGATAAACGGTCCGATGCTGCTGCGTAGGTCAGATTGCATCTATGCGCTCCCTACGCCACAGTCCTCCAAATAGATTAGACAGGCGCTCCTGCCTGGAGAGACGATCCGGCCAACCGCCTTCGGCGATCGACGAAGCGCTGCCGAGCTCGGGTTGACTGGAGGACCGCATCGAGATTGTCATGCCAGACGGCGATGTGCTCGTCGGTTCCCTGATCATCATCTAAGGTGTGACCTCGAGGGCGTAGTCGCCGGTGCTATCCCATGTGCCGGCCCGCCCTTGCGGGTCTTCAGTGCCATTCCTTTCAACCCTAGCCGCCAATGGTCCGAGCCGCTCGTGTCATCAGGATATTTTCGTGATCCTCCAGCGCGGCAGTGGTCTGTCGGTGGCGTCGCCGGTAGTTGCAAAGCCAGCAAGCCGCCATGACGTTGCGAGTATCTTCGGCCACGCTCACTTCGTGCGCCGCCCGAATATAGACCTTGCACCCTAGGCTCCTTCACGATTTCAATGGGCGACACTAATTCAATCGGGAATGGAAGGAACGGGAATGAAGCATCTCACATGTCTGATGGCGGCCACTGCGCTCACCGCAATTTCGGCGAGCGCCGCCCTCGCCGAAAAATGGGATATGCCGATGGCCTATCCGGCCACCAATTTCCATTCCGAGAACGCAGCCGCCTTTGCCGCCTGCGTCAATGAAGGCACGGGAGGCAAGCTGGAGATCGTCACTCATCCCGGCGGTTCGCTGTTTGGCGGCAACGACATCAAGCGCGCCGTGCAAACCGGTCAGGCTCCGATCGGCGAGCGGCTTCTCTCGGCACATGCCAATGAGAACCCCCTCTACGGCATCGATTCCATACCTTTCTTGGCAACGTCCTTCGAGGCCTCGGAAAAACTGTGGGCCGCAGCGAGTGACAAGCTCAAGGCGGCCCTCGATGCCGAGAACCTGGTTTATGTTTACGCGGTCGCCTGGCCGGCGCAGGGGCTCTACATGAAAAAGGATGTGAGTTCGGTGGCTGATCTCAAGGGCGTGAAATTTCGCGCGTATAATGCCGCCACCGCCCGCATCGCTGAACTCGCCGGCATGGCGCCGGTGCAAATCGAGGCGGCAGAACTCAGCCAGGCTCTAGCGACCGGCGTAGTGGAAAGTTTCATCTCGTCCGGCGCGACGGGCGTCGACTCGAAGGTCTGGGAGCAATTGACCCATTTCTACGACGTACAAGCCTGGTTGCCGCGCAATGTGGTCTTCGTCAACAAGGATGCATGGACAGCGCTTGACGAAGCTTCCAAAGCCGCGGTGACGGCATGCGGGAAGAAAGCGGCCGCCGGCGGCTTGGCCAAGGTCAAGGAACTATCCGGGGGCTATCTCAAAACATTGGAAGAAAACGGCATGAAGGTGATGCAGCCCGGCGAGGCGCTGACGGGCGAGCTCGAAGCCTTCGGCCAGACGATGACGGACGAATGGCTGGCCAATGCCGGCGACGACGGCAAGGCCATCATCGAGGCCTATCGCGCCAACTGACGCCGGCGCGGTGAACGGACCCGGCGGCGCCGGGTCCGTATCCTTCAGCAAAATCTGGGAGCATCTCGTGGAAGGCGCAGCCCGCACAATCCGCCGGGGTCTCGACTTGGTCTATGATTACGCCGCCTGGCTGTCTGCCTTGTGCCTGGTCGCCATCCTCCTAGTCATTGCGGCGCAGGTCGCCGCCCGCTGGACCGGAATCCCCTTTCACGGCTCCAACGAGTATGCCGGCTATTTGATGGCGTCGGCGTCATTCCTGGCCTTTGCACATACATTAAACCACGGCGCACATATTCGGGTCAGCCTGCTGTTGAACGCTCTTGGCAAGCGGCGTTTCTGGGGTGAGCTCTGGTCGCTCCTCGTCGCCTCCGCAGCAGGCACATATCTCGCTTGGTATGCCGTCAGACTGGTCTACTGGTCATGGAAGCTGAACGATGTCAGCCAGGGCCAGGACGTGACCCCGTTGTGGATCGCGCAGACGCCGATGGCTGTCGGCGCCGTCATCCTGGCTATCTGCCTGATCGACAATCTCATCAATCTGATAATCAACGGGCACGAAAATATCCGAGAAAGCCTCTCCGACCAGAGCCAAGCGGAGTAACGATGGAACCGTTCTACGCCATCGGCATCTTCCTGTTCGTCCTCTTTCTGCTGCTCGGCTCAGGCGTCTGGATAGGGCTTGCTTTGCTTGGCGTCGCCTATGTCGGGATGGAGATGTTCACAGGTAGGCCGACCGGCGACGCGATGATGACAGTGGTCTGGCGATCGTCCTCGTCCTGGTCGCTCACCGCGTTGCCTATGTTCATCTGGATGGGCGAGATTCTCTACCGAACGCGATTGTCGGAAGACATGTTCAGGGGGCTGGCGCCGTGGATGGGACGGCTGCCCGGCGGATTGCTGCACACAAACATCGCCGGCTGCACGATCTTCGCGGCCGTGTCGGGCTCCTCCGCCGCGACGCTCACCACCGTCGGCAAGATGACCATTCCTGAATTGCGGAAGCGCAGCTACCCGGAGCACCTGTCTATCGGAACTCTGGCCGGCGCGGCGACGCTCGGCCTCATGATTCCGCCTTCGCTGACGCTGATCGTCTACGGCGTCGCCATCAATGAATCCATTACCAAGCTGTTCATCGCGGGCATCTTTCCCGGGCTAGTACTGGCCTTCCTATTCATGTGCTATGTGGTCATCGTCTCGAAGCTGTCGAAGCAATACGATCCGACCGCCGAGCCGCCGCTTTCGTTTGCCGAGAAAGTCAAGCGGTCGCGATTCCTGCTGCCCGTCCTGCTTCTGATAAGCTTGGTGATTGGCTCGATGTATGTCGGCATCGCGACGGCGACCGAAGCCGCGGCCATCGGCGTCATCGGTTCGCTGGCGCTCGCCGCGGCGCAGGGTTCGCTGTCGGCCGCAAACTTCTTCGAAAGCCTGATGGGGGCCACGCGGACCTCGGCGATGATCGCGCTGATTCTTGCCGGAGCTGCCTTCCTGTCTCTGTCTATGGGGTTTACCGGATTGCCTCGCGCGCTTGCAGAATGGATCGCCTCGATCGACCTGAGCCGGTTCCAACTCCTTATGGTGCTTTTGGCCTTCTACATCATCCTCGGCTGCTTTCTCGATGGCGTCTCCGTCGTGGTGCTTACCATTGCCATTGTCGAGCCGATGATCCGGCAGGTTGGGATCGACATACTCTGGTTCGGCATCTTCATCGTGGTGGTCGTGGAAATGGCGCAGATCACGCCTCCGATCGGCTTCAACCTTTTCGTCCTGCAAGGCATGACCGGCCATCCTATGAGCTTCATCGCGCGCGCAGCGTTTCCAATGTTCTTGATCATGTTGGCGATGGTGTTCATCTTGATCACGTTCCCAGGGCTCGCCACCTGGTTGCCGGAAAACATGCGGCAAGTCCGGTAAAATGCCGGTAAGCCGTCTGGCCAGTCAATGAAGGCTCTCCTTTCACTCGCGGGGCGGCACGGCAGCATGTTGCTGGTGTTGGGACTCCTGGCCGGGATCGGCTTGCCTGACCTCGCCCTGGCGCTGAAGCCTTGGATCGGCGAAATGATCGCGGCCCTGCTGTTTCTGGCGGCGCTGCGCGTTGGTCCTCGCCAGGTGCTTGGTGCGTCGCGCGACATCGGGTTCTCTTTGGTCGCAGTCTTGATGTTTCAGGTGCTCTTTCCGGTGGCGCTGGTGCTGACCTTTCTCGGTTTCGGCTGGACCGGAACGCTCGCGACGGGGCTGGTGTTGATGGCGGCGGCGGCCCCCATCACCGGCAGCCCAAACCTAACCATCATGGCCAGCCATGATCCCGCGCCCGCGCTGCGGCTACTGATCGTCGGCACGGCGCTGCTGCCGTTGACGGTATTGCCGGCATTCTGGCTGGCGCCCGAACTCGACAGTACGGCGCAGGTTTTCACCGTAGCGGGTCGTCTGATCATCATCATCATCGCATCGGCGGGTCTGGCCTTCTTCATCCGCGGGCGCTTGCTGCGCGAGCCCGGTGCGGACACGTTACACGCAATCGACGGCGCCTCAGCGATAGCAATGGCGGTGGTGGTTGTCGGCCTTATGTCGGCGGTCGGACCGGCGATCGCCTCCGACCCGGCCTGGTTTACGCTCAATCTGGCCATCGCTTTCGGCGTTAATATTGTCGTTCAGATCAGTGTGGCGATGCTGTTGCGCCGCGGTGGCATGCACGGGCTTGCGGTCCCGCTCGCCATAGTCGCCGGCAATCGCAACGTAGCGCTTTTCCTGACGGCGCTGCCGATTCACCTGACCGATCCGTTGTTGCTGTTCATCGGCTGCTACCAGATACCGATGTATCTGACGCCCATCCTGCTGGGACGGTTTTACCGCGGCATCGTCGATAGTGGAGCCAGAGACACTTAGTCGTGTGTGGCGCCCGGCAGTCACGTCGCGTTCCGCCCACCGACGCCGGATTTTCAGTGATGCGCGCGGCTAGTTCACAGCCCGTTACCGGCCCCGGAACGGATCATTCCGCCTTGCGCCTCCCTTAGTACATCCAGATGGGACTTTGCCGAGTCGTGGAAGCAGACATCAGCGGCTACGACATGAAACTCGTCATAACCCCATGAGCCGCGCCCTAGACTGTCACCCAGCACCGCCAACCCTCGCCTATATCCCGTACTCGGCGAGGAACTCGCTTACCGCGTCGAAGCACACCCTCCAGGCGGGCTCGTCGTCGACGAGTATGTGGTTGCGGCTTTCGAGCGGCACGAACCGGGCGTCGGGGATGCCGCGTGCGACGGCACGGCCGAGATCGATCGGGATGCGCTGGTCGTGTTTGGAATGCAGGACGATCGTCGGCGTGTTCACCTGGGACAGCCGGTCCCTGACGTCGATATGGCCGAATGCGTCCTGGAAGCGTGCCGCGTTGTGCGGCGACGTCGTCTGGCGCTGGAATTCGTCGAACCAGGAAAGCACCTCGGCGCTCGCGTCCGGCATGAAGGTTTGCGAGAAGATGTGCCGGTAGGCGGGATTGTCGGTTTCCCAGCCCAGTTCGGTCAGGGTCAGAACCGCTTCGCGTCTGGCCTGCTCTTCCGGACTGGCCAGTATCCGCCAGCCCGCCGCATAGCCGCTGATCAGCACCAGGCCGCTGACGCGCTCGGGATGGCGCACCGCATACTCGATCGACACGGCGCAGCCCTGCGAGATGCCGATCAGCGGGAAGCGGTCGAGCCCCAGCTTGTCTGCGACAGCCTCGAGGTCCTCGACGAAGGCCTCGAAGCTTAGGTCCGCCACATCCCAGTCCGACAGGCCGCTGCCGCGCTCGTCGTAGCGTACGAAGGTGCGGTTGCGTGCGATCGCTGCGAAACTACCGCCCCAGATCGGGCTGTCCCAGTCGAATTCCAGGTGGTTCAGCCAGTTTGCCGCCTTCAGTATCGGCGGTCCGGCGCCAATCGTGGCATAGGCGATCTTGGTTCCGTCGCGGACCTCGCAGAAGCCGATCCGCTGCGCACGCAGGGCCCGCGCCTTGGCATTCATCTTCGGTCGGGCAGGGCGCTTTGCCGGCGGCGACGCGTTGCCGGCGCTTTCATCTCCATCACCCGGTGGTCTCTCCTCGGAGTAGTCCGCATCCGGCACGTCCGGCGCCGTCGTTGCGGCCTGCACCCCGGCGCTTGCCGGATCGGCGTCCTGCCATAGCCGCTTCCATTTCTGGGCCATTGGCGGGGCAATCTCGGGATGATGCGTCAGCTGTTGCAGAACCTCGATGCGGGCGACTGCGGCGTCCTCGCGCTCGGTTGTCAGCCAGGCGTCGAAAGCGTCGTCGCCCGCGCCGTCCAGCCCGTCGAGAAAGACCCTGTCCAGGCGCTGCACCATCATCTCGAGGTCACCAACCGAGAGTTGTCCCTGACGCTCGCGCAGCCGCAGGTGCACATCCCTGATGTCGATCTGCACGCCCTCGGCGTCGAACTGCACCCGTTCGCGGTCGGCAACGATGCGCGGCTGGTCGGGCGCATCCACGACCTTGCGCAGCTTGCTCAGCGACCAGCGCAGCGCCGCCTTGGGATCGTCGGGAAGGTCCCAGAACATCTCGCAGAGACGTTCCCTGCGATGCGGCCGTCCGGTGGCGACAAGGAAGGCCAGGAGCGCCCGGGCCTTCCGCGAAGCGGGCAGCGCCACCTCCGATCCGAGGCACACGACCCGCAATTCGCCCAACAGCGAAATCTCGAGTTTCGGCGGCATTGCTGGCTCCGTCATGCTGAAAAACAACGCCTCGCGGCCCTTATTACAACTGCTCCTACAACGCTGGCTACAACGGCGGCGGTTGAGATCACACCCGGCAAATTCGATGGTGCCGGTCGCCCTCGCACCCTGATCCCAGGTGCCCCGGGAACGCTGGCCCGCCCCTCTACCCAATTGATGGACAAAGAGCATGAATAAGCAAGCCTTGGCCGAATTCGACGGTCCCCCATTGGTCGACCCTGTCACGCTGATGCAGGACCCCCATGCGTGCCTGGCCGCGCTCCGGGAGAAGCACGCGGTGATAGGGCTGGACGTGAAGCAGTTCATGGTGCTGCGGGCCAACGACGTTCTCGGCCTGTTGACCGATCCGAGAACGAAGCAGGTCGAAGGGTCGGACTATGTGGCGCTGAAGCAGATCCCGGATGGATTTGCTGCGCGCTTCCTGTCGGATTTCTTCCTGTTCAGCAATGGCGATGAGCATCGGGCCATGCGCGGCCTTTTCGCGCGCACCTTTGCCCACGGTCCGATGCGCGAATCCCGGATGAAGATCCGTGAGATTGCGGACTCGATCGTGTCGGAACTGCCGCGCGGCGAGAGCTTCGACTTTGTCGAGCGGATGGCCGCGCGCATTCCCGCCGAAATGATCGCGACGATACTCGGCCTGCCGGTGCGCGATGCGCAATATTTTGCGCCCCGCGTCTATGCTCTCGCGCAGGCCGTGGCGCCCCGCTATCCGATCGATCGTCACGACGAGATAGAGCGCGCCGCCACCGATCTCTTCGCCTATGTCGAGGACCATCTGCGCTTTCGGCTTGAGGACCCCTGCGGCGACCTCCTCTCGCTGCTGGCGGCGGACTGGCGGGCCAGCGAGGTCCTCTCCTTCGACAGTCTCGTCAACCAGGTCCTCGGCATCCTCGTTGGCGGAAGCGACACGACCCGTGCCGCTTTTGCCATGCTTGTGGCACTGCTGCTTGAGCATCCCATGGAATGGGCAGCAGTCAAGGAGGATCAAAGCCTCATCCCCGGCGCCGTCGCCGAGGCGATGCGCTACGAGCCTTCGGTTGCGTCCATCGCGAGGTTCACGCTGGCCCCGCTCGAGATCGGCGGAGCCTTGCTGCCGGCGGGCGTCATGCTCAGCGTCAGCACACTGTCTGCGATGCGCGACCCGGCGCTGTACGAGAATCCCGACCGGTTCGACATTCGCCGTGTCGACGGTCCGCGTCTTCACCCCGTCTTCGGGCTCGGCCCGCATCGCTGCATCGGCGAGATGCTGGCGAGGCTCGAAATGGCGGAGGGTCTCGCCGCGCTCATCGCCGCCGCGCCCGACATCAGGATGGAAGTGGCGCCTCGCATGTCGGGGTTCGGCGGCATCCGGCAGATCACCCCCATGCACGTGAGGATAGGGTGAACGGCACCTGGCGCCTGGCGCGGCGACGCGCGCCGGTCCCGCGGCCTCGCTCCAGGCCCGAGGTCGCCCTGGCGACTATCCGGACCCGAGAGATCGGCGTCTTCGGGCCGATGAGCGAGCCGCCGGCGCGGTGGCCGCGATATCCGCGCGGTGTGCATCATGCCGGATAGGCGTGTCGGGAGGACATACCGATGAATGGAGGAGCCTGCGACGACCGGCAATGGCTTGGTCGGATCGTGGGGGTCGATTCAGGCTCCGGCGCGATCGCCGAACGCCTTGTCCGCGATTTCCCCTCGGCCGTGACGATCGCCCGGCTCTCCGACGAGCGGGTGATCGCCGACAGCGACCTTGCAACCACGCGTCTGGGATGTGCTTCACCGCGGGTTGGCGAACGCCTTTCACGCCGCTGGCTTGCCCGCCGCGACTTCGATGCGTTCATGGCGCGCTTCCTGTCGTCGGGCCGCATCGACCGGATGGAGATACGCCTGCAAAGAAACGACGGCAAGGAGTTCTGGTGCTCCGTCTGTGCCCGTTTGATCGAAGCCGGGGGCCAGCCGTTCATCCTGCTTCATATGCTGGATCTGACCGATCAGATCGCTGCGCGCGCCGAGATTTCGCGCCAGCGCGATGCGTTGCACGACGCCGAGAAGCTGAGTGCGCTCGGCCAGTTGCTGGGCGGCATATCGCATGAGTTGAACAACCCGCTCTCCGTGCTCGCGGGCCAGGCCCTGATGCTCAAGGAAAAGGCTGTCGACGAAGCGACAGCGAAGCGGGCGGACCGGATCCTGAACGCCGCCCAGAAGTGCTCGCGGATCGTTCGAAGCTTTCTGGACCTGGCACGTGGCGAACCGGCCGATCCTGTGCCGGTCGATCTCAACGAACTCGTCGTCGAAGCGATCGAGGCGACGATCGACACGCTGAGAGGCGCCGGTATCGAGCCTGTGCTGGAACTGCCCAAGGGCCTCCCCCTCCTGCTCGGCGAACCCGACCAGATCAGGCAGGTGATCATCAACCTGATCGTGAACGCGCTTCAGGCCATGTCGGGCGAGACGGGTCTGCAAAGGATTTCGATCCGAACGCGTCTGGACCCGGCGACCGGCGGCCTCGTCCTGAAGGTGAGCGACAACGGACCTGGGGTGCCGGCCGCCATCAGCTCGCGCATCTTCGATCCGCTCTTCACGACCAAGGCGCCCGGCAAGGGAACGGGACTGGGCCTCACGCTATGTCGTCGCATCATGGAAGCGCATGGCGGCACGATCGATCTCGACCGGACGTCGGCCGGCCTCGGCGATGTCAGCCTGGCCAGCAGCCTTCGCGCCATCGATGAGGCACGCCCGGGCGCTGCTGCCTCGGTGATCTTCATCGCGGACTCGCATGCCGGCCAGGCCGTCCTGCACACGCTCGATCAGCTTGAGCGCCCCTATCTCAAGGAGCCGTTCGATCGGCGGGAACTTCGACGTCTCGCGCTTCGTGCAACTCGCGGCGACTTCCATTCTATTGCTCGACCAGTGCGTTGGCGGCGCTTTATTGGGATGCTGCCGTACCTCGCTGAACGTCCGGTCGACGTCGCCGAACCGGTAGGAGAATTGGGATGTCATCGCCTGTTTTAAAGCTCGTCAGGTCTCGCTCGCTGACGCATTGCGTGCTGGATCATTCGCTGATGAGCCGCCTGAGGCACGTGCTTTGGCGTCGCGGGATCAATGCTGAGCGTACGCGGCGGCAGGCAGCCGGAACCAATCTCGACCCCGCGGCGCGCGCAACCGTAAAGCAATTCGCGGAAAGGGGCATAGTCATCGGACACTTGGCGGACTTCCTAAGTAGCGGCGGGATTGCCGTCTTCGAGGACGGAGAGAGAATCGTACGGGCGAGGTGGCGAGCAAGAAAGTCCAGAATGCGCTGACGAACGGCCGCAATTCCGGTGAGCACAAGGGTTATCTGATCCAAATCGTGAACTTCAACGATCCGATCGACGCCGATCACCCGCTGTTGCGTCTGGCGCTGGACGAGCGTCTGCTGAACATGGTGGCCGCCTATATGGGCATGTGGCCTCAACTGCACGCGATCGGATCGTGGCTCAACTCCCCTGGATCGGGACGCCAAGGCTTCTCAGCTGTGGCATCGCGACCCGAGGATCTGAAGACAGTCAAGGTATTCATCTATCTTAACGACGTCGGGACGAAGCAGGGACCATTCAGCTTCATTGGCGGAAGCCATCCGTTGGGAGCTGATTGCGAACAACTACCCGAACATAAACATCCGCGCCGGGTTCTTGATCATGAAATGATAAAGACTTTTCCCGAGGAGCGGTTGACCCGGTGCACCGGGCCGGCGGGCACGATGATCATGGCGGATACAGTCGGATACCACTGCGGCGGCCAAGTGCAGGAAGGGCATCGGCTGCTCGTCACGTTTACCTACACATCAGACTCGCCTCAGGAGAAACGCAAGCTGACATTGACAGGCCAACCGACCTGGCGAGGCAGCCCGATCCAGGACTTCGCGCTGAAGAATTGAACGTCCGATCCACATCTCTGGGAGAACCAAGTATACGGTCAAGGCTGAAAGCCGTATTCTCTGCAGACACGCCGCGCCGCTGCCACCACTTCGGGTTTGAGGGCATCCATATAGCCTTTCACTTTGCCGCGCCGCACTTTCAAGGTGTTTTCGTCATTGCCTTTTTTTCCGTAGAGGGCGTGCCTCTTTCTTTCGTCCGGATCGCCGGTCAGTTCAATTTCGCGCATCGACTCAAAACTGCTTTTTTTAACAATATGGTCTATGTCATAATTGGTCACCTGCAGAAAATCCAAAAGGTCCGAAAATCCCACTTCAGGGTCAGTACGAAGGTCTTCGTATGAAACGATTTTGCTGTTTTTACTTTTTTTAAAGTAATCTATATGAGCTCTATTGAATTCGCTTACTTTTTTACATCCCCAGATCGGGTGCAAGACAAATTCGTTTATATCGTCTGGCGGAAGAATATTCTGGCTCTCGAGGCGATGCTTCATTTTGTCGAAATTTGGATGGGTTTTGTTGAAAATACGATTATGTATTTGATAGTATTCCGAAACCGCAGTATCGATCGGATTCCGGTGCAAAAGAACATTTCTGTCGCCGAAGAACCGTGGTCGAACACCCTCAAATCTGTAACCAAGCTCGGAGGGATCTCGCGTCGCGTAACCTCCGTGATTGAACTTGACATCGGCGCCGCCTAACTTCAGCGCGAACCGGACCCAGGTTCGGCCGGATTTAGGATAAGAAACAAGTACATTGCCACGCAGGCCCCTGCTGAAGAGCTTGAGGATGTTCATGTCAGTTCTCCGATGATTGCATGGGAGGTCATCCCTCTGTCACGGCCTTCGCTTAGTTGGGCCTATTTGGTGTGACTCTGAAGTTGTAGTTAATTTGCTCCTCGTCAGGTGATCATCCAAGAGCGAAGCAACGGCGTCGCCGTCGGAAAGCATTGAAATTTCGTATGGAATGCCCAACTCGGCGAAGGCGCGCTTCCATTTGCGCGAAGTCGCTTTCCAGTTGGACCGGATGGATCGCACATGCGCGACGTCGACCGCGCCCGCAGGCAGCTCCCAACGAGCCGCTGCATAGATCCGAGCCAGGACTTTGGCAGGATCGGCCGCGAATTCGTACAACGTCACGTTCACCACCGGTCCGCCGCGCCAGGGAGCAAGCCATGAGCGGCTCTCGAAGTTTGCGGCCCACCAAAAGGCCAACAACTTGACGTAGGCTGGCAGCCGCGCCATCTCGGGCGCGGTGTGGGGATAGACCGGAAAGACTGGGTGATTTGCGAAAACGGCGGCTTCCATAATTTCATCATATCTCCACGCGTTGTACCCGCTACTGCGATGGAAGAATTTGAGGTCCTGTTGGATGGAGTAGATGTTTATTCTGTAGGTTCGTCAATCTGACGGCATCAACTGCGTTGTCACCCAGTTCACGGGGTCGCGAAACAGATGCACGACCACAACCGGCACATCGCTTGGCAGGGTCTCGGGCAAACGGCTCCACAGACGGACGTCATCGATGACGGTCCGTGCGGAACTCGTCATCAACGCACGCAGTTAATCTGTTTGAACCGGATCGGATTGATTGGTGAGTTCATCCCGCGGCCGGATTGGCTGAAGGCCTGCAAACGGAGCCGAAACGCGGTCAATGGTAGAGCCCAATTCCAACCATGTGGCCTTGCCATTGCTCCTTTTCCCTTGCCAAAGTGACGGATGAAAGTTTGGTCAAAGCAAAGGTTGCACGGGTCTTTGCGGAAAGTTTCCCACAGTATGGTGGTTCCCGAGCATTTCATCCCGCTGATCAGGATGGATTGTGCGGGTATACTACGACCTGCAAATGTCGCGCTCGGCACCATGTCAGACTGGCAGACGACGGAGACCAGGCAAACCGGGGGTGCCGGTCCACATCTTGGGTTGCCGCCAAATACCGTATCTCTCGCGGTAATATTCAACGCACAGATGGTCGGCCTTGATCCTGCCGATCGAGTTGTGACTATACGAGGTGAGGTCGTCGATCCGGGAAAGGTCTGACCGCCTGCATTTCTTGCGCTCTGATACTCTGCGGATCGTGACGCCGCGTGTCACCATGTGTCCGGAGAGCCAGATGTCGTCGACGGTCCACAGAACGTCTGGGATGCTGTAGGCCTCAGGTCCTAAGAACCGGGGTCTTACCAACACGCCTCCAAACCCCTGACAGATATCCACCGGGCCGATGCCGGGTCGCCTCCAGGGGGCCCGCCGACGGTAGAACTGCCGATAAAGATTGAGGGTGGTGATGTTTAAGAATCGGAAACGCCAACTGCGTGAGAAGACCTCGTGATCAACGGAGGCTACGTTGAGGCCATTGATGGCTATGCAATCGTCAGGGTATCTCTCAGACGCCGAGATTAACGCTTCGGCCCAGTCTGGATCATAGATCTCATCGTCGTCGCAATAGATTATGCGTACGTCCTGATTCCCGAAGGCTTTTGCGGCGGGCAGGATTTTGGTCGCTGGCCCATAGTCGAGATCGCAATATCGAACCTCTACTCCGGCGGGCGGGTTTGGAAGCGTGTAGCCTCTGAATTCCGGCCGGCGGTAGGTCTGCGGAATCCAGAGAATAATGGCGTCAATCTTTGCAGTTTGCCTCCGCAAACTTTCTATAACAGGCCCGATCCGTTCAATACGCGATGGTATTGAAGTGAAGCTTACTATCGTGCCGGTCACAGTGTTTCCATCACTATCCGGAGGACTGCCTTGTTGGTGGAGCCGCTGACGGTCTATTCAATGACGGCATCATAGACCATAACGCGTCAATGATACCCGAGCTCGCGGAACTGTCCCGCCTATCCTTTCCCTCAAGCCGGAGGAGATTGGGGTCTCAGGTCAGCACCTGCGAAGGGACAGGTCAAGTGCGCAAAGCCATATTTCTATAGGCGCGATGGCGCTCTAGAGCGGGCGCTGCAGGCGCTAGCATCTAAATACGGCGCAACTCTGGGGCGCGTCGTCGACGATATCCCCATGCCGGGACAGAGGCAGCAACACGACGCCTCCACGCCTTCATGCTTTTGCAATCGTATAGGTGCGCGGCATAGATCGGGTGTGAAATCCGGCTAGCGGAAGCGCAACGCGCGATCGTGGCCGACGAGGCCACAGCTCTATTGGAAAGCCTTGTTGTGACTCACGAGATGGCACTTCAGCTCGCGATAGGCGCTTTCGAAAACAGCATTGGAAGTACCGCCCAACTACAGACGTCCGATGATCCGGTGGTGTACACCAACCGCTTCCACCTGCAGAAGGACGTGCTGGGAGGTGCGGGCCTTGGCAGCCCGGGCGCCATGCTGCTCGTGCACACAGGCTCGGCGGCTTGTCGCCT
Source organism: uncultured Rhizobiaceae bacterium (assembly GCA_947259295.1). Lineage (GTDB taxonomy): Bacteria > Pseudomonadota > Alphaproteobacteria > Rhizobiales > Rhizobiaceae > CAMYMG01. The sequence goes on from CAMYMG010000055.1 coordinate 42,095, forward strand.
GATACCCGCAGGATGCTTCGTACGGCGACGGCTCAGGTGAAGCATCAGTTTGCCGCGACGCTATCCGGCTCAGGCTCTGCGGAATCGGATGTTACTGCACCCCCGGTAGCCATACCTCGCAGGCGGCTATCGCAGCCGAGATTGCGGCTCGCCGCTAGGCCTTTCGCCGACCCACCAAGATCCATCCGGAGACAATCGAGATGAGAAACATGTCCGCGGGTGCCGGTTGTCCGGCAACCGCTCCCTTCAACGCGGCCTGGCGTCGGCATGTCGCGCCGGCCGCCCGTCGCCTCGACGCCTCGATCGAGCACAGAGGATCGACCGCACGGCTTTGCCTGCGCGGGACGCTCGACATGGCATCGGCGGCATCGGTCTACGACATCATCGTCGCTTCGGCCGCCGCCCCGGTCAGTCTACTGCATGTCGACCTCAGCGGTCTCGAGGCGGCGACCAGGGCGGGCTGCCGCGCCATCAACGTGGCGGCGAAGCTGCTGCACCACCGGGGCGGTCGCCTGACGATCTTCGGCGCCCGCCCGAATGTCGAGCCGGTCCTGACGAATACCGGTTTCGACGCCCTGATCGATTTCAGGGACGGCATAGCCCCGTTCGGCCTGACCCGCCGCGAGCGCCTCGGCGCTCCCATTCCTTGCAGCACGTCGACAGGGAGGAGGTCATGACCGCTGCCGGCCTGATCCAGGACGCGCCAACGATCCTGACGGGTGTTGCGGCCGCGCTCTGCCTGACGGCTTCGCCGATCTTCCGAAGCCGTCGGTCGATCCTGGTCGTCCAGCTCGCTGCCGGGCTGTGTTTCGCCGCGCACTATTTCTGCCTCGGCATTGCCGTGGCGGGCGCGGTCAACATCCTCGGCGCCGTGCAGACCGGCGCGGCTCTGTTTTCTGCCAGGGGTGCCGCGATGAACCGGCTGGGCTATGCGCTGATCATCCTGATGGCCGTGGTCGGCCTGTGGTTCTGGCAGGGCCCGATCTCGTTGTTGAGCGTCGCGGCCGTGACGCTGATCGCCTTGGCCCGCATGCAGCATGACGAGTTGCGCCTGCGCCTCCTGTTGCTGACGGGAGGGTGCTTCTGGATCGCGCATGATCTTGCCGCCGAAGCCTGGATCGCCCTCACGGCAGACGTCGGGGCCGCCCTTGTGGGCATCGTTACCCTGGCCTCGATACTGGTCCGCGTGACGATCGAATGGCGGCCGGCCAGGCCCGGCGCCGGCATCCTCGCCGCGGGTCCTGCGCAAGCCGCCTGACCTTCCACCCCACCCGTTCAACCTCCACGCGTCCCGTGGCGTGCCGTCACGCAGCGGTCCACCGGTGCCGCACAACCACGACAGGAGACAGGCCTACGCATGACTAAAACACCCGGCTACCGGCCGGGACGTCACATCCCCACCGGCCGTCATGCGCGATCAGCCGCAGCGGCCCTAACCATCACAAAACAGAAACGGAGACGATTATGAACAACGACAATTTTGCCGAGTATATCTGGCTCGACGGGTCCCGGCCCACGCAGCAGCTTCGCTCGAAGGCCCGCGTGCTTCGCCTGCCCGATGCCCCCACGCTCAAGGACTTTCCCATCTGGGGTTTCGACGGTTCCTCGACCGGCCAGGCGACCGGCGATGATTCCGACTGCCTGCTTCAGCCGGCATGCGTCGTGAAGGATCCACGGCGCGGGACGGGGAGCTACCTTGTGCTGTGCGAGGTGCTTGACGCCGCCGGCGAGCCGCATTCGTCCAACCAGCGTGCCGAACTGCGCCGCCTGCTCGCCGTCGCTGGTCCGGCCGCGGATCCATGGGCGGGTTTCGAGCAGGAATACACGATCTACCGGGAAGAGCGGCCGCTCGGCTTTCCGTCGCACGGCTACCCTGCGCCGCAGGGCCCCTATTATTGCGGGGTGGGTGCGGACGTCGCCTTCGGTCGCGAACTGGCCGATGCGCATGCCGCGGCCTGTGTCGCCGCCGGCCTCGCGATCTACGGCATAAACGCCGAGTTCATGCCCGGCCAGTGGGAATTCCAGATCGGCGCGCGGGGCAATGCGGATGAGGCTGTCGATGCGCTGACGATGGCGGACCATCTCTGGCTGGCGCGCTTCCTGCTGCAACGCGAAGGCGAGCGCCTGGGATATAGCGTCTCTTTCGCCAACAAGCCGGTCCCCGGCGACTGGAATGGCGCCGGGATGCACACCAACTTCTCGACCGCCGCGACGCGGGGCGGCAGACGGGAAGCGCCGCGATCGAGGCTGCGATCGAGACGCTTTCGCGTCGTCACGACAGGCATATTCCAGACTATGGCGACGGGCTGGCCGCGCGGCTCACCGGACACCACGAGACCTGCAGCATCGACATGTTCCGTTCGGGCATTGCCGACCGCGGCGCCTCGATCCGCATCCCCCAATCGGTGGCCATCAAGGGCTACGGCTATCTGGAAGACCGCCGTCCCGGCGCCAACGCGGATCCCTACCGCGTCGCCTCCCGGCTTTTCGAGACGGTCTGCATCCCGGCCGATAGCGAAGTGTCGTCGCAGCCAGCGGTGCAGGCAGCCGAATAGGTCTGGATCCCGGCGCCGGCAAGGCAATTGAGCCGGCGGAACCCGTCGCCGCACTAAGGCGACGGGTTCGGCCGGGTTCGGCGCGTCATGCCAGACAACTGGACCGGATTTGGCTTCTACGGGTTGTGAGGCGTCGATGTCGGATCGATCGCACCTGCTTCGTCTTTCAGTAATTGAGAGGAGCAACGACGATGTCTGAAATGGAAGTCTTGGCCGTCATTCGGGCCCAGGAAGACGCAAATGCCGAGGGAGACGCCCTCGCCGTCGTCGATGCCATGCACGCGGATGTCGTGCTCTTCGATCTGCCGCCGCCACTTGCATATCGGGGCGAACAGGCACGCGACATCGAAGGGTTGAAAGCCTGGTTTGCAACCTGGCGCAACGGCGTCACCGTTCACATGGCCGACCCGCAGTTCATGATCGACGGCGATCTTGCCGTGGCCTTCGGGCTGTCGCGCATGATCGGCATGAAGACCGACGGCACCGAGGTCGACTCCTGGAGCCGCCGAACCATCGTGCTCAGGCGCATTGCCGGTTCCTGGAAAATTGTGCACGAACACGCCAGTTTCCCGATGGCAATGGACGGAAGCGGGCGCGCGGTGACGGACCTGTTGCCGTAGGTCCAGAACGACACGTTCTTCGAGAAGATCCGGAAGACCAGAACTGCAATTACCAGATGACGGACTGGTGATCCCGGCAGGAATCGAACCTGCGACCTATGACGCCGGACTCCCTCGCCATCGGCAGTGTGATGGCCATAAGGCAAAGCATCAGTTGCGGAGTCAATTCGCGGCCATTATTGGACCCGGACGGTCTAACCTAAGCAGATCGAGATCAGCTTCGTGCCAGTCACCGATTTCTTTGCCGCAGCCACACTTCAACCATCGGCGTGACGTTGTAAACTCGCTTCGAAGATCAAGGTTCTCAGGAAGAAGATGATCAGCAACAGCTTTGCTGCAAGTGTGCCGCCGGGCATACCGGTGCCGCTGCCTCCGGGGGTCCCGACCAGTTCGGCTGTGTCGGAGGGCTCGGCAAGACTGATTGTGTCCGGCGTCTCCTCACTCTGCTTCACTCGCCTGCATAGGCATTGGCCATGAACCTGATTGTGCTGGTCGGGCTCATCGTCGGCAGTCTCGTTTTGATCGATGTCTTGCTGCGTTATGCCGGCAATCGGGCCGGTGGGCAACTGGCGTCCGAGGCTGATGCGATCGAGCAGTTGCGCCGGGAATATCCCGAGATCGAAACTTCCGAACTCGCCCATGTGCACCTGACGGCGGACCGGCGCGCTGCCTTCATCTCGGTCGCCTCGGGGGAGACCGGCTTCGTGTGCGGTTTCGGCGACCGCTTCATCGTCCGCCGCCTGCGTCCAGCCGACATCGCGGAACTGCTGCAGGAGAGCGAGAAGGCGTTGAAGATCCGTTTCAAGGAAGTCGCGCTGCGCCCGATGCGCTTCGAGTTCGCCGATACAGCGGCTCGCGAGTTTGTCGTGCAGTCACTCAGCACCGCCAGCCCGCAGCTGAAGTAGGGCATACCATTTGCTCTTGACGCCGATGTCATGGACGTTTCACCGTAGAAGCCGTGGCTTTCGTCCGCGTTTTCGATCTGGCATAGTGAATGCCTCGTTAACGCAGCGCGGAGTTGGGTGTGGAAAATCTGGCGGAGGTCCGGTTGCCCAATACGGGCCAACTGGCAATTCGCCTCTACATCGTCGGCATCCTGATCGAACTCGGCCTCGTCTGGCTGGGCAAGGCGAAGGGGCAGTACGAGCGCCGGGATGCGATGACGAGCCTGCTCATGGGCGTCGGCAACTTTGCCACCGGCATCATCTACGCGGTGGTGTTGATCGCCATGATGCAGTGGGCCTACAGCTACCGGATATTCGATCCGGGCATCACCTGGTGGTCGGTGATCCTGTGCTTCGTGCTGGACGACTTCCGCCGCTACATCTACCATGCCGGACTGCACCGCATCCGCTGGTGGTGGGCCGATCACGTCAACCATCATTCCAGCCAGCACTTCAATTTCACGACGGCCTTGCGCCAGCCCTGGACGACGATCTTCACCGGGTCGTTCCTGCTCTATTTGCCGCTGGCGTGGCTGGGTTTTCACCCGCTGCTGATCCTCTTCGTCGGCGGCATCAATCTTCTCTATCAGTTCTTTCTCCACACCGAGACCGTCGGCAAGCTGTGGAAGCCGATAGAACTCGTCATGAACACACCGTCGCACCACCGCGTGCATCATTCCAACAATCCGCGCTATCTCGACGCCAACTACGCCGCGGTCTTCATTGTCTGGGACCGCATGTTCGGCACCTTTGTCGAGGAGCGCGAAGAGGACATGCCGAAATACGGGCTCGTCCAGAACATCGGGACGTTCAATCTTTTCTACGTCGCCTTCCACGAGTGGATCGCGATCTTCAAAGACATGGCGAGGCCCGGTCTCACCATGCGCGAGCGGCTGATGTACATGTTCGCGGCGCCGGGATGGAGCCATGACGGCAGCCGCAAGACGTCCTGGGACCTGAAGGCGCAATATGTGCGCAAGCATCCGGACGAGGGGGGCATGCCCGGATTGCCGAAGCTGGCTGAAAACAAGGGTTCAGCCGGAACGGTGGAACTGGCTTAGTAGCGGTCACCCGGCAGCTTGGCTGGCTTGCTGCGCCGTCGGCTTGGCGACGCCGATCCGGCGAACCCGCGCGAAGCTAAGCCCATCGATGGATAGCGGCTTGGCGGCTCACTTGGCCGGGTTCACGGTCCTGTAAGGACTCCATGTCAGTATTTGCTCGTCCAGCGGAGACGGCAAATGCAATCCAGTGCAGCATTGAGCATCGGCCTCCCGGCAGCGCTCTGTATCATCATGCTGGGGCTCGGGCTCTCGCTCAGGCTTCAGGACTTCATTCGTGTGCTCGCGCGGCCGTGGCCGATAGCAGTCGCCCTCTTCTGCCAGATCATTCTGCTGCCGGCCCTTTGCTTCGTGCTCGTCTATTTCTCCAGCCTGCCGCCAGCCATCTGCGTTGGCATGATGCTGCTTGCCGCTAGTCCCGGTGGAACCTCCGCAACGCTCTATACGCACCTGGCGCGCGGCGACGTCGCACTCAGCATCACCTTCGCGGCGGTCAGTTCGCTGCTGGCGATGGTGACCCTTCCCGTCATCGCCAACCTGTCGCTGCTTGCGTTCTACGGTGCAGACGGCACAGTCAGGCTTCAGCTTCATCAGGTCCTCCAGATTTTCTCTATCGCCATCGTGCCCGCCCTGATCGGCGCCTACATCCATATGCGGTTCCCGGCATTCGCAGAACGACTCGAAAGACCGGTAAAGCTGCTGGCCACCCTCTTTCTTGCGGCGGTTGTGCTGGTCGCGCTCGTAGGACAGTGGCGATTGCTGCAGGAATGGGGCACCACTGTGGGTGCGCTGGCGCTCGCCTTCAGCCTGATCAGCATTTCGGTTGGTTACTGGGTTCCTCGATTGCTCAACATCGAGCGGCGTCAGGCTGTCGCAATGTCGATGTCCATTGGCTTGCACAACGCCGCGCTCGTCATAGCGCTGGCAATGAGCGAGCACATGCTGAACAACTCCGAAATGGCGATACCCCCCGCAGCCTATGGCGTGATTTCCTATATTGTCGGCGGCGTCTTCGTGTGGAAGTTGAATCGAGGACAGAAGGCGTCGTCCCGAACGGTGACTGTCGGCTGACTGGGCCAAAGGGCCACTTGGGCTCTTTAGGCAATGGCGCGGGCAAATTCCTCTGCTGCCAAGTCTGGCAACACCTCTATGTTGCGTGCATAGCGGGCCGGCGTCACGCCGACTTCACGGGTAAATGCGACGCTGAATGCACTGGCCGAGCGATAGCCGACCTGCCGGGCAATCTCGCCCACGCTCGCTTCTCGCCTGCGCAACAGGTCCTTGGCCAGAGCCAGGCGCCAAGTCTGAAAATACTCCATCGGCGCCATTCCCACAGCGCTCTGGAAGCGCTCATGGAAGCCCGATCGGGACAGGGCGGCCTCCCTCGCCAGTTCAGCGACCGTCCAGCCACGGCCGGGATTCGCGTGCATGCTCCTTATTGCAACAGACAGCCGCTCATCAGACAAGCCGCGCACCAGCCCGGGCAAGTCGCCCAGCTCGGCCGCCGAACGCAACGCCTCAATCAGCAGTACTTCAAGCAAATGCTGCAACACCACTTCGCGCCCCGGCTTGCTGCCCACGGCCTCGTCGCCCAGCAGGTGCATCAGCATGGCAAGGCGGTGCTCGCCCCGCACCACGACCAGTTCGGGCAACAGCGATGAAAGCAGGGTCGCATCATCGGACTGGAAAATGCAGTAGCCCACCAGCGCCCGCATATCGATCGGACCATCGATGCTTCCGACACGATATCCGCCGCCCGGCAGAATGACCGGTTCGAACACCATGTCCCTGTCGGTGCTGGGCACTTCGCTCCACATCATGAAGTCCTGCGCCGAGGGGATAAGGATGAAGTCACCGGCGTTGACGATGACTTCACCGTTTCCCTGATCCCAGTAGCGCACGCTGCCCTTGAGCACGGCTACATAGTAGGGATTGGGCGATTGCGTCCGCCGGACGCGCCAGGGGCCCGAGCCGGTGACGCATTTGGAAAACGGCGCGCCAGGCTTCAGCAAGCCAACGATTTGCGCGAGAGGATCAGCCATTCTGGACTCATTCGAAATTCTCTTGGACGTATGAAGATAGAACGTCCAGTCGTGCGTGACTACCTCCTGTTGAACCCATCAAGAGAAGGATCGCACCATGACCGAAAACACACGCATCGCCCTCGTCACCGGGGCCAATCAGGGTATCGGCCGGCAGATCGTCACCGACCTCGCCGCAGCCGGCCTGACGGTACTGCTTACCTCGCGCAATCTCGCCAGCGGCAAGGCGGCGGCCCAAGGCATTGACGGCGATGTCCATCCCATCCAGCTCGATGTCACCGACGCGGCGTCGATCGGCGCGGCAGTCACGCAAGTCGAACAGCAGTTCGGTCGCCTCGATATCCTCGTCAACAATGCCGCCATCTCCCGGGCCAACGGCCCGGCAAGCGAGACCCTGCAGGACTATATCCGGCGCTCGCGAGCATCATTGATCTCGGTCGATGAAGTCCGCTCCATCTGGGAGACCAATGTTTTTGGCGTCATCGCCGTCACGCAGGCTTTCCTGCCCCTGCTGCGCAGGTCGAAGGCGGCCCGCGTTGTCAACGTCTCCAGCAACCTCGGCTCCCTCGGTCTCCTGTCCCCGGCCAATCCCTATCGGTCGACCTTCAACCCCGGCTATGGCGCCTCCAAGACCGCGCTCAATGCCGTTACCTTGGCCTTTTCCATCGACCTCGAAGCGGAAGGGATCAAGGTGAATGCGGTGACCCCGGGATTCACCAGCACTGCGCTGAACAACTACGAAGGCACCGAAACCGTGCAGCAAGGCGCCGCCGAAGCGGTTCGTGTCGCGCTGCTCGGCAGCGAAGGCCCGACGGGGACCTTTACCGCCTCGATCAATGAAGCTCAGCCCTGGTAGTTGACCGAGGTCCGCCCAGAATCCTGGGCGGACCTCCCTATCGTTCTCCATTGCTGCCGGAAAAGCTCAAGATGGCAGCTTTCAGGAACATACCACCTATTACAAATGTCCATTTTGGGGTCGGTCGCTGACCGGCGGCTTCCGTCAGACCCGGACAGGCAGCAGACGCCCCCGACCTGGCCGCAGCGTCTTCCACTTCCTGTCGACTGGTGATCCCGGCAGGAATCGAACCTGCGACCTACAGATTAGGAATCTGCCGCTCTATCCTACTGAGCTACGGGACCAGCCGAAGCGACACATAGCCGTTTCGGGCGACTTCGCCAAGCACGGGGATGGGCAAAATCGCTGCTTGGGGGCGGCCCGAGGTCACAGGCCGATACCTGCCCCGCTCTCGATCCGGGCTTTGTCCAAGCCCCTCCCAAGCGAGATTGCCGCCAATCCCCGTTCGGCGCGGCGCGATTTTTGTTTCGCGACCGCAGCGTGGCTCTCCCCGAACTGCCCCAAGCGATGCCCGCTGCCACGCGTCAATTGCCTAGGTCACGCCGCGAGCGCGGTTTCGGCGAGCTTCACCCAGTAGCTCACCCCGTGCGGAATGGCTTCGTCGTTGAAGTCATAGGCCGGGTGGTGGAGGTTGGCCGTGTCGCCATTGCCGATGAAGATGAACGCGCCGGGCCGCGCTTCCAGCATGTAGGAAAAATCCTCGCCGCCCATCACCGGCGGCATGGACCTGTGCACCTGCGCGTCGCCGGCAATCGTCGCCGCAACGTCGCTCGCAAAGACGGTTTCCTCGGGGTGGTTGAAGGTGACCGGATAATTCGGCGAATAGGAAAGCGTGATCGTCGCGCCGCTGGCCTGGCCGATGCCGTCGCAGATCGCCTGCATGCGCTGCCGTGCCAGCGTGGCGATCTCCTGTTTCAGGGTGCGAACTGTGCCGCCGAGCTCTGCCGTCTCGGGAATAACGTTGTAGGCCTCGCCGCCGTGGAACTTGGTGACCGAGACGACCACGGCCTCGACCGGGTCGGCGCTGCGCGACGCGATCGTCTGCAGCGCATTGACGAGCTGGCTGCCGATGACGATCGGGTCGACCGCGGTGTGCGGCATGGCGGCGTGGCCGCCGCGGCCCTTGATGCTGATCTTGAACTCGGCCGTTGCAGCCATGATCGGACCCGGCTTGGTGGCGAACTGGCCGACCGGCAGGCCTGGCAGATTGTGCATGCCGAACACCTGCCCGATGCCGAAGCGCTCCATCATGCCGTCGTTCACCATCGCCTTGCCGCCGGCGCCGCCTTCTTCGGCCGGCTGGAAGATGACCGCCACCGAACCGGCAAAGTTGCGGGTCTCGGCAAGGTATTTGGCGCCGCCGAGCAGCATGGCCGTATGGCCGTCATGGCCACAGGCATGCATCTTGCCGGAAATGGTGGATGCGTAAGGCTTGCCGGTGCTTTCGCTGATCGGCAGGGCGTCCATGTCGGCCCGCAGCCCGACCGTGCGGCCGTCGCCGAGGCGGCCCTTGATGATGCCGACAACGCCGGTCCGGCCGATGCCGGTGACGACGTCGTCGCAGCCGAATTCGCGCAGCTTGTCGGCAACGAATGCCGCGGTCCTGACGACGTCGTAGCCGAGTTCCGGCGTCTGGTGAATCTGGCGACGCCAGCCTGTCACTTCATCCTGCAACTCGGCGGCGCGGTTCAGAATCGGCATTCTTCTTTTCCTGCAAGTTCGAGGGAGGCGCGGTTGCCCGCGCCCGGGCTTTTTGCCATCTTGGCGTCACATAGGCTAGATAGCACGAGAATGCGACATGAAGCCGCCCGGGCCAGCGGCGGATTTCGCATTCCAGAATATCAAACCCGCGCTTGCGGGCAGGACGAACAAGAGGCGGGTACCATGCGGCGCATCTTCCTTATCATCATTGCCATGTCGGGGCTGGCGCTGTCGGCCGCGGGCACGGCGAGCGCCGGGCCGTCGATGCTGTTCGACGCCACGACCGGCCAGGTGATCGAAAGCGACCACCCGTTCGACCGCTGGTATCCCGCATCGCTGACGAAGCTGATGACGACCTATGTCGCGTTCCGCGCGGTGGAGTCCGGCGAGGTCACCTTCCTGTCGCCGGTGCGCATGACGCGCGCGGCCGCCAACCAGCCGCCGAGCAAGATGGGCTATGCGCCGGGTACGGTGATGACGCTCGACACGGCTTTGAAGATCATCATGGTCAAGTCGGCCAACGATGTCTCGGCCGCCATCGGCGACAGCCTGGCCGGCTCGGCCGAAGGCTTTGCGGAGCGCATGAATGCCGAATCCAGGCGACTTGGCATGACCGGGTCGAATTGGGTCAATGCACACGGACTGCACGATGACGAGCAGTACACGACGGCGCGCGACCTCGCGATCCTGTCGGCTGCCCTGCGCAACGAGTTTCCGCAATATGCAGACTATTTCGCGATCGAGGGCCTGCGCTTCGGCGACCAGGTCATTCCAAGCCATAACCGCATCGTCGGCACCTATGAGGGCGCCGACGGCATGAAGACCGGCTACACCTGTCCGGCAGGCTACAATCTGGTTGCCTCGGCAACGCGCGACGGCCGTACGCTGATGGCCATCGTGCTCGGCGCGACTTCGGTAAAGTCCAGGAACGAGACCGCCGTGCGGATGCTCGAGCGCGGCTTTGCGATGAAGACGGAAGGGGCCATGACGCTCGCAGCGCTGAAGCTCGGCGCCCCGAACGAGAGCAAGCCCTACAATATGCGCAACGACCTCTGTACCAAGGCCGGCAGCAAGGCGCTGAGGCAGAGGGAGCGCGAACTGCTTGCAAAGCAGAAGAAGGAAGGCACTTTGCCCGAACCGGTCAAGCTCGCCAAGCGCGAGGGCCGGGAACTGGTGAGCATCACGCTCGGCGGTGCCACCGGGCCGGCGACGCCGGCGGTGGCGGCGGCGCTCGCGGA
>CAMYMG010000056.1 GCA_947259295.1 uncultured Rhizobiaceae bacterium
AGCGCCAGGTGAATCATCATGGTGCCAGGCGCATGGTGGAATTTCTTCATCGCCGTGTCGAAGCCTGCGTCACCCGAGCCTTTCGCCAGCAGTCGGCCGGGCTGCAGCGCGCCGGGCGCGACCCCCGCCACAACCGCCTTGGCGGCGCCGTGGGTTTCGCCGTTCGCCAGCCGCACGCCGGTTGCCCGGCCGCCGGCCGTGGTGATCTCAACGACATCGCTCTCGGTGAAAACCTCGCCGCCGGCATCGGTCAGCATGTTCTGCAGCGCCAGCATCATGGTGTCGGCGCCGCTCTTGCCGAGCACCATGCCGAAACTCTGGTTGGCCATCGATTCAAGGTAGGGAAACACGGCGCCGCCGGCGATGTCGGGGGCGAAGTCGAGATGCATGCCCCAGGCGGCGAGCGTCGCCCGGACATGCGGCGACTCGAAATTCTCCTCCAGCCAGGTGCGTGGCGAGGACAGGAGCAGGCGCGCCGTGTCGAGCGCGCCGCGCACGCCCTTCTTGCGCCACAGCTTCCACGCCGTACCGCCGAGCGAGCGTGCGGTCATCGGTGAGCCGAGCAGGCGGAATATGTGCTCGGCCTCGGCGGGAAATTCCGCAACGAGCCGCTTCCAGCTCTCGGCGTCGGCGGCGGAAAATCCCTCAAGCCGGGCCACGGTCTTGGCCATTTCCGAGCTGACCCCGAACCAGCGCCCGTCCGGGAACACGCTGGCGAAACAGTCGCCCGCCGGAGCGAACTCGAGGCCAGCGGATTTCAATTCATTTGCATAGGTCTTGTGAAAGGCAGAGCCGGCGAACAGGCTCAGATTCATCGCGCCAAGATCGTGCCGGAAGCCGGGCAGCGTCAACTCTCGCGTCTGGACCGCGCCACCAACTGCCGGATTTCGCTCGAAAACAGCTACTTTCCAGCCCTTCAGTGCCAGATGCGTCGCGCAAGCCATGCTGTTATGGCCCGCCCCGACGAATATGGCGTCGAAATCACTCACACCCCAACCCGATCCTTCATGCTTAAAGATAATTGCAGATGCATAGGTTTTCGTCTAGTAGAAGTTTAGAGGCCGACACGAGCCGTCAAACAGGGAACAGGCATCATGGACACGCAGAAAATTCTCGGTGACTTCGCAAGCCAGCTTCTTTCCGGCGCCATTCAAGTCGTCGACCTCTCTGCGCCGCTCGGCCCCGACACGCCGCTGCTGAAGCTGCCGCCGGACTTCGCCGTCGACACGCCCAAGATCGAGATCCACACCATTTCCGAATACGACAAGAACGGTCCGTTCTGGGCCTGGAACTGGCTAAAGATCGGCGAGCATTCGGGCACCCATTTCGACGCCCCGCACCACTGGATCACCGGCAAGGAATTCGCCGACGGCTACACTGATACGATTGACGTCAAGAACTACGTCGCGCCGGTCAACGTCATCGACTGCTCGGCCGAATCCGCCGCCGACAACGACTTCCTGCTGACGGCAGACGGCGTGAAGGCGTGGGAAGCCAAGCATGGCGCCATCGGCCGCGGCGAGTGGGTCGTCATGCGCACAGACTGGGACAAGCGCAACAACTCCGAGGAGAAGTTCCTCAACGCCGACGCCAACGGCCCGCATTCGCCAGGACCGACGGTTGACTGCATCGAATACATCATCGAGCGCGGCGCTATCGGCTGGGGCACCCAGTGCATCGGTACCGATGCGGGCGCGGCCGGCGGCATGGAGCCGCCATTCCCGGCGCACAATCTGATGCACAAGGCCAACCGCTACGGCCTGGCCAGCCTCTGCAACCTCGACAAGCTGCCGCCGAAGGGCGCGATCCTGATCGCCGCGCCGCTGAAGATCGTCAAGGGCACCGGTAGCCCGGTCCGCGCGATGGCGCTGGTACCGAAGAAGTAACGCGCCGGCGGCCGGGCTCATGCGTGCCACGGGCGTCCAGGCTTCGCCTCGCCCTCCCCATCCGGGGAGGGCCGGGGGCGTGCTTCGATGAGCGATCCCGATCACATCATCGTCGGCAGCGGCATCAACGCACTGGTCTGCGCGGCGATGCTCGCCGGCAAGGGCCGGAAAGTGCTGGTGCTGGAACGCAACGAGCGCATCGGCGGCTGCATCCGCACCGACGAGATCACCGCGCCGGGCTTCGTTCACGACGTGATGGCGACGACCTTCGTCCTCTTTGTCACCTCGCCGGCCTACGCTGCGCTCGCCGCCGATCTTGGCCGTCACGGCCTTCAGTTCTGCAACACGGACAGGCCGACCGGCGTGCTTCGCCCGAACGGCTCGCACGTCGTGCAGCGCATGGAACGCGCCGCCAATGTTGCCGCGCTCAATGCCGCCTCGCCCGGTGACGGCGACGCCTATGCATCCGACGTCAGCGGCATAGAGAAAGACGCCGGTCTGCTGTTCGGGCTGCTTGGCGGCGGCTTGTGGAGCTACAAGACGCTGAAGCTCATTGCCGGCGAAGCCTGGCGGCGCGGGCCGCGCGGGCTGGCGGCATTCTTCGGCGAGGCCATGCTGCCGTCGCGCGGCTGGCTCGAAACCACGTACAAATCCGATCTCACGCGCGCCCTGTGGGCGCCGTGGTCGCTGCATGCCGGCGTCGGCCCGGAAGATGCCTTTTCCGGGCAGATCGCCAAGGTCATCGCCTTCGCGCTCGAAGCTGCGGGCGCGCCCATCGTCAAGGGCGGCGCGGACAAGCTGCTCGACGCCTTCGAAGCGCTGATCCGCGAACGCGGCGGCGACATCCGTACAGGCGCCGACGTTGCCGAGGTGATCGAGGCGGAGGGCCGCGCCAGCGGCGTGCGGCTTGCCTCGGGCGAGATCCTGTCGGCGAAGAAAAGCGTCATCTGCTCGGTCACGCCGACCCAGCTCTACGGCAGGCTGCTCGCGGCCAACGACCATCCCGAGCAACAGGCAGCCGCTCGGAAATACCGCTACGGCAAGGGCAATTTCCAGATCCACTATGCGCTCGACCGTCCCCCCGCTTGGCCCAATGCTTCGCTTGGCAAGGTGGCGCTCCTGCACCTGACGCCCGGCCTCGACGGTGTGTCGAAGGCGAGCAACGAGGCGGCGCGCGGCATGCTGCCCGAAACGCCAACAATCTGCGTCGGCCAGCCGCATGCGCTCGACCCGTCGCGCTGTCCGGCAGGTAAGGCGATCCTCTGGCTGCAGCTTCCCGAGGCGCCGCGCCAGATCAAGGGCGATGCGGCCGGCAAGCTGGCCGCGCCGGCCGACGGCAAGTGGACCGAGGAACTTCGCGAGGCCTATGCCGACCGTGCCGAAGCGATCCTCGCCACGCATATCGGCGGCTTCTCGGCGACCGTGCTAGGGCGACGCGCCTATTCACCTGCCGATCTAGAGGCGATGAATATCAACCTCGTCGGTGGCGATCCCTACGGCGGCTCATCGACCATCGACCAGTCCTTCCTGTGGCGGCCGTTCAAGGGGAGCGTCAACCACACGACACCGGTCAAGGGCCTCTACCACATCGGCGCATCGACGCATCCGGGCGCTGGGCTCGGCGGCGGCTCTGGCTTCCTTCTGGCGCAGGCGCTGTGATGGACAAGCTGGCTCCCGAAAAGCGAGAGCGCATATCGAGCCTTGGGCAGATCGGCCTGCAGCAGTTCGCGCCTTATCTGATGAACCGCATCATGGGCCGCTACAACGCCACGCTGCGCGAGGATTTCCGCCGCCAGGAAAGAACCATCCCGCAGGTGCGGACACTCGCGGTGCTGTCGGTGACCGACGGTGTCGCGGTTGGCGACCTCGCCGTCTTCACGGTCATCGAGCAGTCTACCCTGTCCCGCACGCTGGACACTCTTGAAGCCCAGGGCCTGGTTCGCCGCGAGACGGGCGATACGGACACGCGGGTGCGCAAGGTGTTCCTGACCGACGAGGGGCGTGCCGAGTTCAACCGCGCCTGGCCGGCCATGCACGACGCCTTCGAGGCCATGTTCGACGGCATCGACGACGCTGAATACGCCGCACTGATCGGCACGCTGCAGCGGATGCTCGCCAACATCCGCAAGCACGATATCTGAGTAACTGTACGCGCCGCCGGGTCTGGCGGTAACGGAATGGAGCCATCATGGCCGAGCGGTCATTCGCCAAGGAAGTCGAGAAGCTGAGGCTGGGTGCCGGCGATGAGTACGCCGGCGAGGGCATCCTCGCCATCACCAAGGCACTGCTGCAATGCGGCGTCGGCTATGTCGGCGGCTATCAGGGCGCGCCGATCAGCCACCTCATGGACGTGCTGGCCGACGCTCAGGACATCCTGGGCGAACTCGGCGTGCATTTCGAGGCGTCGGCCTCCGAGGCCACCGCCACCGCCATGCTTGCCGCTTCGGTGCATTATCCGATCCGCGGTGCTGCCACCTTCAAGTCCACCGTCGGCACCAATGTTGCCTCCGATGCGCTTGCCAATCTCGCTTCCGGCGGCGTCACCGGCGGCGCGCTCATCATCGTCGGTGAGGACTACGGCGAGGGCTCCTCGATCATGCAGGAGCGCAGCCACGCCTTCGCCATGAAGAGCCAGGTCTGGCTGCTCGACCCGCGCCCCAACCTGCCATCGATCGTCAAGGCGGTCGAGGACGGCTTCGAACTGTCGGAAGCCTCCAACACGCCAGTCATGCTGCAGGTGCGCATCCGCTGCTGCCATGTGCACGGCCACTTCATCGCCAAGGACAACAAGCGGCCGACCATGACGGTCGCCGAGGCGCTCGATTCGCCGCGCCGCGATACCGGCCGCATCGTGCTGCCGCCGGCCTCCTTCCTGCACGAGAAGGAAAAGGTCGAGAAGCGCTGGCCGGCTGCCGTCGATTTCATCCGCTCCAACAGGATCAATGAGTTCTTCGGCAGAGAGGACGGCGAGGTCGGCATCGTCTGCCAAGGCGGCATGTACAATTCCGTCATCCGCGCGCTGCAGCGCATGGGCCTTGCTGACACCTATGGCGAGACCGACGTGCCGCTCTACGTCCTCAACGCCGTCTACCCGCTGATTGACGCCGAGTTCCTGGAGTTCTGCGAGGGCAAGCAGTCGGTCCTCGTGGTGGAGGAAGGCCAGCCCAACTACATCGAGCAGGCTTTTGCCGCGATGCTCCACAAGGCCGATCGCGGCACGCGCCTCGTCGGCAAGGAATATCTGCCTGTCGCCGGCGAATACACCGGCCAGGTCATGCTTGATGGCATCGGCGGTTTCCTGCGCGCCTGCGCACCGCAACTCCTGTCGAGCGAGGTCCGTGCGCCCAACAAGACCGGCCAGGGCGACACAATCCCCGATCTGTCGCGCGTCGTGCCCGGTCGCCCGCCGGGCTTCTGCACGGGTTGCCCGGAGCGGCCGATCTTTGCCGCCACCAAGCTGGTCGAGCAGGAACTCGGCAAGCACCACATCGCTTCCGACATCGGCTGCCACCTCTTCTCGATCATGCCGCCCTTCGAGCTGGGCGCCACCACCATGGGCTACGGCCTCGGCCCCGCCTCGGCCTCGGCCTTCAACTCGCCGGACGCCACGCGGCGTTCGATCTCCTTCGTCGGCGACGGCGGCTTCTGGCACAACGGCCTGACCTCCTCGATCGGCAACGCCGTGTTCAACAAGAACGACGGCGTCATCGTCATCGTCGACAATTTCTATTCTGCGGCGACCGGCGGCCAGGACATCCTGTCGTCGCGCGCCAGCAACAAGACGAAATCGACGAAGCACCCGATCACTGAGGCGGTGAAGGGCATGGGCGTCGGCTGGGTGCGCCACATCGACCGCACCTACGACGTGCCGAAGATGCAGGCGACACTGCGCGAGGCACTGACCACCGAGGAAAAAGGCCCGAAGGTGATCATCGCCTCGTCCGAATGCATGCTCAACAAGCAGCGCCGCGAGCGCCCGCTGGTCGACAAGGCGATCAAGGGCGGCGAGCGCATCGTCAAGCCGAAGTTCGGCGTCGACGAGGACATCTGCACCGGCGACCACGCCTGCATGCGGCTGTCGGGCTGCCCGTCGCTGTCGGTCAAGTCGCTCGACGATCCGCTGCGCGACGATCCGGTCGCCCACATCGACCAGAGCTGTGTCGGCTGCGGCAATTGCGGCGAGGTCGCCGATGCCGCCGTGCTTTGCCCGTCCTTCTACCGCGCCGACGTCGTCCACAATCCGGGCCGCTGGGATCGCTTCCTGGAGTCCGCGCGCCGCGCCGTCATCGGCTTCCTGCAGCGTCGCCGCGAAACCCGCCGGCTGAGTTTCGCCGATGCTTGACGCCGTGTCCCCCCTCCGTCCCGATGGCGACCCCCTGGCGGGAGAACGCGTCATCAAGCTCGCCGTGCTGGCGGTTGGCGGGCAGGGCGGCGGCGTGCTCGCCGACTGGATCACCGCTGTCGCGGAGCGCAACGGCTTTGTCGCGCAGTCGACCTCCGTCGCCGGCGTCGCCCAGCGCACCGGCGCGACGATCTACTATGTCGAGATGGCGCGCGATACCGGCCGCCTGCCGGTCTTCGCGCTGTCGCCCTCGCAGGGCGACGTCGACATATTGATCGCCGCCGAACTGATGGAAGCCGGCCGCGCCATCATGCGCGGCTTCGTCACGCCCGAACGCACCGCGCTGATCGCGTCCTCGCATCGCATCGCGGCCGTGTCGGAGAAGATCGAGCCCGGCGACGGCCGCGCCTCGTCCGACAAGGTCCGCGCGACGGCCGAGATGGCGTCGAGGCGCTTCATTGCCTTCGACATGGAAAAGATCGCCGTCGACAACGGCTCGATGATTTCGGCGAGCCTGCTCGGCGCGTTGGCCGGCTCGGGCGAACTGCCTTTCCCACGCGAAAGCTATGAGCGCACCATTGCAGCATCGGGGCGTGGCGTGAAGGCGAGCCTCGCTGCCTTTGCCGGCGCCTATGACCGTGCGCGCGGCGGCAGCGCCCCGATCCGCAACCCCGTCGAGCCGGGCGGTCCCAACGATCAGGCCGCGCCGCACAGCCCGGTGAGTTCGGCCGAGGCAGCATACCCGGAAAAGGGTGATCCCGAATCTGGAGGCCCGGTCCGCGGTCCCGACAGACTGCTGAAGGAATGGCAGGCGCTGGCCGCGCGCGTGGCTGCCCTGCCGGAGCCGGTTCGCGACATGGCGGGCCGCGGCCTGCGCAAGGTCGTCGACTACCAGGACGTCCCCTATGGCCGCGAATATCTCGACCGGCTGGAGCGGGCGGTCGCCGTCGATGATGCCGAACGCGCATTCGCGCTGTCCGTCGCCGCGGCCAAGCACCTCGCCAATGCCATGTGCTACGACGACATGATCAGAGTCGCCGACCTGAAGACGCGTTCGACCCGCGATGCGCGTGTGCGCCGCGAGGTGGCGCTCGGCGTTGACGCCATCCTGCAGGTGACCGAGTATTTCCATCCTCGCATCGAGGAATTCTGCGGCACCATGCCGGCCCGTCTCGGCCGCTACATCGAGGAGCGGCCGAAACTCTCCGCCTTCCTCGATCGCCGCATCAACCGCGGCCGCCGCATCCGCACCGACAGTCTTGCCGGCTTCGCCGCGCTCTGGGTAATCGGCGGCATGCGCCGCTGGCGCCGCGGCCTGCTGCGCCATAGCGTCGAGACCGCGCATCTCGAAAAATGGTACGCGCTGGCGCTCGATCATGTGCCGACCGACTATGCGCTGGCTGTCGAGATCCTCAACTGCCGCCGGCTGATCAAGGGCTATAGCGACACCCATGTGCGGGCCCACTCGAAATTCGACCGTGTGCTGTCGGCGCTCGACCTGCTGAAAGGCCGCGACGACGCCGCCGAATGGCTTCGCCGCCTGCGCGAGGCTGCGCTGAAGGACGAAAAGGGCGACATGCTCGACGGTGCGCTGAAGACGGTGGCGACACTTTAGGGCGCACCGCCAGTCAGGGCGCGAAGATCAGCAGGACATAGGCGAAGAACACGACGAGGTGGACAAGTCCCGTCAGCACCGTCGTGCGTCCGGTTCCGAAGCTGACGAAACTGACCGCAAGTGCCAGCAGCAGCAGCACCGTGTCGCCGGCATTCAGCCCGAGCGTCAGGCCCCTGCCGGTGATCAGGCTGGCAATCGCAACGGCCGGGATCGTCAGTCCGATTGTCGCGCAGGCCGAGCCCAGCGCGACGTTCAGGCTCCGCTGCAGTTCGTTCCGCATTGCGGCGCGGATCGCCGCCATCGATTCCGGCAGCAGCACCAGCGTCGCGATGAAGGCGCCGACCAGCGCGTCGGCCTGCGAGAACTCGATTGCCGCCAGGCCGTCCTCGATGCCGCCGGCGATCTGCTCGGCAAGCAGCACGATGCCGATCAACCCGGCCGCCAGCAGGACGACGTTCATGCTTATACCGGGCGCGGTCTTCTTTTCTGCGACCCCCCGGCGCTCGTCGTCGACCTCTTCGACGAAGTCTTCGCGCTGGCGGCCCATTTGGGCAAACACGAAGCTCACATAAAGCAGGGCTGACAGCAGACTGACAAAGCCCAACTGCAGGTCGGAAAATGTCCCCGGATCTGTCGTCAGCGTGTAGTCGGGCAGGATCAGCGTCAGCACCGCCAGCGCCATTAGCACGGCCAGATAGGCGTTCGTCCCCTGTTTCTTAAGCTGCTGGTTGCGATGCTTCCAGCCGCCGAGCGTGAGGCAGAGGCCGACAACGCCGCCGGTGACGATCATGACCGTGGAAAACACCGACTCGCGGGCGAGCGTCGGGTTGTTCTCGCCATGCAGCATCATCGACAGGATGACCGACACCTCGATGGTCGTGACGGCAAGCGTCAGCACCAGCGTCCCGTAGGGCTCGCCGAGCCTGTGCGCGATCTTCTCCGCGTGGTGCAGCACCACGAACACCGTGGCGAAAACGAGCGCCGTGGCCAGCAGGGACACGATCACGCGCGACATCAGCCGCATCTGATCAAGTGGGAAGCCGCTAAGGTGCACGGCGGCGGCAAGCACGAGACAGCCGATCGGCAGCAGGAAATTGGCTGCGTTGCCACGGGTGAGTGTCATTGCTGTTCCCGCCTTCCCAGGGTGATGACCAATGCGCAAGCTATGCCAGCATAATCGACCGATTGCGACCCTGCGCCAGCTGAACCGGCGCTGCTCCAATGAAGAGCGCAACAAATTGACTTTTGTCAGCAGCCATGACTAATGTCGAATGGGAGGGGCTGATGGCTATTCGACCCGCAGAACAGATCATCCACAAGGCGGCCTGGCTCTACTACGCGCACGGCCTGCGCCAGGATCAGGTAGCGAAGGAACTCAACATTTCCCGCGCCTCGGTGGCGATGTATCTGCGCAAGGCGCGCGACACCGGCATTGTCAACATCTCCACCTCGACGCAGCTCTTCACCGACGACGTGCTCGCCCGCCAGGTCGAGGACGCCCTCAAGCTCGACGCGGTCTGGATCGCTCCCGACCGCGACGAAGCATCCGAGGTGCCGGTGCTGGCCGCAAGTGTCTTTCTGGAGCTCGTCCGCAAGGGCGATCGCATCGGCGTCGCCTGGGGCAAGACCATCTATGCCATCGCCGACGTTATGTCCTATGCCGACCTGCAGGATGTCACCGTGGTCCAGCTCTGCGGCAATCTCGGCGCGCCCTACTCCTACCGGCCTGACCAGTGCACCATGGAAATCGCCCGGCGGCTCAACGCGCAGGGCATCAATTTCTACGCGCCGCTGGTGCTCAGCACCGAGGAACTCGCCCGCGACCTGCGCGCCGAGCCGGTCATCCGCGAACAGCTGGCCAGCATTCCCGACTGCGACCTCGCGCTTTACTCCGTCGGCACGGTCGATGCCGAAAGCCATGTCATCAAGTGTGGCGCGCTGAGTGCACCCGAACTCGAAGCGCTGCGTAAGGCAGGCGCCGCCGGCGTCATCGCCGGCCAGATCATCGATTCCGGCGGTGTGGCGCTCGACTGCAGCTACAATCGACGCGTCATCTCCGCCGACCTCGTATCGCTACGCGCCATCGGCAAGCGCCTGATGGTAGTGCGCGAGGAGGCCAAGTTCGAGCCATTGCTGGCGGCCATTGCCGGCGGTCTGTGTACTCATCTCGTTGTCGGCGCCGCCTTGGCGCGCCGACTGCTCGACCACGCGAAGGCGACCGCTGGCGCAGTCTAGCCTCAATCAACCTGTCGCGGCGGCCCGGTCACGCGGCCGTCGCGGCGTTCCTGTTTCACCACCAAAGACAAGACGGACATCGATAATGAAGAATCTCTGGAACGACGCCGAAGCCGAAAAGCTGGTTGAGCACTACGCCGGAAAAGGCGTCGGCCGGGATCTGGCGCTGCGCGTCTATACGACGCGCCTGCTCGGCGGCGATCCCCGCCTGGTGCTGCACGGCGGCGGCAATACCTCGGTAAAGACCACCGCGACCGATCTCGTCGGCGACAGCTGGGACGTGCTTTGCGTCAAAGGCAGCGGCTGGGACATGGGCGTCATCGAGCCGCAGGGCCTGCCGGCCGTGAAGCTCGCGGCGCTGCTCAAGGCGCGCAAGCTGGACCGGCTTTCCGACGAGGACATGGTGGCGCTGCAGCGCGCCAACCTCATTGATCCGACGTCCCCCAATCCTTCGGTCGAGACGCTGCTGCACGCCTTCCTGCCGCACAAATTCGTCGACCACACGCACTCGACCGCCATTCTCGGTCTCGTCGATCAGGAAAACAGCGAGGAGATCTGCCGCGCTGTCTTTGGCAAGCGCCTCGGCTTCGTGCCCTACATCATGCCGGGCTTCGATCTCGCCAAGGCGGCGGCCGAGGTCTTCGAGCAGGACACCTCGGTCGAAGGCCTGATCCTCGACAAGCACGGCATCTTCACCTTTGGTGAGACCGCCCGCGAGGCCTATGACCGCATGATCGACGCGGTGACGGCTGCGGAAGACCACATCGCCGGGGGCGCGAAGGTCGCGCCTGCCAGGGCTGCGCTGCCTGCGAAACTCCTCACCCCGGCCGAGATCGGACCGATGCTGCGCGGTGCTGTCGCCGTCGACAAAGGCGAGGGTCGTTTCGACCGCATGATCAGCGACTTCCGCACCTCGGACGCGATCCTCGACTTCCTGGCCTCGTCCAAACTGGCGAAACTGGCGGCGCGCGGTGTCTCGACGCCCGACCTGTCGATCCGCATCAAGACTGGACCGATGGCGGTTCCCGCGCCCGATGCCGGCAAGGCCGGCGAGTACAAAGCGGTGATCCGCCAGCATGTCGAAAACTTCGCCCAGGAGTACCGCGCCTACTTCGCCGACAATGACGCCAGGGACGACGTCAAGCGCACCATGCTCGACCAGATGCCGCGCCTGACGCTGGTGCCCGGGCTCGGCATGTTCGGCCACGGCCGCACGCTAAAGGACGCCAGGATCGCGTCGGACGTCGGCGAGATGTGGATCGAGGCGGTGCGCGGCGCCGAGGCCATCGGCGAGTTCCACCCGCTGTCCAAGGCCGACCTCTTCCCGCTCGAATACTGGTCGCTGGAGCAGGCCAAGCTCGCTTCCAACAAGCCCAAGCCGCTGACCGGCCAGGTCGTGCTGGTGACGGGCGGGGCAGGCGCCATCGGCGCTGCGACGGCAAAGCTCTTCGCCGATTATGGCGCGCATGCCGTGGTGGTCGATCTCGATGCCGCCAAGGCGGCCGAGGCCGCGAAGAAGGCCGGCAACGGCTCGATCGGGGTCGGCGCCGACATCACCGATCCGGGCCAGATGCGCGCCGCCTTCGACAAGGCGGTTGCTGTCTTTGGCGGCGTCGACATCCTCGTCTCCAACGCCGGTGCAGCCTGGGAAGGCAAGATCGGCGAGATCGACGACGCGCTGCTGCGCAAGAGCTTCGAGCTCAACTTCTTCGCCCACCAGTCGGCGGCGCAGAACGCCGTGCGCATCATGCTGGAGCAGGGCACCGGCGGCGTGCTTCTGTTCAACGCCTCCAAGCAGGCAGTCAATCCGGGCGCGAAATTCGGCGCCTATGGCCTGCCCAAGGCGGCGACGCTGTTCCTGTCGCGGCAGTACGCTCTGGAATATGGCGCCAACGGCATCCGCTCCAACGCCGTCAATGCCGACCGCATCCGCTCCGGCCTGCTTACCGACGCCATGATCGCCAGCCGCTCGGGTGCGCGCGGCGTCTCGGAGAAGGACTACATGTCCGGAAACCTGCTCGGCCAGGAAGTCACCGCAGAGGATGTCGCGCAGGCATTCCTGCACCAGGCGCTGGCTGAGCGAACCACCGCCGACGTCACCACCGTCGACGGCGGCAACATCGCAGCGGCGCTTAGATAATCTACCCGGTCAGCATGTCGGTGAAGGTGGACGGTTGCGCTGGCGCCCGGGCGACGGGCGAATAGCTCGTGGATAGTACGCCGTTTTCGAAGCTGCGGCTGGCAATCAATTGCATTTCGGTCTGGCCGATCAAGCCGGCGTGCCAGGTCTTGCCCGGTGAGATGACTGGATAGACGTAGAAGTGGAACTGGTCGACGAGGCCAAGCGCGACGACAGTCTGTGCGAAACCGGCGCCGCCGGAAAGATGGATTGTCCGGCCCGGCCCTGTCTTCAGATCGACAATCCGGCGCGCCAGTTCGTCGTCGTTGCGCGCGATCACGCGCTCGACGTTTTGCCACGGACTGAGGGGCGGGCCGTCAGATCTGGAAAACACCAGCTTTCGGCAGTCAGTCATGCGCAGCGCCATTCTGGCGTTCGTTTCACTTCCCTCCCTGGTCGCCAGCACACCAGGCCAGTAGTTTGCCATTTCCTCATAGGTTCTCCTGCCTACGAGGATCGTATCGTATGTCTCGTAGAGCCGGTCGATCTCACGATACTGCTTGTCGCTGACGCCATGGACCCATGCCATTGGATCGTCGAGGCGGCCATTCAGCGTCGTCATCATCTGCAGCACTATCCTGCGCATTGCATCCGCTCCTCGGCTAAGAACGATCCGCCATCAGCCTGCCGAGTTGCCCGATGGCCGTGCCCCAGCCATCGGTGAAGCCGGCCTCATCATGCATCGTCCGGTCGGCGCCGTTCTTGTGCATGACATGCGCTGAATAAATCGTGCCAGAGGGGTCGTCCTTTAGCGTGATGATCGCGGTGATGAACGGGTTTTCCGCCGGCCGCCACCCGGCGACCAGCGCCGTGGTGAAGACGATGCGTGATTCCTCATCGACAGCGAGGAAGCACCCGTTGACATGCGGCCCGAAAGGCGCGCCGCCCTCGCTGATCTCAGTTTCGAACGCGCCACCCGGCCTTAGATCCAGGGCGGCAACCCTGCACTTGGCAGGCTCCGGTATCCACCATTGCTCCAACTGCCGGGGATCGGTCCATGCCTCCCAGACCGCAGCACGAGGCGCCTTGATGACGCGCTCGATCGACAAATCGAGAGCCGGGTCGAATGTCTGGGTCATGATGAACTTCCCTTTCTCTGTGATTTCGTGACGAACTGTTCCAGCCTGTCGGTGCGCGCCTCCCACAACGCACGCTGGGCGCTGAGCCAGGTCTCGACCAGCCGGAGCCCTTCCTTCTCGATCGAGCACATCCGCACCCGGCCGGTCTTTTGCGTGCGGATCAGGCCGCTCGATTCGAGCATGCCGATATGTTTCATGAAGGAGGGCAGGGCCATGTCGAAGGGCTGCGCGAGGTCGCTGATGCTGGCCGGTCCCTTGCCGAGGCGGCCGACCACCGCGCGGCGGGTCGGGTCTGCTAGCGCCTGGAAGACGCCGTCCAGTTGCTCTATTCGATTAGCCATAAGGCTAAGTATCACACCGCGATACTTAGCGCAATGGCTAACTGTCTGGCGGAAAAAAGGCCCGGCATCGCTGCCGGGCCCTTTCAGCCCTGGGAGGCTGCGAACGAAGGCTATTCGTTCGGGTTAGGCATCCAGGCCGGCATCGCGACGTCGGCATGGGCGAACTGCGGCAGCTTGGCCGACAGCTCTTCCATGTTCTTGATGTCGTTGTCGATGAGCTGCTTCTGGGTGATCAGCGTCGGCGGCACGATAACGCTCTTGCCCGGGTCCTCGCCGGCCAGAAGCTGGGCGAGCGCCCGCACCGAGACCTGGCCGACGACGGCCGGGTTGGTGGCGGCGGTTGCTGCCCAGGCGCTGTCGGGCTCGCGCATCGCAGCAATGTCCGAGGTCGAGATGTCGGCCGAATAGATCTTGATGTCCTTCGACATGCCGGCTTCGTCGACGGCGATCTTCACGCCCTTGGCGAATTCGTCATAGGGCGCGAACATCACCTGGATGCCGGGGTTCGCCGTCAGCACGGAGCGCGCCTGGTTGGCGACCGAGTTGGCGATCGGGTTGTCCAGAGTGCCGAACATCGCGACTTCCTCGATGCCCGGATATTTTTCCTTGAACTCGACCCAGGTCTCGTTGCGGCGGTCGAGAGGCGCGATGCCGGCGACGTAGACATAACCGGCCTTCCAGCTCTCGCCATTGTCGGCGATGGCCTGTTCGAGCGCCAGGCGGGCGAGGTCGCGGTCCGACTGCTCGATCTGCGGGATGGCGTCGTTCTCGACATTGACGTCGAAGGCGACGACCTTGATGCCAGCGTCGACGGCGCGCTGCGCGGCCTCCTTCATCGATTCCGTCAGGCCGTGCTGGATGATGATGCCCTGCACGCCGAGCGCGATGGCCTGGTCGACCATGTCGGCCTGAAGTGCCGCATCCTGGCGGCTGTCGAGCACGCGCAGGTCGACGCCGAGCGCCTTGGCTTGTGCTTCCACCCCAGACAGATAGGCCTGGAAAAAGTCACCCGTCGACAAATAGCGCACCAGCGCGATCTTGACGTCGCTGGGCTTGTCGAACGGCGCCGGCATGTCAGCGGCGATTGCCGGCATGCCCATCAGGCACGATGCGCCGACGAGGCCCATCGCCATCTTTCCGAGAGTTCTACGCGTAAAGCTCATGTCGTGTTTCCTCCACTTTTGACGTCTGTGTTTCAGTTTTCGGCGGTCCTAGCTCCTGCCCCTGTGCGACAGGGCGAAAGTGAACACCAGGGCGACCACGAGAACCACGCCTTTGACGAAGTCCTGCGTGTAGTAGGGCGCGTTCATCATCGTCAGTCCCTGCAACAGGACGCCGACGAAAAGCGCGCCGATGGTTGTGCCGAACGCATTCGGCTTTGCGGCGCCGAGGACGGCGAAGCCGATCAGCGCGGCCGCGACTGCATCGAGCAGCAGATTGTTACCCGACGCGATATCCCCGCGTCCAAGCCGGGCGGCGAGCAGAATGCCGCCGATTGAGGCAAAAACACCCGAAATCACATAGGCCCAGATCTTGTATGCCTTGACGGGCGCGCCGGCGAGTTCGGCCGCCTTGGGATTGCTGCCTACCGCGTACATCATCCGGCCGAAGCGGGTGTATTCGAGGAAGAACCAGATCAGCACGGCGAGCACCAGCAGCACCACCACCGAGACCGGGATCAGGCTGGGGATGAAGAAGTCGAAGCGGTGGCGGCCGAGCGCCAGAAAGGCCGGGCTGAACGTGCCGTTGGCGACCGAACCGTCGGGCATGGTCATGCCGGTGGCGATCGAGCGGCCCTCGGTCGGGATGCGCTGCAGGCCGACCAGCAGGAACATCATGCCGAGGGTTGCCAAGAGGTCAGGCACGCGCATGTAGACGATCAGAACGCCGTTGATCAGGCCGACGATGACGCCGATCGCAAGGCAGGCGAGCACCGCCACCAGCGCGTTCTGTTCCAGCACCACCAGCACATAGGCGGACGCCATCATCGCCGTCGTCGCCACCGAGCCGATCGACAGGTCGAAGCCGCCGACCACCAGCGTCGCCGTCACGCCGAGCGCCAGCACACCGGTGATCGCCACCGACTGGAAGATGAAGACCGCCGCCTGCGGCGAGGCGAAGCCGTCGGTCGCCAGAGTGAAGAAGACGATCAGTCCGACGAGCAGGGCAATGAAGCCGTAGCGAATGGCGATGTCGCGCAATGTCATAATGAAGTCCGGATGTCCTGAATGCGCGTTATCACCGTCATCACGCAGCACCCCTGTGTGACCGGCCTGCGATTTCGGCAAGCAGCTGGTCGATGTCAACATCGGCATTGCGGTGCTCGCCGACGATCGAGTGTTCCGACATCACTAGGATACGGTCCGCCGTTTCCAGCGCCTCGTCCAACTCGGTGACGAAGATGATCGTGGCGCGGCCCGCGGCACTCGCGCGCAGCTTGGCTGCGATGTCGCGCCGGGCGGCGATGTCGACGCCCTGAAAGGGCTCGTCGAGAATGAACAGGTTGGCCGGCTGCGTCATCCAGCGGGCCACCATGACTTTCTGCTGGTTGCCGCCCGACAGCGTCGACATCTCGTCGCGCTCGGTGCGGCAGACGATGCCGAGATCGGCGATGCGGTCGCGCGCCATGTTCCGCTCGGCGATGCGCCGCGACACGCCGAGCCGCGAGATGCGGCTGAGGAAGGGCAGGCTCATGTTCTCGTAGATGTTGAAGTCCTGCACGATGCCGCTGTCGGCACGGTCCTTGGCGACCAGGAACACGCCCTCGGCGATGGCCTCGCCGGTCGAGCGCGGCGCGTAGCGCTTGCCGCGCAATGTCATCGCACCGCCGAGCGGCTGGCGGTGGCCGAACAGCGTCTCGGCCAGCGCCGTCTTGCCGACGCCGACGAGCCCGGTCACCGCGACGATCTCGCCGTCGCCGAGTTCCATGGAGAAGGGCGCCGCGCCTGGCGCGATGCGCAGGTTCGTGGCCGCGAAGACCGTTCGGTCGGCATCCTTCACCGCGACCTGGCCGAGATCGACCTTCTGGCCTAACATGGCGTTCACCGCTCCCTCGTAGTCGAGCGGTTTGATGTCGAAAGTGCCGGAAATGCCGCCGTCGCGCAGGCAAATGATCCGGTCCGCGAGCCGCCTGATGTCGGACATGCGGTGTGAAATATAGAGGATCGCCACGCCTTCCTGGCGCAGGCGGTCGATGACCGAGAACAGCCTGTTGGCCTCCGCGCTCGACAGTGAGGAGGTCGGCTCGTCGAGGATCAGCACCTTCGGCTCGTGCGCCATCGCCCGCGCGATCGCCACCATCTGCCGGTCGGCCAGCGACAACTCACTGATCTCGGCGTCGAGGCTGATCTCGAGGCCCATGCGGTCGGCCACTTCGCGCGCCTGGCGGCGAACGCGGCGCGGGTTGAATAGGAATTTCGCGCCGGTGCCGTTCAGCCGGTCGAGCGTCAGGTTGGTCGCCACGTCGAGCGCCATGACCACGCCGTCATTGATGTTCTGGTGCACGGTCACCACGCCAGAGCGCATCGCATCGGCTGGCGTTTCGGGCGCGAAATCCTTGCCTTCGAGCGTGATCGTGCCACCGTCGCGGGCATAGACGCCGCTGACCACGCGCACGAGGGTCGATTTGCCCGCGCCATTGGCGCCCATCAGCACCGCTACTTCGCCCGCATGCAGGTCGAGGCTGACGCCGCCAAGCACCTGGATCGGGCCAAAGGATTTCCTCAGGCCCGCTATGCGGAACACGGCATCCACGGACATTTTTCCTCCCTCCGATCGAACGCTAGGAACAAAGCCGTCAATTGTCAATACGATTGACAATTGACAGGGTGCTGCCTAGTTTCGCCCGTCATCGTCGGCTTTCATGTGCACGGCGCATGGATCTGGGAGGACCACATGAAACACGATGCGGCTTTCGAAGCCCTGACGGCGGAAACACTGCCGGCGCGTCTCGGTGAAACCGAGGCGCTGACCTCGCGCATCGGCGCCGATGCCGCCGGCTGGCGCGTCCGCGAAGTCGGTGACGGCAACCTTAACCTCGTCTTCATCGTCGAAGGGCCCAAGGGGGCGGCGGTCGTCAAGCAGGCGCTGCCCTATGTCCGCCTCGTCGGCGAGAGCTGGCCGCTGCCGCTGAAGCGCTCCTTCTTCGAATACCATGCATTGAAGCGCCAGGAGGAGCGTGCCGGCGTCGGCACCGTTCCCGCCATCTACCATTTCGACGAGGCGCAGGCGCTGATCGTCATGGAGTACCTGTCGCCGCATATCATCCTGCGCAAGGCGCTGATCGAGGGCCGGCAACTGCCGAAGATCGCCGAAGATCTCGGCCGCTTCGTCGCCCGCACGCTGTTTCGCGGCTCCGACCTGTCGATGAAGGCGCGCGATCGCAAGGAAGACGTGGCGCTGTTCGCCGACAATGCCGAACTCTGCGACATCACCGAAAGCCTCGTCTTCACCGACCCCTACTACGAGGCGGAGCTGAACAGCCACTCCTCGCCGCAGCTCGACGGCATCGTCGCCGAACTGCGCGCCGACCGCGACCTTAAAGTCGAGGCGCAGCGCCTCAAGCACCTCTTCGCCTCCAGCGCCGAAACCCTTGTGCATGGCGATCTTCACTCGGGTTCCATCATGGTCACTGACGAAGAGACCCGCGTCATCGATCCGGAATTCGCCTTCTACGGGCCGATGGCCTTCGATGTCGGCATGCTGCTCGCCAATTTCTGGATGGCCTATTTCTCGCAGGCCGGCCACGAGGCGGGCAACGACCGCGCCGGCATGCGCGCCTATTTGCTCGAGGTCATCGTCGACACCTGGTCGGTGTTTCGCAGCGAGTTCGCGCATCTATGGCGCACCGAGCGCAGCGGCATGCTCTACGACCGGCGCCTGTTCGAGGATCGCGGTGATGCGCTCGGGTCCGAGCAGGCGCTCGACCGGACGTTGCACGCGATCTGGACCGACATGCTGGGCTTTGCCGGCGTCGAGATTCATCGCCGCATCCTGGGCCTTGCCCACAATGCCGATTTCGAGACCATCGAAGACAAGGACCTGCGCGCCGCCTGCGAAATGCGCGCGCTGAAGTTCGGCCGGCATATCGCGGTCAACCGCGAGCGCATTCATGGGCTCGACGAGGTCAATGTGCTGGCCGAGCGGCTTGAGAAGGGGATTGTCTCTTGAACGTCGGGGATCGCCACTACCGCACCATCTGGCTGAACGAGGATGGCCGTTCCGTCGACATCATCGACCAGCGCTGGCTGCCCCACGACCTTCGCGTCAAGACCGTCGACACCGTCGCAGGCATAGCCACCGCGATCCGCGACATGTGGGTGCGCGGCGCGCCGCTGATCGGCGTCACCGCGGCCTATGGCGTCGCCATCCAGATGCGTGAAGACGCATCGGACGAAGCGCTCGACAAGGTGTGGCACGAGCTGCACGAGACGCGTCCAACCGCCATCAACCTGCGCTGGGCGCTCGACGAGATGCGCCGCGTGCTGACGCCGTTGCCATTGGCCGAGCGCGCGGAAGCCGCCTACCGGCGTGCAGCCGAGATCGCCGACGAGGACATCGAGCTCAACCGCTCGATCGGCAGGCATGGCCTGGAAATTATCAGGAAGATCGCCGAGACCAAGAAACCCGGCGAACCGGTCAACATCCTGACCCATTGCAACGCCGGCTGGCTGGCGACCGTCGATTACGGCACCGCCACCGCGCCCATTTATCTCGCCACCGAGGCCGGCATCCCGGTCCACGTCTATGTCGACGAGACGAGGCCCCGCAACCAGGGCGCCCAGCTCACGGCGTGGGAGATGGCCGGTCACGGCGTGCCGCACACGTTGATCGTCGACAATGCCGGCGGCCACCTGATGCAGCGCGGCGAAATCGACATGGTCATCGTCGGCACCGACCGCACCACCGCCAATGGCGATGTCTGCAACAAGATCGGCACGTACCTGAAGGCGCTTGCCGCACATGACAATGACGTGCCCTTCTATGTCGGCCTGCCGTCGCCCACCATCGACTGGACGGTGCATGACGGGCTGACCGAGATCCCGATCGAGGAGCGTTCGGGCGACGAGGTCGCGCTGGTCTGGGGCAGGACCGCCTCGGGCGAGATCGCCCAGGTGCGCATTTCGCCTGACGCGACGCCATCGGCCAACCCGGCCTTCGACGTCACGCCGGCGCGGCTGATCACAGGTCTGATTACAGAGCGCGGGGTGGCACATGCCTCGCCCGAAGGCCTCAAGGCGCTGTTCCCCGAGCGAGGCTGAGGCATGGCCGTCACCATTTACGGTATCAAGAACTGCGACACGATGAAGAAGGCCCGCGCCTGGCTAGACGATCACGGCGTCGCCTATCGCTTCCACGATTACCGCGTCGAGGGACTCGAGCGCGAGCGGCTTGCCGGTTGGCAGCAGGCGCTTGGCTGGGAAGCCCTCGTCAACCGCTCCAGCGCCACCTGGCGGCAGCTTCCCGAGAACGACAAGGCCGGTATCGACGGTGAAAGCGCGGCCGCCCTGATGCTTGCCAACCCGACGCTGATCAAGCGCCCGGTGCTCGACGTCGATGGAAAGCTGACGGTCGGCTTCAAGCCCGGGACCTACGAGACGCTGTTCGCCGGCGCCTAGCGCTACCGATCTGTCCGCCTCCCGGATTGGCCCAAGCAATATTTGTTGCACTGCACACGCGGCTCAATATGGTCCGCGCCATGTCGTCCGAACCCGCGTCGCCATTCAGGATAGCCTTTGCCGGCATGATCGCCATGGCCGTCGCCATGGGTATCGGGCGCTTTGTCTACACGCCGATCCTGCCCGGCATGATGCAGCAGCTGGGCCTCTCGGCCGCCGATGCCGGCCTCATCGCCTCGGCCAACTATCTTGGCTATCTCGTGGGTGCCGTGCTGGCGGCCGGCGGCTGGGCCGAAGGCCACGAGCGGTTGATCATGATCGCGGGCCTCGGCGCCAGCACGCTTCTGGCCGCCGCCATGGGATCTACCGACAGCCTCGCGATCTTCCTTGTTGTGCGCTTCCTTGCCGGTCTAGCCTCGGCATTTGTCATGGTGTTTCTGGCCAGCATCGTGTTTTCGCATCTGGCAACGGCCCGCCGCAGCGAACTCCAGGCCCTTCACTTCGGCGGCGTGGGTCTCGGCATTGCCGTTTCCGCGGCGATGATGCTGGTGCTGATCTCTGCGGGCACGGACTGGCGCGGCGGCTGGTTCGGCGCGGCCGCCCTGTCGGCCTTGGGATTTCTCGTCGTCGCCTGGCTCGTGAACCACGGGCCCTTTGTCGTTGGTCACCCGCGACGCGAACCGAAGCTTCCCGACAGCATGGCGCTGCGCAAGGTCATCCTCGCCTACGGCCTTTTCGGCCTGGGTTACATCGTTACAGCCACCTTTCTCGTCGCCATCGTGCGCGAGGGCGACGGCGGGCGGCAGTTCGAGGCCGTGGTCTGGCTGGCCACCGGCCTGGCCGGGTTTCCTTCGGTGTTTCTCTGGAACCGGGTTGCCAACCGTATCGGCCTTCCAGCCGCCTATGTTTTCGCCTGCATCGTCGAGGCCGCGGGGGTCACCGCAAGTGTCGCGGCGGGCGGTATCTGGGGGCCGCTGGTCGGCGGCATCCTGCTCGGCGCCACCTTCATCGCGGCGACCTCGCTTGGCCTGCGGCTGGCGCAACTGATGGCGCCGCTGTCGGCCCGGCGTGCGCTCGCCTTGATGACCGCCTCCTTCGGCGTCGGTCAGATTGCCGGACCGGTTCTCGCCGGATTCGTCGCCCAGTGGAGCGGCAGCTTTTTCCTGCCGTCTGTCGGTGCCGCGGTCGCGCTGCTCGCCTCGGCACTCATCGTCTGGTCCGCAGACGCCCCGAAATCGGCCTGATTTTCGACTTTGCCCGGACTTTGCCGCCAGCGGCATTTTCTTTCACCGCGAATTGTGGATGATGCCCGCCGACCGGTGATTGCGCCGCCTTCATGGAGCTTCAGCCTTGTTCGTATCGTTTTTCCCCCGACCGAAGCTGTTTTTCCTCTCCTTCATCGCCTGGATAATTGTCGCGGTAGCTTTCTGGTATCTGGTAGGCCGCGATCTCGGCGCTTATTTCGGCATGCCACCAGCCGCAGCGGACGCAGAGCCGATCGTCGGAGCCAACTACTTCTGGACCCCCGAATTCCTCTGGTTCTACATCTATTTCGCCCTTGTCACGGCGATCTTCGCGGCCTTCTGGTACCTCTATTCGCCGCACCCGTGGGCGCACTGGTCGATCCTCGGCAGCGCGCTGATCCTGTTTTCCACCTATTTCTCGGTGCAGATCAGCGTTGCGATCAACAACTGGCGCCGCCCCTTCTTCGATTCGGTGCAGCAGGCGCTGACCACGCCGGGGTCGGTTGCGGCCGCGGACCTCTACGGGCTCATCCTGATCTTCGCGCAGATCGCCTTCATGGCCGTCGCCGCCTTCGTCGGCACGCGCTTCTTCGTCAGCCACTACATCTTCCGCTGGCGCACCGCGATGAACGACTACTACATGGCCAACTGGCCGCAGCTCAGGAACATCGAAGGTGCATCGCAGCGCGTCCAGGAAGACACGATGCGCTTTGCCCAGACCGTCGAGGGCCTCGGCGTCAGCATGGTCGACGCGGTGATGACCCTGATCGCCTTCCTGCCGATTCTCTACGGCCTGTCATCGACCGTCACCGAACTGCCGATCGTTGGTGAAATTCCAGCCCCGCTCATGTATGCCGCGATCTTCTGGTCGTTGTTTGGCACAGTGCTGCTCGCCGTCGTCGGCATCAAGCTTCCCGGCCTCGAGTTCCGCAACCAGCGCGTCGAGGCGGCCTACCGCAAGGAACTCGTCTACGGCGAGGACCACGAGGATCGGGCGCAGCCGCCTACGGTGCGCGAGCTCTACGCCAATGTCCGCCGGAACTATTTCCGGCTATATTTTCACTACATGTATTTCAACGTGGCCCGGTCGTTCTACATCCAGGCCGACAACATCTTCGCCTACCTGATCCTGGTGCCGACCATAGCGGCCGGCAAGATCACCTTCGGAATCCTGCAGCAGATTCTGACCGCGTTTACCCAGGTAAGTTCATCGTTCCAGTACCTGGTCAATGCCTGGCCGACGATCGTCGAGCTGCTGTCGATTCACAAGCGCCTGAAGGCCTTCGAGGCTGTGCTGCACGGCGAGGAATTGCCGGATATCGACCGCCGCTACATGGAGCGGCAGTCGGAGGTCTAACCGAAGGCCGGTCTCGCAACGGCGGGGCTAGCCGTCCGCTGCCTGGCTTGGCACGTCGCGGACACCCGTGCGGGCGAGATAGTCGGCGTAGCTCGTGCAAGCCACGTCTGGCTTCGTGCAGACGTCGCCCGCGAAACGCTCCAGGGCCTTCCAGTAGGCGCCGTCATTCATCAGTGTGAAATGGAAGCCGATCTGCAGCGGGACGCGCTTGCCGGAATATTCAGCCTCGAAGGCTGCAAGGAAAGCCGCGTAGGCGCGATCCTGGAACGCAGCATCCGGGTCCGGTTTCTCAATCCCGTCGGAGTGTCGCACGAACAGATTGTAGTCCATTGCGATGACACGCCGCGACTGCGGCCCCTCGGGGATCATCGGCAGCGCGAAGCGCGCCACGCCGTCGCCGCGCATCGGCTCGACCGGACCGCGCGAAACGCCGCTCGCGTCATAGCTGAAACCCGACATCTGGAGCGCCTCGTAGAGCGCCTGACCGGTGGAGAGATACGGCGCGCGAAACCCGCTTACTGCCTTGTCGGCGAAATCGCGCCATCCGGCCGGCTCATTGGCAAGGCCGTTGATGGTGTAGGCATCCCGCATGATGTGCCGGAAGGAAGCGAACTCCTCCAGCCAGTCATCCTTGCTCCATTTCTTGCCGTCGAAATGGCCGCAGCCGTGGCTGGCAATTTCGTGGCCTTCCGACGCCGCTGAGCGGATTTCCTTAAGCCGGTCCGCCACCTCCTGCCTGGACTGCGCGAAACCGACATTGGATTTGCCGGGCTGCATCGCCGGTCCCTGGTATTCTCGCCGCGTGTCGCGTGTCAGCAGGAATACGCAGGACAGGAAGTAGGTGAAGCGGGCGCCCGTCCGCGCCGCCAGCGTGCGGCTGCGCTGCCATTGCGCTATGTCATGGGCGCCGTCAAAGGAGATGATGACGTATTGCGGTTGCTTCGGCTCCGTCGCCGGTGGCCGCACTCCTGCCTGTGCCGAGGAGGCTAGCGAGAGGGACACGCACAGGGCAACGCGAAAGGCAACGGACATGGGAACTCTTAGGTCGGATGCGGCAAGCCACCGACTAAGTGTCAAATGTGGCGTCGGTGCGATCCGCGCCCAACGAGAAGCGATAGTCGCTCGATGAACATACTGGCGGTCCGCCGCCCTCGAACGCCTCGCGCGCCGAATTTCCGGCCTGCCCCCTTCCATGCCGGCAAAATTTCGCTAAAACGCGAGGCTCGCAACAAGGGCCGGCCAAAAAGCCGGCAAGGTTCAAGAGAAAAAATGTCGGACGACAGCTTCATCCGCGAAGTCAACGATGAGATACGGCAGGATCAGGCGCGCGCCCTGTGGGACCGCTATGGCCCGCTGGCGCTCGGCATTGCCGTGCTCGTCGTTCTCGCGACTGCCGGTTTCGTCGGCTACAACTACTGGACCGAAACGCGTGCCAACCGCTCCGGCGACGAGTTCTCGCAGGCCCTGGCACTCGCCAATGACGGCAAGAACGACGAAGCGCTCGGTGCCCTGCAGGCGCTGGAAGCCGAGGGCTACGGCGCCTACCCGCTGCTCGCCCGCATGCGTGCAGCAACCGTGCTTGCTGCAAAGGGTGATTTCGCCGGTGCCGTGGCCGGCTTCGACGAGGTCTCGACCGATACCTCCATTCCAGCGGCTATCCGCGATATGGCGCGCTTGCGTGCCGCCTTACTGCTGGTCGATCACGGCACCTATGCCGAGGTTGCCGCACGAGCCGAGGCACTGACCTCCGATACCGACCCGCTGCGTCATTCGGCTCGCGAGGCACTCGGCCTCTCTGCCTGGAAGGAAGCGCGTCCGTCGGATGCGCTGGCACTGTTCCAGCAGATCGCCGACGACGAGGCTGCTCCGAAGAACGCCCGCCAGCGCGCCACATTGATGATCGAACTGATCCGCGGTTCCGGCGCGGCTTCTTGAGCCATGGCCTTCCAGATTGCCATTATCGGCCGGCCCAACGTCGGCAAGTCGACGCTTTTCAATCGTCTTGCCGGCAGGAAGCTGGCCCTGGTCGACGACACGCCTGGCGTTACGCGCGATAGGCGCGTCCATCCGGCAAAACTTTACGACCTGCATTTCGATGTCATCGACACAGCGGGTTTCGAGGACGCGGCCGCCGCCACCTTGCAGGGCCGCATGCGCGCTCAGACCGAGATTGCCATCCGCGAGGCGGACCTGATTTTCTTCATGGTGGACGCCAAGAGCGGCATCACCCCCGACGACCGCACCTTCGCCGAAATCGTCCGCAAATCCGGCAAGCCCGTGGTGCTCGTCGCCAACAAGGCCGAGGCAAAGGGCTCGCAGGGCGGCCTGCTCGAGAGTTGGGAGCTTGGTCTTGGCGAGCCTGTCGCCGTCTCGGCCGAACATGGCCAGGGCTTGCCCGACCTCCGCGACGCGGTCGTCGAGGCGCTCGGCAAGAAGGTTGCGTTCGGCGACGACGAGGATGAGGACGACGCGGTGATCGATGAGCCGCTCGTCGGCGAGGACATCGCCGACCCCGACATCGAGCCTGCCTACGACGACACCAAGCCGATGCGGATTGCAGTCATCGGCCGTCCCAATGCCGGCAAGTCTACGATGATCAACGCGCTGATCGGCGAGGAGCGGCTGCTGACCGGTCCCGAGGCCGGCATCACCCGCGATTCCATATCGGTCGACTGGGACTGGCGCGGCCGCGAGATCAAGCTGTTCGACACCGCTGGCATGCGCCGCAAGGCCAGGGTGCAGGAGAAACTCGAGAAGCTGTCGGTTGCCGATGGTCTGCGTGCCATCCGCTTCGCCGAGGTGGTCATCGTCGTGTTCGACGCGACGATCCCCTTCGAGAAACAGGATCTGCAGCTTGCCGACCTGATCATCCGAGAGGGCAGGGCGCTAGTGCTTGCCTTTAACAAGTGGGACCTGATCGAGCATCCCCAGGAGACACTTGCCGAGCTGCGCGAAAAGACCGAGCGGTTGCTGCCGCAGGTGCGTGGCGTGCAGGCCGTGCCTGTGTCGGCCGAGACAGGCCGTGGCCTCGACAAGCTCATGGATGCCGTACTCAAGACCCACAAGGTCTGGAACAGCCGCGTCTCAACCGGCCGCCTCAACCGCTGGCTCGAGGGAGTTCTCGGCCATCACCCGCCGCCCGCCGTCGCCGGACGCCGCCTGAAGATAAAGTACATGACTCAGGTCAAGACGCGCCCCCCGGGCTTCGTGCTGTCCTGCACCCGTCCGGACGACGTGCCGCAATCCTATATCCGCTACCTGACCAACAATCTGCGCGAGGCCTTCGACATTCCGGGTGTGCCGATACGCATGTCGCTGCACGCGTCCGAAAACCCGTTCGCCGGCCGTGCGAGGAAACGCCGCTGATGCGACGCACCGTCGCACGGCGGAACCATCTTGCTGCCGCATAAACACGGTTAACGCTCCATCAAGGTTAATGCATCAGTCTCTCTCCAAGAGACCGAGTGGCGTCCTGGAGAGTTTTCTGTGCATCGACGACTAGTGACGCGGTTGTTTGCCGCCACCAGCCGAGACAAGCGTTCGTTCCTGTCTCCTTTCATCATCGGACTGGGTCTTTGGGTCGGATTTCCGACCGTTGCCGCCTATCAGGACATGGCGAGCCTCGTTTCGGGCATTGAGGCGTCGAGCGCGCGCTGGAATTCCTTCGTCGAAAAGTCGGTCGCCGGATCGGTGCATGCGGCCGAAATGCCTTTCGTCGATGGCGACATCGCCACCGGGTCGATTGCCGGGGCCGGCGTCGATGCCAGGGGACTGGGCCCGGTCGCCTTGCGTGGCAAGAACAGAGAAATAAGCGCGATACCCGACGAGGACCGTATCGTCCGGTCGGGCAAGAAGGACCGCATCATCCAGGTCACGCCTGTGGCTCCGCCGAAGGCATTTGACGCCGGGTCCATGTTCAAGCGCACCGGCATGCTGCTGCAACCGGCGCCCGAGCACGTCAAGATGGCCTTCGCCATGCCCGGCATTCGCGGCAAGGAGGTCGAGATCGCCACGGCCTTCTACATGAAGCAGGAACAGCGCCCCGAACGCGGCGTCCCGGCAATGCTGGCCGGCCTGGTTAACAACGACAAGCCGGACATCCTGGCCACCGCCTACGCGCCCGCAGAGCCTGACTACGCCACCGCTTCGCCCTTCGAGAGCCTGCTCCAGGAGCCGCAGGACGACGGTCGCTTCATTCCGCCGATCGCCAAGGGCGATCACACATGGATGAGCCAGCCTCTGCCGCCAGCTGTATTCTCCAAGGCCGAACAGACGTGCCTGGCAACCGGCATCTACTTCGAAGCCCGCGGCGAAAAGCTGCGCGGCCAGGCGGCGGTTGCGCAGGTCATCCTCAACCGGGTGCGCAACCCGACCTATCCGAACACGATCTGCGGCGTCGTCTACCAGAACGACAATCTTCTCAACCGCTGCCAGTTCTCCTTCGCCTGCGACGGCAAGCGCGACCGCATTACCAACCCGGCCAACTACAAGACGGCCCAGGAAATCGCCATGGCTGTGACGGCCGGCAAGATCTTCATCCCCGAGGTCGGCTCCGCCACCCACTATCACGCGACCTATGTCGCTCCGCGCTGGGCGCACACCATGAAGAAGATGAAAAAGATCGGCCTGCACATCTTCTACCGCACCTATGGCGGCGGCTGGAGCTAGGCCTGGCCCCGGGAACTGTGCGTTCCGGCAGGCTGCCGGAGCGGCAGGAATTGCCGGGATTCGCCGCTTCGCTGGGCCGTAAACCGCCGGGCACTATGTCGCACCAGGCTAAACCATTGAAAATAATGGTATAAATACTCCCGCCTATGGTCCTCACGCCGACTTGACGGGACCATGACCCCTAACTATGTTGCGCGCGACTTGGAGCGGTCGGGCAAGTGCCCCGCACGCCCGGCAGGGGAGGTTGCGATGGCCGCATCGAACGGGCCAGACGAAACCGGAAAATCCGGACCGGGCGGGCAGGGCAAAGGTGCCGGCAGCGACGACGATCTTGAGCGCCGCCGGCGCGATCTCGAAGCATCGCTAGCAACGAGGTTGCCGGACAGGCAGGAGGGGAAACAAGGATCCGGATCCGGCAGTGTTGCCGGATATGGACAGGCACTGAAGCTTTCCAGCGAATTCATCGCGGGAGTAGCGGTCGGCGCCGGCCTTGGATGGGTTATCGACAGGATGGCGGGGACGTCGCCCTGGGGATTGATCATCTTCCTGCTCTTGGGCTTTGGAGCGGGCGTGCTCAACGTCATGCGCTCCGCTGGAGTGGTTGCCCAGGCTGGTTTGAAAAACCCTGAAAAGGGTGCCAATAAGCCTGACGTGGAATAAATCGCGCCTTATGGGTGCAACGGTTGAAGGGAAGCCGATTTGGCCAACGATCCAATCCATCAGTTTCAGATCACGAAATGGATTCCGATCGAAGTCGGCGGGCTCGACTTTTCGTTCACCAATGCGTCGGCCTTCATGGTCGCCACTGTCGCTGCCGCGGGCCTCTTCCTGTATCTGACGACAACCAGCCGCGCCTTGGTGCCCGGCCGGCTGCAGTCCATTTCCGAAATGTCCTACGAGTTCGTCGCGTCCATGCTGCACGACGCGGCTGGATCGCAGGGAATGAAGTTCTTTCCCTTCGTGTTCTCGCTGTTCATGTTCGTCCTGGTCGCCAATCTGCTCGGCCTGTTCCCCTATTTCTTCACGGTAACCAGCCACATCATCGTTACCTTTGCCCTTGCGCTGCTCGTCATCGGCACGGTGATTGTCTATGGCTTCATGAAGCACGGGCTTGGTTTCCTGAAGCTGTTCGTGCCTCAGGGCGTCCCGGGCGTCCTGATACCGCTGGTCGTGCTGATCGAGGTCATTTCGTTCCTGTCGCGTCCGATCAGCCTCTCTGTCCGTCTTTTCGCAAACATGCTCGCGGGTCACATCACCTTGAAGGTTTTCGCGGGTTTTGTGGTATCGCTGAGCGCGGCCGGCTTCCTCGGAGTGGCGGGTTCGATCCTGCCGCTGGCCATGACCGTCGCAATCACCGCGCTTGAAGTGCTGGTCGCATTTCTTCAGGCCTACGTTTTCGCCGTTCTTACCTGCATGTACCTCAACGACGCGCTGCATCCGGGTCACTAGGGACATTCCGCCGGCGGGTGTTCCGCCTATCGCAACAAAAAGACTATCGATCCACAAGGAGTTGGAAATGGAAGTAGACGCAGCAAAGGCAATCGGTGCGGGCATCGCCTGCCTCGGCATGGGCGGCGCGGGCATTGGCCTGGGCACGATTTTCGGCAGCTATCTCTCGGGCGCCCTGCGCAACCCGTCGGCTGCGGACGGCCAGTTCGGCCGCCTGATCTTCGGTTTCGCCGTGACGGAAGCTCTCGGCATCTTCTCGCTCCTCGTCGCTCTGCTCCTGCTCTTCACGTAAGACAGCACGGTAACAGTACGGCCGGCCGCCCATCGCGGCCGGATTGTCTGGACAGGGGAAGTTTGATGTTTGTGACACCGGGATATGCGCAGGAGACTGCACCGGCCGAAGGCGGCGCCCATGGCGAACCCGTCGCGGACGGTACACACGCGGCCGCGGCCGAGGGTGGCGCACATACCGAACAGGCCGAAGGCCACGGCGGGGCGTTCCCGCCCTTCGACAGTTCGACCTTTCCGTCACAGATTCTGTGGCTGGCCATCACGTTTGGCCTGTTCTACCTGTTCCTGAAGCGGGTCGTGCTGCCGCGTCTTGGCGGCATCCTCGGTGACCGCACGACGCGTATCGGCAACGACCTCGACGAGGCCGCACGCATGAAGGCGGAGGCAGACGCAGCCGTTGCTGCCTACGAACAGGAACTCGCCGAGGCCAAGGCCAAGGCGAATTCGATCGGACAGCAGGCCCAGGAAGCCTCGAAGGCCGAAGCCGAAGAAGCCCGCAAGAAGGTCGAGGCCAGCCTCGCCAAGAAAATGGCCGATGCCGAAGCCGAGATCTCGAAGATCAAGGCGAACGCCATGCGTGAAGTCGGTTCGATTGCCGAGGAAACGTCGGCCGCGATCGTCCAGCAATTGACCGGTGGCAAGGTCGACAAGGCTGCGCTGTCGGCTGCCGTCAAGTCGGTCCGCGGCTAGGAGACGATCATGGACGCAACATTCTGGGCCACAATTGCCCTTCTGATCTTCGTCGCTGTGGTGATCTACTACAAGGTCCCCGGCCTGATCTCCAAGTCGCTCGACGAGCGGGCCGACAACATTCGCAAGGAGCTGGA
Source organism: uncultured Rhizobiaceae bacterium (assembly GCA_947259295.1). Classification (GTDB taxonomy): domain Bacteria; phylum Pseudomonadota; class Alphaproteobacteria; order Rhizobiales; family Rhizobiaceae; genus CAMYMG01. Next base: position 30,131 of record CAMYMG010000056.1, read on the forward strand.
GGAAGCCAAGCGTCTGCGCGAGGAAGCCGAGCAGCTTCTCGCCGATTTCCAGCGCAAGCGGGTGGAAGCCGAGAAAGACGCTGCCGACATTGTGGCGGCGGCCAAACGCGAAGCGGACATGTTGCTCGAAGACGCTCACCGCAAGACCGAGGAATATGTCGAGCGTCGCACGGCGCTGGCAGCACAGAAGATCGAACAGGCCGAGCGAGAGGCCGTGATCGAGGTTCGCGCCAGTGCCGTCGACATTGCCGTCGAGGCAGCACGCAAGATCCTGGCCGACAAGGTCGACGCCAAGTCAGGCGCTGAGATATTCAACTCTTCCCTGCAGGAATTGAAAGCCAGGCTGAACTGACAACTGAGACACCGAAAAAAAGCCGCCCGGGAAACCTGGCGGCTTTTTGTTTGGCGTTTCCCGAGTTCCGCTTGAGCTCAGAGTTCGGCGAACTCGCTCTGGCTTTCTTCCACTGCATCGAGCCTGAAGGGCGAGAAGGACAGCCTGTGAAGGCGCGGAGCCGGGCCGTAGAGGCCGATCGCCGTGCGGTGGCGCTCCGTGGCATACCCCATGTGAACTTCAAGTCCGTAGCGCTCGTCGGCCTTTCCGCAGTGCTGCATCATCCTGTCGCGCATCACCTTGGCGACGATCGACGCCGCCGCGATCGACTGTGACCGCTGGTCCCCCTTGATCAGGGCCTGGCAGGAACAGCCGAGGCCGGGAGGGACGTCTCGACCGTCCGCCAGTGCCGACCGTGCCTTCACCGGCAGTCCCGAGAGCGCACGGCGCATGGCCTCCAGGCTGGCTTTTCGGATGTCGCTGCGGTCGATGCCCTCGGCGCACATCGAGGCGACCGAAATGCCGAGCGCCAGTTTCAGGATTGTCGAAAACACTGTCTCCCGCTGCTGCGCTGTGAGTCGCTTGGAATCGTCGAGCCCCTCGGGAATCCGCTCCGGGTCGAGCACAACGGCAGCCGCAACGACAGGACCGGCCAGCGGACCGCGTCCGGCCTCGTCGAGGCCGGCGACAGGCCAGTGACCATTGGCGATCGCCTTCAGCTCGAAGCTGAAGTCCGGCCTTTCGACAATCGAAATGAGGGGCGGAGAATCGGAACGCTGGCGAGCCATGGTGCGGCAATGCTCGCATCGGTCCCGATTCTCCGCAAGTCCTTCCTGGCCGATCGGGGCGGTGGGCCGGGAAGGCACCGTCAAAGCCGGGGGGGCGGCCGGACGGATTTCGTGAAAAGTCTTTCTGGAGACTGACGGCTGGCTAGAGCAGCATCAATTGCTCGTTCGCCTTCTTCGCATGGACGAAGAGGTCGGTGCGGAGCGGCGATTTCTGCGCATTGAGCCCGAGCCTGCGTGCCGCGATCTCGAAGCGCCTGCCGATCTGCCAGGCATAGGGGCCGCTGCCCTTCATCCGCTTGCCCCACTCGGCGTCGTAGTCCTTGCCGTCGCGCATAGAGCGCACCAGCGACATCACGTGCCGATAACGGTCCGGATAGTGGCGCAGCAGCCAGTCCTTGAAGATCGGGCTGACCTCGAGCGGCAGGCGCAGGATGACATAGCCGGCGTCGCGTGCTCCGGCGGCACGCGCCGCATCGAGGATGCGTTCGATCTCCTGGTCCGTCAGGCCCGGCACGACTGGCGCGACCATCACCGAGGTCGGGATACCGGCGTCGCTCAGTTCGCGGATCGCTTCCAGACGCTTCGTCGGGGTCGCGGCGCGCGGCTCCATGGTCCTCGCGAGCTTGCGGTCGAGCGTCGTAACCGACAGCGCCACCTTGGCCAGGCCGCGCTCGGCCATGCGTGAGAGGATATCGATGTCGCGCGTGACGAGCGCCGATTTCGTCACGATGCCTACAGGATGGTTGCGCGCCTCGAGCACTTCCAGGATCTCGCGCATGATCCGCCACTGCTTTTCCACCGGCTGATACGGGTCGGTATTGGTGCCGATGGCGATGGTGCGCGGCTGGTAGCCTTCCTTGGACAGTTCCTTGTCGAGCAGTTTCGCAGCGTCGGGCTTGGCGAAAAGCTTCGATTCGAAATCGAGCCCTGCAGACAGGCCCATATAGCTGTGCGTCGGGCGGGCGAAGCAATAGACGCAGCCATGCTCGCAGCCGCGATAGGGATTTATCGAACGGTCGAATGAAATGTCTGGCGATTCGTTGCGGGTGATGATGGTGCGGGGCTTCTCGACCTGTACTTCCGTCTTGAAGGGCGGCAGGTCCTCGAAGGAGCTCCAGCCGTCGTCGAATACGTCGCGGCTCACCGGCTCGAAGCGGCCGCTCGGATTGATGCCTGCGGCGCGGCCCCGATTGCGTTCGGGACGCACCCTGATTCCGCTCTGCTCGATCATCGCATTCGCCATCTCGGCCCTTCCGGCTCCAAAAGCTGCAATGTCTGCGCGTGTGATCTGTTCCATTCGGGCTCTCTCCCAAGGCATCTCGGCAGGTCTGCGAATCGTCGTTTTCATGAAACTATTCCTATTCGCCAAACGAGAACAAAGCAAGAACTTAATGGCGAGCGGGGTCGACGCGAAGCCGGCAACTGGCGCACCGCGGCGGTTTCGGCTATTCCGCCTGCATGCTTAGCGTTTTGATCGAGACTCGGAACGACGAGGACGGCCTGGCCCGGACGCTTGCCTCGCTGATCGGCGGCGCCATCGAAGGCGTCGTGCGCGAGGTGATCGTCTGCGACAATGGCTCCACCGACCAGACCGGCAAGGTCGCGGATCACGCCGGGTGCCTCTATATCAGTGGCGGCATTGCCGCCGGCGTACGCCAGGCCAAGGGCGACTGGCTTCTCCTCGTAGAGCCCGGCTCGCGCCTTGTCGAAGGCTGGATGGAAGGGGTCATCGCCCATACCAGCCGTCAGAAGATGCCGGCCCGCTTCTCACGCTCGAAGGTCGGGCGAGCGCCATTCCTGTCGCGTGTCTTTTCCGGCAACCGGGCGTTGTCGGATGGGCTGGTGATTACCAAGAGCCAGGCATCGGCTCTGGTGCGGCGGGCGTCGAGTGCCGAGGCCCTGGCCCGCGGCCTGGCGTCCAAGCGGCTGACGTCGGAGATCCGCGTCGCGCCACGCGTCGCCTAGAGGCGGCATTAGCGCTTCATTAAGCGTTGCCCCAATCGTTCCGGAACGGAAATTGTGCGGCGGCGGTTGCTGCGGCAGATTTCCCGTACGGAGGATCCGCCATGCCACGCATTGCCTTGCTCGCCCTGCTTGCTGCCGCACCGATGATGCCGTCGACTGCGCTCGCCGACGAGGCGGGCAGCGTCCATATTGATGTCGCCGGCCACGCTCACCACCGCGAGGCCCCCGCCTGGGCGCCGCCGACCGGTGCCCAAGTCTATTATGGCTATCATTTCACCCAGGTGCCGGCCTACCCCGAACCGGACATCTCCCACGCTTATCCAGTCCCGGTATTCCAGGGTGCCCGCCCGTTGCCGGTCGTCGGCTATGCCAGTCCGGCCCATGTCGAATGGTGCTACCGGCACTACAATTCCTACCGGCTTTCCGACAACAGCTTCCAGCCCCATCAGGGCGTCCGCCGTGCCTGCCGGTCGCCCTATCACTGAGCCGGGCCGGTTGAAGCTACCCGGTAGCGCTCCGCGGGAAGGAACCACCGTCCCGTTGCCGCATTTGCAATTGATCGGCATGGCGGGAGCGGAAGATTGGAACACAAAGCCAAACAATGGTTCAAGCCGCTGGCTCGCATCGGCTACGCATCGCGCGGACTGATCTATTTGGTCATCGGCTATTTCGCTGCGCTGGCCGCGATCGGCGCGGGGCAGCCAATGGGCTCCCGCGAGGCTCTCGGAAAGCTGCTCACCAGCGGCTTCGGCGCCATCATGGCCTACGGCCTGATTGCAGCACTAATCTTCTACGCCGCCTGGCGGTTGATCCAGTCGGGGTTTGATACCGACGATCACGGTTTTGATCCCAAGGGCCTGGCAATCCGCGGCGGGCTGGCCGCAAGCGGCATCATCTACCTGACGCTCGCCTTTTATGTCTGGTCGCTGCGTAGCGCCGCGGGAGACAGCGGCGGCGGCGGAGGTTTCGCCGAGACACTGGCAGGCTTCGTCGGCAGCCGCTGGGCATCAGCGACGCTGGCCCTCGTACTGGCCGGCGTCGCCATTGCCCACGTCGCCAAGGCAGTCCGCGGCAAATATGCCGACCATATGGACGCCGGCGGTCACGCCATGACGATCATTCACCCGATCGCCAAGACCGGACTGATCGCACGCGGCATGGTGTTCCTGGTCGTTGCCTTTCTCTTCGCGCTGCGCGCCGTGCGGGCCGACGGTAGCGGCAAGCCTCCGGACTCTCAGCGGGCGCTTGAGTTCATCCAGTCGCTGCCGGTCGGCTGGGCACTGCTTGCCGCGATAGGATTCGGACTGGTTGCCTTTGCGCTCTATTCCCTCATCGAGGCGATCTACCGCCGCATCAATGTCGAGGACGCGTGAGCGCTACGGTTTGCTCAGACCTGCACCGCGCCTGAGATGCTCGTCCAGCCGCGGCATGATCTCGACGAAATTGCACGGCTTGTGCCGGTAGTCGAGCTGAGCCTTGAGGATCCCGTCCCAAGCGTCCCGGCATGCGCCGGGCGATCCCGGCAGCACGAAGACGAAGGTGGCGTTGACGACGCCACCGGTCGCTCGGCTCTGTATCGTCGAGGTTCCGATCTTGTCGTAGGATATCCGGTGAAACATTTCCGAAAATCCGTCCATCCGCTTTTCGAAAATCGGCTCCAGCGCCTCGGGCGTCACGTCACGGCCCGTGAAGCCGGTGCCGCCGGTAGTGATCACCACGTCGATCGCTTCATCGCGCGACCAGCCGAGCACCTTGGCCCGGATGCTTTCCGCATCGTCGGTCACGATGTCACGCGCGGCCAGCACATGGCCTGCCTCGACGATACGGTCGGCCAGCGTCTGTCCCGACTTGTCGTCGGCAAGGCTTCGCGTATCGGAAACCGTTAGCACCGCGATGCCGACCGGGATGAAGCGGCGGCTTTCGTCGATCCGGCTCATGCACCCTCCGACGGTATGCTGCGGGTCGCGGCAACGAACCATTTCGGTTGGCGCTTGCGGATTTCGGCCGCCGCGCGCTTGGCGACATTGCCGGTCTCGTAGAGGCCGAAGCAGGTTGCGCCCGAACCCGACATGCGGGCAAAGCCGGCATCAGCCTTGTTCAAGGCGGCAAGCGCGTATCGGATCGAGGGCGTGATGCTTTCGGCCGCCGGGCCCAGATCGTTGCGGGTCGTTTCCAGCCAGTTGCGCATGCTGTGGAACTCGATCTGGCGGGGCAGGGGCGGCAGGCCCTCATTGTCCGCATTCGCCAGCGCCTTGAACACATCGGCCGTCGCAACGCCCACACCCGGATTAACCAGCACCAGGCCAAGCGACGGAAAACCGTCGACCATGGTCAGTTCGTCTCCGGTGCCGCGCGCCAGGAGAGGCTTCGCGGCCAGGCACATCGGCACATCGGCGCCCAGGCCGGCTCCAAGCTTGGCCATCTCGGCTTCGGCAAGCTCGAGGCGCCACAATTTCGCGAGGCTGCGCAGTGTCGCGGCCGCATCGCTCGAGCCGCCGCCGACGCCGGACGCGACCGGCAGGTTCTTTTCGAGTGATATGGCAACAGGCGGCGCGCTATCTTGCCCGACATGGGCGCGCAGCGCGTCACGCGCTCTCAGCACCAGATTGTCGCCGTCCCGCGGCACGCCCTCGCCATACCGGCCCGTGACCTCAAGTCTGTCCTCGTCCGAAGCGGCGGTTTCGATCCGGTCGCCAAATCGGGTGAACACGACGAGGCTGTCGATCAGATGATAGCCATCGGCGCGCTTGCCCGTGACTTGCAGAGCGAGATTTATCTTTGCTGGCGCCAGTTCGGCGGTCGAAACAGGTTCTGGCGTCACGATTGAGATTGCGCGATCAGTCTTTGGCCAGGCGGTATTCGCCGGTCTCGGGATCCTGCACGAGCGTGCCGGTAGCGCCGCTTGCAGCCTGCTTTTCGGCCCGGCGCACCTTGGCGGTGACACGCTGCGCTTCCCTGACGAAGGAGCGGTAGCCGACATAGGCGGCAACGCCAACAGCGGCGAAGAAGATGATCTGCGGCATTGTACTCCTCCTTCCGAGAGGCTGGCCGGAAATGCCGGTCAAGCTCCCATGATAGCCGTGTTCATGTCTTTTTTCAAAGCCCGAAACGTGCCCACAAAGCACGCCGTTCGGCAGCGTCCATCAGGCCTTCCGCCGCCGCCTCTGCAATTCCTGAGCCGTCGCGGATGCCGAACAGGCCGAGACGGCGGCCGAACAGCCCGCGCGGCGGCGTGATCAGCTTCAGCTGCGCCTTGGCGCCGAAGCGCGATTTCAACACCTCCCGCATGTCGCCCAGGCCATCCACCAAGCCGAGCTCGACAGCCCGCTTTCCCGTCCAGAACAAGCCGGTGAACAGGTCTGGATTATCGGCCAGCCGTTTGCCGCGTCGTTCCTTGACGAGATCGATGAACGTGTCGTGCACTTCGAGCTGAAGCGCCTTCAGCCGGTCGACGTCTTCCTTCTTCTCCGGCTTGAAGGGGTCGAGGACCGCCTTGTTCTTGCCGGCCGTGTAGACGCGGCGCTCGACGCCGATCTTCTTCATCAGGTCGGTGAAGCCGAAGGACGCCGAGACCACACCGATCGAACCGACGATGGACGAGGGATCGGCAATGATCTCGTCGCCGGCGACCGCGATCATGTAGCCGCCCGATGCCGCGACGTCCTCGATGAAGACGAACACCGTCTTGTTCTTCTCCGATGCGAGATCGCGGATGCGCTTGTAGATCAGGCGCGACTGGACCGGCGAGCCGCCAGGCGAGTTGATGGAAATCGCGACGGCCGGAGCATCGGCGAAGGAAAAGGCCTTCTCCAGCACCCCCGCTGTGGAGGCCAGCGAAAGGCTCGGCCGGAACTGTCCGCCACCGGACATGATCGTGCCGTGCAGCCGCACGACCGGTATCACAACCGCCTTCGAACGCATCGACTTCGGCAGCAGGCGGTTCAAAAGGCGTCTCACGAATGATCTCTCCAGAGTTCCCGAATTCTTCTTGTGTCCTGTCGCATGTAGTCATTCGCATCTGCCGAACAATGCCGGGACGGATGCCTAATCGCCGAAAAGCGACGCTTCGCCGTCCAAAATGGCTCCGGCGCGTGGGCTGAACCCATCGCCCAGGGCTTCGTGAAGCACCAGCGGAGGGTTGAGCGTGAGATATCCACGCGCTGCGCGGCGTGCGCGAACGACGATGCGGATCGCTGCCTCGTGCTCACGGGCGTGCACCGGAACGATCCCGGCGTCGCCGAACCGGCCGGCAAGTGCTGCGAGGATCGGCTGCAGCGAGACCGGACGCGCGATGATTGCCAACCCGCCGCGCGGGTGCAGGACCGCGGCCGCACTCTTGATCCAGCTGTCGAACATCCCGTCCGGCATGACATGCGCTTCACGTTTCACCGGGTCCGGGGAAGGGCGGTCGCCGGCGGCGTTGAATGGCGGGTTCATGATGACGAAATCGTATGAATTGCGGGCGAGTCCCGCTCGTTCGCGCGCCTCGCCGGCGAGCGACACATCGGCGGCGAGCAGCATAGCGCGGCCTTTCACCCCGGCATTATGCGGATGCGCGAGCGTCATCTCGGCAAACCGCAGCATTTCGAGAGATTGTTCGACGAGGCAGACCTCTGCCTTCGTGCATCGGGCGGCGACGGCCAGCGCCGCGGCACCCGCGCCGGCGCCGAAATCGGCCAGCCTGCCGGAAAAGCCGCCAGGCACTGCCGAGGCAAGGATCAGCGCATCGGCGCCGGCGCGGTGGCCTGACCCTTTCGGCTGCACGAGCCAGAAGCGGCCGCGATGAAATGCATCGACCGTCTGGGCCGGTTGCGGCGTCATAGACCGGGCAGGCCTAGGTTTTTCGGATTTCGTTGGCGATACCTGCGTCGACCAGAATGCGTCGCGCCGCATCGACCTCCTCGTCCGCCACCAGGACCCGCCGCGGCAGCACGCCGATTGAACCGTCGAGTACGCTCATGTTCTGGTCGGCCACCATACAGCCGATGCCAGCGTCCTTGAGAAGCGATTCCACGAAGGAAATGACGACTGCATCGTTGGTGCGAATGAGCTCTTTCATCGCCGGAATCTTGCAGGTCGCGACGCCGATGTAAATGTCGGAAAGGCACTGCCTGCCTGGACCGCGCCAATTCGCCCCTTGCCGATCATGGTGGTGTCGCCCTAAATCATGTCTGGGTGGCGTTCCGTGGAAAGCGGATCAAGGGACGGGAGTATTTCGTGGGCGTAGTTCTCAATCTCGAAAACGGCAAGCGCGAGGCCGCGTCGGTCGGGCAACTGATCGACCTGACGGCCGGCGACATGGGTCGCGTCAACAAGCTCATCCTGTCCAAGGCCGGCTCCGACGTCGAAATGATCCCGGAAGTCGCCAATCACCTGATTTCGTCCGGCGGCAAGCGCCTTCGCCCGATGGTGACCCTGGCTGCGGCGCAGATGTTCGGCTATTCCGGCGAAGGCCACGTCAAGCTCGCCACCAGTGTCGAGTTCATGCACACCGCAACCCTGCTGCATGACGACGTCGTCGACGAAAGCGGCATGCGCCGGGGCAAGAAGACGGCCCGCATGATCTGGGGTAACCAGGCGAGCGTTCTCGTCGGCGACTTCCTCCTCGGCCAGGCTTTTCGCATGATGGTCGATGTCGGTTCGCTCGAGGCGCTCGACATCCTTTCCACCGCGGCCACGATCATCGCCGAGGGCGAGGTCATGCAACTGGCGGCCGCCAAGAACCTCGAAACCACAGAGGACGAGCATTTCGCGGTCATCAAGGCCAAGACGGCGGCGCTGTTTTCGGCTGCTGCAGAGGTCGGGCCGGTCATCGCAGGCGCCTCGCGTACCGACCGCGCCGCCTTGCGCTCCTATGGCATCAATCTCGGGCTGGCCTTCCAGCTTATCGACGACGCTCTCGACTATGGCGGCACGACGCGTGACCTCGGCAAGAATGTCGGCGACGATTTCCGCGAGGGCAAGGTCACACTTCCGGTGATCCTGAGTTATCGGCGCGGCACGCCCTCCGAACGCAATTTCTGGAAGAAGGCGATCGAGGAGAATGTCACCGACGATGCGGCGCTCGAGAAGGCCGTTGGCCTCATGACACGCCATGGCGCCATCGCCGACACGATCGGTCGAGCCAGTCACTTCGGCGGCATTGCCCGCGACGCGTTGGCGCCGCTTGAAGCCACCCCGCAGAAATCCGCCCTGCTCGAGGTCATCGATTTCTGTATCAGCCGCGTCGCATAGACGGTTTCGGTATCGTGAACTGGCCCGGATTGAACCCAAATCCCAAAAAGGCCATGCTTTGGCGCAACAATTCGCGAAAGCGAATCTCGCTCCCGGCGCTTCAGGCGCCCGGCAGGAAGGATGAACATGCGGCAAGGATCTAGTCGCTGGCTACTCGGGCTGGCTGCTGCGACGGCAATGGTATTTTCGGGGCAGCCGGTGTTTGCGGCTGGCACTGCGGCGGACACCAAGGTCGACGTCACGTCCTTTTCCGGTGCCTATCTGGCGGCGCGCGTCGCGGAAGTGGACAACGATCTCGACGGCGCGATCACCTTCTACAAGAAGGCGCTGGCCTTCGATCCGGAGAACCAGGCGCTTCAGCAGAGCGTCATGCTGGCGCTGATCTCCCAGGGCCGTTTCGATGAATCGCTGCCCTATGCCGAGAAGCTGAAGACGGTGGCCGAGGTCGAACGGTTCTCCCGTCTCGCTCTAGCCGTCGATGCCTTCCGCAAGAAGGATTACAAGGCAGCGGAATCCTGGCTCAAGCTCGCCTTGGAGTCGGATCTCGACGGTCTGGTTTCCAAGGTCCTGACAGCCTGGGCGCAGTTTGGCGCCGGCGATGCCAATCGTGCGCTGGCCACACTGGACGAAATGTCCGGACCGCAATGGTATGGACTCTTCGTTTCCTACAATAAGGGACTGATCGCCGACGCCGCGGGACTCAACGACGAGGCCGACGCGGCCTACCAGGCCGCCACGGGCGACCTCGCATCGGGTGGAAGCTCGCCGGAGACCTGGCTGCGCGCGGCTGAAGCCTATGCCGGTTTCCTTGCCCGTACGGGGAAGAAGGACGCCGCCCTGGCCATGCTCGACAAGGCTGACGAATTCGTCTCGGGACGGGTTCCGCTGGTCGCCTTGCGCGAAAAGATCGAAAAGGGCCAACCCATCGAGCCCCTGGCGGCGACGCCTGCCGATGGCGCAAGCGAACTCCTTTTCGTGCTGGCGACGGCAATGAACCGCGCGGGCGGCGAATCCTTCGTCAAGCTTTACCTGCGCTACGCACTGGCGCTTCGGCCTGACAGCGACGTCGCGCTGATCCAGCTCGCGAGTGTGGCTGAGCAGCAGGACGACGCCGAAGGCGCGATAGAGCTCTATCGGCGGATTCCGGACAGCTCGCCGCTGAAGCGGCTTTCCGAACTGCAACTCGGCCTCAATCTGGCGGACCTCGACCGCAAGGACGAGGCGATCAGCCAGCTCCGCGCCCTCATCGATGAAAATCCCGACGATATGCGTGGCTATCTCGCGCTCGGCGGCGTCTATTCCTCCAAGCAGGACTATGCCAGCTCGGCCGAATTGTACGACCGGGCCGTTGCCCGTATCGAGAAGCAGCAGCCGTCCCTGTTGCCGCAAGACCCGCGCGCCAGTTCCAACTGGAACATCTACTACCAGCGCGGCATCGCCTACGAGCGGCTGAAGCGCTGGCCCGAGGCCGAGCCGAACTTCCGCAAGGCCATGGAACTGTATCCCAATCAGCCGCAGGTGATGAACTATCTCGGCTATTCCTGGATCGACATGAACATCAACCTGGAGGAGGGGCTCGACCTCATCCAGAAGGCGGTGGATCTGCGCCCCAGTGATGGCTACATCGTCGATTCTCTGGGCTGGGCTCACTATCGGCTCGGCCAGTACGAGGACGCAGTCCGCGAGCTCGAGCGGGCAGTTTCGCTGAAGCCCGACGACCCGGTGCTGAACGACCACCTCGGCGACGCGTACTGGCGTGCCGGCAGGCGCCTGGAGGCCACGTTCCAGTGGAGCCATGCCCGCGACATGAAGCCGGAGCCAGATGTCCTCGCGATCGTCGAGAAGAAGCTCGCGGAAGGCCTGCCGCCCGTCGAGACCAAGGCGCTTGCGGAAGAGCCGGCGAAGACCGCTGATCCGGCACCTGCCGAGCCGGCCGAAACGCCGGTCGATCAGCGCACCGAAGCCGTGCAGCCGGCAGAGCCCGCCGCAGCAACGCCGGTGTCCTACAAGGTGATGCCCGGCCAGTCGCTCTGGTCGATCGCATCCGACGAGCTGGGGAGCGGCAGCCGCTATATCGAGATCCTCAATCTCAACCCGCAGCTGCGCGGCGATCCGGGCCGCCTGATGCCCGGGCAGGAACTGACGCTGCCGGGCGCCAGCCGCTAGTCGCGGTTCGGGCCGCGTCCGCGCGGCTTGACGCTCCGGTGGTGCCGCTCTAGGACGGGCCATCCTTCGCCGACCGCCCGAGGCTTCCTTGCCAGACACGCTGCCCGCCCACATGCGCCCCGAACGCTCCTTCCAGGGGCTTATCCTGACGCTTCACGCCTATTGGGCCGACAAGGGATGCGTGATCCTGCAGCCCTACGACATGGAAGTCGGCGCCGGCACGTTTCACCCGGCGACCACATTGCGCGCGCTCGGGCCCAAGCGCTGGAACGCCGCCTATGTGCAGCCGTCCCGTCGGCCCAAGGACGGCCGCTACGGCGAGAACCCCAACCGGCTGCAGCATTATTACCAGTATCAGGTCATCCTGAAGCCCAATCCGCCGAACCTCCAGGAGCTCTATCTGGGCTCGCTCGAAGCAATCGGCATCGACCCGCTGGTGCATGACATCCGCTTCGTCGAGGACGACTGGGAAAGTCCAACGCTCGGCGCCTGGGGACTTGGCTGGGAATGCTGGTGCGACGGCATGGAAGTCTCGCAGTTCACCTATTTCCAGCAGGTCTGCGGCATCGAGTGCTCGCCGGTTGCCGGTGAGCTGACCTACGGACTCGAGCGGCTCGCCATGTATGTTCAGGGCGTCGACAACGTCTATGACCTGAACTTCAACGGCCGCGAGGGAGATGAGAAGATCAGCTACGGCGAGGTCTTCCTGCAGGCCGAGCAGGAATATTCCAGGCACAATTTCGAGCATGCCGACACCACCATGCTGCTCAGGCATTTCGAAGACGCCGAGAACGAGTGCAAGGCGTTGCTTGCCGCCAGCGCACCGGCCGAAAACGACAATCTGGCGCTGCACAGGATGGTGCTTCCGGCCTATGACCAGTGCATCAAGGCGAGCCACGTCTTCAACCTGCTCGATGCGCGCGGCGTGATTTCGGTCACCGAGCGCCAGAGCTACATCCTGCGCGTGCGCAATCTCTCCAAGGCCTGCGGCGAAGCCTTCCTGCAGACCGAGGCCGGCGGCGCGCTCGCTGCAGCCTAGGCCGATCCGTCGGGGGGTTACCGCGTCAGGCTGATTACCCTAATGGTCGGCGTCAGCGTGTTGAGGTCGGGCACCGCCTGCTTCTGGACCAGCAGCGTTGTCTCCTTAGGCTGCGTGGAGTTTGCCAAAGTGTCCTGCGCGGCCCAGGCGCCGGCCAGCAGCGTCAGGCGGATGGTGGCGGCCGTGATCAGTTTCAGCATGCTCATGCTCGTTCTCCTCTCAGGCCGCCGGCCCGGCCGTTGCCGGAATCTCGATCGGCGTTGAAATCTGCTTGCCGGACACGGCGATCGTCTCCAGCGCGCGGCGCATGCCCGGCATCTGCTCGTCTCCCGGCGTTGCGACATGGATGGCCAGAAGCGCGCTGAGCGCGAGAAGGTGGATGAGTGTCGGGGCCGTTTTCATGGTCGTTTGCCGGTCGATGCGGGGTTGCTATGCCCGTCTGTCGCCCCGCATCCGGCTTTGGTTCAAAGCCACGGCGTTTTTCTCGGCAGAAATGGGGTCGGACCGTTTCGCGCAAAGCCGGTGGTGACAGCCAAGTGCTGACTTGCTATGCCCGCGCCAACCGTTTCAGCGAGACCGAACATGCCCGACTTGCTACTTGAGCTTCGCAGCGAGGAAATCCCCGCGCGCATGCAGCGCAAGGCTGCCGGCGACCTCAAAAAGATGGTCACCGACGGTCTGGTCGAGGCCGGCCTGACCTACGAGGCCGCGCGCGAATACTGGACGCCCCGCCGCCTGGTGCTCGATCTGCGCGGTCTGACCGCGCGCTCCAGGGACGTGCACGAGGAACGCAAGGGCCCGAGTACCAAGGCGCCCGAACAGGCGATCCAGGGTTTCCTGCGCTCGGCCGGCCTGTCGTCGGTCGACGAGGCGCACATCCATACCGATCCCAAGAAGGGCGATTTCTACGTCGCACACATCTCGAAGCCTGGCAGGGCGGCCGAAGAGATCATCGCCGGGCTGATCCCCAGCATCCTGCGCAGCTTTCCCTGGCCGAAGGAGATGCGCTGGGGCGCCGCTTCCGGCCCCAAGGGCCAGACCTATTCCGGCATTGCCGGGCTCGGCGGCGAGACGCTGCGCTGGGTGCGCCCGCTGCAGTCGATCGTTTGCACCTTCGGTCCCGAAACCGAGGAACCGGTGGTCGTCGACTTCGAGGTCGGCGGTATTCGCTCGGGCAACGTCACCTACGGCCACCGCTTCCATGCGCCGGACGCCATCACCGTGCGCCGCTTCGGCGACTATGCCGCCAAGCTCGAGGCGGCCAAGGTCGTCATCGACGCCGACCGCCGCAAGGAGATCATCCTCTCGGATGCCAGGAACCTCGCCTTCGCCAACGGGCTTGATCTCGTCGAGGATGAAGGGCTGCTCGAGGAAGTGTCGGGCCTCGTCGAATGGCCGGTCGTCCTGCTCGGCGAATTCGAGCAGGATTTCCTGGCTATCCCGCCGGAGGTCATCCGGCTGACCATCCGCGCCAACCAGAAATGTTTCGTCACGCGGCCGCATGGTGGCGAAGCGCTGTCGAACCGCTTCGTCGTCACCGCCAATGTCGAGGCGACCGACGGCGGCAGAGAGATCGCGCACGGCAACGGCAAGGTGGTGCGCGCCCGGCTTTCCGACGCGCTCTATTTCTGGAAGACCGACCAGGCCGACCTGCCGGACCTCGACCAACTGACGGCGTCGGCCGAAAAATTCGGGCTCGACCTCAAGAAGCCGCTCGACCAGCGCATGGCCCGCCTCGACCATCTCGGCGTCACCTTCCACGCCAAGCTCGGCACCCAGGGCGAAAGAGTCGAAAGGATTCGAAGGCTGGCGCAGGAGATCGCCCCGCTGGTCGGCGCCGATCCCGAACTGGCGGCCCGCGCGGCGGTGCTCGCCAAGGCCGACCTCACCACCGAAATCGTCGGCGAGTTCCCCGAACTGCAGGGCGCGATGGGCCGCAAATATGCGCTGCTGCAGGGCGAGAGTCCGTCGGTCGCCGCAGCCATCGAGGAGCACTACAAGCCGCAGGGCCCCGGAGACAGCGTGCCGACCGACCCGGTGTCGATCGCGGTGGCGCTTGCCGACAAGCTCGACACGCTGACCGGATTCTGGGTCATCGACGAGAAGCCGACGGGGTCGAAGGATCCCTATGCGCTGCGGCGCGCGGCACTTGGCGTGATCCGCATCATCCTCGAGAACGAGCTGAACTTTTCCGTCGATCCGCTGAATGACGTGCAGGTGCTGCGTCACCAGGTCGGTGCGTCGCCGTCATCGCCGGATCGGCTCAATGCGATCCTGTCCGCAGCCGCGAGGGACGGCATGTTCAGGCAGCCGGCGCGAGGTCTGATTGCAGAGGCCAAGGCCGAAGCACCTGAATGGCTGGCACTGGTTGAACAGCACGACCCATCAATCAGCGACGACCTGCGCGCGTTCCTTCAGGATCGCCTGAAAGTCTATCTCCGCGACAATGGCATGCGGCACGACATGATCGATGCCGTCATTGCGCCGGAGGCCTGCAACCTCCTCGCGATCGTCCGCCGCGTCGAAGCACTCGGCTCCTTCCTCGCCACCGACGAAGGCAAGAACCTGCTCGCCGGCGCCAAGCGCGCCGCCAACATTCTGGCCGCCGAGGAGAAGAGGAAGACTGTAATTGCTGATAGCGTTGATCCGTCTCTGCTGCGCGAAGAACCGGAGAAAAACTTGCTTGCCGCGGTGAATCAGGCTGAGAAGGAAGCCGGCCAAGCGATTCAGAACGAAGACTTTTCCGCCGCCATGCTGGCGCTTAGCGTGTTGCGTGAACCGGTTGATTCATTCTTCGAGCAGGTGCTGGTAAACGACCCCGACGAGCATGTCCGCGCCAACCGCCTGGCACTGCTCTCGCGCATCCGGACGGCCACCGATCAGGTCGCCGATTTCTCGAAGATCGCCGGTTGAGGCGCCTGGAAAGGCTCAGTCGAGAATGACGACCCGGACGCTGTTGCGATAGACCGTAACCTCGATGAGCGGCTCGCCGTGGAGGATAGCGCTGCGCGTCGCCTCGTTCATTGCGGCCTTCTTGTTGAGCATTTGCTCGAACCGGCCACGCTTGGCGTTGGTGGTGAACCAGACGTCGATATCGTCTTCCTCGTCGGTCTGGATGTGCTTGTGAACATTGGCGCGGTCCTGCCGCACCACCTGCGCGGCCGTGTCGAGCCTGTAGCCGTCGCTGGCTTCATGATCCTTCCAGGAAATGCGCGCCACATAGCTACCGAGCAACTCGTCGGCCAACGCCGGCGAGGAAACACCGGCCAGTGCCATCGCCGCGGCGCTGAGCAACACGTAGGCATTTCGTCTCATGTTCATGGTCCTTTGCCGGCCAATGGGACGCCTCTGGCCGGGTCAGTCTAGCCTATTCGGTTTCCGGCATCTGCGTTGGCTCGGCCGCGGATTCGGAAGCCTGGAGGGCGCGTTGCCTCTCTGCCTGACGCTTGAGCGCCTTGCGCTTGCTTGGCGTCCCCCTGTCGTCAGGGTCGAGCGCAGGTTCGAGAGCTTCCGCGGACTGGGTGGATGAAGGCGGTGCCGGACGCAGCAACGCGTCTCCCACCAGGCCGCCTCGAATGACCATCGGCATCAGCGGTGTGCTGCGACCGGCATCCGGAACGGTCGTCTCCGCCACCGCGATCCTGTCCTGGGTGAAACTGCCGTCCGGACCGTTAAGCACGATCACGGAGGGCGTGACAGTGCCCTCTGGTTCGCTCAGCAAGGTGATGGAGGGAGAGGCGAGCGCGACGGAGGAGAGCGTGACCGTCGACCCCGATTCCGTCTCCTGGGTCTGGACCACGGCTCCGCCAGGGGTTTCGCCGACGAGGATGATCGAGGGTCCGATATCCGTCTTCAGCGGTTCCAGCATCACCAGGGAAGAAGCCTGTGCTTCTCCCGCGGAGATTCCCGCTAGCAGAACAAATGCTGCAAACATCCGCATGAATTCCAGGCTCCGCTCCAAGCATAGCAAGGCAGGCCGAAGTCTGCCATCGGCCCCTTGATCTCGAATTACCCGCGAAACTAGCATTTTACCGATTAACAAAATGGTGCCGCGCCGGCCTTGCTCCTCCGCGCGGCGCGCGATAGCTACCAAGAACCGAATTCCGGAAGGCTCCCGTGGCAACAATACTGAAGACCGACGAGGCTATAGCCCAAGCGCTGTCATTGCTCGAAGCCGGGCAGATCGTCGCGATCCCGACGGAAACCGTCTACGGGCTGGCAGGCGACGCGACGAACGGCGAGGCTGTGGCGCGGATTTTCGAGGCCAAAGGACGTCCGAGCTTCAATCCCCTGATTGTCCACGTTGCGGGCATGGTCATGGCCAGGCGGATTGCCGTCTTCGATCCTCTGTCGATCAGGCTCGCCGAGGCCTTCTGGCCGGGGCCGCTGACACTTGTATTGCCGCTCGCACCAGACGCCGGCATCCACCCGCTGGTTACCGCCGGTCTCGATACGGTCGCTCTGCGCATGCCGCAGGGTTTCGGCGCGACGCTGATCGGCAGGCTCGGCCGTCCGCTCGCGGCCCCAAGCGCGAATTCATCGGGCAGGATTACCGCCACCACCGCGCAGGCCGTTGAGGCCGATCTCGGCGACCGCGTGCCGCTGATCGTCGATGGCGGGCCGACTCAGGTCGGGCTTGAATCGACGATCGTGAAGGTTGAAGGCACGAGATTGCGCCTGCTGCGGCCGGGTGGCATCGCCGCCGAGGTGATTGAGGCCGCCGCGCGCCTTCCTCTGCTGCGCGAGTCTGCCGCGGGAATCGAGGCGCCCGGCATGCTGGCGTCGCATTATGCTCCGATGGCCGCCGTTCGGGTCGAAGCCGGCGAAGTAGGTCCGAACGAGGCGTTGCTGGCATTCGGACCGGTACGCGCCGCTCTGTCGGAAAACGCGGTTGCCGTTTTGAACCTGTCCGAGAAGGGCGACCTCCGCGAGGCCGCGAGCAATCTGTTTTCGCATCTTCAAGCGCTCGACCGGAGCGGCGCGGCCACCATCGCGGTGGAACCGATCCCCAACCGGGGACTGGGCGAGGCCATCAACGACCGTCTCGGACGCGCCGCGGCGCCGCGAACCCTCGCTGCCAGCGAGCCACAGGCGTCCTGATGGGGGCAGGTCCGATCGATCCGACGCTGCTCGACCGCTTCGAGGCGATCGTTGGACCCGCACACGCCGTTCGCCTAGAAGCCGAGATCGCGCCTTACGTGCATGAATTGCGCGGCCTCTATCCCGGCCGCTCGCCGCTGGTTCTGAAGCCCGGCAGCGTCGAAGAAGTCAGCCGCATTCTTGCGCTCGCGACCGAGACCGGCACGGCCGTTGTTCCGCAGGGCGGCAATACCGGCCTCGTCGGTGGCCAGGTGCCGCACGGTGCCGGCAACGAGATCGTGGTTTCGCTGTCGCGCCTAAACCGCGTGCGCGCGATTGATCCTTTGTCGAACACCGTGACAGTCGAGGCCGGCGTGGTGCTCGAAACCCTGCATCAGGTCGCCGACGCGGTCGATCGCCTGTTTCCGCTGTCGCTCGCCTCGCAGGGCTCCTGCCAGATCGGCGGCAACCTCTCCTCCAATGCCGGCGGCACGGCAGTGCTGGCCTATGGCAACACGCGCGAGCTTTGCCTCGGTGTCGAGGTCGTGCTGCCGACCGGCGAGGTCCTCGACGATCTGCGCAAGCTGAAGAAGGACAACACCGGCTACGACCTGAAAAACCTGTTTGTCGGGGCCGAGGGCACGCTCGGCATCATCACCGCCGCCGTCATGAAGCTGTTTCCGAGACCCAAGGGCCGCCAGGTCGGCTGGGTCGGCGTCAAGTCGCCAGAGGATGCGCTGGCCCTGTTCGGGCTTGCCAGCGAGCGGGCCGGCAACAACCTCACCGCGTTCGAGCTAATCGGAAAGCTCCCGCTCGACTTCGTCATGCAATACACGCCCGGCGCCGTGGCCCCGCTGCAGCCCGAATGGCCGTGGAACGTGCTGGTCGAGATTTCGTCCGGCAGGTCGTCGGAGGATGCGACAAACCTCATGGGCGAGATTCTGACGAGCGGCCTCGAGCAGGGCATCGCAGGCGACGCCGTGATTGCCGCGAGCTTGGCCCAGGCCGACGCGTTCTGGGCGTTGCGTGAAAACCTGTCGGATGCGCAACGGCCGGAGGGAGGGTCGATCAAGCACGACATTTCGGTGCCGGTCGCCTCGATCCCGACCTTCATCGCGCGTGCCGCCGAAGCGGTCACTTCCGTCAGCCCGCAAGCGCGCGTCGTCTGCTTCGGCCACATGGGCGACGGCAACCTGCACTACAACGTGTCACAGCCGGCAGGCGGCGACAAGGAAGCCTTTCTCGGCCTCTACCGCGCCATGAACAAGGCAGTCCACGATATCGTGCACGAACTCGGCGGCTCGATCTCGGCCGAGCATGGCATCGGCCAGTTGAAGCGCGATGAGCTTCTCGCCACCGCGCCATCCGTTGCAACCGACCTGATGCGCCGTATCAAGGCGAACTTCGACCCGGCGGGCATCATGAACCCCGGTAAGCTGTTGTAAATAAAGCCTACCAACAGCTTGTTGCCAGTGCGATTCCGCTAACCATCGCCATGATCAGCAAAATTTAACCGACTTCTTAAGCCGGGCGGTAAGGTCCCCGCGTTACTGTCGATCCCATAACGAGACCGGGAAAACTGGTCCGTGAGATCTGCTCAAAAGCGGCTCTCAGGAGAGACAGGAAGGCATCGACAATGAGTACCGGACTGAAGCCAGTCTGGGCGGGACGCAACATGCGCCTCGACCCGTTCCGCTTGCCCCAGGCGGTGAGCTACGCGACATCTGACAGTTTTGGCGATGTCTCCTTCACGATCGACCATCGGGGGGTCATCGTCCGGCGCATGCTGCAGATGAGCGGCCTGCCTGCGACGGTCATGCTGCCCGCCAATTCCTTCCTTGGCGTTGCGGCGCGAGCGATGGAAGACGACGACGGCAACGTCACCGTCACGCTGGAACTGCTGCACCGCGATCCGATGCTCTCGGTGCCGCTGCTTGTTGCCGACAATCTCGAGGATGTGGCTGCCGACTGGCGCGCCTGGAGCGATGCCTACCGCCTGTCGATGTTGCTGATCGAGGCCGACGGCGTGGCGCGTACGCTCGAAGAATCGCTCGGAGAGGCGATCAAGGCGCTGCCGGTGCAGGATCGCCGCAAGCGCCGCGGTGCTTCCCGCCGGCCGTTCTTCCTGGTGCGCCGTAAGCCCGGCAATCTCGGCATGCGCCTCGTGATCGACGGCCACGAGATCATCGCCCGGGGCTAGATCAGCGGCTTCAGTGCCGCCCAGACGGCGCCGCCGATCAGTCCCAGGAAGATCAGCCAGCCGACCACGTTGTTGGACCTGAACAGGCGCATGCACTGGTCGGCGTCGTTGATGTCGAGAACGATGATCTGGCGCGCCATGTGCGCGCCGGCGGCCACCAGTCCGGCCATTGCCGGCACGGGCACCTGTGCCGCCGAGAAGGCGCTCGCCATCAGGATCAGCGCGCCGCCATAAAGCCCGATGAGCCACGATTTCGTGCTGTCGCCGAACAGCCGCGCCGTCGATTTCACGCCGACCAGCGCATCGTCTTCCTTGTCCTGGTGGGCGTAGATCGTGTCATAGCCGATCACCCAGAAGATCGAGCCAAGATAGAGCAGCACAGCGGGACGGCCGATATCGCCGAACTCGGCTGCCCAACCCATCACCGCGCCCCAGGAGAACGCCAGCCCGAGCACCAGCTGCGGCCAGTTGGTGAAGCGCTTCATGAACGGATAGATCGCCACTACGCCGAGCGACAGGAGGCCAACCATGATGGCGAAGCTGTTGAACTGCAGCAGCACCACCAGCCCGACCAGCGCCTGGATGACGAGGAACAGCCAGGCCTGCCGGCGCGACACCTGGCCGGACGGCAATGGCCGCGACCGGGTGCGCTCGACCTGTTCGTCAATCTTCGTATCGACGATGTCGTTATAGGTGCAGCCGGCGCCGCGCATGGCCACCGCGCCGATGAAAAACAGAAGCAGGATCAGTGGCGAGGGCAGCAGCGTGTGCAGCGCATCGTCTGGCCGGGCGTAGGCGCTCGCGGCCAGTGCGGCCGACCACCAGCACGGCCACAGGAGCAACTGCCAGCCGATCGGCCGATCCCAGCGGGCGAGTTGCGCATAGGGCCACACCCATCGCGGCAGGGCCCGGTAGACCCAGTGCCGGCTCGGCGCGTCGGCAACGCGGCCCTGTCCCGCTCTCGATTGAACCTCATCCATCAACGTGCAGTGCCAGCCGCATGTGAAAGCGTCAAGCGGACGATTTGTCGTTGATGGCGGGTCGCAAAGCTTGACCCTCCG
Organism: uncultured Rhizobiaceae bacterium; assembly: GCA_947259295.1. Lineage (GTDB taxonomy): Bacteria > Pseudomonadota > Alphaproteobacteria > Rhizobiales > Rhizobiaceae > CAMYMG01. The sequence continues at coordinate 50,994 of CAMYMG010000056.1, forward strand.
GGCAGCCCGCCCTACCGCATGTCGGCATCCGGGTTGGTGGTACGAGGTCTGGGGGCATGAATGTTCTGTTGATTGGTTCGGGTGGCCGCGAACATGCGCTGGCCTGGAAGCTGGCAGCTTCTCCCATGCTGACCAGGCTCTATGCCGCACCGGGCAATCCGGGCATCGCCGACGAAGCCGAACTCGTCGCGCTCGACGTCGCCGACCACGCCGCTATCATCGATTTCTGTCGGGAAAAGTCCATCGGCCTCGTCGTTGTCGGGCCGGAGGGTCCGCTGGTCGCCGGGCTCGGCGACGATCTGCGACTGGCGGGCATAAAGGTCTTCGGCCCCTCGAAATCGGCCGCACAGCTCGAAGGCTCCAAGGGCTTCACCAAGGATCTTTGCGCAAGATACGACATCCCGACCGCTGCCTATGGCCGCTTCGACAACGCGGCCGAGGCCAAGGCCTATGTTTCGGCTCACGGCGCTCCGATCGTCGTCAAGGCAGACGGCCTGGCCGCCGGCAAGGGCGTCACGGTCGCCATGACCGAAGCGGAAGCATTCGCCGCCATCGAAGATTGCTTCGATGGTTCGTTCGGCAGCGCCGGGGCCTCGGTCGTCGTTGAGGAATACCTCACCGGCGAAGAGGCGAGCTTCTTCTGCCTCTGCGACGGCAGGACGGCCCTGCCTTTCGGCACCGCGCAGGACCACAAGCAGGTCGGCGACGGCGATACCGGCCCCAACACCGGCGGCATGGGCGCCTATTCGCCAGCGCCCGTGATGACGCAAGAGATGATCGAGCGGACGATGGGCGAGATCGTCGAGCCCACAATGCGCGGCATGGCCGAGATGGGCACGCCCTTTTCCGGCATCCTGTTCGTCGGCCTGATGATCACTGCTACCGGCCCGAAGCTCATCGAATACAATGTCCGCTTCGGCGATCCCGAGTGCCAAGTGCTGATGATGCGCCTCAAGGACGACCTGCTGGTGCTTCTGGAAGCGGCCGCCGACGGTCAGCTCGGACACATGTCGGTGCGCTGGCGCGACGAGGTGGCGCTCACCGTCGTGCTGGCCGCTCAGGGCTATCCCGGAACGCCGGTAAAGGGCACGGAAATTCGCGGGCTCGACCGGGCACAGGGCGCCGCCGGCGTCAAGATATTTCACGCCGGCACTGCCGAGCGCGACGGCCGGATTGTCGCCAATGGCGGCCGCGTCCTGAACGTTACGGCGATGGCCTCGACAGCCGGCGAGGCGCAGCGCAAGGCCTATGCCGCGGTCGACCTGATCGACTGGCCGGAAGGATTCTGCCGACTCGACATCGGCTGGCGGGCCGTGGAACGGGAAAACGCTGGCCAGGGCCAGTAAGGCAACATCTACGGTCGCACAGCTTCGCCGCTGTCGGCGTCAATCTTGCGGATCAGGAACACCGGTAGGCGATCCCTAGACAACGGTCCTGGCTCCGCCGCGATCGCCAGCGGCGGACCGGCCTTGAGCTCCGGCGTGACCTCGCTTGGCATCGCATGCACCTGCCGGCGCGCATCCTGGATGACCTCGACATAGGATGCATACTCCACCGGATCGAGCATGTGGGCCTGCTTGCCGAGCGAAATCCGCATCGGCCCGGCCTGACCGGCATCCGGGAACATCGACAGGAACGCCGCGGGCCGCACCGGCTCCTCGACTTCGGCATATTGCAGCACCACGTCGCCAAGCAGCGCTTCCTTGCGAGAGATCGGCAGCGGCACTGTCGCGATCATGTCGACGGACTTGTCGATCAGCCCGCCGAACGGCCAAGCTTCGCGCAGTTCTTCCGCACTCATCGAAGCGACGTTGACGTCGATGTCGTTGGACGTGCCGGGGACGCGGTAGGGACAGGCCCTGGCGTCACAGTTCGCGCCGGCCGAGAACTGCCAGAGCGTATAGCGTTTCCAGTTGCCCTTCGGAAAATGCAGGCCGATCTCCGGCTTGTAGCGCGCATACCAGAGCGGCAGCCGCGACAGTAGCCGATAGCGGTCGCGGTTATCGGCGATATACTGGGCGGTCACGCCGTTCGTATAGAGGATCGGGAACCGACCCAGCCTTCGATGAATGTGCAAGACGAAGATCTCTGCATCCTCGAGAGACATCCACTGGCCCGGATCGTTCTCCTCGATATCGATGGCGATCAGGTCGTCAGGCTCGGGCTGGGCGAAGTCGATGAAATTGTTCGCCTGGTCGATCGGGTTGCCCGGGCGCCCGAGATGGTAGGCGCCCCATTTCAGACCCATCGCCTTGGCGACGGTCTTTCGTGTATGGAACAGCTCGCGGGCCACGGCATGGCGCTTCCACAGGGCCTTGCACAGTCGGATTTCGGTCTCGTTTCCGGTACATTGATAGGGCGGAGACAGACCGTCCGACCCCTTGTTGATGAAGCCGACGATCCGCTGGTCCTGGGCCATCTTCTGCCAGTCGACGGAATTATATTCATAGGCATCGATGACCAGCGCCCGGTCCGCGCGCTTCCACGGCTCGGAAAAGTCGGAGGCGGCAGCAGGCAGAGACGCGACCGCAAGAGATGCGGCCAACAGGGCCAAGGCTGCGCGGAGAAGTCGGTTTGCCGACCTTAAAGCCAATACTAAGTCCCTTTATCCGTGATCGGGCATCGTGGACGACTCTGGTTAAGGAAAGACTTTCTGGCGGGAATGTGGCAGTTTTGCGCGGTTTTTCCGGCAATTCTGAGAGTCGCTCTGTTTCCTTATCGCCTGCAACCGGTGGAACGACAACCTTGCCACTTGCGGCGGGCAAAGGCTGTCCGGAAGGCACGCAAACCCGTGCTAAATTGACGTAAACGTCAAAAGTGGATAGCCGTGATCCAGCCTAACTCGCCGTGGACTCCTGGTTCGCGGCAGCGTCGGACAGTATAACGGAGGAGGGGCGATATGTATCGAGCGCCGGTCGAGGAGATCGCCTTTACGTTGAAGCATGTGACGGGCCTCAAGCCCGCGCTCGACGTTGGACTGTTCGGCGACCTTTCGGAGGATCTGGTGGATGCCGTCCTTGCCGAGGCCGGGCGCTTCGCTACCGAAGAAGTGGCGCCGTTGGCTTCTGTCGGCGACGAGAAGGGAGCCATGCTGGAAGGCGCCGAAGTCACCACGCCGCCCGGCTGGAAGGATCTCTACCGCCGCTGGGCCGAGGCCGGCTGGAATGCCCTGTCCGGCCCCGAGGAATTCGGCGGCCAGGCGCTTCCCGCCATGCTTGCGGTTGCAGCCCTCGAGATGTGGAATTCCGGCTCCATGGCCTTTGCCATCGGCCCGACACTGACGATGGGCGCCGTCGAGGCGCTGGAAAAGGATGCTTCGGATGCGTTGAAGCAGAAATATCTGCCGAAGCTCGTCTCGGGCGAGTGGATGGGGACGATGAACCTCACCGAGCCGCAGGCGGGTTCGGACCTGGCCGCCCTTCGCGCCCGCGCCGAGCCGGCGGGGGATGGCACGTACCGGATCTTCGGCCAGAAGATCTACATCACCTACGGCGAGCACGATTTCACCGACAATATCGTCCACCTCGTGCTTGCCCGTCTGCCGGATGCGCCGGCCGGCACGCGCGGCATCTCGCTGTTCCTGGTGCCTAAATTCCTCGTCGTCGACGACGGCAGCCTGGGCCGGCGGAACGACGTCTTCTGCGCCGGCCTAGAACACAAGCTCGGCATTCATGCCTCGCCAACCTGCACCATGATCTATGGCGACGGCTTCGTGGAGCCTAAGGGTGCGGTCGGCTGGTTAATCGGCGAGGAAAATCGCGGCCTTGCCTGCATGTTCACCATGATGAACAACGCTCGTCTGGCCGTCGGCATGCAAGGCGTCGGCGTAGCCGAGGCAGCCTGCCAGAAGGCCTTGGCCTATGCCAATGAACGCCGCCAGGGCAAGGCGGCGGCCTATGACGGCGAGGGCATGGCGCCCATCGTCCACCATCCCGACATCCAGCGCACGCTGCTCACCATGCAGGCGCTGACCCGCTCGGCCCGTGCCATCAGCTATGCCTGTGCCCACGCCACGGACATGGCCGGCGTGACAAGCGACGATGCGAAGACCCATTGGCAGGAACGTGCCAATCTGCTGACGCCCGTGGCCAAGGCTTTCTCAACCGACATCGGTGTGGAAGTCGCCTCGCTCGGCGTCCAGGTCCATGGCGGCATGGGCTTCATAGAGGAGACCGGCGCAGCACGGCTGCTCAGGGACGCGCGCATCGCGCCGATCTACGAGGGCACCAACGGCATTCAGGCGATCGACCTGATCTTGCGCAAGCTGCCGCAGTCGGGCGGTGCAACGATCGCGGCCTATATCGGCGAACTTGCCGAAACCGTCGTCGCGGTCCGCACCTCCAACCTTGAAGCGTTGGGCCGGTCCGCCGACGGTCTGGAGGCAGCCTTGCATGCATTCGATGAAGCCACGCAGCATCTCCTGGGTCTGGTTGCTGCCGGGGAGATCCAGCGCGCGCTTGCCGGGGCAACACCCTACCTTCGCCTGTTCGCCCTTGCTTCAGGCGGTGTCTTCCTGGCCCGTGGCGCACTGGCCGACCGGTCGGGCCAGCGCATGGCGCTTTGCCGCTTTTTTGCCGACAACATGGCCGGCGAGGCGGGGGCACTCCGCGCACAGGTCATCGAGGGCGCCGACGCGCTTCTTGCGGCGGGCAAGACTCTGGTCTCGGCCTAGAAGCGAAGGAATTCGGCATGGAAGAACATATTCTGGTCGCGCTGGAAGGCCCGGTGCAGATCATCCGGATAAACCGACCGGACAAGAAGAACGCCATTACCCGCGCCATGTATGCCACCATGTCGGAGGCCCTTGCGTCCGGCGACGCCGATGCTTCGGTGCGCGCTCATGTCTTCCTCGGCGTCCCCGGTGCCTTTTCGGCCGGCAACGACCTAACCGACTTCATGGCGATGGCCGTTGGGGGTGAGGGCGGCGAGGAAGTCTGGGGGTTTCTGGAGGCACTTGCCGGCGCCACCAAGCCGATTATCTCTGGCGTCGACGGCATCGCGGTCGGCATCGGCACCACGCTCAACCTGCACTGCGACCTGACTTTCGCCACGCCGCGCACAAAATTCCACACGCCCTTCACCGATCTCGGCCTTGTTCCTGAAGCAGGGTCGAGCCTGCTTGTTCCTCACATTCTCGGCCGCCAAAAGGCGTTTGCGATGCTGGCCTTGGGCGACCCGTTCTCGGCCGAAGATGCGCTGCAAGCAGGGCTGATCTACGCCGTCGTTGAAGAAGGCGAACTGGAGGCCGAGGTGATGAAGGCGGCAAAGCTGGTTGCCTCCAAGCCTCCCGAGGCTCTCCGTATCGCACGCGACTTGATGCTTGGCGACCGCAGTGCGCTGCTTGCCCGCATCCGGACCGAAGCCGAGCATTTCAGGGACAGGCTGCGCTCGGAAGAAGCGCGCGCCGCGCTGATGGCCTTCATGTCGCGCAAGAAGGGCTAGGGATAGAGTCTCTCCGTATCCCAGCCGCCATCGGGCCGTCGGCTGAAGGCAAGCCGGTCATGCAGGCGAAACGGCCTGTCGTGCCAGAACTCCATGCTCGTCGGGACGATTCGGAAACCGGACCAGTATTCCGGCCTCGGAATGTCACCGATCGCGTAGCGGGCCGTGTATTCGGCGACGGATTTTTCCAGCGCGAAACGGCTTTCCAGCGGGCGCGATTGCTTGGAGGCCCAAGCGCCGATACGGCTGCCGGGCGGACGGGTGGCGAAATAGGCGTCCGCCTCTGCGTCGCTGACGATCTCGACATTCCCGCGAATGCGCACCTGGCGGCGCAGCGACTTCCAGTGAAAGCACATCGCCGCCTTCATGCTGCCCAGGATCTCTCGCCCCTTGGCGCTCTCGAAATTCGTGTAGAAAACAAAGCCTTGCTCGTCGAACCCCTTGAGAAGCACCATCCGGACATCGGGCATGCCATCCGGGTCGACTGTCGCAAGGGCGACGCCGTTGGGATCGTTGATCTCGCTTTTGGTCGCGTCCTCGAGCCATTCGCCGAACAGGCGAAACGGCTCCTTGCGCATGGTGAAGTCATCATTTGTTTCCGGCATATCGCACCATTTCAAGGGTTATGGACTGGTGGCCGGAGGATGTCTTTCGGACCCTCGAAGCCCCTCGCCTCTCGTCGTCATGGATGAACTATCGCCGAACTGATCGCGCGGCAATGACGCTCTTTGCCTACCGCAGCGACCGCCAAGCTGAAGTGGGAAAGCGGCCCGAACAGGTGTTGGCTTGGAGCAGCGCGTCGCAAAAATGTTTCGGAACAATCGAGGGGATCGCTGGTTGGTTCACCAGCAGGGCAACTGCTGAACAACCTAGGAAGGACGACTGATGAAAACTCTTCTCGCAGCTTCAATAGCACTCATGCTTACCGGCGCATCGTTTGCGCAGACAAACAATTCGGGCTCCACCGGCGGCTCGGGTAACGACGGCAACCCCAACTATCTCACCGGTCCCAACATCCAGCGGTTTTACCAGGACGACACGATGACGACCATGAAATCGGCGGCTGAGATGAAAGCCGAGATGGATGCCATGACAGACGAAGAACGCGCAAGCCTCGCGACGGCTTGTGAATCGAATCAGGACCCGAAGTTCGAGGAACTGTGTCTCTCCATGCGTACCAACTGATTACCACGAATGTTCAGGAAGCCGTCGGCGCAACGTCGGCGGCTTTTCTGCGCGGTTTACGGATGCCCGCCGATCATCCGATCAGAAAGATGGATTGGCGTGCCCCAGCAGCTTTCCCAGATGGCGGTAGACCACGGAAAGCTCGCGGGGAACCTGCCGCTAAGTCACTGAAATCGATGCCACGCAACCGCTTGTTAACTGTGTTTCGGCTATAGTCTCTGCTCGGGACAAAGTGTCTGCCGGGGAGATTGCCGATTGCCGCGCGTCGCGCAAGCGTTTGGGGTGCGAATTGTGGTCGGCTGTTCGGCGCGTGCGCTGAAAGCGGCGGCCATGTGCTGCGTCGCGTTAGGGCTGCAGGCCTGCGCCTCGGGCGGCTTCAGCCTGCAAAAGGCCGAGGTCGACAGCAGTCTCTATACAGGCAACGTCCCTGACAAATCGAAGCGTGCGGCCGACCTTGAACGGGTTTCCGACGAAGCGACGATCCGCAACGCCGTGACCTCAGCCGATATCGAAAGTCTTGCGGGTCGTTCCGTGCCATGGGTCAATTCGGACACCGGGACACGCGGCGTCATCGACGGGTTGGTCGAGTTCAAGCGGGAAGGCCTGCTCTGCCGACGCTTCAGCACCTCGCGCGAAAGCTTCGATGGCGTCTCGCTCTTCAAGGGTGAAGCTTGCATGATCAGCCAGGGGACCTGGCGCATTCAGGAATTCGAGCCCGTCTAGGGTCGTTCTGGCGCTAAAACCTTGCCCAGGCACTGGAATTTCGTCCTGGCGGGGCGCATATAACGGTCAGGTTTCATCCCTCATTCCGCAGGCACGAACAATGCGCGATCCCTATGACGTGCTGGGCGTTGCAAAGAACGCCTCGGCAAAAGACATCAAGGCGGCTTACCGCAAGCTCGCAAAGAAGCATCATCCTGACCAGAATCCCGATGATTCGAAGGCCAAGGACCGCTTTGCTGCAGCCAACCAGGCCTATGAGATTCTCGGCGACGAGAAGACCCGCGCTGCCTTCGACCGCGGCGAGATCGACGCCGAGGGCAAGCAGAAATTCCAGGGTTTCGAGTCCGCCGGCGGCGGAGACCCCTTTGCCGGCTTCCGCAGGCAGCAGGCCGGTCCCGGCGGCGGTCGCTTCGAGTTTCGCAGCGGCGGCTCCGATCCGTTCGGCGGCGCGGCGGGCGACATTTTCGGTGATATCTTCGGCCAGGCATTCTCCCAGCATCCGGGCGGTCGGCGCGCTCCGGCGGGGGCTGACATCAGTGTCACGCTCGACGTCACCATCGAAGAGGTTGCCACCGCCCCGAAAGTCACGGCGATGTTTCCCGATGGCCGCAAGATTTCGGTCAAGCTTCCGACCTATGTCGAGGATGGCCAGACCATCCGCCTGAAGGGCCAGGGCGAGCAGGGTCTCGGACAACCCGGCGACGCGCTGGTCAAGATCCGGTTCCGCAGGCACCCGCGCTATCGCGTCGAGGGCCGCGACCTGCATGTCGACCTGCCGGTGCCGTTGAAGGACGCCGTCCTTGGCGCCAAGCTGGCGGTGGAAACGCCGACCGGCCGCCTTGCCGTCAACGTCCCCGCCTGGTCGAGTTCGGACAAGGTGCTGCGGCTAAAGGGCAAGGGCCTGCCCACCAAGACGGGCGGCCACGGCAATCTCTACGTCCATGTCCGGCTGATGCTTCCCGAGCAGGTCGACCCGGAACTCGAGCACCTCATGCGCAAGGCCTGATTCCCTGTCAGGCGGGCACGATAAAGCAGCCGCGCTGGCGTATCGCGCTTGAAGGCGTGGTGTGCCTGTGCGATAGGCACTTCACCGGATTTCTACAGTGAAGGAGAGGCGAATGGCGGTTGGTCAGGGCCTGATGGCAGGTAAGCGCGGCCTTATTCTCGGCGTTGCCAACAACCGTTCGATCGCCTGGGGGATCGCCAAGTCGTGCGCCGACCAGGGCGCGGAACTGTCGCTCACCTACCAGGGCGACGCATTCCGCAAGCGGGTCGAGCCGCTCGCCGCCGAGCTCGGCGCGCACATCGCCGGCCATTGCGACGTGACCGATCCCGAAAGTCTGGACGCCGTCTTCGATTCGGTCGCCAAGCAGTGGGGCAAGATCGACTTCCTCGTCCACGCCATCGCCTTCTCCGACAAGGACGAACTGACCGGCCGCTACATAGAGACGACGCGCGACAACTTCCTGCGCACCATGGACATCTCGGTCTACTCGTTCACCACTGTCGCCAAGCGCGCTGAACCGTTGATGACCGACGGCGGCTCGATGCTGACATTAACCTATTACGGCGCCGAGAAGGTCATGCCGCACTACAACGTCATGGGTGTCGCCAAGGCCGCACTCGAGGCCAGCGTTCGCTATCTGGCAGTCGATCTCGGCCAGAACAATATCCGCGTCAACGCCATCTCGGCAGGGCCGGTCAAGACGCTTGCCGCCTCGGGAATTGGCGATTTCCGCTACATTCTGAAGTGGAACGAGCTGAATTCGCCGCTGAAGAAGACGGTCACGCCGGAAGAAGTCGGCGATTCGGGCATGTACTTCCTCTCCGATCTGTCGCGCGGCGTTACGGGCGAGATCCATCACGTTGATGCCGGCTACCACGTCGTCGGCATGAAGGGGCTGAACGTGCCCGACATGTCCACCGTCCGCGACTGACGTTTCGCCTGAAGCCATCGCGACAGACAGCGGAAGCACCCGCCGCCATGTTTCCACTCGTCTATTTCGTCAGACATGGACAGACCGACTGGAACGCCGAATACCGGCTCCAGGGGCAGGCCGATACCGACCTCAACGGGGTTGGGCGGGCCCAGGCAGACCGCAACGGTCGCCGTCTCGCGCAACTGATTCCGGAACCGTCCGGCTTCGACTTCGTGGCGAGCCCGCTGCGGCGCACGCGCGAGACGATGGAGCGCATCCGCATTGCCATGGGGTTGCCCCAGAACGGCTATCGCACCGACCAGCGCCTCGTCGAGATTCATTTTGGCGACTGGCAGGGATCGACATTTGCCGAGCTAGAGCAACGTCAGCCCGGATGCACGGCAGCGCGGCACGACAACAAATGGAGTTTCGTGCCGCCGGGGGCGGGTGCGGAAAGCTATGCAATCCTGCTTGAGCGGATCCGGCCTTGGTTGCAGGCGCTCGACCAGCCTACCGTCTGCGTCACCCACGGCGGCATCATCCGCACGCTCTTTCGCATGATCGACGATATGCCGGAGAACGAAGCCGCGGCACTCGAGATCGTGCAGGACCGCGTCCTGAGGCTCGAAAAGTCCAGACTCGAATGGCTCTAGCGGCGCTGCCTGCTATTCCGACAGTTCCATGTCGGTGATCAAGTTGACATCGCCTACTTTGTCGTAGGCGAGCAGGATGTCCATGCCTTCCTGAATGGCGTCGACGTCGAATTCGCCGGGCAGCTTGTAGAGCTTTCCGTTGTCCAGCGTGATCGTCAGGTTCTCCCGGTCGATCGCCTTGATGTGGCCCTCGGCCTCGGCGGCAAACGCGGCGGTCGCCATCATTGTCGTGGCTGCAAGGACGCCAATAAGCATACGCATCGTGGACCTCTTCTCCCAGCGCGCCGCTACCGAAGCAGCGGGGATAGTTCGCGGATCGAAGAGTGCAGAAACAACCCGAATGTGTCAAAACTAAATCGCAACCGCGGATGGTTTGACCCCTGCAAAAAACGCCAATAGAAGGCACGCATGAGCCGGCTCCATTGCCGGAAGGGGCTGGTTTCGATGTCGCACAACACGTTCGGCCATCTTTTTCGCGTCACGACCTGGGGCGAGAGCCACGGCGCGGCACTTGGCTGCGTGGTCGACGGCTGCCCGCCCGGCATCCGCTTCACGCAGGCCGAAATCCAGGCCGAACTCGACAAGCGCCGGCCAGGTCAGTCGCGTTTCGTTACGCAGCGCCGCGAACCTGATGAGGTGAAGGTCCTGTCCGGCTTCCTCATGGATGAGGACGGCGAGACCATGGTCACCACTGGCACGCCGGTCTCGATGATGATCGAGAATGTTGACCAGCGCTCCAAGGACTACGGCGAGATCGCCAGGCAGTATCGTCCCGGCCACGCCGACTACACCTACGAGATGAAATACGGTCTGCGTGACCACCGCGGCGGCGGCCGTTCCTCGGCGCGCGAGACCGCAGCGCGAGTCGCCGCCGGCGCGCTAGCCCGCAAGGTGGTGCCTGGCATGGTCGTGCGCGGCGCGCTGGTGTCGATGGGTACGAAATCCATCGACCGCACCAACTGGAACTGGAATTTCGTCGGCGATGCCGAGAACCCATTCTTCACGCCGGACCCGGCCTCCGTACCCGTTTTCGCAGACTATCTCGACGGTATCCGCAAGGCCGGATCCTCCGTGGGCGCCGTCATCGAGATCGTCGCCGAGGGTGTCCCTGCGGGGCTCGGCGCACCCATCTACGCCAAGCTCGACCAGGACATCGCTTCCGGCCTGATGTCGATCAATGCCGTCAAGGGTGTCGAGATCGGCAACGGCTTTGAGGCGGCCCATATCACCGGCGAGGAAAACGCAGACGAGATGCGCATCGGCAATGACGGCAAGCCGGTCTTCCTGTCCAACCATGCCGGCGGCATTCTGGGCGGCATCTCCACCGGCCAAGACATCGTCGCGCGCTTCGCCGTCAAGCCTACCTCCTCGATCCTGACGCCGCGGAAGTCGATCGACCGCGATGGCAAGGACGTCGATGTGCAGACCAAGGGCCGGCACGACCCCTGTGTCGGCATCCGTGCCGTGCCGATCGGCGAGGCCATGGTTGCCTGCGCCGTCGCCGACCATTATCTGCGTCACCGCGGCCAGACCGGCCGCGGCTGAGCCGCACGCCACACAGACTGAACGGACCAAGCACATGTCCTACGACCAGAAGAATGTCGTCGAAGCGATCCGCGCCTTCGAGCGCGGCGAAATGGTTGTCGTGATGGACGATGACGGTCGCGAGAACGAGGGCGATCTGATCGTCGCCGCGGTGCATTGCACGCCGGAGAAGATGGCCTTCATCGTGCGCCATACCTCCGGCATCGTCTGCACGCCCATGACGCGCGCCGATGCCAAGCGGCTCAACCTTGCGCCGATGGTGGCTGATAATGATTCGGCGCACACCACCGCCTTCACCGTCAGCGTCGACTTCAAGCACGGCACCACCACCGGCATCTCGGCCGACGACCGCACGCTGACTGTCCGCAATCTCGCCAACGGCAATGTCGGCGCCGCCGATTTCCTGCGCCCCGGCCACATCTTCCCGCTGATCGCCCGCGAGGGCGGCGTGCTGATGCGTTCCGGCCATACCGAGGCGGCCGTCGACCTGTGCAAGCTCGCCGGCCTGCCGCAGGTCGGCGTCATCTCCGAACTGGTCAACGACGACGGCACGGTGATGCGCGGCCCGCAGGTCGCCTCCTTCGCCGAGACGCACGGCCTGAAGCAGGTGTCGGTCGCCGATCTCATCGCCTATCGCCAGCGCAAGGAAACGCTCGTCCAGCGCGTCGCCTGCTCCGACATCGACACGCCGGGCGGCAAGGCCCAGGCCTTCACCTACATGCTGCCCTGGGACACAATGCACCATCTTGCCGTCGTCTTCGGCGACATCCGCGACGGCGAGGATGTGCCGGTGCGCTTGCACACCGAGGACGTGGTCACCGACGTGTTCGGCCAGGGCACCTCGCTGCACGACGTCATGACCTCGATGGGTGATCGCAAGCGCGGCGTCATCGTCTATCTGCGCGAAGGCTCGGTCGGCGTTGCGCATCAGGTTCGCGCGCGTCCGGCAACCGAGGACCGGGAAGATCACGAGGAGGCGCGTCGACGCGAAAGCGAATGGCGTGAGATCGGCCTCGGCGCCCAGATACTCAAGGATCTCGGCATCACTTCGATCAGGCTGCTGGCGTCACGTGAGCGCCATTATGTCGGGCTGGAAGGCTTCGGCATCCGGATCTCCGGCACCGAGATCATCTGATATCCTCTGTCCCGGCCGGCCGCCGGGACAGGTCGACTTTCATGCGCTACTCGGCAGGCGACACCGCCGCCGCCGGCAAGCGTCGCGCCCTTGTTGCGCCAAGCGACCGCTGACCGGCCAGCACGATGCTGAGCGAAATCGCCCCGGCCGTGACCGATACCCAGAAGCCGTTCTGCGCGCCGTAGGTGTCGACCACCCATCCGGCAACGAACGCGCCGAGCGCCATGCCGATGCCGATACCTGTCATCACCCAGGTAACGCCTTCCGTCAGCATGGTCTCCGGCACGCGCCGCTCGATCAGCCCGAAGGCGGTGATGAAGGTCGGTGAAATTGCGACGCCGCTGACAAAGACCGCCAGGGCAAGCAGCGGCACGGTGTCGGCAAACAGCAGTGGTACGGCCAGCAGCGCTGTCAGGCCGACGGCGATTGCGAACTGGCGCTGCAGAGGCATCGTCGGGCGGAGCGCGCCGATGATCAGGCCGACCACAAACGAGCCGAGCGCATAGACGCCAATGACGAGGCTGGCTGCGCCCGGCTGGCCGAGTTCCTTGGTGATCGCAACCGAGCTCACCTCCGCAGTCGCAAAGATCGCGCCGATGAAGACGAGCGCCAGCGTGACGATCTGCACTGGCCGCTGTCGGATGGCCGAACCGCCGGCACCGTGCTCTACCGGCCTGACCCGTGGCTCGGTCGATCGCTGCAGGATGAAGGCCACCGTGCCGAAAGCGAGAAAGGACGTGCTGGCCAGCATGCCGGCTTCCGGGAAGAACGCGACCGAGAGGCCGACTGCGAGGGATGCACCGGCGATGTAGAGGAGCTCGTCTGCCGCCGATTCGAACGCGAAGGCGGTAGTCAGTTCAGGTCGGTCGCGGAAAATCTCGGTCCAGCGGGCCCGCACCATTGCCGACATGCTCGGCATCGTGGCGGCCACAAAAGCCGACAGGAATAGGGTCCACACAGGCCAGTCCCGGTTGGTGGCCAGCATCAGCATGCAGAAAGCGAAGGTCGACACGGTGGCTGTCGGCCATGCCACGCGGCTCTGGCCGAAACGGTCGATCAGTCGCGAGATCTGCGGAGCGGCAAGCGCGTTGGTAAAAGCGAACGTCGCCGAAACGGCGCCGGCGAGCCAGTACTCGCCATGCGTCTGCGACAACATGGCCACGATGCCGATCGGTGCCATCGCCATCGGCATGCGGGCAACGAACCCCGCCGCCGCAAAACCCTTGGCGCCGGGCGCCCTGAAAATCTGCCTGTACGGATTTGCCATTGCCGGACTCCTCGACATGTCGCGCTTGGGTGCCTATATTCTCATACGCAGCGTATGATCGTTGCTGAGAGTTAAATTCATACGCCGCGTATGTCAATGACATACGACGCGTATTTTTTGGAGGCAGGCGATTGGCGCACAGGCCGCGCGCGGAAATGATAGCCGAGACCAGGGGCAAGCTTCTGGCCGCCGGGCGCAAGGCCTTCGGAACGATCGGCTATGCCGACGCCTCGATGGACGACTTCACCGCCGAGGCCGGGCTGACGCGCGGCGCGCTTTACCATCATTTCGGAGGCAAGAAGGGACTGTTCGAGGCCGTGCTGATGCAGATCGACGGCGAGATGTCCGACCGCATGGAATCAGCATGCGAGGCCGCTCCGTCGCGCTGGCAGGGGCTGGTGGATGAATGCACCGCGTACATCCAGATGGCGCTCGATCCGGAAATTCAGCGCATCGTCTTCCAGGACGGTCCTGCCGTTCTCGGCGACCCTTCGTCATGGCCCAACGCCAATAGCTGCGTGGCCATGATGACTGCGAGCGTCGCCCGATTGCAGGAGCAGGATCTGATAGAAGACGTCGATGCGGAAGCCGCGGCGCGTATCATCAACGGTGCGCTCGGCTACGCCTCGCAGTGGATCGCCAACGCCGAAGACCCGCAAGCCGTCTCGGAGAAGGCCGTCCGGGCTTTCAACGTCTTCCTCGAAGGCCTGTTGAAGAGTCCGATTGACGCCTGACGCAGCGTAACAATTGGCGTCGCCGCGGTTATACTCCCCGCCAAGGCAGGCGAGGGGCGATTCGGCATGTGGGATTTCGAGATTGGCAGGACCCTCGGCATCGTCATCCGAACCTGGCCCTTCGTCGTCTTCCGCATGATCGTCTATTTCGGTATTACCATTGCCTACATTCTCGCTACCGGAACCGGCGCCGGCGTGGGCTACGGGGTCGGACACATCATGGGCGATGGCGGGCCGCTGAGCTTCGCCATGTGGGGCGGCATCCTCGGGTTCGGGCTGGTCTCGCTCATCCTCTACTGGCTTCGCGAATACATCCTCTACATCGTCAAGGCGGGGCACATCGCCGTCATTGTGCGGCTGATCGACGGCCACGACGTACCGGGCGGGCAGGGCCAGATCGCCTATGCACGCGCCATCGTCACCGAACGCTTTGCCGAGGCCAATGTGCTCTTCGTACTCGACCAGCTGATCAAGGGCGCGGTCGCCGCCATCACCGGCCTGATCGGCGGCATCGCCGCCTTCATTCCGATTCCGGGCCTCAACGGTCTCGTCAAGTTCATCAACGCCGTCATCCGAATGTCGCTCACCTATGTCGACGAAATCATCCTCGGCTACAACATCAGGCAGCAAAGCACGGTGCCCTTCGAAACCGGCCGTCAGGGCGTCGTGCTCTATGCCCAGAACGCCAGGACGATGGTCAGGAACGCGCTCTGGCTCACCATCATGACCTGGGTGCTCGGTCTCATCGTGTTCTTGCTGACGCTGGCGCCGGCGGGCGCCATTCTCTACGCCATGCCGGGCAATCTTGCCGGTTGGGCCTTCGTCATCGCCATCGTCTTTGCCTGGGCCTGCATTTCCGCCTTCGTCGAGCCCTTCGTCATCGCCGCTATGATGCAGGTCTATTTCAGGACCATCGCTGGTCAGGTCCCCGATCCTGAATGGGATCGTCGGCTCGCCGAGAAATCGAAGCAGTTCCGGGAGCTCAAGGACAAGGCACTTGCCTCGGTGGGCGGTTCGCGATGGGGCGCCAGCACCTCGTAGCCCCGAAGCCTGTTGAACATTCGGCCCCTTCCGGCCGAGGGCATGGTCAAGCCGGCGCTCTGCCCCTATATCGGGTCATGGTCACGAGGCTCTATTCCCATCCGATCTATCTCGAGCACCTGACGCCGCCCGGTCATCCGGAGCGCCCCGATCGCCTGCGGGCCATCGAGCGCGCGCTCGACGACGAGAAATTCGCCGATCTCGACCGTGTTGAATCACCTGACGGCGACCCTGAGACAATTCTTCTCGCCCACCCTGAAGCGTTCGTTTCGAAGGTTCGCGCTGCCATCCCGGAATCGGGGCTTGCCAGCATCGATGGCGACACCACAGTGAGCCCGAAGAGCTGGCAGGCCGCAATTACCGCCATCGGCGCGGCGAACGCTGCCGTTGACGATGTCTTTGCGGGCACCGCCGACAATGTGTTCGTGGCCTCGCGCCCGCCTGGCCATCACGCCGAAAAGACGACGGCCATGGGTTTTTGCCTGTTCAACAATGCCGCGATAGCCGCCCGCTACGCGCAAACGAAGCACGGTGCCGAACGCGTCGCCATCATCGATTGGGACGTCCATCACGGCAACGGCACGCAGGATATTTTCTGGGACGACCCGTCGGTGCTCTATTGCTCGACCCACCAGATGCCCCTCTATCCCGGCACCGGCGCACTCAGCGAAACGGGCGCTGGCAACATCGTCAACGCGCCGCTCTCCCCGCGCACCGGCAGCGACATCTTCCGCGAGGCGTTCACCAGCCGCATCCTGCCGGCGATCGGTGACTTCTCGCCAGACCTGATCATCATCTCCGCTGGTTTTGACGCGCATCACCGCGACCCGCTGGCCGAGATCAACCTTGACGAGGACGATTTCGATTGGGCAACAGGACAGTTGATGGAGAGTGCCACCCGCCACGCCGACAGCAGGCTCGTCAGTCTGCTGGAGGGGGGCTACGATCTGCAGGGACTGGCATTTTCGGTGGCCGCGCATGTCGGCCGCCTCATGAAAGGATGAACGATGGCCGATGAAGCCGCAACCCAGGCCGCCCCGGCCAACGAGGACATCAAGGCGATGAGCTTCGAGCAGGCGCTGGACGCGCTGGAGCGGATCGTCGACGACCTTGAGCGCGGCGACGTGCCGCTCGACCAGTCGATCAGGATCTACGAGCGCGGCGAGGCCTTGAAGGCCCACTGCGACAGACTGCTCAAATCGGCCGAAGACAAGGTCGAGAAGATTCGCCTTTCGCGCGAAGGCAAGCCGGTCGGCACGGAGCCGCTAGACCCGGAATGAGCCGCGATCGGCCGCCGTACAGGGAGGTCCCTCATGTGCCGCAACATCAAGCCTCTGTTCAATTTCGAGCCGCCGGCCAGCGAAGCTGAAATCCGCGATGCTGCGCTGCAGTTCGTCCGCAAGATCAGCGGATCGACGCGGCCGTCGAAGCGCAACGAAGCCGCCTTCGAGCGCGGCGTCGAGACAATCGCCGCCGCGGCCGCAGAACTTCTGAGGTCTCTCGAAACGTCCCAGCCGCCCCGCAACCGTGAGGAGGAGGCGGCCAAGGCGCGGGCCCGGACAATCATCCGGTTCGCCTGACCGGCCCGGAGCGCGCTGGCGTGGCAACCGGCAACAGCCGCCCGCAACCGGGCATTACACTCTCGCGGTCCCAATCGTTGCAAGACGACAGCCCTTGGAGCATTGGCAGAGGCCGTCTATGAAGAGACGGATCCTTGGATTGTAAAAAGGACAGGCAATGAGTTTTTTCCCGGCGCGAGATCCCGAACCCGGCGATGCTTTCGCCAGCGACCAGATCGAGCTTATGGTCGTGGCCAGCGCCAAGGACATTGGCGGCTTCGAAGTGCGCCGCGCCTTGCCGACGGCCAAGCGCCGCCTGGTCGGACCCTTCATCTTCTTCGACCGCATGGGTCCCGCCGTCCTCAGAGTAGGGCAGGCGCTCGATGTTCGCCCGCATCCTCATATCGGCCTTTCCACCGTCACCTATCTTTTTGACGGCAAGATCCGCCACCGGGATTCGCTGGGCACCGAGATGGTCATCGCGCCCGGCGACGTGAACCTGATGACGGCCGGGCGTGGCATCGTCCACTCCGAACGCACGCCTGAAGAAATGCGCGGCGCACCGATGTCGGTGTCCGGTCTCCAGACCTGGCTTGCGCTGCCGGACGGCAAGGAAGAAGTCGCGCCGGTCTTCGAGAACACCGCGGCGGCCACCCTTCCGGAGTTTGCTGCCGATGGCGTCACCGGGCGCGTCGTCATTGGTGCTTTCGATGGTGTTCGGTCGCCCGTGCGAGCGGCGTCGGACACGCTCTATGTCGATATCAGGCTTGACCCCGGGGCAACCGTCCGGATACCGGCCGATGCCGAGGAGCGCGCCATCTATGTGCTCGAGGGCAGGGTTTCGATTTCCGGGGATCGTTTTGCCGAAAACCGGCTGCTTGTGTTCCGTCCGGGCGACGAGATCCTCGTGTCGTCCGAATTAGGCGCGCATTTCATGCTGTTTGGCGGCGCGTCGCTCGGTTCGCCGCGCTATATCTGGTGGAATTTCGTTTCGTCATCGAAAGAGCGCATTGAGCAGGCCAAGGAAGAATGGAAGACCGGCCGCTTCGATATCGTACCTGGCGACGAGGCCGAATACATTCCGTTGCCCGGGGCATGATGCCCGGCGCTGCTAGCTTTGAGCAAGACCCGGCCTGCACCCTCGAAATGGCATGGCGGGACAAGAAAGGCCTCTGACGAACGTGAGCCCACGAATAGAAACGCCCCTGCTCGACACGGTCCGTGTGCCGGCTGACCTGCGCCGCCTGCCCGAAAGCGATCTGCCGCAACTGGCCAAGGAACTGCGTTCCGAACTCATCGACGCCGTATCCTTTACCGGCGGGCACCTCGGCGCTGGTCTCGGCGTCGTGGAACTGACGGTTGCCCTGCACCACGTCTTTGACACCCCGGCCGACCGGCTGATCTGGGATGTCGGCCACCAGGCCTATCCGCACAAGATCCTTACCGGCCGCCGTGATCGCATCCGCACGTTGCGGGCTGAAAACGGTCTTTCCGGCTTCACCAAGCGTGCCGAGAGCGAGTACGACCCCTTCGGCGCCGCTCACTCCTCGACCTCGATTTCCGCCGGCCTCGGCATGGCCGTCGCCCGCGATCTGCAGGGCGGCAGGAACAACGTCATCTCGGTCATCGGCGACGGCGCCATGTCGGCCGGCATGGCCTACGAGGCGATGAACAATGCCGGCGCGCTCGATGCGCGCCTGATCGTCATCCTCAACGACAACGACATGTCGATCGCGCCGCCGGCCGGCGCCATGAGTGCTTATCTGGCGCGGCTCGTATCGGGCAAGACCTATCGCTCTCTGCGCGAAACGGCCAAGCAAGTCGCCAGGAAGCTGCCGAAATTCTGGGCCGAGAAGGCGCGGCGTTCGGAAGAGTACGCCCGTGGCTTCTGGACCGGCGGAACGCTGTTCGAGGAACTCGGCTTCTATTATGTCGGACCGATCGACGGCCACAATCTCGAACACCTGCTGCCGGTCCTGAAGAATGTCCGCGACACGGTCGACGGGCCGGTTCTGATCCATGTCGTGACGCAGAAGGGCAAGGGCTATGCTCCGGCCGAGGCCGCGGCCGACAAATATCACGGCGTCAGCAAGTTCGACGTCATCACCGGCGCGCAGGCCTCGGCTCCAGCCAACGCCCCCGCCTATACCAGCGTCTTCGCCGAGAGCCTGCTGCAGGAGGCCGAGGACGACGACAAGATCGTGGCGATCACCGCGGCCATGCCGTCGGGGACCGGTCTCGACGTCTTCGGCCAGCAGTACCCGACACGCACCTTTGACGTCGGCATTGCCGAGCAGCACGCGGTGACATTCGCGGCCGGCATGGCAACCGAAGGCTACAAGCCCTTCGCGGCGATCTATTCGACCTTCCTGCAGCGCGCCTACGACCAGGTGGTGCACGATGTTGCCATCCAGAAGCTGCCGGTGCGCTTTCCCATCGACCGCGCCGGCTTCGTCGGGGCCGACGGGCCGACGCATTGCGGTGCCTTCGACACCGCCTTCCTCGCCAATCTGCCGGGCTTTGTGGTCATGGCTGCAGCCGACGAGGCGGAATTGCGCCACATGGTGCGCACCGCCGTCGTCTACGATGAAGGTCCGATCTCGTTCCGTTTCCCGCGCGGAAATGGCGTCGGCGTCGACATGCCCGAACGCGGCGTCGAACTCGAGATCGGCAGGGGCCGCATCGTTCGCGAGGGCACCAAGGTTGCGCTGCTGTCATTCGGCACGCGCCTGCAGGCCTGCCTGGCCGCGGCAGAGGAACTGACCGCGTCCGGCCTTTCGACGACGGTTGCCGATGCCCGCTTCGCCAAGCCCCTGGACGAGGATTTGGTCCGGCGTCTGGCCCGGTCGCACGAGGTTCTGGTGGTCGTGGAAGAAGGCTCGATCGGTGGCTTTACAACCCAGGTCCTGCATTTCCTGGCACGCGAGGGCCTGCTGGAAACCGGCCTGAAGGTGCGGCCCCTGGTGCTGCCCGACATCTTCATGGAGCATGCCAAGCCCGAGAAGATGTATTTCGATGCGGGTCTCGACAGCACCGGTATCGTCCGGACGGTCTTCTCGGCGTTCGGGAAGCCTGCCAGGGTGGTTGGGAGCAAATCTTAACGGCTCGCCTAACCAACTGTTTACGTTGATATTTGGCGGTTTGATTACCCTGTCTCTTGGGCGTTTTTTAGCGCCGTCCTGCTAGGAAACTCTCCAGGCAGGGAGACACGGAACGATGAAAGGGCTGATGATTTGCGCGGCCGCGCTCGCCGTTCTCGCAGCGCCCGCAGCGGCCGGAAGCCGGTATGACCGCAAGCTCGAACAGGCGGTCCTCGACATCGTCGCCGCCAAGATGGGCGACATACGCGGCGGCTTCTCCTATGACGACAAGCCGCAGATCGTCGTCAGCCAGGACGCCATGTTCACCGGTGCCATCGGCATCGAGACGGCACGCCTCGCCAAGCCGAGGGTGCGGCCCGAAGAGATCACCGAAGAGGTCGAGAACAAGGTCTCGCGCGTCATCGCCTATTGAGCCTGCTTGCCTTTCGGCCCTGCATTCTCCAATGAAGGTGGATGGTCGCCCCACAGAAATCTATGGAACGCGCGAGGCTCGACGAATATCTCGTCGTCCGGGGTTTCTACGCCAGCCGTTCGCGCGCTCGCGACGCCATCGGCCGCGGTGCCGTGCGGGTCGACGGTGCGGTTGCGGCCAAGGCTGGCCAGGCGGTTTCGGCATCTGCCGCCATCCAGATCGACGATCCCGCCCGTGACTATGTCTCGCGCGCCGCGCTCAAGCTGATCGCCGGCCTCGACCATTTCCATCTCGATCCTGCCGGCCGTTGCGGGCTCGACATCGGCGCCTCGACCGGCGGCTTCACGCAGGTGCTGCTGCAGCGCGGCGCCGCGCATGTGACGGCCATCGACGTCGGCCACGGCCAGATGGACGAGGCTCTGCGCGCCGACCCGCGCGTGGCCTGCATCGAGGGGCTCAATGCCCGTAACCTCGTCGCCTCCGATCTTGCCGGCAAGGTACCGGATTTCGTGGTCAGCGATGTCAGTTTCATCTCGCTGACGCTGGCTCTTCCCCTCGCGCTTGCCCTGGCAGCGCCCGGTTCCCTAGCGGTCCTGCTGGTAAAGCCGCAATTCGAGGCCGGTCGCGCCGCAATCGGCAAGGGCGGCCTGCTCAGGGACCCCGCCGAGGGTGTCCGGATCGCCGACAGGCTTGGCGGCTGGCTCGACGAGGTGCCAGGCTGGCGGGTGCTCGGCCACTGCCCTTCGCCCGTCGAAGGCAGCGACGGCAACCAGGAATTCCTGCTCGCCGGGATCAAGGACCGATGACCGAACGCTATGAAATCGCGCGTCTCGGCGCGCAGGGCGACGGCGTCGCCGAGACGCCGACTGGTCCGGTCTTCGTGCCGTTCACCCTGCCTGGCGAGATCGTTACCGCGTCGCGCACCAGGGACCGCGCTGATCTCATATCCATAGAGCAGGCCTCGCCCGAGCGCGTCGCACCCGCATGCCGGCATTTCGGCGTCTGCGGCGGCTGCTCGGTGCAGCACCTCGACCCGCAATCCTATCGCGTCTGGAAGCGCGAGAACCTGGTGCAGCCGCTGCGCAGCCAGCACTTGGATGCCGCCGTCGGCGATCTTGTTCCCTGCGCGCCGCACACAAGGCGGCGCGTCACCTTTACGGCGCGCAAGTCCGACAAGGGCATGCTTCTCGGCTACAACCGAGCGCAGTCGAACGACCTTGTCGATATTTCCGAGTGCCCGATTTCCTCGCCGCAGATCGTCGCCGCACTCGATCGCCTACGGGTTCTCGCCGGGCTGATTTCGGTCACGCCGAAACCCTTCCAGATGGTCGTCACGGCGACCGACACCGGCCTCGACATCGCTGCCCGCCAATCCGGCGTTCCGGGCGAGGCGCGTCGCCGTCAGGCCTCGGACTTCGTGCTGCGCGAAGGCTTTGCCCGGCTCACCATCGACGGCGAGATCGTCGTCGAGCCCAGGAAGCCCTCGGTCGTGTTCGGCGAGGCTTCGGTTCTGGTGCCGCCTGGCGCCTTCCTGCAGGCGACAGCCAATGCCGAACGCGCCATGGCCGAGCTCGTATGCCAGCACTTGTCGCCGGCCAAGAAGGTCGCCGACCTCTTTGCCGGCTGCGGCAGCTTCGCCCTCAGGCTGGCCAAGAAATCGGAAGTGCGTGCCGTCGAAAGTGACGCCGCATCGCTGTCCGCGCTCGATCGCGGCTTTCGCTTTACCCCTGGCCTCAAGCGCATCACCACGGAGCGCCGAGACCTCGCGCGTCGGCCGCTGACGTTTAAGGAACTGAACGCCTTCGATGGCCTGGTATTCGACCCGCCACGTGCCGGTGCCGAGGACCAGTCCAAGCAGATCGCCCGCTCCGACGTGCCACGCGTCGCCGCGGTCTCCTGCAACCCGGCAACGCTGGCACGCGACCTGTCGATCCTGATAGCCGGCGGCTACAAATTGAAGAGCGTCACGCCGATCGACCAGTTCCTGTGGTCGCCGCATGTCGAAGCAATGGCCTTGCTTGAAAAGCCGAAGAGACGCCGCTAGGCGAGCAGCTTCTCCACGAAGGCCGGCACCACGCGTGTCGCCGGCCCGTGGTCGGCTTCGTCGAAATGCACGGCGCCTTCCGACGGCACGAGGTTGAGCTCCACCGTTCTTGCCCCCTCAGCCCGCGCGATGCGGACGAAACCCGCCGCCGGATAGACATTGCCGCTCGTGCCGATCGAAATGAACAGGTCGCATTGCCCCAGCGCCGCCTGGATGCGATCCATTTCGTAGGGCGTTTCGCCGAACCACACCACGTCGGGCCGCATATGACCGACCCGCTGGCAGGCCGGGCACCGCGAGCGCATCGACATTTCGTCGTGCCATTCGTTGCGAGAGCCGCATCCGGCGCAGAGAGCCCGGTCGTGCTGGCCGTGCATGTGGATCAGCTTTTGCGATCCCGCGCGCTCGTGCAGGCTGTCGACATTCTGTGTCACCAGCAGGAACTCGCCGCGGAATTCCCGCTCCATCCGGGCGAGGGCGACATGCGCCGCATTGGGTTCGACGCTGCGGACATTCTGCCGGCGCCAGTTGTAGAACGCGTGGACGCGCGCCGGGTTGGCGGCAAAACCCTGCGGCGTCGCGACTTCGCGATAGTCGACCTTCGACCAGATTCCGTCGGGATCGCGGAAGGTCGAGATACCGCTTTCGGCCGAAACGCCCGCGCCGGTCAGGATGACGATTGAGGAGGTCATGCCCGGCGGCCGCTCGCTACATGCGGGTGCCGCCGACGGTCATCTGGTTCATTCTCAGATGCGGCTGGCCGACGCCGACGGGCACGCCCTGTCCGCCCTTGCCGCACATGCCGATGCCATTGTCGAGCTTCATGTCGTTGCCGACCATGGAGATGCGGTGCATCGCATCCGGACCGTTTCCGATCAGCATGGCGCCCTTGATCGGCTGCGTCACCTTGCCGTTCTCGATCATGTAGGCCTCGGTGCAGCCGAACACGAACTTGCCGGAGGTGATGTCGACCTGGCCGCCGCCGAACGACACGGCATAGATGCCGTTGTTCACCGAGGCGATGATCTCGGCCGGGTCCATGTCGCCGGAAGTCATGTAGGTGTTGGTCATGCGCGGCATCGGCTGGTGCGCGTAGCTCTCGCGCCGTCCGTTGCCGGTAGCCGCCATGCCCATCAGCCGCGCATTCTGGCGGTCCTGCATGTAGCCGACCAGCTTGCCGTCATCGATCAGCACGGTCCGGTTGGTTGGCGTACCCTCGTCATCGACGGTCAGCGAGCCGCGGCGTTCGCTGATCGTGCCGTCGTCGACCACCGTGACGCCCTTGGCGGCCACCTGCTGTCCCATCAGTCCGGCAAAGGCGGATGTCTTCTTCCGGTTGAAGTCGCCTTCGAGCCCATGGCCAACCGCTTCGTGCAGCATCACGCCCGGCCATCCGTTGGACAGCACGATGTCGAACGTGCCGGCCGGCGCAGGGATCGCTTCAAGGTTGACCAAGGCCTGCCGCAACGCTTCCGAGGCCGCATGCTTCCAGCTGTCCTCGATGACGAACTCGCCGAAGCCCTTGCGCCCGCCGATGCCGTAGGAGCCGGTCTCCTGCCGGTCGCCTTCGCCGACGACCACCGACACATTCATCCTGACCAGCGGTCGGATGTCGCGCACGATCTGGCCGTCCGCGCGCAGGATCTCGACATGCTGCCACGATGAGGCAAGCGAGGCGCTGACCTGCCTGACGCGCGGGTCGGCGGCGCGCAGATGCGCATCGATTTCCTGCAGCAGCTTCGCCTTGGCTTCGAAGGAAGGCGAGCCGATCGGGTTTTCGTCTGAGTAGAGATGCCGGTTGGTGCGCGGCGGCGCGTCGGCGAGCGTGCCGGAATAGCCTGTCTTGACTGCCGAGACGGCGTCGGCGGCCCGCAGCAGCGCTGCTTCCGAAAGCTCGCTGGCATGCGCATAGCCGGTTGCCTCGCCGGCCACGGCGCGCAGGCCGAAGCCTTCGTCGGTGCTGTAGTTGGCCGTTTTCAGTCGGCCATTGTCGAACATCAGCGCCTCGCTCTCGCTGCTCTCGAGATAGAGTTCGCCGTCGTCGGCGCCCTTGATCGTGTCGGCGACGATCTGTTTGACGCGGTCGTCGGCTACGTCAAATCGTTCGATCAGTGTGGAACGCACCGCAAAGCTCCGTGTTTTGAAATCCTGAGACAGATATAGGACGTCGCCCGGCGAGTTGCACCCCGGGGAACGATCGGCGCCGGACAGGGAGCCGCGGATGAAGCTTTCATACTGGATTGCAATCGGAGCCGGCGCCCGATTGGCTGTCGGTTCAGTCTTCGGCACCGAGTTCGCGATAGCCGGCGCCGGAATCGGCACGGCGGCGGGCATCGCCATCAGCACGGGGAATCGCTAGGGCAGGGCGGCAAATGCCTCGTCAAATCCCGTCAGGTCGACCGGGATGCCGATGCCTTCCTCGGGCGTCGCGAACACGATGAACGTCGCTTCCTGGCCGTTCTTCAACGTGTCGAGCAACTGCTGTTCCAGGATCACCTCGGCGTAGCAGCCATCGGCGAAACACTGTTTGAAGTAGGCTCGGCCATTGTCCTTCTTGTCGATGTAGAGGCCAAGGCCGGTCGGCAGCAGCACGCCAAGAGGCGCCAGCACGCGCATGATTTCCGCCTTGCGGTCCGCCGTCCGCAGAATGACCACCGATAGCCCCAGGTCGGCCCGGTCCTCGGCAACGACATTCTGCATCATGATGCACTGTTCGGAACTGGCGCCGGCCGGCGTGTCGCAGATGATCGACCACGAGCCATGCGTCGAGCGAACGGAGCCGTTCTGCTGCGCCTGGGCCGGGATGGCGGCCCCAGCCAGCATTGCCAGAACGGCGACCGCGGCAAAGGTCCTTGAAAGGCCTGATGTCATGACAGCTCCGTTTCGAATCACGGCAAGATATGCCGAAACTGCCTCAATTATAGAAAAACATGGCGGCTGAACCAGAAGATCGCCGCAGTTTGTTCGTTCTTCATGGTGAATTTGCTCGAATTGCGACAGCCTGCGGCAGAATTTTGGGCAGCCGTCCCGCCGGGAGGTAACGCGGCTTCGTATCGGCTGCACCTCGTCGGGGGCGTCCACGGTTTCTGAACGCGCAAAAATGCCGCATCGTTTCGCCTGCTCCTTTCTTGCGGTCGCAAAGAGAGTATGGTTTGAACCAACAAGGCTCGCTCGGGATTCCCGGGAGGGTCTGGACCGGCATTTTCGGACCGGGCCGAACGGTAGCGGGAGATTTAAAGGTCTATGAGAAGACTTCTTGCAACGGCAGGCGCGATCGGCACGGCACTGGCGCCGGCAGTGGCCCATTCGGCCCAACCGGTGGACTGGCAGATGCGGTTTCAGCCCGCGGCCACCGACATCATGCGGCAGATAGAGTGGTTTGAAGAATACACACTGTGGTTCATCATTCCGATCACGTTGCTCGTCCTGGTCCTGCTGGCCTGGGTCATCATCAAGTATCGCGCCAGCGCCAATCCGACGCCCTCCCGCACCAGCCATAACACGCTGATCGAGGTCATCTGGACCGTCGGGCCGGTGGTTGTTCTGCTGTTCATCGCCGTACCGTCGTTTCAGCTGCTGACCGCGCAGTACACGCCGCCGGAAGAGGCCGAACTGACCATCAAGGCGACCGGAAACCAGTGGAACTGGGACTATGAGTACCAGGTCGAGGAACCGCTCTCCTTCAACGCGGCACTTCTAACCGACGCCGACCGGGCCGCGGCCGGCAAGGAAGACCGGGCCGTCTATCCACGCCTTCTGGCCGTCGACAACGAAGTTGTCGTTCCGGTCAACACAATGGTTCGCGTCCTGGTGACGGCAGCCGACGTGTTGCACGCCTTCGCGATGCCGGCCTTTGGCATCAAGACCGATGCGGTACCGGGCCGCATCAACGAGGTTTGGTTCAATGCGACCAAGGAAGGCCTCTATTATGGCCAGTGCTCCGAATTGTGCGGCAAGGACCACGCCTTCATGCCCATCGCGATTCGCGTCGTGAACGAGGATCAGTACGCAACGTGGCTGGCCGCTGCCAGGACCGACCTCAGCGGCGCCAACAAGGCATTGATGGCGGCGATCGATGGCGCCGCTACAGTTGCCGTCGCCGGCAACTGACAGGCAGACGGACAGGGATCAGGATAAGAACATGGCAGGCGCTGCAGCTCACGACGATCACGACCACAAGCCTTATCACGGCTGGGTTCGCTGGGTTTATTCGACCAACCACAAGGACATCGGCACGCTCTACCTGATCTTCGCGATCTGCGCGGGCATCATCGGCGGTGCCCTGTCGGTCGTCATGCGCATGGAGCTCCAGGAGCCGGGCATCCAGATCTTCACAGGCCTGGCCTCGATGGTCTACGGCATGGACGGCGACGCGGCCATCGATGGCGGCAAGTCCATGTACAACGCCTTCACCACGGCGCACGCGCTTGTCATGATCTTCTTCATGGTCATGCCGGCGCTGATCGGCGGCTTCGCCAACTGGATGGTGCCGATCATGATCGGCGCGCCGGACATGGCCTTCCCGCGCATGAACAACGTGTCGTTCTGGCTGCTGCCGCCGGCCTTCCTGCTGCTCATCATCTCGGCCTTCGTGCCGAGCGCGCCCGGTGCTTATGGCGTCGGCGGCGGCTGGACGATCTATCCACCCTTGTCGACATCCGGCCAGCCTGGGCCGGCGATGGACCTTGCCATCCTGTCGCTGCATATCGCAGGTGCGTCCTCGATCCTCGGCGCGATCAATTTCATCACCACGATCTTCAACATGCGCGCGCCCGGCATGACGCTGCACAAGATGCCGCTGTTTGCATGGTCGGTGCTGATCACCGCCTTCCTGCTGCTGCTCTCTCTGCCGGTGCTGGCCGGCGGCATCACCATGCTGCTCACCGACCGCAATTTCGGCACGACCTTCTTCGCGCCTGACGGCGGCGGCGACCCGATCCTGTTCCAGCATTTGTTCTGGTTCTTCGGCCACCCCGAGGTCTACATCCTGATCCTGCCGGGCTTCGGCATCATCAGCCACATCGTCTCGACCTTCTCGCGCAAGCCGGTCTTCGGTTACCTCGGCATGGCCTACGCCATGGTCGCGATCGGTGCGGTCGGCTTCATCGTCTGGGCCCACCACATGTATACGACGGGCCTGTCGCTCGATACGCAGCGCTACTTCGTCTTCGCGACGATGGTCATCGCGGTGCCGACCGGTGTGAAGATCTTCTCCTGGATCGCCACCATGTGGGGCGGCTCGATCTCCATGCGCACGCCGATGCTGTGGGCGATCGGCTTCATCTTCCTGTTCACCGTCGGCGGCGTCACCGGCGTGCAGCTGGCCAATGCCGGCCTCGACCGCTCGATGCACGACACCTATTACGTCGTCGCGCATTTCCACTACGTGCTGTCGCTGGGTGCGGTCTTCGCCATCTTCGCCGGCTGGTACTACTGGTTCCCGAAGATGACCGGCTACATGTATTCGCCGTTCATCGCGCGTACCCATTTCTGGGTCACCTTCATCGGCGTCAACCTGGTGTTCTTCCCGCAGCATTTCCTCGGCCTTGCCGGCATGCCGCGCCGCTACATCGACTATCCGGATGCCTTTGCCGGCTGGAACATGATCTCGTCCTACGGCTCCTATCTGTCGGCCTTCGGCGTCCTCGTGTTCCTCTACGGAGTCTATGAGGCGTTCCAGAAGAAGCGGGTCGCGGGTGCCAACCCATGGGGACCGGGCGCGACCACGCTCGAATGGCAGCTGTCTTCGCCGCCGCCCTATCACCAGTGGGAGCAACTGCCGAAGATCAAGTAACCGAGGCACCAACGAGACTGCCGGAAAGCCCGGCAGTTTCGGTTTTTGAGAAAGAGCGGACCGCCAGAATATGGCCCTTGTGGACAAAAGCGTTTTTGACGATGCCGGCCGGCGCATGTCGGAAGCGACGGCTGGCGACTATCTCGAGCTCTTGAAGCCTCGGGTGATGTCACTCGTCGTGTTCACCGCCTTCGTCGGTCTCGTTGCCGCTCCCGCCACGATCAATCCCGTCCTGGCCATGATCGCCATCCTGGCGATCGCCATAGGCGCCGGTGCTTCGGGCGCGCTCAACATGTGGTACGACGCCGACATCGACGCAGTGATGTCGCGCACGCGGGCCCGCCCGATCCCGTCGGGCCGCGTTCTGCCCGGAGAGGCGCTCGCCTTCGGACTGATCCTGTCGGTGCTCTCGGTGATGACGCTCGGCGTGCTCGTCAACTGGCTGTCGGCCACGCTGCTTGCCTTCACCATCTTCTTCTACGCCGTCATCTACACGATGTGGCTGAAGCGCTCGACGCCGCAAAACATCGTCATCGGCGGGGCTGCCGGAGCCATTCCGCCGGTCATTGGCTGGGCGGCCGCTACCGGCAATGTCAGCCTCGAGAGCGTCATCCTCTTCCTCATCATCTTCCTCTGGACGCCACCGCATTTCTGGGCGCTGGCGCTGTTCAAGTCTGGTGAATACGGCCGCGCCGGCATCCCGATGATGCCCAATGTCGCCGGTTCGCTGTCGACCCGCCGGCAGATGTTGGCCTACGCGGTGCTGACCGCCGCCTGTGGCGTCGCGCCCTGGGCGCTGGGCTACACCACTGCCGGCTACGGTCTGGTCGCGGCGGCTCTCGGCGTCGGCTTCGTCCACTATTCCTGGAAGGTGCTGCAGATGCCTGACGGTGACGAGGTGATGAAGCCCGCCAAGTCGCTGTTCGCCTATTCGCTGCTTTATCTGTTCGGCATTTTCGCTGCCTATCTCGCGGATGCCATGGTCCAGCGCATTTTGCCGCTGGGCGGAGTTTGATTGCATGGAAGACGAGCTCGTTACACTGACCGACAGCCAGAAGCGCGCCCGCCGCAGCCGTTCGATTGCCATCGGCCTGGCGCTCTTTGCGCTGGTCGTCATCTTCTACATTGCCACCATCGCCAAGTTCGGTCCGGCAATCCTCGATCGGGCTATGTGATCCGATGGCAGCGCCGACACCTGTAAACGACGCATCGAAGAAGAACCGCGCCAACGGCATCGTCGCCGCTGTCTGCGTCGCGTTCTTCGGCGGCATGATCGGCATGGCCTATGCCGCCGTGCCGCTCTACGCGATGTTCTGCCAGGTCACCGGCTATGGCGGCACCACCCAGCGCGCAACCGAGCAGTATTCCGACCGTGTCCTCGACCGCAAGATCAAGGTGCGCTTCGACGCCAATGTGTCGGGCGGTCTGCCCTGGAGCTTCAAGCCCGTCGCGCGAGAGATCACCATGAAGATCGGCGAGACGGCGCAGGCACACTATACCGCCAGCAACCCGTTCCCGACGACGACATCCGGCCGCGCCACCTACAATGTGACGCCGGAATTCGCCGGCTCGTACTTCAACAAGGTCGAGTGCTTCTGCTTTACCGACACGACGCTTAAGTCGGGCGAGACGCTCGACATGCCGGTCGTCTTCTATGTCGATCCCGACATTGTCGATGCGCCGGAACTGAAGGACATCACGACGATCACGCTTTCCTACACCTTCTTCCCGATCGACGAGCCCAAGCCGGTGGCTGCCGCTCCTGCGGATAAGGGCACATCAACACTCAAGAAGACCGAAGAAAATCTCGGGGGCTGACATGGCAGACGCACACGCAAAACCGGACCACGACTATCACATCATCGACCCGAGCCCCTGGCCGTTCATCGGCTCCGTCGGCGCCTTCATCATGGCCATCGGCGGCGTCGGCTGGATGCAGTACCTGAAGGGCAACGAATTCCCGCTTTTCGGCATCAACCTGGCGTCGCCATGGCTGTTCTTCATCGGTCTCGCCGTCGTCCTCTACACCATGTTCTCGTGGTGGTCGGACACGATCAAGGAGAGCCATGAGGGCTTTCACACGCCGGTCGTCTCGCTGCATTTGCGCTATGGCATGATCCTGTTTATCGCCTCGGAGGTGATGTTCTTCGTTGCCTGGTTCTGGGCCTTCTTCGATGCCAGCCTCTATCCCGGCGAGACCCAGCAGTTCGCGCGCGACGCGTTCACCGGTGGCATGTGGCCGCCCCAGGGTATCGAGGTCCTCGACCCGTTCCATCTGCCACTCTACAACACGATCATCTTGCTGCTTTCGGGAACCACGGTCACCTGGGCGCACCACGCGCTGCTCCACAATGACCGCAAGGGCCTGGTCAACGGGCTCATCGTGACCGTTGGCCTTGGCGTGCTGTTTTCGATGGTTCAGGCCTACGAGTACATGCACGCTCCATTCGGCTTCCAGGATTCGATCTACGGCGCCACCTTCTTCATGGCGACCGGTTTCCACGGCTTCCACGTCATCATCGGAACCATCTTCCTGCTCGTCTGCCTGATCAGGGCGATGAAGGGCGATTTCACGCCCAAGCAGCATTTCGGCTTCGAGGCGGCTGCCTGGTACTGGCACTTCGTCGACGTGGTCTGGCTGTTCCTCTTCGCCAGCATCTATGTCTGGGCATCCATGGGAGCGACCATCGCCCACGGGCACTGAGCTTCGCAGCGACAGGGAGGCGGCCGCGGCGACGCGGCCGCCTTTTTCGTTTTGAACGGTCCTGCCCGGCGATGCGGCATCCCGTAGCGTCGACCCGGGTGAGGCGGTCGTGGTAGACGCATCGAAACGGCCTCTGCCGAGCGCCCGCGGCCATGTGGCCGGATGAGCGGCTCGGCGGCCAAACACTATGGACGCGACGTGGGCAATCTTCACCCGCTGGATCCTGATCGGCATCGAGCCATGAACGACAACACGGGCTACGCGCCAGTCGAGCCCATCGTGGCTGGACTGAAAGGCTGCTGCCCCCGCTGCGGCAAGGGCAGGCTGTTCGCGGGCCTGCTCAAGGTCGCGCCGAAATGCGACAATTGCGGCCTCGACTATTCCTTCGCCGATGCCGGCGATGGGCCCGCGGTCTTCGTCATCCTCATCATCGGCTTCATCGTTGTCGCTTTGGCGCTCTGGACGGAAGTGACTATCAACCCGCCGCTCTGGGTGCACTTTATCCTGTGGATCCCGCTCACCCTGGTACTCAGCCTTGGCGGCCTGCGGCTGATCAAGGGCGTTCTGATCACCCTGCAATATGCCAACAAGGCCGAGGAAGGCCGGCTGGACCGGTGACCGCCATGACCGAACATCCGGTGCGGCGGTTTCCGTGGCTGGCAATGCTGCTCGGTGTGCCGGCGATCGTCGTGCTGCTCGGCCTCGGCACCTGGCAGGTCGAGCGCCTGCAGTGGAAGGAGGCGCTCCTCGCGACGATCTCCGAGCGTACGCACGCTGCGCCACTGCCGCTGACGGACATCGAGGCGAGGTTCGCGTCCGGCGAGGATGTCGACTACTGGCCGGTAGTCGCAAAGGGGAAATTCCTGCATGCCGGCGAAAGGCATTTCCTCGCCACCCATGATGGTCAGTCGGGCTTCTTCATCTACACGCCATTGCTGCTGGATGACGGCCGCGCCGTCTTCGTCAACCGCGGCTTCGTGCGATATGAACTGAAGGACGCGGGCACGCGTCCGGAAGGGCAGGTCGAGGGCGTCGTCACGGTCACTGGCCTGTCGCGGGCCCCGCTTGCCGAAAAGCCGTCCTCCATCGTGCCGGACAACGACCCGGCTCAGAATGTTTTCTTCTGGAAGGACATTCGCGCGATGGCCGCGACGGCGGGGCTTCCCGAAGGCACGACGGTGGTGCCTTTCTTCATCGACGCCGGCGACGCGCCCAATCCCGGCGGCTGGCCGGTTGGCGGCGTCACGCAGGTCGAACTTCCCAACAATCACCTTCAATATGCCATTACCTGGTACGGACTTGCCGCTGCCCTGGCCGGCGTCATGTTCGTCGGCTGGTTCAAGAAGGGCCGCAAGGGCGCCTCGCTCTAGGACAGGCGCCATGGTAAGGCCGCCGGGTCGCCCGAATCCCGGTAGTGCCCTTGACATGCCTATCCTCCCGACGCCATTTCGGGGTGGCCCGCAACCTGAGAACGAGATGCTCGACCGAGTGACAAAACCGCCATTGACGATCCGGCTTTGCCAGCCGCGCGGATTCTGCGCTGGCGTCGATCGGGCGATCCAGATCGTCGTTCTGGCCCTAAAGAAATATGGCGCGCCGGTCTATGTCAGGCACGAAATCGTGCACAATCGCTATGTCGTGGAAGGCCTGCAGACGCTCGGAGCCGTATTCATCGAGGAACTGTCCGAGATTCCGCCGCAGCATCGGGAATGCCCAGTCGTCTTCTCGGCGCATGGCGTGCCGAAATCCGTCCCTGCCGACGCCGAGGCACGCAACCTGTTCTATCTCGATGCCACGTGCCCGCTGGTGTCCAAGGTCCACAAGCAGGCGATGCGCCATCAGCGTCTCGGCCGGCACGTTCTGCTGATAGGTCACGCCGGCCATCCGGAGGTGATCGGCACCATGGGTCAGCTGCCCGAAGGGGCGGTAACGCTGATCGAGAGCGATGCCGATGTCAGGAACTTCGAGCCAGCCGATCCGGCTGCCCTCGGCTTCGTCACCCAGACCACGCTGTCTGTCGAAGACACAGCCGGCCTGATCAGGGCACTGCGCGAGAAGTTCCCGTTGATCCACGCCTCGGCCGCGGAATCGATCTGCTATGCCACCACCAACCGGCAGGAAGCGGTCAAGGAAACAGCCGCCGGCGCCGATCTGTTCCTCGTCGTCGGGGCGCCCAATTCGTCGAACTCGATGCGTCTCGTCGAAGTGGCCGAGCGGGCGGGCGCCCGCATGTCGCTGCTTGTGCAGCGGGCTTCGGAGATACCGTGGGACAGGATCGGCAAGATCTCCACACTTGGATTGTCGGCCGGCGCCTCGGCCCCGGAAATCATCGTCGACGAGATCGTAAATGCCTTCCGTGCCCGCTTCGACGTCACCGTCGAACTCGCGATCACTGCGACCGAAACCGAGGAGTTTCCCGTCATGCGCGTTCTGCGCGATGTCGAACTGACCAAGGCCGACATGGCCTTCGTCAACGGCTGAGCGGCGCGAATGGCGGTCTATACGGACGTTTCCGAAAGCGAACTGGAAGCTTTCCTGCTCGATTATCCGGCGGGCCGCCTGCTCTCCTACAAGGGCATCGCGGAAGGCTCCGAGAATTCGAACTTTCTTCTGCACACCACCGCCGGTTCCTTCATCCTCACCCTCTACGAGAAGCGCGTTGATCGCAACGATCTGCCCTTCTTCCTCGGCCTGATGGATCATCTGGCCGGCAAGGGAATCTCCTGCCCGCAGCCTGTCAAGCGCAGCGACGGCGAACAGGTAGGCATGCTGGCCGGCCGCCCCGCCGCCCTCATCACCTTTCTCGAGGGCATGTGGATGCGCCGGCCGACCGTCGCGCATTGCCGCGCGGTCGGTGTCGCGCTGGCGCAGCTGCATCTGGCCGGCGCTGATTTTCCGCTGGCTCGCGAGAATTCGTTGTCGATTGACGGCTGGCGCAAGCTTTGGCAGGCCTCGCACGATCGCGCCGACGAGGTCGAACGTGGTCTCGCCGCTGAGATCGACGAGGATTTCGCTGCGTTCGACAGCGCGTGGCCTGCCGACCTTCCGGCCGGCGTCATCCACGCCGACCTGTTTCCGGACAACGTCTTCTTTCTCGGCGAAAAGCTGTCCGGCCTGATCGACTTCTACTTCGCCTGCAATGACCTCTACGCCTACGATGTAGCGACCTGCCTCAACGCCTGGTGTTTCGAAAAGGACTTTTCCTTCAACCTGACGAAGGGCACGGCCCTGCTCGCAGGCTACCAGAGCGTGCGCCCGTTGAGTGCGGCGGAAAAGGAGGCGCTGCCGCTGCTGGCGCGGGGATCGGCGCTGCGTTTCATGCTGACGCGGCTCTATGACTGGCTGACCATCCCGGACGGTGCCCTCGTGCAGAAGCGCGACCCGGTCGAATATATCCGCCGGCTGCGCTTTCACCGCACCATCACATCGCCTTCCGAATACGGTTTGAAATGAACAAGACAGTCGAGATTTTCACCGACGGCGCCTGCTCCGGCAATCCGGGCCCGGGAGGGTGGGGTGCAATCCTGCGTTTCAATGGCAAGACAAAGGAACTGTCCGGCGGCGAAGCCGAGACAACCAACAACCGCATGGAACTGATGGCTGCCATTTCGGCGCTCAATGCGCTGAAGGAGCCCTGCACGGTGCTGCTTCACACCGACAGCAAATATGTGATGGACGGCATCTCGAAGTGGATACACGGCTGGAAGCGCAACGGTTGGAAGACCGCCGACAAGAAGCCCGTCAAGAACGGCGAGCTTTGGCAGGCGCTCGATGAGGCAAACCGCCGCCACAAGGTAACCTGGGAGTGGGTCAAGGGGCACGCGGGCCACGTCGAGAACGAGCGCGCCGACGAGCTTGCCCGCATGGGCATGGCGCCGTTCAAGCCATCGCGGCAGGGCGCCCGCGTCGCCACCAAGGGCTGAAGCTCAGCCGAGCTGCTCAAGGATTGTCGCGGCGCCCGAATTGTTGACGCCGCGCTCGGTTTCCACGTTGATGGCCGAAACCTTGGCGTCGTCGACGATCATCGAGAAGCGCTTCGAGCGATGACCCATGCCGGCGACGGTCAGGTCGGCCTCCAGCCCTGCGGCGCGCACGAAGTCGCCATTGCCGTCGGATAGGTACAGGATCTTGCCCTCGCCGCCTGTGAAGCGCGCCCAGGCGCCCATGACATGGACATCGTTGGTCGCCACGACAGCGATCGTATCGACGCCACGGGCGATGATGGCATCGAAATTCTCGAGATAGCCAGGCAGGTGATTGTTGCTGCAGGTCGGCGTGAACGCGCCAGGGAGGCCGAAGAGAACGACCTTCTTGCCGGCGAAGATGTCGGCGACGCTTGTGTCCTTTGGGCCTTCCTCGGTCATTATCTTGAACGCCGCTTCAGGCAGGGTCTGGCCGATCGATATGGTCATCGAAACTCTTTCTTTCCTAGAATTATCTGGATGAAACTCAGCTTGCACAACTATCGCGACGCGGCCGGATGTCCAGCCATAGCAGCCATAAACCCGGGGAGTTAGAAGTAGGGCAACAGCCCGCTCACGGCGCCGGCGTCGGTCACGAGCGTATAATGCAACCCCGGTCCGCCGGGTTTGGCCGCCGGCATGTCGACTCTCGTCGTGAATATGACCTTGCCGTTCTCCAGGGACCGCACCGGTGCGGTGAATGTATAGCCGTCGCTTCCCGCAATGAAGAGTTCCGCGGTGGCCGGATCGCCCACAAAGGCCGCCTCCAGCCGGATCGCGCCGGCCTCGGGCTCGCCGATCACCTTCACCCC
This sequence comes from uncultured Rhizobiaceae bacterium, assembly GCA_947259295.1. Lineage (GTDB taxonomy): Bacteria > Pseudomonadota > Alphaproteobacteria > Rhizobiales > Rhizobiaceae > CAMYMG01. The sequence goes on from CAMYMG010000056.1 coordinate 87,026, forward strand.
GAAATCGGGGCGCGCCGGTCCGGGCAGGGCTGCCACCGCCGCCGCGACGACCGCCGCGTCCTCGGCATTGTCGGCGTCGCTTGCCGGGTCCACCGAGAACGTCGCCTTGACCGGGATGCAGATCGTCTCGCAAACGCCGAGGAACACGTCGGCCTTGATGAGCGTCGGACTGCCGGGCGCCGCGAGCGTGAACGTCACCGGCAGGCTGACCGGATAGTCGTAGCCCGCCCACTTGAAGTCGCCCTCGTCATGAAGCTGGGGGACCGGAAATGCGAGCTCGACACCGGCAACATTGGTGCTTGCCGAGATGTCCACGATCGGCGGTACGCCGGCGTCGCCCGGGTCACGCCAGTAGGTCTTCCAGCCGCGCTGCAGGCCGATCTCGAGCACCCCGGTAAGCCGGCCAGCCGTATCGGGCTTGCCTGCCGTCACCAGCCGGACCCGCGCGCCATCGGTCTCGAACCATTCGCTCGAGGAGGCCAGGCCGGCGCTGGTGCCGGCCAGCATGATCAGCATGGCCGGCAGGATGATCGTTTTCATGCCGCTGCTCTGACTGTCCGGCCGGCGTTGTGCAACTTCTGAAATGCACGCCGCCCATCATTTTTGCGTGAGCAGGCGAACATCATTTTTGCAAGCCCGGCTTTCAAGCCGGGGCATATCGCGCTATTTTCGCATCATGGACCTATTGCGGCAGAAGAACACGGAGATTGCGGGCTTCCTGGAAGACCAGTTCCTGATTGCCATGCCCGGCATGAAGGACGACAGGTTCGCGCGCTCCGTCATCTATGTCTGCGCGCATAGCGACGAAGGCGCCATGGGTCTGATCATCAACCAGACGCAGCAGATGCTGTTTCCAGACCTTCTCGTTCAGCTCGGCATCCTCGACGAGCAGGAGGCAATCCGGCTTCCCCCGCAAACACGCGACTTTGTCGTGCGCAATGGTGGCCCGGTCGATCGCAGCCGTGGGTTTGTCCTGCACTCGGGCGACTACACGGTGGAATCGTCCCTGCCGGTCTCCGACGACATCTGCCTGACGGCTACCGTCGACATTCTCCGGGCGATTTCGGCCGGCCGCGGCCCGCGTCTGGCGCTGATGGCACTTGGCTATTCAGGCTGGGGGGCAGGGCAGCTCGAAAACGAGATCGCCGAGAATGGCTGGCTCACCTGCCCGGCCAGCACCGATCTGTTGTTCGATGCCGACATCGACCGCAAATATGATCGCATCCTTGCGTCGATCGGCGTCGATATCGCCCATCTAAGTCCGTTTGCCGGTCACGCCTGAGCGAGCGGGTACTGCTCCTTCAGCATGCGCAGCACCGAGTCGCCGGCAGCCGGCGGCCCGAACATGAAGCTCTGCACATATTCGCAGCCCATCTGGCGTAGTTCGAGCGCATCGTTCTCGTCCGAAATGCCTTCGGCAACGACCGACAGCCCGAGCTCGTGCGCCATGTTGACCATCGATTTGAGGAGCACGGCGCGTTTCGGCGTCGAGTCGTCGAGGAAGCTCTTGTCGATCTTGATCGTGTCGAAGGGAAAACGCGTCAGGTAGGACAGTGACGAGTAGCCGGTGCCGAAATCGTCGAGCGACAGGCCAATGCCCAACTGCTTCAGCTTGGTCAGCACGTGGTTGGTCTGTTCGGGATTGTCCATCACCAGCGATTCTGTGAGCTCCAGCCGGAAACATCGAGGCTTGAGGTTAGATCGTGCCAGCACCGAGCGTACGTCGCTGACCAGATCGCGGCGTATCAGCTGGCGGCTCGACAGGTTGACTGAGACCGACAGCGGCACGTCGCCGATCTGCTTCTGCCAGCCGGCAAGGTCGTCCGCCGCCCGCTGCATGGCAAAAAGGCCGAGCTGGACGATCAGGCCGCAGCTCTCCGCGACCGGAATGAAGTCCGACGGCGGGATCGAGCCGCGCCGCGGATGTTCCCAGCGCAGCAGCGCCTCGAAACCGGCGACGCTGCCGTCTTCAAGTCTGACGATCGGCTGGTAGGCCAGCGTGAACTCCTTGCGCTCGACGGCGCGGCGCAGGTCCGATTCAAGCTGCAGCCGGTCGGTGCCCACTGAGCGGAACGCTGGGCGGAAGGGCTCGATGCGGTCGCCGCCGAAGCGCTTGGCCTGGTGCATCGCCAGTTCCGCGTCCTTGACCATGTCCTCGGCCCGGTTCTGCGCATTCGTCCAGGTGATCAGGCCGATCGAGGCGGTCAGCACGATCTCGCGTTTGGCGAAGTTGATCGGCGCCTTGATCGCCTGCTTGATCGCGTCGGCGACGCCGGCAATGCGTGCAGGGTCCTGTTCCGACAAGAGCATCAGCGCGAACTGGTCGCCGGCAAAGCGCGACAGCGCATCCTTCGGCTTCAGAAGCCGGTGCAGGCGGCGCGCGATCGTCAGCAGGATCGTGTCGCCTGCCGAGATGCCCAGCCCGTCATTGACCTGCTTGAAGCGGTCGACATCGATGACGAACACCGTCGGCTGAATCTTGTCCTCTGACTTGGCAACCGAGATGATCGCCTCGAGCCGGTTCATGAACAGCTCGCGGTTAGGCAGGCCGGTCAGATTGTCGTGCACGGCATCGTGAAGCAGGCGCTCTTCCGCCTTCTTCTGCTCGGTCACGTCGACCAGGGTGCCGACGCAGCGGATCACCTCGCCGTCGGATCCCACAACCGGCCGCGCCCGCAGCGCAAACCAGTGATAGTGCCCGTCGGCGCCGCGCAGCCGAAAACTCTGGCTGACCCGCCCGCGGCGATGCTCCAGCACCACGTCGAGCGTCGTGCGGAATGTATCGCGGTCGTCGGAATGCAGCGCGGGTAGCCAGGTGCGCGCCGGTCCGCCGAGGCTGTTCGGTGCCAGTCCGAGTTGCAGGCTGATGTCGGGCTTGGTCACCACGCGGTCGCGCAGCACGTCCCAGTCGAAGACGATGTCGCCTGAGCCGGAGACGGCCAGCGCTTGCCTTTCCATGTCGCTGAACAGGCCATGGTGGAGCGCGCCGCCGGCAAAGGCGTGCTGCATGACGGTAAAGCCGATCAGGAGGATGATCAGGATCAGCCCGCCGCCCAGCGCCGGCTGCACCACGTCGTTGTCGATCACGCCGGTAATCGCCATCCACGACCCGGTCAGCCACAGAAGCACCATCACCCAGCTTGGGATCAGCATGATGGCGCGGTCGTAGCCGCGTATGCCGAGCAGCACGATGAGCCCAATACCGGCGATCGCGGTAGCGGCAAAGGACAGGCGTGCGATGCCGGCGGCGACCGCCGGGTCGATGATCGCCACGCCGGCGATCAGCAGCAGGCCGCAGATCCAGACGAACACGCCGTAGCTGAAATGGCCGTGCCAGCGGTTGAGGTTGAGATAGGCGAACAGGAATACCACGAAGGTCGCCGCCAGCCCCACTTCGGTACCGGCCCGCCAAATCTGCTCGTTGCCGGGCGAAATCTCGATGATCTTGTTGAGGAAGCCGAAATCGACGCTGATATAGGCCAGCACCGCCCAGGACAGTGCGGCAGTCGCCGGAAACATCGACGTACCCTTGACCACGAACAGGATGGTCAGGAACAGCGCCAGCAGACCGGCAATACCGATGACGATACCGCGGTAGAGCGTATAGGAGTTCACCGAATCCTTGTAGGGCTCGGGGTCCCAGAGATAGACCTGCGGCAGGTTCGGCGAGGCCAGTTCGGCGATGAAGGTCACCACCGTTCCCGGGTTCAGCGTCACCAGGAAGACGTCGGCATCGGGGCTTGCCTGGCGATCGAGTGCAAAGCCCTCGCTCGGCGTGATGGCGGCGACCCGGCTCGACCCGAGATCGGGCCAGAAAAGGCCGGAATTCACCAGCCGGAAATGCGGTGCGACGATCAGACGGTCGAGTTGCTGGTCGGTGGTGTTGGCAAGCGCGAACACCGCCCAGTCGCCGGTCGAACGCTCGTCATTGGCCTCGACCTCGATGCGCCGCACGATCCCGTCCGGCCCGGGGGCCGTCGACACCTGGAAGTTCTCGCCCTGGTTCTGGTAGATCTGGACCGCGCCGGAGAGATCGAGCGCCACATTGTCGCGCGAGATCTTGATGGGCTCGATGGCCAGTGCCGACGACGCCGCGCACAGCGTGGCAGCGACGGCCAGCACCAGCCCAAGTAAAATGTTTCTGAGCAGGTTGGCCGCCAACATCAGTCCTTTGCAATGGCGATTCGCCGATCCTCGGAAACCAGACCGTACAGGTAATGATCCTGCCAGCTTCCGTTGATCTTCAGATAGGATCGCAACAGCCCTTCGCGTGTAAATCCGGCTTTTTCAAGCACACGGACTGACCTCGTGTTGTTGGGAATACAGGCAGCTTCGACCCTGTGCAACCGCATCGTGTCGAAGGCATAGCGGCAAAGCAGGTTGAGGGCGTCCACCATCACCCCCTGGCCGGCGTGCCGCTCGCCGAGCCAGTAGCCGATATGCCCGGATTGGGCGACGCCCCGGCGTATGTTTCCGAGCGTGATGCCGCCGAGCAGCTTCCCGCTTGGCACTTCGAAAATGAAGAATGCGATCGCAACGCCCTGGGCGTAGTCCTTGCGGTAACGCTGCAGCCGATGGCGCCATGCGGCGTGGCCGAGTTCGTCGGCCGCCCATTTCGGCTCCCAGGGCTCCAGGAACGACCGGCTCTGGCCGCGCAGTTCCGCCCATTCCCTGTAGTCCCGCGAAACGGGCATGCGCAGCGAAACGCGTTCGCCTTGCAGGATGGGATGGTCGGACCGGAAGAGGGAAAACGCGAACATTCCCCGCGTTCGCCGTCAGACCGCGAGTTTGCGCAGACTTGTATCGGTGCCGGGCAGAACGTCGCGGATGGTTTCGTAGGGTGCCAGCGTGGCGATCGGACCGACCGCGGCGATGGTCGGCGTCGTCGAGAACAGGCGCCCCGACAGGTCGCTCAGGCGCTCGACGGTCAGTGCCGACAGCCGCTCCATCAATTCGTCCCTGGCGATCGGCCGGCCGAACAGCAGCAGCTGGCGGGCGATCTGTGACGCACGGCTGGAGCAGCTTTCCGCGGACATGATGAGGCCGGCACGATACTGCGCCCTGGCCCGGTCGAGCTCTTCCTGGGTGATGCCGTCGCCGGCATTCTGCAATTCGCTGACGATCACCGGGATCAGCTTGGCAATGTCGCTCTGGCCGGTCGCTGAATGCACGCCGAAGATGCCGGTATCGGAAAATCCCCAGTGGAAAGCGTAGACCGAGTAGCACAGGCCGCGTTTCTCGCGCACTTCCTGGAACAGCCTCGACGACATGCCGCCGCCAAGGATCATCGACAGGACCTGCGAGGCGTAGAAGTCGCGCACGTGGTAGGCGCGTCCTTCGAAGCCGAGGATGATCTGCGCATCCATGAGGTCGCGGTGCTCGCGAAAATCGCCGCCGACATATTGGGCGTAGGTCGGCACCGCGCTCTCGGCCTTTTCGCGGAACGATCCCAGGCGCTTTTCCACCTCGCGCACGAAGGCATCGTGCTTGATGTCGCCAGCCGCGACGACAACCATGCGCTCGGCGCCATATTGCCGTTCGATGTAGTCGTGGACGTTTGCGGAGGTGAAGGAGCGGACCGTTTCAGGCGTGCCGAGGATCGAGCGTCCGATTGTCTGGTGGCGGTAGGCGGTTTCGGTGAACTTGTCGAAGACGATGTCGTCGGGGGTGTCGTGTGCGGCGCCGATCTCCTGCAGGATCACGTTCTGCTCGCGTTCCAGTTCGCCCGGGTCGAACTTGGATTCAGTCAGGATGTCGGAGAGTATGTCGACTGCAAGCGGCACGTCGTCGCGCAACACGCGCGCATAGTAGGAGGTGGTTTCTACGCTCGTCGCTGCGTTGATCTCGCCGCCGACATCCTCGATGTCCGAGGCGATCTGGAAGGCGGACCGCCGCGAGGTGCCTTTGAAGGCCATGTGCTCGAGCAGGTGGGCCATGCCATGTTCGTTGTCGCGCTCGTTGCGCGCTCCGGACTTGATCCAGACCCCTAGTGCAACAGATTCCATGCTTGGAAGGGTTTCGGTGGCGACTGTCAGGCCGTTCGACAGACGGCTTACCTCAACACCCATATGAACTATGCTCCCTAACGCGCCGCTCGTGTAAGGCGGCTAATGTGATCTTCCATCATTTTCAGATCGGATGGAAGTACCGTGAACCTTTCCTCGGCCTGCATCAACCCCGCAAGCCGCGCCGGAAGTTCGGGCCGTACCCCGCAGGCGCTTTCGACCGAGGCCGGAAACTTTGCAGGGTGGGCGGTCGCGAGAACGATCATCGGCGTTTCCCTGTCGCCGATTTCATGCGCGACATGGAGGGCGTTCGCGGTGTGCGGATCGGCGAGGTAGCCATTCGTGTCCAGCAGCCTGCGGATGGTGGCGGCCGACTGTTCGACCGTGGCCCTTCCGGCGTCGAAGCCGTCGCGGATGCGGCCGAGCGTGGCGGCGTCCAGGGTAAAGCTGCCGGACTGCTTGAGGCTCGCCATATAGCGTCTGACCGCCGCGTCGTCACGTTCGCCTGCCTCGAAAAGCAGCCGCTCGAAATTGGAGGAGACCTGGATATCCATCGAAGGCGAGGTCGTCTCCATGACGCCCTTGATCAGGTATTCGCCAGTGGCAAGGGTGCGCGCCAGTATGTCGTTGTCGTTGGTCGCAATCACAAGCCGGTCGATCGGCAGGCCCATCCGCTTGGCGGCATAGCCGGCGAAAATGTCACCGAAATTCCCGGTCGGCACCGTGAAGGAAACCGGCCGGTCGGGGCTGCCCAGCGAAATCGCCGACGAGAAGAAGTAGACGATCTGGGACATGATGCGGGCCCAGTTGATGGAATTGACGCCCGACAACGCCACGCGGTCACGGAACCCGTGGTCGTTGAACATGTCCTTCACCAGCGCCTGGCAGTCGTCGAAATTTCCCTCGACGGCGAGGGCGTGAACATTTGATGCATGGTGCGTGGTCATCTGCCGGCGCTGCACGTCGGAGACTTTGCCGTGCGGGTAGAGGATGAAGATATCCGTCCGGTCCCGGTCCGCGAAGGCGTCGATCGCCGCGCCCCCGGTGTCGCCGGAGGTAGCGCCGGCAATCGTGGCGCGCTGTCCGCGCTCGGCCAGTATGTGGTCCATCAGCCGGGCGAGCAACTGCATGGCGACGTCCTTGAAGGCAAGCGTCGGCCCGTGGAAGAGCTCGAGCAGGAAACCGTTCGCGCTGGTCTGGACCAGCGGGCAGACGGCATCATGGTTGAACGTCGCGTAGGCCTCGCGCACCAGCCTTTCGAAGACGGCGGGCCCGATCTCACCGCCGAGGAACGGGGTCAGGATGCGCACCGCAAGGTCCGGGTAGGAAAGTCCGCGCATGGCGCGGATGTCGGCGGGGCTGAACTGCGGCCATTCTTCCGGCACGTAGAGCCCGCCATCTCGCGCCAGTCCCGCGAGCACCGCGTCCGAGAAACCGAGAACGGAGGCTTCTCCCCGGGTGCTGATGTACTTCATGCTCATCCGTTCAAAGACCTTTGCGGGCTGCCAGTGGGGAAAGTCCGAGAATTTGTGCGAACCGTCAGTCGCATTTCTGCCCTGCCGTTGCTATAGAGCGGCGGCTTTGCGGAAGGGGAATATAGTTTCATGGTGCGTCGATCAATGTCTGGTCGTTTTCTGGTGGCTTTTGCGCTCGCCAGCTTTACCCTCACCGTCGCCGGCTGCCAGTCGGGCGACAGCGGCAGCATTCTTGGCTTCGGCAGCAAGGAAAAGAAGACCGAACCGGACAACACCAAGGTCCTGGCCAGCGACCTGCTCGGCTATTGTCCGAAGGTGACGCTGAAGGAGGAAACCGGCTTCTTCAACAAATACGCCAAGGGCGGCGAGGAAGATCCCGCCAAGCTTATCTATCAGGCCTCGATCAGCGACGTTACCCGCAGCTGCAAGACGGCAGGCGGCATCCTGACCATGGAAATCGGCGTCGCCGGGCGCATCGTTCCCGGGCCCGCAAGCACGGGCGGCACGGTCAATCTTCCCATCCGTATCGCCGTCACCCGCGGGCCCGAAGTGCTCTATTCGCAGTTGCATGAATATCAGGCGGCCCTCGGCGATGCTGCAACCCAGTTCGTCTTCAGCGATCCCAATGTCAGCGTACCCGTGCCTGCCGAGCGTAGCCTGCAGGTGCTGGCCGGGTTCGATGCCGGCCCAGTCAAAAAGAAGACGGACGAATAGGGCGCTAGGCGTCCGCAGACCATTCCGACAGTGCGTCAACGACGCCCCTGAAATCCGCCCAGCGCCTGATGACGGTTTCCGCGCCGGCTTCCGTCAGCGCATCGGCATGTCCGGGATAGCTGTGCGATGCCCCGGTAAAGCCGATGACACGCATGTTGGCGGCGCGGGCGCCGGCGATGCCGTGCACCGAGTCCTCGATCACGAAGGTGCGTGCCGGATCAGCGCCCATCGCTTCGGCTGCGTGCAGGAAGACGTCGGGTGCCGGCTTCGGCTTTTTCGTCGGCGTGTCGAGCGACGAGAAAATCCGTCCTGAAAAGAACGGCAGCAGATTGGTCTTCGTAAGCATCATCTCAAGCCGCGCCGTGCTCGAATTCGAGCAGATGCAACGCTTGGCGATGCTGTTTGCCGCTTCGTGCGCACCCTCGATGGCGCGCACGCCCGCCTGCAGCCTTCGATCGACCAGTGCCTCGGCCGTGTCGATCAGCGATACTTGGAAGGGTATGGACGCCTTCTCCTCGATCCTCAGCATGATGTCGCTGAACGTCAGGCCGGCATACACCTCCGAGATTTCCTCGCCGCTGATCGGATAGCCGGCGGCTGTCAATGCTTCGGCCTCGGCCGCTGCCGCAATGATTTCGCTGTCGACGAGAACGCCGTCGCAATCGAAAATGACGAGGTCTGGCTGGGGCATGGGCTTCCGGGAACAGGGTTGGGTCAGCCGCATCGGCATGCGCGGCCACGCGGGGCGCCTTACACGATGGTGTCGCGGTCGGCAAATTGCGAGGCCGCTTCATTAAATATTTACGCTAAACGGTAACCATAAAGGGCAAAGAACGTAACGCGTAACCCGGGTGCCAACATGTCTGCAGCAGCGCTTCTCGATGACGAAATCTCCGTCGCCCCGCAGCCCAAATGGCTGAACACCATTCTCAAGGGCGATTGCGTTGCGGCGCTGGAATCGCTGCCTGACAAGTCCATCGACGTCATTTTCGCCGACCCGCCCTATAACCTCCAGCTGGAAGGCGAACTGTTCCGTCCGGACCAGTCGAAGGTCGATGCGGTCGACGACCACTGGGACCAGTTCGACAGTTTCGCGGCCTATGATGCCTTCACCCGCGCCTGGCTGCTGGCGGCGCGCCGCGTGCTGAAGCCGAACGGCACGATCTGGGTCATCGGCTCCTACCACAACATCTTCCGCGTCGGCGCCTCGATGCAGGATCTCGGCTTCTGGATCCTCAACGACGTCGTCTGGCGCAAGACCAACCCGATGCCCAATTTCCGCGGCCGCCGTTTCCAGAATGCCCACGAGACCATGATTTGGGCGTCGCGCGACCAGAAGGGCAAGGGCTACACCTTCAACTACGATGCGCTGAAAGCCTCGAACGACGACGTGCAGATGCGTTCCGACTGGCTGTTCCCGATCTGCACTGGCGCCGAGCGGCTGAAGAACGACAATGGCGAAAAGCTGCATCCGACGCAAAAGCCGGAAGCGTTGCTGGCCCGCGTCATGCTGGCGTCCACCAAGCCCGGCGATATCGTGCTCGATCCCTTCTTCGGTTCGGGCACGACCGGTGCCGTCGCCAAGCGCCTCGGTCGCAACTTCGTCGGCATCGAGCGCGAGCAGACCTATATCGATGCCGCCAACGAGCGCATCGCCGATGTCCGGCCAATGTCGCTTGCCGATCTTGCCGGCATGCCGAGCAAACGCGCCGAGCCGCGCATCGCCTTCATCAGCCTGCTCGATTCAGGCGTCATGAAGCCCGGCACCATGCTCTACGATTCCCGTAAGCGCTGGGCCGCGCGGGTGCGCGCCGACGGCACGCTGGCGGTCGGCGATACCGCCGGTTCGATCCACAAGGTCGGCGCCGAGGTGCAAGGGTTGGACGCCTGCAATGGCTGGACCTTCTGGCACTATGAGCGGAGCGGCGGCCTGACCCCGATCGACGAGCTGCGGCGCATCGCACGCCTCGGCATGGAACGCGCCGGCGCCTGATTTCGGCGACCTAGACCCGGATTCCGAGCCGGGTCAGATCGGCCTCAAGCGCAGCGGCGTCGGTAAACAGCACCGCCTGCCAGCCCGCCGCAATCGCCCCGTCGACATTCTTCTGGCTGTCGTCGATGAACAGTGATGCTGCCGGATCGAGCCCGAAGCTCAGGACATGGTGGTCGTAGATGGCGCGATCCGGCTTGATCGCCTTGATCTCGCCCGAAACCGTTATGCCGCGCGGCTTCTCCAGGAACGGGAAGCGGGCGCGGGCCTCGATAAAAGTGTCCGCGGCCCAGTTGGTCAGCAGCGTCACATCGTGGCCATTGTCGATCAACCGCTCCATCAGGGCGACGCTGTCGTCATAGGCATGCGGTACCATCTCGTGCCAGTATCGGCGGAAATTGCGAATATTCTCAGCATGATCTGGGTGGATAGCCAGGAGCTCGGCCTCCGCTTCCTCCCAGGTCCGGCCGCGGTCCTGCTCGATGTTCCAAGGCGAGGTGCAAACATTGTCGAAGAACCACTTGCGCTTTTGTGCGTCGGGGATCAGCCGCAGGAACGGCAGTTCGGCATCGTAGTGGATCAGCACCCTGCCGATGTCGAAGACGATGTGTTTGATCTCGCTCATAAATCCCCCCTTGCTTGGAACGCCTTGGTGGCACCGGGTATCGCTGCCTCAATGACTTTCTTCATCACGGTAGGCAGCGCTTCGCCATTCAGTCCGGACGCTGGCGACCAGCGGTGCCCCGGCGGTGCTGGCAAGTCGACAACGGCCAGGAACACGTCCAATTCCAGCGAAAAATGCGTGAAAACATGGCTGATCTGCCCCGTTTTCACCCAGTTTGCCGGAAAAGGCGCGGCATTTTCCGTCGTTTCGCCATCGATTCGCGCGGTCCACCCGGTGGTCGGCACCTCGCTCATCCCGCCGAGCAGCCCGCTCTCGGGTCGTGTCCTCAAGAGCACCGCTCCGTCCTGGCGCATGGCGACGAAGGCCGCACCCCGGCGCAACGGCTTGTCGGCCTTCGGCGCCTTGATCGGCAGCAGTTCGGGATCGCCCTCGACTAGCGCGAGGCAATCGGAACGAAGCGGGCAGAGCATGCAGCGCGGCCGCTTCGGCGTGCAGATCGAGGATCCAAGATCCATCATCGCCTGGGCGAAGTCGCCGGGCCGGTCCGCTGGCACCAACGGTTCGAGAAAGCCGCGGATTTGCGGCTTGGCCTCGGGCAGCGGAACGCGGATCGCAAACAGCCGCGCCATCACACGCTCGACATTGCCGTCGACGACGGCCGCCGGCCGGCCGAAGGCGATGGCGGCGATTGCCGCGGCTGTATAGGCGCCGATGCCGGGCAGTTCGCGCAAGGCGGCCTCGGTGTCGGGGAACCTTGCGCCGGGCAGGGCCGCGACGAGTTCGGCGCATTTCTTGAGGTTTCGGGCGCGCGAATAGTAGCCGAGCCCGGCCCAGGCCTGCATCACCTCTTCGGTTTCGGCAGCGGCTAACGCTGAGACAGTCGGCCACTTGTCGACGAATTTCTGGAAGTAGGGTTTGACGGTTTCGACCGTCGTTTGCTGTAGCATGATCTCCGATAGCCAGACGCGATAGGGATCGGGCCGTCCGCCAAGCTTCAGCGCCGCCGGCGCCATGCGCCATGGCAGATCGCGGTGATGTGCGTCGTACCAGGCGAGCAACCTGGTCGCGACATCGCCGCTTGCGGCTGGCATCGTCACCGAACTCGTGTCGAAGGGTGCCATTGGTTCCGGCTTTGGCCTATGCTGCTGGTGATTGGCTGTGGCATCAGAAAGCGGTCGAATTCGAGCGGCATGGGAAACGCACATGGCAGGGAAATGGGCTGACCGCAATCCTGTTGCGATCAGCGATCTGGCGACGGCACTGCTCGATCCGGTCATGCGCAAGCGGGCGGGCATTTCGATCGGTCTCGTCCAGTCCTGGGATGAGATCGTTGGACCACGGCTTGCCAGGCAGTCACGGCCGGAAAAGATCCAATGGCCGCGCCGGGCCCACGAGGACGACCCGTTTGAGCCGGCGACATTGGTGATCGCCTGTGAAGGGGCTGCCGCGCTCTACCTGCAGCATGAGACGGGCGAGATCATCGGCCGCGTCAATGCCTTTCTGGGCTTCGCGGCCATCGGCCGGATCAGGATCGTTCAGAAGCCGGTAGCCAGCGGCGCCACCAAGGTAAAACCGGTACTGCGACCGCTTTCGCCGGACGAGAAGTCGAAGATCGCAGGCGCCGTGGGCAAGATCGAGGACGAGGGATTGCGGGCTTCGCTGGAGCGATTGGGCGCCACCGTCCTGGCAAATCGCAAGCCGAAAGCCTGACCGGGCTCGCGTTTTCGTGAACGTGCCAGCGGATTTGCCGGTTGGATTGGGGATGAGGATGCCCTAATTCGCGCCAAGTCTCGCTTTCTGGTGCTCCGGCATTGCAAGATCAATCCACAATCAGGTGATTCGCATGATCCGTCCCTTGTCTCGCAGAACCGTTCTCTCCTCGCTGATTGCCGTGCCTGCGGGCCTGGTGGTGGCGGCATGCAGCGACTCCGGCGACCAAGCCAACGCCGAAACACCCGCGGCACCCGGCGTTTCGAACGAAACGGTAGCGGCCACTCCGGCGGCCGACGCCCCGCAGAGCGCCGGTTCGGTCGACATGACCAAGCTGCTCCAGGAAGGCGCGCTGCCCGACAAGATGCTGGGTAACGCGGACGCGCCGGTCACGATCGTCGAATACGCCTCCATGACCTGCCCGCACTGCGCGCATTTCCACGAGACCACCCTGCCGGAACTGAAGGCCAAGTACATCGATACAGGCAAGGCCCGGCTTATCTTTCGCGAATTCCCGTTCGATCCGCGCGCCGAGGCCGGTTTCATGCTGGCGCGTTGTTCCGGCGACAACTATTTCCCGATGATCGACGTGCTGTTCAAGCAGCAGCGCAACTGGGCAACGGTGGAGAATGCCAAGGACGCGTTGCTTCAAATCTCGAAACTTGCTGGTTTTTCACAGGAGTCCTTCGAGGCTTGCTTGACGGACCAGAAACTTCTGGACGATGTGAGATCGGTGCAAAAACGCGGTTCCGATGAATTCAAGGTGGACTCCACGCCAACCTTTTTCATCAACGGCAATACCTACAAGGGGGCACTGACGATTGAGGAAATGTCGGCGATCATCGACGGCATGCTCTGACGCTTTCGCCGCAGGCGGGAAGGCGGGCTTCGGCTCGCCCGCAAAACTGCGATGAAATTCTCCCGGCTGCGCCTCCTCGGTTTCAAGTCGTTCGTCGAACCCGGCGAGTTCGTCATCGAGCGCGGCCTGACCGGCATTGTCGGGCCGAATGGCTGCGGCAAGTCCAATCTCGTCGAGGCCTTGCGCTGGGTGATGGGCGAAAGCTCGTACAAGAACATGCGCGCCTCGGGCATGGACGACGTGATCTTTTCCGGCTCCGGCACGCGGCCGGCCCGCAACACCGCCGAAGTCACCCTCTTCCTCGATAACAGCGACCGCACCGCACCCGCCGCCTTCAACGATGCCGATGAGCTGCAGGTTTCGCGCCGCATCGAGCGCGAGGCCGGTTCGGTCTATCGCATCAACGGCAAGGACGCTCGCGCCAAGGACGTGCAACTGCTGTTTGCCGACCAGTCGACCGGCGCGCGCTCGCCCTCGATGGTCGGGCAGGGCCGCATCGGCGAACTGATCCAGGCGAAGCCCCAGGCGCGCCGCGCGCTGCTGGAAGAAGCCGCCGGTATTTCAGGCCTGCACACGAGGCGCCACGAGGCAGAGCTCAGGCTGCGCGCCGCCGAGCAGAATTTGGAGCGCCTCGACGACGTGGTCGGCGAACTTGAGAGCCAGATCGAAAGCCTGAAGCGGCAGGCGCGGCAGGCATCGCGCTTCAAGAATCTGTCGGCCGACATCCGCAAAGCGGAAGCCACGCTGCTGCATCTGCGCTGGACGGTGGCCAAGGCGCAGGAAGGCGAGGCGCAGTCCGCGCTGGCTGTGGCGACCTCCCTTGTCGGCGAAAAGGCTGGCAACCAGGCGAACGCCGCCAAGGAGCAGGCGGTCGGAGCCCACCGCCTGCCGGAACTGCGCGATGCCGAGGCGGCAGCCGCTGCAGCATTCCAGCGCCTGTCGATCGCCAAGTCGCAGATCGAGGAGGAGGCCGAACGTGTCCGCGCCCGCCACGCGGAGTTGAACAGGCGCGTGCAGCAACTCGATGCCGACATTGCCCGCGAGGAGCAGATGGTCCGCGACAATGCGGACGTGCTGCAGCGGCTGGACGCCGAGGAAGCGACGCTCAATCAGGAAAACAGCTCCGCGCTGGAGCGCGAGACGTCGACCAGGCAAGCGCTGGATACCGCAGTTGCCGCGCTCTCAGTCAGCGAGGCAGCGCTGGAGCAACTGACGGCGCAGCGCGCCGAGGCCGTGGCGACACGCAACCAGATGGAGCGCCGGCTGCAGGAGACGTCGGAGCGTCGCGATCGGCTCGAGAAGCAACTGGCGACCGTCGAGGCCGAGACGGCGGAGATCGCCGCCAGGCTGGCGAGCCTCGCCGACCCGGCTGAGAAAAAGGCGCTTGCCGATGCGGCGCAGGCATCGCTCGAGCGCGCGGAAGCGGCGGCCGGCCTGGCCGAGCAGGCCGTGGTGCAGGCGCGTAGTGCTGAAAACGCGGCCCGGCCTCCCTTGCAGGAAGCCAAGGCGGAACTGGCGCGGATCGAGACGGAAGCCCGCACCCTGTCCAAGATCCTGAATGCGGCGACGGGCGACCTTTTCCCAGCCGTGCTGGAGCAGATATCGGTCGATCGCGGTTTCGAGACAGCACTCGGTGCTGCCCTCGGCGAAGATCTTGACGCCGCGCTCGATCGCGCGGCACCCGTGCACTGGGGCGAAACTGACCAGCCGGCCGCCGATCCGGCCCTGCCCGAGGGCGTACGCAGCCTCGCCGAGGTGGTGCGTGCGCCCCGCCAGCTGGCGCGCCGGCTGG
>CAMYMG010000057.1 GCA_947259295.1 uncultured Rhizobiaceae bacterium
GATCGCGTGCGGCGCGCCGTCGTTCCGGAGGGGCGCAGCGATGCGAGGCACGCGGTCACCCGCTATACGGTGCTCGAGCATTTCGAACCAAAGGAAGACAACACCGCCACCGCTTCGCTGGTCGAATGCCGGCTCGAAACCGGCCGCACGCATCAGATCCGCGTCCACATGGCGCATATCAACCATCCGGTCATCGGCGACCAAGATTACGGCACGGCCTTCCGCACCAAGGCCAACCGCCTGCCCGAGCCGCTGAAGACAATGACGAAGGATTTTCCGCGCCAGGCCCTGCACGCGAAACTTCTTGCCTTCTCGCATCCGGTCACCGGTGCGACGATGCGCTTCGAAGCCGACATGCCGTCCGACATGCAGCAACTGGTCATGGCATTTCGCAATCTTTGATCGCTCCATCAATTAAGTTGACTGTTCTTGTTCACTTTGACGTGACACTCTGTTTAGGATTGAACAAACCCCTGTCTTTTCCCGGTTTGTTCCTATATATATCGGTTGGCCCGGAAGCGCGTTTACCCGGCCGGGCCGGATGCCCGCCACAATTCGGGGGCAGTTTTTAGAGAGGAGGGCGCTATCATGGCCCAGTCACTACCCAGTATCGTTTCAGGTGAAGGCGGCCTCAGCCGCTACCTGGAGGAAATCCGCCGTTTCCCGATGCTTCAGCCGCAGGAAGAGTATATGCTCGCCAAGCGGTACCAGGAGCATGAGGACACCGGCGCGGCCCACAAGCTCGTCACCAGCCATCTCCGGCTCGTCGCCAAGATAGCCATGGGCTATCGCGGCTATGGCCTGCCGATCGGCGAGGTGATCTCAGAGGGCAATGTCGGCCTCATGCAGGCCGTCAAGAAATTCGAGCCGGAACGCGGCTTCCGCCTGGCCACATACGCCATGTGGTGGATCAAGGCCTCGATCCAGGAATACATCCTGCGCTCGTGGAGCCTCGTGAAGATGGGCACCACCGCCAACCAGAAGCGCTTGTTCTTCAACCTGCGCAAGGTCAAGGGCAAGATCCAGGCACTCGACGACGGCGACCTCAAGCCGGACCAGATCGCCGAGATCGCCACCAGGCTGAATGTCAGCGAGGCGGAAGTCGTCTCGATGAACCGGCGCCTTTCGGGCGACGCCTCGCTCAACGCGCCGATCCGTGCATCGGAAGGCGAGTCCGGCGAGTGGCAGGATTGGCTGGTCGACGACCACGAGAGCGCGGAGGCGATGCTGATCGAGCAGGACGAGCTGGAAAACCGGCGCGGCATGCTGTCGGGTGCGCTCGACGTGCTCAACGATCGCGAGCGTCGCATCTTCGAGGCACGCCGCCTGTCCGACGACCCGATGACGCTCGAGGAACTGTCGGGCGAGTTCGACATCAGCCGCGAGCGCGTGCGCCAGATTGAGGTGCGCGCCTTCGAGAAGGTCCAGGACGCCGTCAAGGCCGCAGCAAAGCGCCAGGCGCAGGCACTGCGCACCATCGACGCGCAGCCGGCCGCCTGACCGACGCCTGCGGGCAATGGGATTAGGCCCGATTGATCAAAGCCGCGCCGGTTCATTCCGGCGCGGCTTTTTCTTTGTCTGAACTCGGCTGAGTACGTTCCTGGGGTGTAGCCCCAATCGCCACAACTGCTGCGCCTGGCGTCTACCCGGTCTTTACCGCCAGTTTTTCGGCGAGCGCTTCCATGCGCACGGCCAGGCCACCGAGTGCGCCGGTCAGGGCGGAGTCGTTTTTGTCGGCCTTGGTCAGCGCCTCGTCGCGTGTCTTGCGCAGTGTCGCCACTTCGCTTTCCATGCCTATGACGCGCTTCTGCAGTTCCGACAGTTCGTCCATCACCATGATGCCGGCCATCACGGTGAGACGCTGGTCGCCGATCTCGCCGAACGATTCCTTCAGATGCGACACGTAGCGGTCAAAGCGTTGCGCGAGGTCTATCAGGTGCTCTTCCTGTCCCTCGTCGCAGGCCATGCGATAGGCCTTGCCGTCGATCGTCACTGTTACCTGGGCCATTCTTCTACCTGTCCAGTACCGCTCTGATGGTTTCCATCGCCGTCACCAGGCGGCGCGATACTTCCTTGTTGGCTTCCTCGAGGCGTTCGCTGCGCGCTTCGGACCCGTCGAGCTCCTGCGCCAGCCGCGCGCGATCGGCGTTCATGCGCTGCACTTCCGCATCCGCTTCGGAATAGTCCTGCTCGCGCTCCAGCCTGGCATTGGCGGCATGCTCGAGCGCATCGATCGCCTTGCCCAGGCGGGCAATGACTTCCTTGAGTGTTGCATCCCCGGTCATGGCACCCGTATCGCCCCCGCCCATCACCGAATCGTCCGCGTTCAGAACGCCTTATCCGCGAAACATTAGGCATCGTGTGAATTGCGCGTCAATAAAGTGTTGGCGCTGTCCCCCGCAATCGGCGGAAACGCCGGGCAAATTGACTATATGCCGGTCCATTGCGCCTGCCGTTTTATTGACAGAACCCTGCCGCCTGCTATTTGAAACCCATCTCACTGAAGCTTCATCGCTCCGAACTCAAATAGCGGGAAATCCATGACCGATCGCAAGCAACATGACCGGATGGCGAACGCGATCCGTTTTCTCTCCATGGATGCCGTCCAGAAGGCAAATTCGGGCCATCCCGGCCTGCCGATGGGCGCTGCGGACATCGCCACGGTACTATACACCCGCTTCCTCAAGCACGATCCGAAGAACCCGCATTGGCCCGACCGCGACCGCTTCGTGCTGTCGGCCGGCCATGGCTCGATGCTGCTCTACTCGCTGATGTACCTCACCGGCTACGAGGACATGACCATCGACGAGATCAAGAATTTCCGCATGCTCGGCTCCAAGACCGCCGGTCATCCCGAGTATGGTCACGCCGCCGGCATCGAGACGACCACCGGCCCGCTCGGTCAGGGCCTCGCCAATTCCGTCGGCATGGCGCTCGCCGAGCGCATCATGAATGCCTCGTTCGGCGATGCACTGGTCGACCACTACACCTATGTGCTGGCCGGTGACGGCTGCCTGATGGAAGGCATCTCCCAGGAAGCCATCGCGCTTGCCGGACATCTCAAGCTGAACAAGCTCATCGTCTTCTGGGACAACAACGACATCTCGATCGACGGCAATGTCTCGCTGGCGGATTCGACTGACCAGGTCGCCCGTTTCCAGGCCTCCGGATGGAACGCCAGCCATGTCGATGGCATGGACCCGGAAGCCATCGCTTACGCCGTCGAGGCTGCGCGCCATTCCGACAAGCCGACGATGATCGCCTGCAAGACGACCATCGGCTTCGGCGCACCCACCAAGGCCGGCACCAACAAGGCCCACGGTTCGCCGTTGGGCGCCGACGAAATCGCCGGTGCGCGCAAGTTCTTCGGCTGGGACGCCGAGCCCTTCGTTGTTCCTTCGGATGTCCTGGATGCCTGGCGCGAGACCGGAAAGGCCTCACTGCCGAAACGCGACGAATGGTTGAAGCGCCTGGCCTCCGCGGAGGCTGGCCTGCGCGCCGAGTTCGAGCGCCGCATCGCCGGCGACCTGCCGAAGAACTTCGACAGCGTCATCGCCGACTACAAGAAGCAGCTGGCTACCGACAAGCCCAAGGTCGCGACCCGCAAGTCGTCGGAAATGGCGCTTGAAGTCATCAACGGTGCTGTGCCCGAAACAATCGGCGGCTCGGCCGACCTGACGGGCTCCAACAATACGAAGACCAGCCAGACCAAGGCTGTCACACCCGGTCACTATGGCGAGCGCTACATCCATTACGGCATCCGCGAGCATGGCATGGCCGCCGCCATGAACGGCATGGCGGTGCACGGGGGCGTCATCCCCTATTCGGGCACCTTCCTCTGCTTCTCCGACTATGCCCGGCCGGCCATGCGCCTCGCATCGCTGATGGGCATCCGCTCGATCTTCGTCATGACCCACGATTCCATCGGGCTTGGCGAAGACGGCCCCACCCACCAGCCCGTGGAGCACCTGGCCGCACTGCGCGCGATCCCCAACCACATCGTCTTCCGCCCGGCCGACGCCACGGAGGCCGCCGAATGCTGGCAGCTTGCGCTGGAATCGAGGAAGACCCCGTCGACCATCGCGCTGACCCGTCAGAACCTTCCGGCCGTCCGCACCGAATACGTTGCCGAGAACCTCTGCGGCCGTGGCGCCTACGAGCTTGCCGGGGCCGAAGGAAAGCCGGAAGTCAGCATCTTCGCCTCCGGCTCCGAGGTCGAGATCGCGCTTGCCGCGCGCGACCAGTTGCAGGCTCAGGGCCACCCGACCCGTGTCGTCTCGGTGCCTGCCTTCGAGCTCTTCGAGGAGCAGGACGACGACTACAAGAAAGCGACGCTGGGTGACGCGCCGGTCAGGGTTGCCATCGAGGCTGCCATCCGGCTCGGCTGGGATCGTTTCATCGGCACCGACGGCATCTTCATCGGCATGACCGGTTTCGGCGCGAGCGCCCCGATCGAACAGCTTTACCCGCATTTCGGCATCACCGCCGAGGCGACCGTCAAGGCGGTCGTGGAGCGGATGAAGGGCGGCGGCAAAAGCCAGTCGACCGGGTCTACGCCGAAGCTCGAGCCGGCCAAGCCACGCCCCTGAGCGCTCGGGCGCGTCGGCTGGATTATTTCGGCCGGCGCCGCTATGAAGCTGCGAACCTCATTTCAGCCCCGCGTCCCCAGGGAGAAGAATCATGACCGTCAGAGTTGCCATTAACGGTTTCGGCCGCATCGGCCGCAACATCGTTCGCGCCATTTTCGAATCCGGCCGCACCGACATCGACATCGTTGCCGTGAACGACCTGGGGCCAGTCGAAACCAACGCCCATCTGCTGCGCTTCGACAGCGTGCATGGCCGTTTCCCGCACGAGGTGACCGTCGACGGCGACTCCATCGCCATCGGCAAGGAAAAGTTCAAGGTCACCGCCATCAAGGATCCGGCCCAGCTGCCGTGGAAAGACCTCGGCATCGACATCGCGCTCGAATGCACCGGCATCTTCACCGCCCGTGACAAGGCTGCCGCCCATCTGACGGCCGGCGCCAAGCGCGTCATCGTCTCAGCACCATCCGACGGTGCCGACATGACCGTGGTCTACGGCATCAACCACGACCAGCTGACCAAGGACCACATCGTCATCTCCAACGCCTCGTGCACGACCAACTGCCTGGCGCCGCTCGCAGCCGTGTTGCACGAGACGGTCGGCATCGAGAAGGGCATGATGACGACGATCCACTCCTATACCGGCGACCAGCCAACGCTGGATACCATGCACAAGGATCTCTACCGCGCCCGTGCCGCCGCGTTGTCGCAGATCCCGACCTCGACGGGCGCGGCCAAGGCCATCGGCCTGGTGCTGCCGGAACTTAAAGGCAAGCTCGACGGCATTTCGATCCGCGTGCCTACGCCGAACGTCTCGGTCGTCGACCTGAAGTTCATCGCCAAGCGCTCCACGACGGTCGAGGAGATCAACAACGCGGTGATCGCTGCCTCGAAGGGCAAGCTGAAGGGCGTGCTGGCCGTGACCGACCAGCCGAACGTCTCGATCGACTTCAACCACGACCCGGCATCGTCGACCATGGCGCTCGACCAGACCAAGGTGATGGACGGCAACTTCGTTTCGGTGCTGTCCTGGTACGACAACGAGTGGGGCTTCTCCAACCGCATGGCCGATACCGCCGTCGCCTTCGGCAAGACCATCGGCTGATCGCGGCGCTGCTGTCCGACTACCGACGCCCGGCTTCGGCCGGGCGTTTTCGTTTGCCGGAAATATTCGCCAGCCGCACATAAAATCGCCCCTTGCGGTTGCACTGCGCCTCGTCTTCGCCGCACTGTAACGGCAACGCATAAATCGCAATCGGAGGGGCAAGGGCCGCATGTACCAGACGGTCTATCTCGTAACGTTGGCCGGTACCGGGCTGGTGCTCGCCGCCGCGTTTTCGAGTCTCGTCGCCTTCCGGTTCGGCGCTCCCCTGCTGCTGCTCTTCCTGGCGCTTGGCCTGGCCGCCGGAGCCGACGGTCTGGGTATCCAGTTCGACAATGCGGACGTCGCCTATTTCATCGGCAGCCTGGCGCTTGCCGCCATCCTTTTCGATTCCGGTTTCGGCACCCCGCTTTCCGCGCTGAGGCAGGCGGCCCTGCCGGCGCTTTCACTGGCGACGGCAGGCGTGGCACTGACGACGGTTCTGTTCGGCGCGGCCGCCTTCTATCTGACCGACTTTACCTGGCTGGAATCCCTGTTGCTCGGCGCCGCCGTCGCCTCGACTGATGCCGCCGCCGTGTTCTTCCTGCTGCGTGTAGGCAATGTGCAGTTGCGCGACCGCGTCCGCTCGACGCTTGAAATCGAGTCCGGCAGCAACGACCCGATCGCCATCTTTCTGACCATCACTTTCGTGGAGATCATCGCGCTCGGCCAGGATCCCGCCGCCGAAGTTCTGGCGACCGACCTCGTCCTCGGCTTCATCGCCAATATGGGTATCGGCGCCGTCGTCGGCATTGCCGGCGGGCTTGCCATCACCCGCCTCGTCGACAGGCTCAATCTCGACCACGGGCTGCTGCCGATCTTCGTGTTGACGTTGTCGCTGCTGGTCTTTGCCTTCGGCGGCGCGATTGGCGGATCCGGCTTTCTGGCGGTCTATCTCGCGGGCCTGGTCGCCGGCAATTCGTCGATCCGCGGCGGGGCGCTCCTCAAGCGCTTCCAGGACGGCGTGTCCTGGCTGGCGCAAATCATCATGTTCCTGGTGCTCGGCCTGTTCGCCACGCCGTCCGAATTTCTGCCGATCCTGCCGGTCGGGATCGGGCTTGGCCTGTTCCTGATCTTCATCGCGCGGCCGATCGCGGTGTGGCTCTGCCTCATCCCGTTCCGTTTCCCGCGCCAGGAGACCGCCTTCATCTCCTGGGTCGGCCTGCGCGGCGCAGTCTCCATCCTGCTGGCCATTACCCCGCTGCTCGTCGGCCTCGAAAACGGCCGCATGATCTTCAACATGGCCTTCATCGTCGTGCTGGTTTCGCTGATCGTGCAGGGCTGGACCGTCGGTCCGCTCGCCCGGCGCCTCGGCCTCATCGTTCCGCAGCGCATCGGCCCGCTGGAAAAGGTGGAGCTCGAACTTCCAGGTTCCGCACACCACGAGCTCCTCGCCTATACGGTCGTGGCCGGAAGTCCGGTAGCGCGGGGCGAGCGCATCCCGCGCTGGGCCAGGCCCTCGCTCGTGGTCCGCGAGGGCCGCTCGATGAAATACCAGGACGCCGGTCGGCTTGTCGCCGGCGACCACGTCTACATCTTCGTGCCCGACCGCTATCCGCGCCTGCTCGACCGCCTGTTCGCCAGTCCGACCGAGGTCAGCCCCGACGATGCCGATTTCTTCGGCGCCTTCGCGCTCGATCCGAGCCATATGGCGAGCGAACTTGAGGACAACTACAACCCCGGCCTGACCGAAGCCGAGTTGAAACTGAACATCGGCCAGCTGATGCTCCAGCGTCTCGGCGGCCGCGCGGAATATGCCGACCGGGTCACCATTGGCCCGATCGAACTGATCGTGCGTGACGTGGACGAGGCCGGCAGGATTTCGAGCGTCGGACTTTCCTTCGAGCCGACGCCTCAGGTTACCAGCATTCCGCCTTTCCTCAGCCCAGCCGAACTCGCCGACCGCATCCGTCAGCTTGTTGCTGGATGGCGCGATCGCGGGAAGGGAGAAGCGGCCGCAGAGCAGCCCGCCGAACAACGCGGCGACGATCAGGATACCTACAACAGCCGGGGCAACTGAGACGCCTGGGATGACTTGCATCCAGGCGGCTTCGCGATAATGTCCGGCAAAATTTTCGAGGAAGGAAGACCAGATGGCTGCGTTCAGGACGCTCGACGACATTGGCGACGTGAAGGGCAAGCGCGTCCTCGTTCGCGTGGATCTCAACGTTCCGATGACCGACGGCAAGGTAACCGACGCGACCCGCATCGAACGCGTTGCGCCGACCATTCTCGAACTCTCGGACAAGGGCGCCAAGGTCGTGCTTCTCGCGCATTTCGGCCGACCGAAGGACGGTCCCGATCCTTCGATGTCGCTCGAGCCCGTCGCCCGCGCCACCAGCGACATTCTCGGCCGCAAGGTTGCCTTCATCGGCGATTGCGTTGGCGAGGCCGCGCAAGGCGCCGTCTTCGCAATGGTGCCGGGCGACATCGCGCTGATGGAGAACACCCGCTTCTACAAGGAGGAAGAGAAGAACGATCCGGCCTTTGCGAAGCAGCTTGCCGCAAACGGCGACATCTTCGTCAGCGACGCCTTTTCCGCAGCGCACCGCGCTCATGCCTCGACCGAGGGGCTTGCCCGGCTGCTGCCCGCCTATGCCGGCCGCACCATGCAGGCCGAACTCGACGCGCTCGAAAAAGGCCTAGGCGATCCGGCGCGGCCGGTTGTGGCGATCGTCGGGGGTGCCAAGATCTCGAGCAAGCTCGACCTTCTCATGAATCTCGTCCAGAAGGTTGATGCGTTGGTCATCGGCGGCGGCATGGCCAACACCTTCCTTGCCGCACGCGGCACCGATGTCGGCAGGTCGCTGTGCGAACACGACCTGGCCCAGACCGCGCGGCAGATCATGGTCGAGGCAGCCAGTGCGGGCTGTGCGATCGTACTGCCTGTCGATGGCGTCGTGGCCCGTGAATTCAAGGCGGGCGCGGCCAGCGAGACGGTCGCCATTGCCGCCATTCCTGCCGACGCGATGGTGCTCGATGTCGGAGAAAAAACGGTCGACGCGGTCAACGATTGGATCGACCGCGCCGCCACGCTGGTGTGGAACGGTCCGCTTGGCGCTTTCGAGATCGAGCCCTTCGATAAGGCCACAGTCGCCGTCGCCCGTCACGCGGCCAAGGCGACACGCGCCGGCACCCTCGTTTCGGTGGCCGGCGGTGGCGACACGGTCGCTGCCCTTAACCACGCCGACGTCGCCGACGACTTCACCTATGTCTCGACCGCCGGCGGCGCCTTCCTTGAGTGGATGGAAGGCAAGGAGCTTCCGGGCGTCGAAGTCCTCAAGCTTTAGCCGGCTGTTCGGTCCTGCACGCTCCGTCCAACAATGGCATCGCCCTCGCGGGTCGCGTCATGACGACGGAAAAAACAAGGCCGCAGGGACGCTGCAAGGCAACTTGGTATTGCTGCACGAGTTGATGTATTGAACGCCAAAGAATGGTCGATGCTGGAGGATGGGATGAACAAGGAAATGACCGCGCAGGCCGGACACAAGGACGGCTTCATCGCAGCACTCGATCAGTCCGGCGGCTCGACGCCGAAGGCGCTCAAGCTCTACGGCATCGACGAAAGCGCCTGGTCGACCGAAGCGGAAATGTTCGATCTGGTCCACAAGATGCGCACGCGCATCATCAAGTCGCCTGCCTTCACCGGCGACAAGGTGATGGGCGCGATCCTGTTCGAGCAAACCATGGACCGCGACATCGACGGCACACCGACTGCGAAATATCTCTGGGAAAACCGCCACGTGGTGCCCTTCCTCAAGGTCGACAAGGGGCTGGCGGAGGCCTCCGACGGCGTCAAGCTCATGAAGCCCATGCCCGAACTCGACGCGCTGCTGAAGCGTGCGGTCGAGAAGGGGATCTTCGGCACCAAGATGCGCTCGGTGATCGACGCGGCGAACCCGGCCGGCATCGCCGCGGTGGTTGACCAGCAGTTCGAACTGGGCCTGCAGATCCTGGCGCACGACCTGGTGCCGATTATCGAGCCCGAGGTCACGATCTCGATCCCGGACAAGGCGGCAGCCGAGGACATTCTGCTGGCCGAAATCCGCAAGCACCTCGACCTGGTGCCGGCAGACAAGCAGGTCATGCTGAAGCTGACGCTGCCGGAGACGCCCAACCTCTACAGGCCGCTGATCACCCATCCGCGCGTCCTGCGCGTCGTCGCATTGTCCGGCGGATACTCGCGCGAGGAAGCCAATGACAGGCTCGCGCAGAACACGGGCATGATCGCCTCCTTTTCACGGGCCCTGACCGAGGGCCTGTCGGCCGGCCAGAGCGATGCGGAGTTCGACGCTGCGCTCGCCTCGGCGATCGACAGCATTTTCGAAGCATCCAGGGCCGGCTGACCGGCCGCCTTCCTGGGGACGCCGAGAGAGGGTTTTACCAGTCGTGGCTGACGAGCACCGTCAGTGAAATGGCGCCCAGCGCCACCAGCGCAAGTTTCCAGAAATCGCGGCGCTGCTTCAGCCCGGGCAGGCCAAGCGGTTTGATCAGCTGGATGGCCATGATGCCCATGATGACGAGGGCGAGGATTTTGCTCATGCCGCCTTTGACCAGCAACGCGTCCCGCTGTCAAAGACAGGATCGGCTGGTCCTTTCTAGCCAGGTACATAGGCGTTATGGCGTGCGTTAAGCAAATCGGGAATGACCATGACAGGCAGCCGCCTCGCGCTTTACACGTTCGGCATCTTCAAGGGCCTGGCCTCTGACCCGGCCAACCAGGGTTTCCACGACCGCAACGACGCCGCCTTCGCAGCAGCCGAAGCGGCCGACGGCTTCATTGCCCGGTCCGGTTACGTTGACGAGCCTGGCCCGCCAAGCTGGGGCGTGCAGGTCTATCCGCGCTTCTATGTCGAGCGCGGCGACGGCTGGTCGCCCTCGACGGTCTCGCTTTGGACTGATCTCGAATCGGCGCTGGCCTTTTCCTACAGCGGCCCGCATGCGGCAGCGTTAAAGCACGGCCACAAGTGGCTGGTCAGGCCTGAGTGGCCGCCTTACGCTCTCTGGTGGGTCGACGCGGCACACATACCGGACTGGGCCGAGGCGGTAGCCCGGCATGAACATCTGGCCGACCACGGGCCGCGACCGCACGCCTTCGACTTCAAGGCGCCCTTCGACTCCCAGGGTCAATCCGTTTCGATCGATCGGGAGCGTGTGAAGCGTATCGCGGCGATCAACCAGGCGCGCTCGATCGCCTGACGTTGCGAGCCGCAAGGTCGCCCCTGTCCTTCGTCCCATGGACGGCAAGGGGCGAGCCGGCCTAAAACAGCAGGGCATTCTGGGAGGAAGCCGATGGCATCGCGCTATCACGAGGTCTACGACAGCTGGAAACGCGACCCTGAAGCCTTCTGGGCTGAGGCGGCGAGCGACATCGACTGGTTCAGACCGGCGAGCCGGGCGTTCGACCCGGCGGCTGGCGTCTATGGCGCCTGGTTTCCAGACGCCCTGTGCAACACCTGCTTCAACACGCTAGACCGGCACGTCAACAACGGGAGGGGCGACCAGATCGCTCTGGTCCACGACAGCGCCATAACCGGCACGGTGGCGAAATTTACCTACCGCCAACTGCTTGACGAGGTGACCGCGCTCGCCGCTGTGCTCGTCGACCAGGGCGTCGGGAAAGGCGACCGCGTCATCATCTACATGCCGATGGTGCCCGAAGCGGTCTTTGCCATGCTGGCCTGCGCCCGCATCGGCGCCATCCATTCTGTCGTGTTCGGCGGCTTTGCCGCGCGCGAACTGGCGACCCGCATCGACGATGCCACGCCGAAGCTCATCATATCCGCCTCCTGCGGCCTCGAGCCCGGCCGCACCGTCGCCTACAAGCCCTTGCTCGACGGCGCCATCGACCTCGCCCGGCACAAGGTCGAGCGCTGCGTCATCCTGCAGCGCCCGCAACTCGCCTGCGACCTGGTGGCCGGCCGCGACGTGGACTACGCCGAAACCGCCTCGGCGGCCAAATCGGCCGGCCGCACCATCGATTGCGTATCGGTCGCCGCCACAGATCCGCTGTACATCCTCTACACATCCGGCACCACGGGCCAGCCGAAGGGCGTGGTGCGCGACAATGGCGGCCACATGGTCGCGCTTCAGTGGTCGATGAAGAACGAGTTCGGCGTCGCCCCAGGCGAAGTGTTTTGGGCCGCCTCGGACGTCGGCTGGGTCGTCGGTCACTCCTACATCGTCTATGCGCCGCTGCTGGCCGGCTGCACCACCATCCTGTTCGAGGGCAAGCCGGTCGGAACGCCCGATGCCGGCACATTCTGGCGCGTCATCGCCGACCATGGCGTCGTCGCGCTGTTCACCGCTCCGACCGCCTTCCGAGCCATCAAGAAGGAAGACCCGCAGGGCACATTCGTGCCGAAATACGACCTGTCGAGGTTCCGCACGCTTTTCCTAGCCGGCGAGCGCGCCGATCCGGAAACCATCAAATGGGCGGAGCGCCAGCTTGGCGTTCCCGTCATCGATCACTGGTGGCAGACCGAGACGGGCTCGCCGATCTCGCAAAACCCGGTCGGGCTCGGCATCCTGCCGGTCAAATACGGTTCGCCCTGCGTGCCGATGCCCGGCTACGACGTGCAGGTGCTGGATGACGCCGGCCATCCGGTGGAGAGGGGCACGCTCGGCAATGTGGTGCTGAAACTGCCGCTGCCACCGGGCTGCCTGCCGACGCTGTGGAACGCCGACCAGCGCTTCCGGCAGGCCTATCTCGACGAGTTTCCCGGCTACTACAAGACAGCCGATGCCGGCTATATCGACGATGATGGCTATCTCTTCATCATGGCCCGCACCGACGACATCATAAACGTCGCCGGCCACCGTCTATCCACCGGCGGCATGGAGGAAGTGCTGGCCGAGCATCCCGACGTCGCCGAATGCGCGGTGATCGGCATGGCAGACGCGATGAAGGGCCAGGCCCCCTGCGGCTTCATTGTGCTCAATTCGGGTGTCTCGCGCGATACCGCAGAGATCGAACGGGAGATCGTCGCGCTGGTGCGCGAACGCATTGGCCCCGTCGCCGCCTTCAAGGTCGTCGTCACCATCAACCGCCTGCCGAAAACGCGGTCGGGCAAGATCCTGCGCGGCACGATGCAGAAGATTGCCGACCGCGAGGACTGGGCGATGCCGGCGACAATCGACGATCCCGCGATTTTGGACGAGATCTCGGCGGCGCTGAAGGCGCGCGGCATTGGTGTCTAGGGTTTTGCCCCTGGCGCTCCCTGTGCGCCGGCGCTCCAGTACCAGACGAACAGGGCCCCGGCCCGCCCGCGGATGGGAATCCGGCTCGGCCCTTCAATGCTGCCGGAAGCGCAGACAGCTGCGCCGGGCCCTGCGGCCCTGAGAAGATCGTCGCTCACCGCCAGTTCGACGCCCCTCGCGGCAGCGACCTCCATCAGCCGGCTCGCGACGTTGACCGTGTCGCCGGTGGCGGTGATCTGCTGGTGATGGCCTTCGCCACCCATGCGCGAGGCGACGACGACGCCGAAATGCGCACCGATCTTGAAGCCGACCCGGGAAGCCATTGCCTCGGGCAGATCGTCCAGCCAATGCCTTGTCGCGCCGGCGAGGCGGACGCAGCACTCCAGCGCCGCCGACGCATCGCCGCGGTCGGCGCCGGACAGGCCGAAGACGATCATCGCGCCGTCGCCCATGAAGCTGGTGATGGTCCCGCCGCAGCCGCTCGCCTCCTTCTCGACCACTTCGTAGAACCCACTGAGGAGATCGCGCACGCCGTCCGGTCCGAGCGTTTCGCTGAGGCCGGTGAAACCCGAAATGTCGATGAAGACGATTGCCGCCTCTTGCCGTACAGGCGTCTTGAGAAAGTCCGGGTCCCGCTGCAGCTGTCGCGCCAGGGCCGGCGCCTGGAACCTTTGCAGCAGTTCGGCACGCTCGGCGAAAAGTCGCGCCTCCCTGCGGTCGCGCCAGATCTGGCTCAGCCCGAACAGCATGACGGGCGGAAGGGCCACCGCCAGCGGAAGCGCCCCGCTCAGCCAGAAACCCTGAGCAAAGGCGACCATATTGCTGGCGAGCCACAGGACCACGACCGCCGCCAGGGCAACAGCGCCGGCGGAGCTGCGTTGCCAGGCGATCAGGCCGACAAGGCACAGGGCAAAGAGGATGGCGATGATCCCATCCGCCAGCCTCGTCTGGCGGTCGCGGAGGGGCCCGTCACCGGTCAGCAAATGCGAAATGGCCGTTGCGATGACCTCCACGCCCGGCAACACCGGGTCGAACGCCGTCGCAAAGACGTCGCCGCCGCCCGTTACCGTGGCACCCAACACTGCGACCCTGCCGCTCAATGTCGCCTTGTCGAGCCGATCCAGCAGGAGGTCGGCGGCACTGATCGTCAGGATCGAGCCATGCGGTCCGTAATAGGCGAGCGGCAGGACATGGCCGACATCGGTCGGGGATGCGCGGTCGCCCACCAGCAGCCTGTCTGCCTCGATGATCGGCTCCTGACCCGTCGCCACCGCCACGACACGCAAGGGCAGCGCCGGCAGCAGCCGGTCGGCGCTGCGAAAAAGCATCGGCATCGTGCGCGGCGCACCGCTCTGGTCGGTCGCCACGTTGACCACACCGATCTGCGCGACATCGCCGAAGCGCTTCAGCGGCATCAGGAAGCGCGTCGCTCCGGCTATGCGGCCAAGCGGTCCGGCTTCGTCGACGAATTGCCTGCTTTGCCCGTAGACCGCCGCCGCCGCGATGACGCTTGGCGCGGCCGACAAGGCCGAGGCAAGTGAGGCATCGCCCGCCTCGGGCCCCGGGTCGACCAGCAGCAGATCGAGTGCCAGTGCGCGCGGACCTTGCTCGGCGATGGCCGTGACGATGCGCGCCAGCACGTCGCGCTTCAAAGGGTAGCCGCCGGCGAGTTCGGCGGTCGCATCGTCTATCGCGACGATGACAACCTCGTCAGGGGCTTGGCGAGGTCCCCTTGCAAGCATGCGCAGGTCGATGAGCGTTGCCTCGACCCGGTCGAGGAACCAGGCATCGCCGTGCCAGTGCTGCAGCGACAATGCGATGCCCCACAGCAGCGTCAGCGCAAGCGCGATCGGCGTCTGGAACGCGCGACGATTCATCGCCGGTCATTGACCGAGGCGCGCCAGGAGGGCTGCGACGCGGGCTGCCGGCCAGCGCTTGACGACGAGTGCCCCGGCACCGCCATCCACGTCGACCCCCTCGCCCGGCCGGAGCACGACTGCCGCACCGCCGGTGGCGCGCTGCACCTGCACCCGCCCGCGGACCACGAACACCGCGGTCTTGCCACCCTGAAC
>CAMYMG010000058.1 GCA_947259295.1 uncultured Rhizobiaceae bacterium
AACGCCATCATGAAGCGCGTGCGCGACGAGCGCGGGCAGCCATCGCGGCCGGCCGACGCAAACGCCGCCAATGCCGATTTCATCGCGGCTGCCCGGCGCGCCGCCCAGGCTGCGCAGGCGGCCGCCACCGAATCGGAATTGTTGAAGCGGAAGACCAATATCGGCAGTCCGGTAAAGGCGCTGCGCATCGGCGACCTGCTGAAATCGCGGCGCAAACCGATCCTGATGGGAACGGCGCTCGCTCTGCTGGCGCTCGCCGGCCTGCAACTCGGCAAGGCCTTCATGCAGGACCCTGCCGGGAACGCAGAAGTGGCGACGATTTCGCCGGTCGAAAGCGCCCCGCAGGTGGAGGTTGCGTCCATGGGTGCTGTCCCGGCATCGCCCATGACCGACGAAGCGGCCGAGCCGGCAGCGGCGATAGACGAGATGACTGCCGACGATGAGACGGCAGAGATCGAGGTGGTCGAACCAGAGCAGCCGATGGATGTCGTCGTAGGCACCGACGAGACGGCGCCTGAGCCGATGCAAGACGAGGTGTCGCCGGCGGAAATAGCACAGGCCGATAACACCCCCGGGATGGAGCAGGTCAAAGTCGCTTCCGTGTCGCCGCCGGAGATGGCGGCCAACCCGGTGACGACCGATGACCCCGCGACCAGCATGATCGAAGTGCCCGCACAGGCCGGGCCGCTGATGCTTCGCGAGGCGGCAAGTGCCGGCGACGCGATGGCGCTCTTCGAGGTGGCGACACGCTACGCCGAAGGCCGCGGCATGCCATCCGACATGCAGGAGGCTGCGAAGTGGTACGAGAGATCGGCGGAGGCCGGCTTCGCGCCCGGCCAATACCGTATCGGCAATCTCTACGAGAAGGGCCTCGGGGTTGAACGCGACCTGGCGAAGTCGAGGCAGTGGTACCTGCTCGCGGCGGAACAGGGCAATGCGAGCGCCATGCACAATCTGGCGGTGCTCGATGCGATGGGCGCCGACGGGCAGTCGGACAATGACTCGGCGGCAAAGTGGTTCTCCAAGGCGGCCGAACTCGGCGTCAAGGACAGCCAGTTCAACCTCGGCATCCTGGCCGCCAAGGGCGTCGGCATGCCGCAGAGCCTCGAACAGTCCTACAAGTGGTTCGCGCTGGTCGCCAAGACCGGCGACAAGGATGCGGCCGACAAGCGCGACGAGATCGCCAACTCGCTGCGGCCTGAACAGCTGGAGCGCGCCCGCGCGGCCACGGAATTGTGGAAGCCGAAGCCGCTCGACCCGAAGGCTAACACCGTCGACATCCCGGAATCCTGGCGCGAGGCACAGGACAAGACCGCCAGCATCGACATGACCAAGGCGATCAAGAACATCCAGATCATCCTCAACAAGAACGGCTACAAAGCGGGTAATCCTGACGGCGTCATGGGCGGCCAGACAAAGAGCGCCATCATGGCCTTCCAGAAGGACAACGGCATGGATCCGACGGGCGTGATCGACCAGAAACTGGCGCGCGCGCTTCTCGACCGCAAATGAGGACGGCATTGGTCGCGACTGGACCATCCTGACCGCCCGAATTCGATGTTAACTGGTTGAAGATGTTTTTTGTTTCGACAGCGCGGCGGCGTTTGACTTCGCCGCATTGTCGGCGCAAGAACGGCTTAAATCCTCGGTGCATACAGCCCGTACGGGGCGGACTGATGCCGACAGGCAGGAACAATCGAGTTAGCGGGTGGGCATCTATCTCCCGATCGCGGAGTTATCCGTAAACGTATTTGTACTGCTTGCCATGGGCGCGGCGGTCGGGTTTCTCTCGGGCATGTTCGGCGTGGGTGGCGGCTTTCTCATCACGCCACTGCTGATCTTCTACAACATACCGCCTGCCATTGCCGTCGCCACCGGCGCAAACCAGGTCATCGCCTCTTCCTTCTCGGGCGCGCTGGCGCATTTCAAGCGCGGCACGCTCGACTTCAAGCTCGGTACGGTGCTGCTGGGGGGCGGCATCATCGGCTCGACGGTCGGCATCTACGTATTCTCGATCCTGCGCGACCTAGGCCAGCTCGACCTATTCATCTCGCTGCTATACGTCGCGCTGCTCGGTTCGGTCGGCGGGCTCATGCTGGTGGAGAGCGTCAACGCGATCCGGCTGTCGCGGGGTACGGCAACACCGGCCACGCTGAAGAAGCCCGGCCAGCACAACTGGATCCACCGTCTGCCGCTGAAGATGCGGTTTCGCGCATCGAAGCTCTTCGTCAGCGTGATTCCGGTCATCGGCCTGGGTGCCGCCATCGGCTTCATGTCGTCGATCATGGGCGTCGGCGGCGGCTTCATCATGGTCCCGGCGCTGATTTACCTTCTCAAGGTGCCGACCAACGTGGTCGTCGGCACCTCACTGTTCCAGATCATCTTCGTCGCCGCCTACACGACCATCGTTCACGCATCGGCCAACCAGACCGTCGATGTCGTGCTGGCCTTCGTGCTGATGGTCGGCGGCGTGGCCGGCGCCCAGTACGGTGCCAAGGCCGGACAGAAACTACGTGGCGAACAGCTGCGCGCGCTGCTTGCCATGCTGGTGCTGGCGGTGGCGCTGCGCCTCGGGTTCGACCTCTTCGTGCGGCCGCTGTCGCTGTTCTCGCTGGCCGGGGCGGACGGCTAGATGGGCAGAGGACTCCGCATAGCCGTGACAGCGGCGTTGTTGATCTGGCTGACATCGCTTTCAGCGGTTGCGCAGGAGGCAGCACAGACGCAGAGCCCCGAATCGATCCAGATCGGCCTGTCGACCGACCGGATCGCCATCACCGCGGACTTCACCGGCGCCGACCTGACCATCTTCGGCTCGCTGGAAAACGCCGACCCGCTGGTCAGCCGGCAGGGCCGCTACGACGTGATCGTCGTGCTCGAAGGTCCGTTGCGCCCGGTCGTTGTGCGCAAGAAGGGACGCTTCCTTGGCATGTGGATCAACATGGAATCGGAAACCTTCGTCAACGTGCCGGTTTCCTATTCGGTGGCGACGACCCGGGTGTTGCAGGACATCACCGACCCCACCAACTACAAGCAGCTGGCGCTCGGCGCCGACAACCTTCACATCGAGCCTCTCGACAGGGACGGCAACCCCGCGACGCTGGCCGAATTCGCAAAGGCGCTACGCGAGCGCAAGGCTGCGGCGGGGCTGTTCAACGTACGCGTCGGCGGGGTGGAATTCCTGTCACAGAGCCTGTTTCGCGCATCCGTGCCGCTGGCACCCAACGTTCCGGTCGGGACCCACAAGGCCCGCGC
The DNA here is from genome assembly GCA_947259295.1 of uncultured Rhizobiaceae bacterium. GTDB lineage: Bacteria > Pseudomonadota > Alphaproteobacteria > Rhizobiales > Rhizobiaceae > CAMYMG01. Next base: position 3,253 of record CAMYMG010000058.1, read on the forward strand.
CTTCCTGTTTCGCAACGGCATCTTCATCAAGGAAAACTCGGCGCAGCTTGCGATCGTCAAGTCGGGCTTCGAGCAGTCTATCGCGCGCAACGCGGTCGAGCACAGCTTCCTCTACGGTGTCTTCGCGGTCGCGCTGGCGATGCTGACCGGCTGGCTCGGCCGGGTGATCTTCCGCAAGGACTAAGGCCTCAGCCGGGGTGGAGAAGACCGCCGGCAATGGCGAAGACGCGGCGGGCGCCGATCATGTAGGCCATCAGGCCCTCACGCCGGAAAAGCCCCGCATAGGCGCGGTCGAGCACGTTGAGCGACCCGGTATAGGCGCCGAATGCCGGCATGATCGCGCGCGCCCCGTCGGTGGCGAAGCAGCGTCGGCGCACGGACCGTCCCCGCTGCACGATGCGGGCGCAGGGATGGAGATGGCCGGCGACCTCGCCTTCCGAAGCCTGTGCGGAAGGCTCGTGCCTGAACGTCAGGCCGCCGATCGCCAGCGCCTCGACGGTTTCGCCAGGCAGGCCGGCAGGCGGCTTAGGATCGTGATTGCCCGCGACCCAGAACCAGTCGCGACCGGCCATCAGCGACATCAGGCCAGCGCGGGTGTGTTCGGGCAGGCGTGCCGCTCCCTCGGGATCGTGGAAGCTGTCGCCCAGGCTGACGACGATCCTCGGGCGATAGCGGTCGATGACGGCCTGCAGCCGCAGCAGCGTCGCCGCCGTATCGTAGGGTGGCACGAGCATGCCTCGACGGGCGAAGGACGAGCCCTTTTCGAGATGCAGGTCGGAGACGCAGAGCAGGCCGAGCGCGGGAAAGTGCAGCGCGCCCAGGCGGTCGCAGGACGCCTGTTCGCCGGCGACGGATATCTCCGCCCCGTCGCCCTGATCCAGAACCGCCGCCGATGCCAGTCTCAACGTCCCATCGCCTCTTCGATCAATCCTTCCGCTTCCGACATCAAAGACTCGCTAGCCTCGCCGTCGACCCTCTCCCTGCCAACCTCCAGCATGATGGGTACGGCGAGTGGCGAGATGCGGTCGAGGTCCTTATGCATGATTCGGCCGCGAATGCGCGAGAGCATGTCGGCGAGCCTCCTGACATCGAGAAGTCCGGCCGCCGCGTCGGCGCGCGTTGCCTGGAGCAGGATATGGTCCGGCTCGTGGGTGCGCAGGACGTCGTAGATGAGGTCGGCCGAAACCGTGACCTGGCGGCCGCTCTTCTCCTGGCCGGGATAGCGCTTTTCGATCAGGCCGGAAATCTGCGCGCAGGCGCGGAAGGTGCGCTTCAGCAACCAGCTGTCGGCCAGCCAGGCATCAAGATCGTCGCCCAGCATGTCCTCGTCGAACAGTTCGGCGAGCGGGATCTTTCCCGACTTGAACAACTGCCCCATGTCGCCCAGCGCCCAGACGCCGAGCACATAGTCGGTGGCGACGAAGCCGAGCGGGCGGGCGCCCATGCGCTCGAGGCGGCGGGTCAGAAGCATGCCGAGCGTCTGGTGCGCCAGACGACCCTCGAAGGGATAGGCGACCATGTAGAAGCGGTCGGCACGCGGGAAGGTCTCGACCAGAAGGTCGCCGCGCCTCGGCAGGACCGAAACCTTGGCCTGCAGGCGAAGCCAATCGGCAACCTGGCCCGGCAGCGCCTTCCAGCGCTTCGGATCGGCTAGCATGCCGCGCACCTGGTCGGCAAGATAGGTCGAAAGGGGAAACTTGCCGCCGCCGTAATAGGGTACCTTGGCGTCCTTGCCGGGCGCATTGGAGACATAACACTCGTTCTCGCGAATACCCTCGAAGCGCAGCACCTTGCCGGCAAAGAGAAAAGTGTCGCCATAGACCAGCGTCTCGAGAAACGCCTCCTCGATCTTGCCGAGCGTCGGGCCGCCGCGGGATGCCGGTCCGCGGCCGGCGCGGACATAGCGCACGTTAAGCGCCGGCACCTCAATGATCGTGCCGACATTCAACCGGTACTGCTGGGCGACGCGCGGATGGCTGACGCGCCACAGCCCGTCCTTGGTCTTGCGGATGCGGGCATAGCGCTCATAGGTCTTCAGCGCGTAGCCGCCGGTGGCGACGAAATCGACGACGCGGTCGAACGTGTCGCGGTCGAGCCTGGCGTAAGGCTCGGCGGTCCGAACTTCCTCGAATAGCTGGCCGGCATCGAAGGGGGCGCCGCAGGCGGTACCCAGAACATGCTGCGCAAGCACGTCGAGCGCGCCCTCGACGAGCGGCGGCGTATCCTGCGCGCCGACGGTCGAGGCCTCCAGCGCGGCGCGGCATTCGAGCACCTCGAAGCGGTTCGACGGCACGAGGATCGCCTTCGACGGTTCGTCCATGCGGTGGTTGGCGCGGCCGATGCGTTGCGCCAGGCGGCTAGCGCCCTTCGGCGCGCCGACATGGATGACGAGATCGACGTCACCCCAGTCGATGCCGAGGTCGAGCGTGGAGGTGGCGACGATGGCGCGCAGGCTGTTGGTCTCCATCGCCTTCTCGACGCGCCGGCGCTGCCCGACATCGAGCGAGCCGTGATGCAGCGCGATGGGCAGCGAATCCTCGTTGATGCGCCAGAGTTCCTGGAACAGCAGTTCGGCCTGGCTGCGCGTGTTTACGAAGAGCAGCGACGTCCTGTGCTGCTTCACCATCTCGTAAATCTCGGGAATGGCATAGCGCGACGAATGGCCCTGCCACGGCACGCGCTCGCGCGAATCCAGCACCGACACATCCGGCTTGGCGCCGCCCGAGACGGTGATCAAATCCGCCATGCCGCCCGGCGGGTTCTGGCCGACCAGCCAGCGTCGAAGCCCGTCCGGGTCGGCGACGGTCGCCGACAGGCCGATGGCCTGGAGCGCCGGCACCATGGCCCTCAGCCTGGCGAGGCCGAGCGCCAGAAGATGACCGCGCTTGGACGTGACGAGCGAATGCAGTTCGTCGAAAACGACGTAGCGCAAATCCTCGAAGAAACGCCGTGCGTCGGACGAGGCGAGAAGCAGGGCAAGCTGCTCGGGCGTGGTGAGCAATATGTCGGGCGGCTGGAGCTTCTGGCGCTGGCGCTTGTGGGACGGTGTGTCGCCGGTGCGGGTTTCGATGGTGACGGGCAGGCCCATGTCGCCGACGGGACGGGCGAGATTGCGTTCGATGTCGACGGCCAGCGCCTTCAGGGGCGAAATGTAGAGCGTGTGAATGCCGCGATGCGCCTGCCCCGGCCTGCGCTTCGGACGGTCGCACAGGTCGGTCAGGCTGGGCAGGAAGCCGGCCAGCGTCTTGCCGGCGCCGGTCGGCGCAATCAGCAGAACCGAGCGGCCGCCTTGCGCCTTCGCCAGCAGCTCCATCTGGTGAGCGCGCGGCGACCAGCCGCGCTCCGCGAACCACTTCAGGAACGGGTCCGGAAGCGTGGCGGCGGTAGTCGCGGGTTCGGGGCGCATCCGGCTTGTCACGCTGGAGACGTAGCGCGAGGCCTGCCGGGAGCCAAGCGGAATCTGGAACAAAACGGGACCATCGAAATTATGGCTGCTTTAAGGAGGCGGGAACAGCTTTGGCAGCAGTGCCGACACCGGCACTTCCCTAGGACGGGAAAGGACCTATCTTGCTGTGATGCGCGCCAGCGACCTGCTTCATCCCCGCCCCGAAGGACTCTATTGCCCGCCCGGCGATTTCTTCATCGATCCGACCAGGCCGGTGGAGCGGGCCTTGATCACGCATGGCCATTCCGACCATGCGCGTTCCGGTCACGGTACTGTGCTCGCGACGCAACAGACCCTGGAGATCATGGCGCTGCGCTACGGCGCGGACTTTGCCGGGTCCAGCCAGGCTGCCGTCCTCGGGGAGACACAGACGATCAAGGGTGTCTCCGTCACCTTCCATCCTGCCGGCCATGTTCTCGGTTCGGCGCAGATCGCGGTCGAGCACGGAAAGACGCGGATCGTGGCGTCGGGCGACTACAAGCGCCAGGCGGACGCGACCTGCGCCGCTTTCGTGCCGGTGGAGTGCGATGTGTTCATCACTGAGGCGACGTTCGGCCTGCCCGTGTTCCGCCATCCGCCCGACACGGAGGAAATCGCCAAGCTGCTCGCCTCGCTGCAGCAGTTTCCGGGGCGCGCCCATCTGGTCGGCGCCTATGCGCTGGGCAAGGCGCAGCGGGTGATCCGGCTGATACGCGACGCCGGCTACGAGAAGCCGATCTTCATCCACGGCGCACTGGCAAAGCTCTGCGACTACTATGAGAGCCAGGGGATCGCGCTTGGCGATCTCAGGCCCGCGACTGTCGAGGGTGGTTCGAAGGGTGACTTCGCCGGCGCCATCGTCGTCGGCCCGCCTTCCGCCTTTGCCGATCGCTGGGCACGGCGGTTTCCCGATCCGATGTCGTGCTTTGCCTCCGGCTGGATGCGCATTCGCCAGCGCGCCAAGCAGGGGGGTGTCGAACTGCCTCTGATCATCTCGGATCACGGCGACTGGGACGAACTGATCCGGACCATATCGGAAACCGGCGCCTCGGAAGTGTGGGCGACGCATGGCCGCGAGGAGGCGCTGGTACGCTGGTGCGAATTGCAGGGCATCGCGGCGCGGCCGCTGCATCTTGTCGGCTACGAGGACGAGGGCGACTGATGAGGCGCTTTGCCAACCTGCTCGACCGCTTGGTGCTGACGCCGGCGCGCAACGGCAAGCTGACGCTGCTGGTCGATTACTTTCGCAGCGTCGAGGACCCCGACCGCGGCCTGGCTCTTGCCGCCATCACCGGCGACCTGTCGATCGCGGCGATCAAGCCGGCAATGCTGCGCACGCTGGTGACCGAGCGCATCGACCCTGTGCTGTTCGGCTATTCCTACGACTATGTCGGCGACCTTGCCGAGACAGTCTCGCTGGTGTGGCCGGAGCCCGGCCCTGAGAGACGAGCCAACCGCGTGCCGACCCTCGGTGAGGTGGTGGCAAAGCTGCAGGCCGCGAGCCGCTCGGATGGACCAACGGTGCTCTCCGCACTGCTCGACAGCGCCGACATCGAGTCGCGATATGCCATCATCAAGCTGGTGACCGGGGGCCTGCGCATCGGCGTTTCGGCCAGGCTGGCCAAACAGGCGCTTGCCGAATTCGGCCAGGTGGACGTGGCCGAAATCGAAGAACTGTGGCATGGGTTGATGCCGCCTTACGAGACGCTGTTTGCCTGGCTCGAAGGCAAGGCCGACAAACCGGAGAGAACCGCCAAGGCGATGTTCCGGCCGGTCATGCTGTCTACCCCGGTGGGCGACGGAGACCTGGAAAAACTCGACCCGGTCGATTTTGCCGCCGAGTGGAAATGGGACGGCATTCGCGTGCAGGCGGTGTCGGAGGGCGGCGTGCGGCGGCTCTATTCGCGCACCGGCGACGACGTGTCAGGCGCCTTTCCCGACCTCGTCGACGCCATGGATTTCGATGGCGCGCTCGACGGCGAACTGCTGGTCGGAAATCCGGCGGAGGCGACCGGCACCTTCTCCGACCTGCAGCAGCGGCTGAACCGCAAGACAGTGTCGCCGAAGATCCGCGACCAGTTTCCGGCGTTCATGCGCTGCTACGACGTGCTGACGATCGGTGAGGAGGACATGCGCGCCCTGCCCTTCGTCGAGCGGCGCCCGCGCCTCGAAGCCTTCGTCGGGACGCTCGAGCCGACGCGTTTCGACCTGTCACCGTTGGCGCCCTTTGCCGACTGGGGGGCGCTTGACGAGATGCGCAAGAACCCGCCGCACCCGGTCATCGAAGGCGTGATGCTGAAACGGCTCGACTCGCCCTATCTCGCCGGCCGGCCGAGAGGCCCCTGGTTCAAGTGGAAGCGCGACCCGCACACGGTGGATGCCGTTCTGATGTATGCGCAGCGCGGCCATGGCAAGCGCTCGAGCTTCTACTCCGACTATACGTTCGGCGTTTGGACCGGGCCGGAGGGGGCCGAGGAACTGGTGCCCGTCGGAAAGGCCTATTTCGGCTTCACCGACGAAGAACTGAAGCAGATCGACAAATATGTGCGCGACAACACGATCGAGCGCTTCGGGCCGGTGCGCTCGGTGCGCGCCGATCGCAAGCAGGGCCTGGTACTCGAGGTTGCGTTCGAAGGGCTGAACCGGTCGACGCGCCACAAGTCGGGCGTCGCCATGCGGTTTCCGCGCATCTCACGGCTGCGCTGGGACAAGCCGCCTAACGAAGCCGACCGCATCGAGACGTTACAGGCGCTGCTCGACTGAGCCGTTCGGTCCCTTTCGGCTAGTTCACCACCGAGACGCGGATCTGGAAAATGTCGACCGCCTTGCCGCCATTGGCGAAGTCGGAATTGATAGCGATCGAGCCCGCCGCACCCGGTTTCACGTCCGGAAGCTGCACGTCGAACAGATATTCGGCGCGCTCATAGCCGACGAGGTAGCGCTGGCGGCCGCAATCGCCGAGTTCGGCAAAATCGCAGCTGACGGAAATTTCCGCCTGCTCGCCGCCATCCGTTCTCGCCACGATGTCGAACACCGCCTTCTTGCCGGAGATCTGGTCGAGGATGCCTTGCCCGACATCGAATATGATGGCGGCGCCGGATTCACCTGAGCGGATGCGCAGAAAGGCGCCGGCTTCATCGCTGCTGACTTCGGCGGTGGCCCCGGCTGGGGCACTGACCGACGACGAATCCGATGGTGCAAACACGGTAATCCAGTTGCGCAGGTCGTCGGCCTTGCCCGGGTCGGACAGGCCGGGCGTCTCGCTGTCTGGATCGAAGTCCTCGCCCTCCACAACCGTCGGCGGATTGTGCACAGAGGTATCGATTTCGGACGGCAGCTTGAACAGGCCGACCTGGAAAGCCCACCAGCCGGCGATAGCCACGGCGGCAAACAGCGTTACGGCGATGAACATCGCCGCGTAGGGTCGCCGCCGGGGCTTCGACCTCGCCTCGTTGCGGTCCGGCGACACTTCAGCGACCGGTCGCGCCGTCGCCGACGCGCGGTCAGCTTCGACGCCGACGTCGATGCTTGGCGACGCAGCGGTCGACTGGCCGCGTGCAGACCCGGAAACAGGCTCGACCTCGATGCTCGGGGCTGCGGCGCTGGCCGGGCCGTCGGGTACGATCTCCGGCGCCTGCGGTCCGGCTTCGGCATGACCCTCGCCGTCGACCGAAGGCGCCTCCTCGGCGGGAAGGGCCGGCAGGTACTCCGATTCGATGCTGGTGATGCGGGCCTGGAGGTTCTTGCGCCGCCTGATCGCAACCTCGACCGTCAGTTCGGGCTGCGCCTGCGTCGAGCGCTCGAGTGCTGCAAATGCCGAACGATACACCTTCTCCCGGAAGGCGCGATCATCGGCATCTCCCTTCTCCAGAGCATTGCGGATCGCCTTTTCGATCGGATCCAAACGGTTTATCCCCACTGCGGCATTTCGCGTCGATGATCGTTAGCCGCCGCGGCGCAATCAAGCAACGCCTTGCCGCCCAAAGCCCCCACTTTCCGCTACGAGCGCCCGATTGGCACCCTGCCGCCGGCGGCTGCGCTGTCGAAGGCCGCATCGATCAGGCGCTGGATGTCGGCTGCCCGCCGGAAGGACGGATCGCCATTGACTCCTGACAGGAGCGCGTCGGCGAAGCGGCGGGCATTGCGCCTGACGGGCGGGGTTTCGAGCTTTCGCCAGCGGGCCTTGTCGACATCCTTGCCGAGGCAGGCTGCCAGGCGCGATGCACGGCCATCGGTCTCGACCTTCAACGCGCCCCTGGTGCCGTGCAGCGACAGCGACAGATCGTTGGTATAGCCGGTCGCGTAGCGCGTCGCGACGATGGTGGCGAGCGCGCCGCCGGCAAGGCGGGCGGTCATCGCAACGCTGTCATTGGCGTCGAGCCGGTAATCGCCGATGCGATCGTCATCGGCCTTGGGGAAGGTGACCAGATCGGCCTGCAGGCTGACGATGTCGTCGGCCGCGCCGTAGCTGGCAAAGTCGAGAATGTGGATGCCTACATCGCCGAGAACGCCAGTCGACCCGTGGCCCGTCGACAGGCGCCACAACCACTGATCCATGGTGCGCCAGTCGCCCCAGGCCTTGCTGACCAGCCAGCTCTGCCGGTACGCGGCCTCGACATGGCGCAGTTCGCCGATTTCGCCGGCCTCGACCATGCGGCGCGCCAGCTGCAGCGCCGGCGAATTGCGGTAGGTGAGATTGACCATGTTGACCACGCCGGCAGCTTCGGCCGCCTCGGTCATGGCAAGCGCATCGGCATGGCTCGGCGCCAGCGGTTTTTCGCAGAAGACGTGCTTGCCGGCCGCCAGGAGCGCCAGGGTGGTGGCCTTGTGGGCGCCGTCGGGCGTCGCGTTGATGGCGGCGTCGAAGCCGTTCCAGGCAATAGCGGCCGCGAGGCTCTCAAAATCATGCTCGATCCCGTGCTTCGCCGCGAACGCCTTCGCCCTGCCGGGTACGAGATCGACGCAGGCGACGATCTCGCATTCGGCAATGCTTGCGAATTCCTCGACATGGGTGCTGGCGATACCGCCGGTCCCGAGCAGCAGCAGACGGTGCATGGACTTGTCCTCAGCTCAGCCCCTTGTCGCCATCGGCGTGGAGGCGCGCGCCCTTCTGCACGATCTTTTCCCTGGCCGAGGCAACCGGCACGTTGGGCGCCTCGGTGATCCCGGACCAGGCGGGTGCCGGGTTGTGCGCCCAGCGGACGGCGTTGCGCAGCACCTGCTGGACGTCCGCATTATGGTAGATCGGGTAGGTCTCGTGCCCCGGCGAGAAGTAGAAGATACGGCCGGCGCCGCGCTGCCAGGTCATGCCCGAGCGAAACACCTCGCCGCCCTCGTACCAAGAGACGAAGACCGTCTCCATCGGCTCGGGCACGGCAAAGGGCTCGCCATACATTTCGGTCTCGTCGATCTCGATGCATTCGCCCAGCCCTTGCGCGATGGGGTGGCTGCGGTTGATGACCCAAGCGCGCTCGCGCTCGCCGGCCTCACGCCATTTCAGCGAACAGGGCGTGCCCATCAGCCGCTTGAAGATTTTCGAATAGTGGCCGGAATGCAGGACGATCAGGCCCATGCCCTCCCAGACCCGCTTCTGCACGCGCTCGACGATCTCGTCGGCTACCTCGCCGTGGGCCGCGTGGCCCCACCAGAGGAGCACGTCGGTCGTGGCGAGGCGCTCGGCGGTCAGCCCGTGCTCGGGTTGCTGAAGCGTCGCGGTAGAAGCCTCGATCCCGTTGTCGGCCGCAAGCGCCGCGGCAATCGTCGAATGCATGCCGTCCGGATAAAGCGCGCGCACCTCCTTGCTCGTCTGTTCATGAACGTTTTCGCCCCAGACAACGGCCCGAATAGTCATGCTTATCTCCCAAAGCGCTTTGGAAGCCATAGTACCGAGCAGTGGTGGCGATGAGAAGGCGCCGCTCTGGCGTTAAGGTGAATTTTAGAATGGGCCACAGGCCGGCTTGAATTCGCCACGCAATGAAGCTATCACCCGCGCAATCCGCCTATCGGCGGCGGGTGGCCGCTTTAGCTCAGTTGGTAGAGCACATCATTCGTAATGATGGGGTCAGGTGTTCGAGTCACCTAAGCGGCACCATTTTTTCTCCCGAGATTCAGACATCAACGGATTGAGGCCCTAGCCGCGTTGAGCCGGAAACGGCTAGTCTGGCTGTTCGTTGAGTAGCTGCTTTACTAGCGCCCGACCCTTCATCGGCGGTAATGCGAAAGCAAGGTGCCGTTGCCGGAACATGCCCATAAGAAGTGACGCTACGACTTGTTATGCGGCGGCGTATTGTGCAGCAATGTCGTCAGTCGGTTTCAATCGAAGATTATTTGCATGTACCGCTGTGTTGCGGGATTATCTATAGAGTTCGTATCCTTGCTGGGGGACACGATTCATGAGCGACATAAAACTATTCCGAACGGACACAGGAGCCGTAACCGAACTTCGCGGCAGCGCGGTCGCGCTTGAGAGATCTCTGCAAACCCTCATTGAACGCAACATGGAAGCGTTCCTTGGCGTGCGGTTTCTCGCCTCCGAGTTTCCGACAACGAACGGCGGGCGAATGGACTCGCTCGGCATCGACGAAAACGGCTCGCCAGTCATCGTCGAGTACAAGCGGGCGAGCAATGAGAACGTCATCAATCAAGGCTTGTTTTATCTCGACTGGCTCATGGATCACCGCCGCGATTTCGAATGGCTTGTTCTGGAGCGCTTCGGCGCCGAACAGGCAAAGGCGGTTGATTGGGGAACCCCTCGGCTGGTCTGCATAGCTGGCGACTTCACCAAGTACGATGCTCATGCGGTCAACCAGATGAACCGGAACATCGCGCTGGTTCGCTATCGCCGCTTTGGAGACGAACTATTGCTGTTCGAACTGCTAACCTCGGCATCGGAACGGCCTACGCGCGAAATCCCTGCCAGCATCGACGCCCAAGGCGAGCCTGCCGCAGCGCGGCCACGGTCTCGCCAGAAGACGGTTACGCAGTATCTCGCGGATGCCGACCAAAACCTTGTCGACCTCTACGAGGCGACAAAGGCGTATCTGCTGGCGTTGGGGGATGATGTCGAGTTGAAGACCCTGGACAACTACGTCGCCTTCCGCCGCCTGAAGAACTTCGCATGCGTCGAGGTCAAACCGCAGATCAGGCACCTCAAGGTTTTCCTGAAGGTCGATCCAGACACCATCGAACTTGAGCCCGGGTTTACCCGCGACGTGCGCAACATCGGCCATTTCGGCACTGGCGACCTTGAGGTCATCATCACTGATGTCGCCAAGCTGGACAAAGCCAAGCCACTGATGGACCGCAGCTATGACGGGGCTTGAGCGTAAATCACCTGCGACAGCTACCGTTCGGCAGGAGGTAGAAGAACGGGGATACGCTCTTCTCAAGTCCTACCGTGCCAATTCCAGTGGCGAGGAAGTCGCGTCAGAACTTGGAAAGGTCCTCACGCTTGGGGAAGGCTCACCTGTGCATCGGTTGAGACCAACCCCAAAGGACGATGCCGCCCCGAACAGCTACAGCGGGATTTATGGGCTAGACGTCTTCCCTTTCCACACAGACATGGCTCATTGGCGGCATCCTCCCCGCTTCATAATGTTGAGGTGCGTCGTCGGGTTCGAAGAGGTGCCCACTCTCCTCGCCGATGGGGCGGAGATTGTGCGCGAAGCCGATGAAGATGCCCTTGCGCGTGCCTTGGTTCAACCGCGTCGACCGGTGAAGGGCAGGCTACCACTGCTGCGCATTTTTCAGCCGAGTGAAAGCTTCGGCATCATACGTTGGGACGACAAATTCTTTAGACCCGCCTCCCGCGCTGGCGAGCATGGCGTTGAAAGTTTCCGCGCTGCGCTTGGCACGGTTTCAAAGCACAGCATCGCGTTGGTCGAGCGGGGCGACACCGTTGTCATCGACAATAGGCGAATGCTGCATGCTCGATCTCCAGTACCTCCCGGTTGCGAGGGTCGCATTTTGGAGCGTGCCTATTTGGAGCAACTGCATTGAAGAAGACAATCGAGCCCGGAAAAACACCCGCCGCATGGGACCCGGAAGCCCTCTTTGCAAAAGCGCAACGCTGTGCAGAGCAGATGATCGAGATGGACGCAGACAGTTGGCAGCATGGTCTGATGGCCAGCCTGTCCCTGGAGCTTCTGGCTCGTGCGGCCCTTGCCAATGTAAGCCCGGTCCTTCTCACCGATCCCAATCAAGCGTGGGTTCAGACGTATCACGCCCTGGGCTATCCCGCGCTAGAGGCGCGAGCGCCTTCGTCGGTCGCGACGGGAGAAGTGCTGAAGAGATTGGCCACGATCTTCCCTACATTGTTCACCAAGGAGGTATCGAGCGCCTGCACCCGCATCACCGGAAATCGGAACGCCGAATTGCACTCCGGCGAAACTCCTTTCGATGACGCGCCGACCAGCACATGGCAGCCTCAATTCTATGAGGCATGTGCCGTTTTGCTCGCAACCATGGGCTATGACCTCCAGGACCTATTCGGCAAGGAAGAGGCCGAAATTGCGGCGAAGCTAATCGCTGCCGCTGCTGACAAGAGTGCAAAGGCCGTCGCTGGCGATATCGAGGCTCACCGAAAGGTGTGGGAGGCAAAAGATGAAAATGAGCGCAAGACGGAGGGAGAGGCAGCGGCGCTTTGGGCTGTAAGACGGAGTGGTCACCGCGTAGATTGCCCCGCCTGCGGATCGACGGCTCTTCTGTTCGGCGACCCCGTTTCCGCACCCCAGCTAAAACTTAAGGATGACGAGATAACAGAAACTCAGGAATATCTTCCGACGCACTTCGAATGCGTGGCATGTGGCCTGAAGATTAACGGGCTATCTCGTCTGAATGCTGCGGGACTAGGTGGCCGGTTCAAGCGTACCAGCGTGTACGATGCCGCAGAGTATTACGCGCCTGAAGAAACGTATCCTAACTTTGAAGACGACAATAATGAGCCATTCTAGGTGAATCGCGGACATCAAGAATCCGAGGAATCCGGGACATCCCGACGCCCACGGACTCCCATCCCCACCCCAATCTGAGAGTGCCGTCGATGGGGGGAGGTCCGCCGGGGTGCCGCGCCGATTAGTAGGGCCAACTGCGAACTGTAGGCTGCTAGTAGTGTCGCGGGATCAAAGGGGTGGCAACCGGGTGATACCCTGTGCTACCTCTCAACTCCCGAAAGTGGATTCCGGCCAATGGCTTGTCCTGCAGGGTCCAACGATTTCATACAGCGTCTAAATCTATGATATTGTTACGAAAAACAATTCGCAACGATGGGGTCAGGTGTTCGAGTCACCTAAGCGGCACCATTTTTCCTTTGCATTTCCGAAGAGCGAGAGCCCGGCCAAGCCTTGGCCTGAGCGCTATTCGCGGTTCTCGCTTCGCCCCCCGTCCCCCGCCTTGTCATATCACTGTTGCAAAAGCCGTTGACTGGTAGGCCGACAATGGGGACCCGCGCCATGGACGACAGCCAGCGATACGAACTCGGACGCATCAAGGAGGAAATCGCCGACAGTTTCGACGAGGAACTGGAGATGCAGATGGAGGAGGACCGGCTCGACGAGCTGGTCGCCGAGGGCATGAGCGAGCCGGCCGAGCAGACGCTCGACCGCAAGATCTATTTTCGCGAGCTGTTCCGGCTGCAGCACGAACTGGTGCGGCTGCAGGACTGGGTGCAGCATCAGAAACTCAAGGTGCTGGTGATCTTCGAGGGGCGCGATTCGGCCGGCAAGGGCGGCGCCATCAAGCGCGTGACGCAGCGGCTGAACCCGCGCATCTGCCGTGTCGTCGCGCTGCCGGCGCCGACCAACCGCGAGAAGAGCCAATGGTATTTCCAGCGCTACGTACCGCATCTGCCGGCGGCAGGCGAAATGGTGCTGTTCGACCGCTCCTGGTACAACCGCGCCGGCGTCGAGCGCGTCATGGGCTTCTGCAGCAAGGAGGAACTCGAGGAGTTCTTCCGCTCCGTGCCCGATTTCGAGCGTATGCTGGTGCGGTCGGGCATCGTGCTGATCAAATACTGGTTCTCGATCACCGACGAGGAGCAGCAGTTCCGCTTCAAGATGCGCATCCACGACCCGCTGAAACAATGGAAGCTGTCGCCTATGGACATGGAAAGCCGCGTCCACTGGGAAGACTATACGAAGGCGAAGGAAGAGATGCTGGCGCGCACGCATTCCGAGGACGCGCCGTGGTGGGTGGTGCATGCCGTCGACAAGAAGCGGGCCCGCCTTAACTGCATCGCGCACCTGCTCGAGCAGATCCCCTATGGCGACGTTCCGAAGCCGGAGATCGAACTGCCGCCGCGGGTGCACCATGACGACTATGTGCGCCACCCCGTGCCAGCCGAGATGTACGTTCCGGAGCGCTACTGAAGGCTCGGGCGGTCAGGCGGCGGCCTTCCTCGCCAGGCGCGCCTTGATCGAGGCGACGTCAGCCCGCGGCGTGGCGGCAAACAGCGTCTTCGTATAATCATGCTTGGGGTTGGCGAAGACCTCGTCGCGCGGGCCGTATTCGACCGCCTCGCCATAATACATGACCATCACCTCGTCGGCGATGTAGCGCACCACCGAGAGGTCGTGGCTGATGAAGACATAGGTCAGCTGGAACTCGTCCTGCAGGTCGGCAAGCAGGTTCAGCACCTGCGCCTGCACCGAGAGGTCGAGCGCAGAGACCGGCTCGTCGAGCACGAGCAGGCTGGGGTTCAGCATCAGCGCGCGGGCAATGGCGATGCGCTGGCGCTGGCCGCCCGAGAACATGTGCGGATAGCGGGCGAAGTGTTCTTCGGCCAGGCCGACCTTCTTCAGCATGGCCATGGCGCGATCGCGGCGCTCGGAGGCCGGCATGTCGGTGTTAATGAGCAGCGGTTCGCCGAGCACGTCGCCGATCTTCTGGCGCGGGTTGAGCGAGCCGTAGGGGTTCTGGAAAATGATCTGCACCTTTTGGCGCATCTCGGGCGTCAGCTTGTCCTTGGCGATGTCGACCTTCTGGCCCTCGATGAACAGTTCGCCGGCCGTCGCGGGGTCTATCAGCGTGACGATCCGCGCAAGGGTCGACTTGCCGCAACCGCTCTCGCCGACGATGGCGAGCGTCCTGCCCTTCTCGACCGAGAAGCTGACGCCCTTGACCGCATGGACGGTGCGCGGGCTGGAGAACAGGCCACCGCCAACATGGTAGTCGCGCACGATGTTGCGGGCTTCGAGGATAGCGGTCATGAGGCGGCTCCGTCGGCGGGCTGCTCGTCGACGAGGTAGTCGGAGATCGTCGGCAGGCGGTCGCCGGTCGCATTGTCGGGCAGCGCCGAGAGAAGCGCGCGCGTATAGTTGCTCTTGGGATTCTCGAACAGCGTCAGCACGTCGGCCTCTTCCATCTTGCGCCCCTTGTACTGGACGATGACGCGGTCGGCCGTCTCGGCCACCACGCCCATGTTGTGGGTGATCATGATCAGGCCCATGCCGTATTTTTCCTGAAGGCCGACCAGAAGATCGAGGATCTGCTTCTGAATGGTGACGTCGAGCGCGGTGGTCGGCTCGTCGGCGATCAGCAGTTTGGGGTTACAGGCAATGGCGATGGCAATCATGACGCGCTGGCACTGGCCGCCCGACATCTGGTGCGGGAAGGAGCCCAGGCGATCGGCCGGGTCGGGGATACCGACGAGGTCGAGCAGTTCGATGGCGCGGGCGCGGCGCTCGGCGCGGCTCATGCCCATGTGGACAGCGAGCACCTCCTCGATCTGGAAGCCGACGGTGAAGCAGGGATTGAGGCTCGCCATCGGCTCCTGGAAGATCATCGCCATGTCCTTGCCGACCATCTTGCGACGCTCCTGGGGCGAGAGCTGCATGAGATCGACGCCGTCGAAGTCCATGCGGTCGGCGGTGACCTTGGCCGTCCAGGGCAGGAGGCCCATGACGGCGAGCATCGAGACGGACTTGCCGGAGCCGGATTCACCGACGATGGCCAGTACCTCGCGCGGCTCGACCGACAGCGAGACGCCGTCGACGGCGCGGAACTGGCCGGCGGCCGTAGCGAATTCGACGACGAGGTTTTCGATTTCAAGCAGGGGCATGTCTCAAGACCTCTTCAGCTTGGGATCGAGCGCGTCGCGCAGGCCGTCGCCGACAAGATTGATCGCCAGCACGGTGATCAGGATGGCAACGCCGGGGAAGGTGACGACCCACCAGGCCCGCAGGATGAACTCGCGCGCCTCGGCCAGCATGGTGCCCCATTCGGGCGTTGGCGGCTGCGCGCCCATGCCGAGGAAGCCGAGTGCGGCGGCGTCCAGAATGGCGCTGGAGAAGGAGAGCGTCGCCTGAACGATGAGCGGCGCCATGGTGTTGGGCAGGATGGTGCGGAACATCAGGCGCAGGGAACCCGCGCCCGAAACGCGGGCCGCCGTGACATATTCGCGGCCCTTCTCGGTCATCACGGCAGCGCGCGTAAGGCGCACGAAATGCGGCTGAAGAACGAGCGCGATGGCAATCATGGCATTGGTCAGGCCGGGTCCGAGAACTGCGACGAGGACAAGGGCCAGGAGCAGCGACGGGAAGGCCAGGATGACGTCCATTATGCGCATGATCACGGTGTCGATCCAGCCGCCGAAATAGCCCGCGATGACGCCGATGACGATGCCGCCGACGAGCGCGATCGTGGTGACGACGACGCCGATGAACAGCGAATATTGCGCGCCATAGAGCAATCGCGAGAGAATGTCGCGACCGACCGGGTCAGTGCCGAGCGGGAAAGCGGCGCGACCCCCCTCCTCCCAGAATGGCGGCACCAGCACCGCGTCACGATACTGCGCATAGGGCAGATGTGGCGCAATGACGGGCGCCAGCAGCGCCACGATGACCAGCAGCACGAACAGCCAGAAGCCGATCACCGCGCCGCGGTTCTCGGAAAAATAGTACCAGAATTCCGCCAGCCGGCGACGACGCGATGGATCGAGGGAGATCGGCTGGGCAACATTTGTTTCGGCCATGCTCGTTGCTCCTAGTGCCGGATACGCGGGTTGATCAACCCGTATAGGAGATCGACGATGAGGTTGACGATCATGATGATGCCGGCGATCAGCAAAAGCCCGCCCTGGATGACCGGATAGTCGCGCCGGAACACCGAATCGACCATCCACTTGCCGATGCCGGGCCATGAGAAGATGGTCTCGGTGAGAATGGCGCCTGCGAGCAGCACGCCAACCTGCAGGCCGATCGTGGTGATGACCGGGATCATGGCGTTGCGCAAAGCATGGATGCCGACCACACGAAATGGCGACAGGCCCTTGGCGCGCGCGGTACGGACGTAGTCCTCGCCGAGCACTTCAAGCATGGCTGAGCGGGTCTGGCGGGCAATCACCGCGAGCGGGATGGTGCCGAGCACAATGGTCGGAAGAATGAGGTGGCTGACCGCCGACTTGAAGGCGCCGGCCTGCCCCGACAGGAGCGAATCGATCAGCATGAAGCCGGTGACCGGCGGGAAGAAGTAGAACAGCGAGATGCGGCCGGAGACGGGCGTCCACTGCAGAATGCCGGAGAAGAAGATGATGAGCAGCAGGCCCCACCAGAAGATCGGCATCGAATAGCCGACAAGGGCGGTGCCCATGATCGTCTGGTCCCAGAAACTGCCGCGCTTGATGGCGGCGAAGATGCCGGCCGGGATGCCGAGGATGATCGCGAAGATGATGGCGCAGATCGACAGTTCCAGCGTCGCTGGGAACAGCGTCAGGAACTGGTCGAGGATCGGCTGCTTGGTGACGATGGAATTGCCGAGGTCGCCGGTCATCACGCCGCCCAGATAGTCGAAATACTGGACTACCAGCGGCCGGTCGTAGCCAAGTTCATGGGAGATCTGCGCGTGGCGCTCCGGCGACATGACGCGTTCGCCCGACAGCAGCGCGACCGGATCACCCGGCAACAGGCGAATAAAAGAAAAGGCGATAATCGAGACGCCGATGAACGTCGGCACAAGCACGGCCAGACGTTTCACGAGATAGCGAAGCATTGAGTAACCCCTGGCCCCGGCCCCTGCGGGCAGTCCGTTCTAAGCAAAAGGGGGCGTTCGTTCCGGAACGCCCCCTCCTGCAATTTCGGCCGCTAATTACTCGGCGATGTCGACGCCGTCAAAGGCAAAATCACCGAGCGGGCTCTGGACGAAGCCTTCGACTTCCTTGCGCATCGGCACGACCGACAGCGAGTGGTCGAGGGTTGCCCAGGGCGCCTCGCGCTTGAAGACGACCTGCGCCTCTTCGTAGAGCTTGGTGCGCTCGGCCTTGTCCGAAGACGTCTTGGCCTTGGAGACGAGGTCGTCGAACTCCTGGTTGCACCACTGCGCGCGGTTGTTGCCGCCGACGGCATCGCAGCCGAGCAGCGTGTCGAGGAAGTTGTCCGGATCGCCATTGTCGCCGGTCCAGCCGAGCATGACGGCACCGTCACGATCCTTGGCCTTCGAACGGTCGAGATATTCGGCCCATTCGTAGGAGACGATCTCGACCTTTACGCCGATCTTGGCAAAATCCGACTGGATAAGTTCGGCTGCGCGACGCGCGTTCAGCATGTAGGGACGCGCGACCGGCATTGCCCAGACCTTCATGGATAGATCCGTGACACCGGCATCCTCGAGCATCTTCTTGGCTGCATCCGGATCGTAGGTGTCGTCCTCGATGGCCTTATTGTAGGACCACATGGTCGGCGGGATCGGGTTCTTGGCAGGCGTTGCGGCGCCCTGGAACACGGCGTCGACGATCGCCTCCTTGTTGATCGCCTTGTTGAGAGCCTTGCGAACCTCGACCTTGTCGAACGGCGCCTGGGTGGTGTTGTAAGCGAGGTAGGCGACGTTCAGGCCTTCCTGCTCCATGACCTTCAGCGCCGGGTCGGCCTTCATCGCCTCGACGTCGGCCGAGTTCGGGTAAGGCATCAGATGGCATTCGCCGGCCTTGAGCTTCTGGTAGCGAACGGCGGCATCGGTCGTGATGGCGAAGACGAGATCATCGATCTTCTGCTTGCCGCCCCAGTAGTCGGGGTTGGCCTCGTAGCGGATGACGGCGTCCTGCTGGTAGGCGACGAAGGCGAAGGGACCTGTGCCGAGCGGCATCTGGTTCAGCTGTTCCTTCTTGCCGTCCGCCTCGAGCTTGTCGGCATATTCCTTCGACATGATCGACGCGAAAGGCATCGCCACGTTGGCGAGGAACGGTGCTTCCTTGCGCTTGAGAACGAACTTCACCGTCATATCGTCGACCTTCTCGATCGACGAGATCAGGTCTGGCATGCCCATGCCGGCGAAATATTCCCACGACGTGCCGGGAACGTACTGGTTCCAGGGATTGTCGGCGCTGAACTGGCGTTCGTAGGAGAAGATGACGTCGTCGGCGTTGAGGTCGCGGGTCGGGGTAAAGAATTCCGTCGTCTGGAATTTCACGCCGGGGCGCAGCTTGAAGGTATATTCCAGGCCGTCATCCGAAATCTCCCAGCTCTCGGCGAGACCCGGTTCGGTCTCGGTCGTGCCCTTCTTGAACTCGAGCAGACGGTTGTAGACGGTGTGTGCTGCCGCATCGAAGGTCGTGCCGGCGGTGTAGAGGCCTGGATCGAAACCTTCTGGCGAACCTTCTGAACAATAGACGAAGGTCTTGGCGCTCGCGGCACCACTCAGGACGGTCGCCGTCGCCAAAGCGGCAGCGAAGGTCAATTTTCTTAACATCGGATACTCCCTGATTTTGTTCCAGGCCCCTCTGTAGGCTGGACAGGCGGGCATATAATCACCGTTTAAAGCCGTTTGGAACTCCCCCTTCCGATACCGCACGGGAAGTGGTGAATTTCCTCCTGCATGGCGCCATCCAGCATAAGCCATGTGGCGGCACCGCTTGCTTGTGGAAGGCGGCTCGCCCTAGATTGCCCCGGCCGGCGTGCCGGCCAAGTCGCGACATCTGCCGCAGAAGCCCGGGCCACGGGCCGGCAGCAAACAAGGCGGCAGACAGAGTGCCGTGGGAGGAATAATTGGCGAAATCATCCAGCAAGGAACCGTCGAAGGCGAAAGCCAGGACTGCTGACCGGAAACCCAGAGCCAAAAGCGCGACGAAATCCGCCTCCGCCAAAACCGCTGCCGAGATGGCCTCCACGCCGGAAGGGGCGCCAAAGAAAGTGTCAGCCCGCGCAGCGAAGCCGAAAGCCGTATCACCAGGCACGGCCAAAAAGGCGGTTGCGAAATCCACAGCCAGTAGTGCTCGAATGCCGAAGCAGAAGGCGCAGGGCAAGCCCGCGGCTCCGCGGCGCAAGCCCGCGACTGCAGGAAACAACCCGGTGACTGCGCGAGACAAGCCGTGGCTGAAGAGCTACCCGGCGAAGGTCGCCGCAGAAGTCACGCCGCCAAGCGCCGCTTCGATCGGCGACCTGCTCGTTGGGGCATGCAGACAATATGCCGGACGAACGGCCTTCACCTGCATGGGCAAGACGCTGAGCTACGGCGACTTGGAGCGGCAGTCTGCCGCATTCGGAGCCTGGCTGCAGGGTCGCGGTCTCGCCAAGGGTGCGCGGGTGGCAATCATGATGCCCAACGTGCTGCAATATCCCGTCGCGATGATGGGCATCCTGCGGGCCGGCTACACGGTAGTGAACGTCAACCCGCTCTACACGCCCCGCGAACTGGAGCACCAGCTCAAGGATTCCGGGGCCGAGGCGATCGTCGTGCTGGAGAACTTTGCCAAGACGCTGCAGACCGTGATCCCCAGGACGCAGGTCAAGCATGTCGTGGTGGCGGCGATGGGCGACATGCTGGGGATCAAGGGAATCCTGGTCAATCTGGTGGTGCGGCGCGTGAAGAAGCTGGTGCCGTCTTGGTCGCTGCCGGGCCATGTCAGCTTCAACGCTGCGCTGAGCGATGGCGCCGAGCGAACGTTCAAGCCGGCCAAGGTCGGCCCGGACGATGTCGCCTTCCTGCAATATACCGGCGGGACGACCGGCGTGGCCAAGGGCGCGACGCTGCTCCACCGCAACGTGCTGGCCAATGTCAGCCAACTCGCCATGTGGGTTGAAGAAGCCTACAGGGCCAAGCCGAAACCCGCCGATCTCGTCTATATCTGCGCGCTGCCGCTCTATCATATCTTCGCGCTGACTGTGAACGCGCTGATGGGCATGCAACAGGGGGCGCAGAACGTCCTTATTCCCAACCCGCGCGACATTCCGGGCTTCGTGAAGGAGCTCCATAAATACAAGTTCCACATCTTTCCCGGCCTCAACACCCTGTTCAACGCGTTGCTCAACAACGAGCAGTTCCGGACGCTCGACTTCAAGCCGCTGATCCTGACGCTGGGCGGCGGCATGGCGATCCAGAAGGGTGTCGCCGAACGGTGGAAGGAACTGACCGGAAACAGCATCACCGAAGGCTATGGACTTTCGGAAACGTCGCCGGTGGCGACGGCAAGCTATGTCACGGCGACCGAATTCAGCGGCTCGATCGGCCTGCCGCTGCCGTCGACGGAACTGTCGATCCGCGACGACGACGGCAACGAGGTGCCGCTCGGCGAGATCGGGGAAATCTGCATCAAGGGTCCGCAGGTGATGGCCGGCTACTGGAACCGGCCGGACGAAACGCTGAAAGTGATGACGCCCGACGGTTTCTTCAAATCGGGCGACATGGGTGTGATGGACGACAAGGGTTTCACCCGGATCGTCGACCGCAAGAAGGACATGATCCTGGTTTCGGGCTTCAACGTCTACCCGAACGAACTGGAGGAAGTCGTGGCGATGCATCCGGGCGTGCTGGAGGTGGCGGCGGTCGGGGTGCCGGACGAACATTCGGGCGAAGCGCCGAAGCTCTTTATCGTCAAGAAGGACCCCAACCTGACGGTGGAAGATCTAAACGCCTTCTGCAAAGCCAACCTGACCGGCTACAAGCGGCCGAAATTCATCGAATTCAGGGCCGAGCTGCCGAAAACGAATGTTGGCAAGATCCTGAGGCGCGAACTCAGGAACTAGGACGGTTCAACCGGCGGTGTAGCCGCCGTCGACGGCGAAGATGCCGCCGGTGGTCCAGGCGGCTTCGTCGCTCGCCAGATAGACGGCAATGCCGGCCAGATCGTCAGGCCGCCCGATGCGGCCGAGGGGATAGCTGCGCTCGACATAGGCCTGCAGCTCTGCCTTGGCCGCCTCAGGCCGGTTGTCGACAGACTTGCGGCGCATCGGCGTGTCGACGGTACCGGGCGCGATCGCGTTGACACGGATGCCGCGCGGTCCAAGCTCGAAGGCCAGCGATTTGGTGAGCGAGTTCACGGCACCCTTGGAGAGCGAATAGAGGCTCGACGGCCGCTTCGGGATCATCTTGCCGGCGAAGTAGGACGAGATGTTGATCACCGAGGCGCCGCTCGGTGCAAAGGCAGGCAGCAGCCGCTGGGTGAGGAAGAACATCGCCGAGACGTTGAGGGAGAAGGACTGGTCGAACTGCTCCTGCGTGACCGTGTCGAACGGGACAAGGAAGGCGACGCCGGCATTGTTGACCAGAATGTCGACGGGCCGGTCCGAACCGGCGATCTCGTCGCTGACCTTGTCGCTTCCGGCCGGTGTAGCAAGATCGGCGGAAACCGTCTCGACTGCGTCGGACCCGAGTTGCTTGCGCGCGTCATGAAGCTTCTGCGCGTCGCGGCCTATCAGGCAGACCTCGGCGCCCTCGCCGACAAAGGCCGCGGCGATTGCCAGGCCAATGCCCTGCGAACCGCCTGTGACGACCGCGCGCTTTCCCTGCAGTCTCATGAGGCTCCCTCCCCTCTTTACTGGCCGCGGTCAGCCGATACCGAGATAAGCCGGCAGGTCGACGATCGAATCCAGGATGACGTCGGCCAGCGGCTGCAATGTCTCCCGGGTTCCGGTACCCGAGAGTACGCCGACGGCGAGGCCCGCGCCGCCGGCGCGTGCCATCTCGAGGTCGTGGCGGTTGTCGCCGACGATGGCGATCTCGGCCGGCTTGAGGCCGGTCAGATCGCAGAAGGCGTGGATGGCATCGGCCGCCGGCTTTGGATTGGCCACCGCATCGTAGCCGTAGGCGGCGTCGAACATCTGGGCGATGCCCAGCGCGAGCAGCGTCTTTTCGGCGCCGCCGGTCGAATCGTTGGTAGCGACACCGAGGCGGATGCCGGCCCGATGCAGGCTGGCGATGGCATCGGCGGCGCCGGGCAAGGCTACGGCCTGTTCGGCCCCCTGTTCTGCCGTCACCACGTCGAACGTCTTGATCATTTCCTGCCGCGGGGCGGCGTCGAGCTCAGGGTACCAAAGCGCCACGATGTCGGCATTGGTACCGGCTGCGAAGACCGAATCAGCACCGAAGCAGTGGCGCTCGAAATCATAGCCTGCGGCCGCCATGAGCGTGTCTGCCCTGGCGCGGTCACCGCCGGCGGCGCGCAGTGCCATGCGGTCGCCAATGGCGAACCAGGTCTTCTGGAAGTCGACCAGCGTCCCGTCCTTGTCGAACAGGATCCCCTTGATGTCCGGCAAATTTGCTACTCCTCGCGGAGCCCATGGATATGGCGCACGAGGCCGGCTGTCGAGGCGTCACTTTCGGAGGCATCCTGCTTGCCCTCGACAACGGGCAACAGGCCGGTGGCGAGTTCCTTGCCCAATTCCACGCCCCACTGGTCGAACGAATTGATGCCGAACATCACGCCCTCGACGAAGACCCGATGCTCATAGAGCGCGATCAGCCGTCCGAACGTGTAGGGATCGAGCGTCTTGTAGATCAGCGTGATCGACGGCCGGTTGCCGGCGAACACGCGGTGCGGCGCGATCCGGTCGACCTCGGTGGCGTCCATGCCCTTGTCGAGCATCTGCGTGCGCGCTTCCTCCAGCGTGCGGCCCTTCATCAGGGCGGCGGACTGGGCGAGCACATTGGCAAGCAAAAGATCGTGGTGATGACGCAGATCCGGCTCGTGACCGACGGCTGCGGCCAGAAACTCGACCGGGATGACATCGGTGCCCTGGTGCAGAAGCTGGAAGAAGGCGTGCTGGCCGTTGGTGCCGGGCTCGCCCCAGACCAGGGGGCCTGTCGGCGTCGCTGCCGCCGTGCCGTCGAGCGTGACGCGCTTGCCGTTCGATTCCATGTCGAGCTGCTGCAGATAGGCGGGAAAGCGCGACAGCCGCTGGTCGTAGGGGATGACGGCGCGCGCCGGATAACCGCAGATGACGCGGTGCCAGAAACCGACCAGACCCATCAGCAGCGGAATATTCTTTTCCGGCGGCGCGTTGCGGAAATGCTCGTCCATGGCGTGGGCGCCGGCCAGAAAAGCTCGGAAATTATCGGGGCCGACCGCGATCATGATCGGCAGGCCGATGGCGCCCCAGAGCGAATAGCGGCCGCCCACCCAGTCCCAGAAGCCGAACACGCGGTCGGAGGCGATGCCGAACTTCGCAACCTTGTCGAGCGCCGTGGAGACAGCGACGAAGTGCTTCGCGGTAGCGGACTTGCCAAGCGCGGCCTCGATCCACTTCTGCGCCGTCTCGGCGTTGGTCATGGTCTCGACCGTGGTGAAGGTCTTCGAGGCAATGATGAAGAGCGTGGTCTCTGGGTCGAGGCCCTTCAGCGTATCGTGGATATGCGCGCCATCGACATTGGAGACAAAGTGAGCCCGCGGTCCGTCGTGCCAGGGCGCCAGCGCCAGCGTCGCCATGGCCGGACCGAGATCCGATCCGCCGATACCGATGTTGACGATGTCGGTGATCTTCTCTCCGGTCGCGCCGGCCGCAGTGCCCGAGCGGACGGCGTCGGAGAATTTCGCCATCGCATCGAGCACGGCATGCACATCGGCGATGATATCCTCGCCGTCGAGCGTCAGTTTCGCACCGCGCGGCGCGCGCAAGGCGGTGTGAAGGACGGCCCGGTTTTCGGTGATGTTGATCTTCTCTCCGGCGAACATGGAGTCACGGCGCTGTGGCACACCGGCGGCAACCGCGAGGTTCTGCAGAAGACGCATTGTTTCGTCGGTGACGGCGCATTTCGACCAGTCGAACAGGAGGTCCTCGCTGGAGGCGGAGAACCGGCCGAAGCGGTCCGGATCCGCGGCGAACGCCGCCCGCATGTCACTTGGCGCTTGCGCACGATGATCGCGCAGCGCAGCAAGCTGCGCTTCAACGGGTGATTTTGCCACTGTGGACTCCATGATCGAAGGGTTCACGGCATCTTAAGGGAACTTGCCGGGGCGGCGAAAGACCGCGGCGCCGATTCAATGTTGGAATCGCCCGATTGCCGGCGCGGAATTGGGCCAGCAAGCAAGCATCACTGGTATAGATCATAACAATCAGAAAAATTCATTGGCGCAACGATTTGGACCACAGCTACAAATTGCTGGTCCAGAAATTGCCGGCTGGATGCAGGAGGAGCGTGAAATGCCACAGAGAAACGACGCAGCCATCTGGTCCGGCCTGTTCCATATATCGGCCGAATCCGGACAAACCCTCCAGGCGCAGATCAGGCAGGCGATTGTCGCTGCAATTCTCGATAGACAGATCGCCGCCTCGATGCCGCTGCCTTCATGCCGCATCCTGGCTGAGAAGCTCGGCGTGGCGCGCGGCACCGTGGTGCTGGCTTTCCAACAACTTGTCGACCAGGGTTTTTTGGTGGCGCGCGAGCGGCGCGGACACTTCGTCAATCCCGATGTCCTGGCCACGCCGGCCAAGCCGCACCACAAGGCAGCCGACAACGTCAACGAGATCGACTGGAAGTCGCGGCGCAAGATTTCGGCCAGCGACATGCCCGGACCTTCCAACCACCAGAACTGGATAAAGTCTTCCTATCCATTCGTGTACGGCCAGTTCGACCCGGCGCTGTTTCCAACGGCCGAGTGGCGCGAATGCAACCGCATGGCGCTGGCGGTGCTGGAAATCCGCAACTGGGCGGCGGACATGGTCGACCGCGACGACCCGCTGCTAATCGAGCAGATCCAGGCACGGCTGCTGCCGCGGCGCGGCATCTTCGCCAATCCCGACGAGATCATCGTGACGCTCGGCGCCCAGAACGCGCTCTACATGCTGGCCAATCTCCTGATGAGCAAGGGCTCCAAGGTGGCGATGGAGGATCCGGGCTATCCCGACGCTCGCTCCATCTTCCGGCTCGCCGGCGCCGACATCCACGCAACGCCGGTGGACAGCCAAGGCATTGTTACCAAGGAGATTCCCAACGATGCGGGCTTCGTCTTCGTGACACCCAGCCACCATTGCCCGACCATGGTTCCGCTGAGCACCGAGCGCAGGAGCGACCTTCTGGCGCGGGCCAGCCGCAACAACCAGATCATCATCGAGGACGGCTATGACAGCCAGTTGATCGACGAGGCGCCGCAGCAGGCGCTGAAGAGCCTCGACCGCTCCGGCCGCGTCATCTATGTCGGCTCGATGTCAAAGACGCTGGCGCCGGGCCTGCGGCTTGGCTACATCGTCGCCGACGCCGGACTCATTGCGGAACTGAGGGCGCTGCGCCGTTTCATGCTGCGCCATCCGCCGGCCAACAACCAGCGCGCCGTGGCGCTGTTCCTTTCCCTCGGCCACCACGAGGCACTGGTCAGGCGGCTTTCGACAGCGTTCGACGAGCGGCGCAAGCGCCTTGTTCAGGCGATCACGGCCTTCCTGCCGGAATGGCGCTCGACGGATTCGGCTGGCGGCGCATCGCTGTGGCTGGAGGGTCCGCGCGGCATCAATGCGCGCGGCCTTGCCGAGGCGGCAGCGGCGCGCAGTGTTATCATCGAACCGGGCGACCGCTTCTTCGACAGCACCAGCCAGCCGTCACGCTTCATGCGGCTCGGCATATCGTCGATCGCCCTGCAACATATCGAGCCGGGCATCCGCGAACTGGCAACGGCGGCCGGTCGCAGGCCGGCCGCCGCATAGTCTCCAAGACGCCGGCCAAATTCTGGTCCAACCTACGCGCTCCAGTGGCCCTATTTGCGGCCAATGGCGCGCGCATAGTCGCGGCAAGAGCGGGACGATACCGGTCCAGCGTGGACCAATCGGGACCAGCCTTTGGCGATGGGTTGGAGGTTCGGCATGTCGGTTGTGTTGGAGCAGCAGGAGACACCCGTCGAACGAAACTCGCGACGCTCCGGCGGACGCGAGGCGCGCCGCGCGATGCGGGCGGCGCCGCTTGCCGACGATGTTCGCCCGATCCGGCCGGGACTTGAAGGCGGAACCTACAAGGCGCTCGCAGAAAACGATCTTGAGCGCATCCACGAAGCGGTTCTGACGCTGCTGGAAACGGTCGGCTTCGCCAACGCCATTCCAAGCTGCATAGAGGCGCTGACCAGGGTCGGCGCCAGCCATGATGCCGATGGCCGCATCCGCTTCCCCCGCGCCCTCGTGATGGACACGATCAAGAACGCGGCGCGCAACATAACGCTGCACGGCCAGGATCCGAAGCACGACATGCTGATCCAAGGCAAGCGCGTGCATTACGGAACGGCTGGTGCGGCGGTGCATCTGGTGGATGTCGAAAAGCACGAATACCGCGAGTCGCTGCTGCAGGACATCTACGACGCGGCCCGCATCGTCGACGGGCTCGACAATATCCATTTCTTCCAGCGGCCGATGGTGCCGCGCGACATTCCCGACCCCGCCGAGATGGACTTCAACACGCTTTATGCCTGCGTGATGGGTACATCGAAGCATGTCGGCACGAGCTTCACCGTGCGCGAGAACGTCGCGCCGGCGCTGGAGATGCTCTATGCGATGGCCGGCGGCGAGGAGAATTTCCGCGCCCGCCCGTTCGTTTCGAATTCCAACTGCTTCGTCGTGCCGCCAATGAAATTCGCTGAGGACGCCTGCGGCGTGCTTGAAGCCTGCGTCGAGGGTGGCATTCCGATCCTGCTCCTGTCGGCTGGACAGGCCGGCGCGACTGCGCCGGCGGCAATCGCTGGCGCGGTGGTGCAGGCCGTGGCCGAAGTGCTCGCCGGCCTTGTCTATGTCAACGCAATTGCGCCCGGCCATCCCTGCATTTTCGGCACATGGCCGTTCGTCTCGGACCTGAGGACCGGCGCAATGTCGGGCGGTTCGGCCGAGCAGGCGCTATTGACCGCTGCCTGCGCGCAGATGGCGCAGTTCTACAACCTGCCGGGCGGCTCGGCAGCAGGCATGGCCGATTCCAAATTGCCAGACATCCAGTCCGGCTACGAAAAGGGCATCACCAATGTGATGGCCGGGCTTTCGGGCCTCAACCTCGTCTATGAATCGGCGGGCATGCATGCCTCGCTGCTCGGCTTCTGCCTGGAAAGCCTGATCATCGACAACGACATGCTCGGCCACTGCCAGCGCTGCGTGCGCGGCATCGAGGTGACCGACGCGGCACTGTCGATCGACACGATTGCGGAAGTCTGCATGCAGGGTCCAGGCCACTATCTTGGCAACGAGCAGACGCTGAAGCTGATGCAGACCGAGTATTTCTACCCGGCGATCGGTGACCGCTTCTCGCCCAAGGAGTGGAACGAGAAGGGCAAGCCGGACATCCTGACGCGCGCCATCGCCGAGAAGAAGCGGATCCTGAGCGAACGTTTTCCGAGCCACGTGCCTCGTTCCATGGACGACAGGCTGCGGTTGCGCTTCGGCGAAATGATCAAGCTGCCACGCAGCGGCATGGGCCACTGAGCCTACTGTCCGGATCGCTCCGCTAGACCTTTGCCCCCGACAGAGCGGCTTTCAAGCGGGGTGCGGCGAAGTCGAGGAATGCCCGGAGCTTGATCGGCAACAGCCCTTGCCCGGCATGCACAAGGCTGACCTGCCACGGCGCCGGCTCGAAATCCCGCAGCACGATATCGAGCAAGCCGTCTGGCCGAACCGCCACCTGATAGGAGAGCACACGCGTCAGACCTAGGCCGGCAATGGCGGCATCGATGGCCGCCTCGGCGGTGTTGACGACGAGCCGGGATCGCACGGCGACCGACTGTTCGGACTTGCCCGCGCCAAAGGTCCAGGCGGACGGCGAGGCCAACCCGTTCATGGTTATGCAGGCATGGCCCGCCAGATCGCGCGGCGTCTGTGGGATACCGTTCCTGGAAAAATAGCCCGGGCTGCCGCAGACGACACGGCGAATTTCGCCAACCCTGATCGCGATCAGGCTGCTGTCGGGCAGGGATCCGATGCGCAAGGCGACATCGACATGCTCGTCGAGGAGGTGAACGACCCGGTCAACCAGCATCAGCCTGATGTCGATCTCGGGATATCGGGTTAGAAAAGCGGTCACCAGCGGCAGCACGTGAAGACGGCCGAAGACGACCGGCGCAGTGATGACGAGATCGCCCTTCGGCGCGCTGTATTCACCGGACGCCGCGCGCTCCGCTTCCTCGACATCGGCCAGTATGCGCCTGCAGGCAGCAACATAAGAGTGTCCGGCTTCGGTGAGCACGATGCTGCGACTGGAGCGAATGAACAGGCGTGTGCCGAGCTGCGCCTCCAGGTCCGAAATCTTGCGGCTGACGGTCGACAGAGGCGAACCGATGCGCCGCGCGGCCGCCGAAAGGCTGCCGGTTTCGACGACGGCCACTAACACCGACATGGCATCCAGGCGATCCATAATGCCTCCCATAATCCGGCAGACTGTCTCCCGATATTGGCGGATAGTTGCGGAGATTGGAAGGTCTTATATCCAGGCGGTCGTCATTGGCGTGGAATGTCGCAATCGCACGAGCCAGTGCTTGAACAGAGCCATCCCGCGGCAACCTAGTCCGCTGGCGGTGCGCCTGCTTCGTGAGGCGCCATCGCAGTCAGTGTCGCTTGAGGAGAGACCCATGGACCGCCCACCCCTGCCCCCGTTCAACGCCGAAACCGCCGCCCAGAAGGCGCGCGGCGCCGAAGATGCGTGGAACTCGCGCGATCCGGCAAAGGTCGCGCTCGCCTATACCGAGGACAGCGTCTGGCGAAACCGCTCGGAGTTTCTCACCGGCCGCAAGGCGATCGAGGGTTTCCTGACGCGCAAGTGGAACAGGGAACTCGATTACCGGCTGATCAAGGAACTGTGGGCGTTCCACGACAACCGCATTGCCGTCCGCTTCGCCTATGAATGGCACGACGACAGCGGCCAGTGGTTCCGCGCCTACGGGAACGAGAACTGGGAATTCGACGAGCATGGCCTGATGCGCAGGCGCATCGCCAGCATCAACGACCTGCCGATCGCTGAGGCAGATCGCAAGTATCACTGGCCGCTCGGCCGACGGCCCGACGACCATCCCGGCCTGAGCGAGCTCGGGCTCTAGGCAAAGCAAGAGGTAGTAATGTCATACGCCTATTCGAGCGACGTAGCCTTCACGCCAGCCGTGAAGGCTATTCAGGCGCGCAAGGGCTCGCGCGACGGCTATGCGCATATGGAAGAAAAGGGCGGCTGGGAAACGCATATCCCGCCCGACCTGAAGCAATTCATCGAGTCGCAGACCAGCGTTTTCCTGGCAACCGTGAACGCGGAAGGCCAGCCCTATATCCAGCATCGCGGCGGCCCGGCGGGTTTCCTGCGGGTGATCGATGACCGGACGATCGGCTTCGTCGATTTCACCGGGAACCGGCAGTACATCACGGCCGGAAACCTTGCCGAGAACGCCAAGGCTCATCTCTTCCTGATCGACTACGTCAACCGGCGCAGGGTGAAGATCTGGGGCACTGCCAGGGTGGTCGAGGGCGACGCGGATTTGATCGACAGCTTGATGCCCACGCACTACCGGGCGCGGCCCGAGCAGGTGATGCTGTTCACCGTGACGGCTTGGGACGCCAATTGCCCGCAGCATATTCCGCAGCGATTCGAAGCGGCAGACGTCGCCGCAGCGCTGGCGGAGCGCGACGGGCGCATCGCCGAGCTCGAAGCCGAAGTGGCGAGGCTGACAGCGCCGGCGTGACTGCCGGCGCGTTCAGGTCAGTGGTTGTCTCTCGGTGTGCCCCTGGTGTGGGCGACATCGAGATATTTGGTCGCCGGCTTCAGCACCATGCCTTCCGAAAACTGGTCGACGATCCCGCGCTGGATTTCCTGCCAGGGTGTCTGGTGCTCGGGGTACTTGTAGCCGCCATTGTTCTGCAGGTCGGCGCGGCGACTCGTGAGTTCGTCGTCGCTGATCAGGATGTCGGCCGTGCCCTTGCGCAGGTCGATGCGGACGCGATCGCCGGTCCTGACCAGTGCAAGGCCGCCACCGATGGCGGCTTCTGGCGAGGCATTCAGGATGGAGGGCGAGCCCGAAGTTCCCGACTGTCGGCCATCGCCGACGCAGGCGAGCGCATGGATGCCTTTCTTGATGAGATAGGCCGGCGGCTGCATGTTGACGACCTCCGCACCGCCCGGATAGCCGACCGGGCCGGCACCGCGCATGAACAGGATGCTGTGCTCGTCGATGGCCTCGGCAGGGTCGTCGATGCGGGCGTGGTAGTCCTCCGGCCCGTCGAAAACCACGGCATTGCCCTCGAAGGCCTCCGGGTCGTTGGGATTGGAGAGGTAGCGCTGGCGAAATTCCGGCGAGACGCCGCTGATCTTCATGATGGCGCTGTCGAAGAGATTGCCGCTGAGGTTGACGAAGCCGGCATCGGCCATCAGGGGCTTGCTGACCGGATAAATCACGTCGGGGTTCTCGTTGGTGGCCCCTTTGCAATTTTCCGCCATGGTCTTGCCGTTGACCGTCAGCGCGTCGGGATGCGGCAGCAGGCCGCCCTTCATCAGTTCCATGACCACGGCCGGCACGCCGC
The DNA here is from genome assembly GCA_947259295.1 of uncultured Rhizobiaceae bacterium. GTDB lineage: Bacteria > Pseudomonadota > Alphaproteobacteria > Rhizobiales > Rhizobiaceae > CAMYMG01. Next base: position 34,327 of record CAMYMG010000058.1, read on the forward strand.
CGGCATGGTGGTAGTCCTCGCCGAGATACTCGCCTGATGGCTGCAGGTTGACGAGCAGCGGGATCTTGTGGCCGACCGCCTGCCAGTCATTGTTGTCGAGCTTGACGCCGAGGTGACGCGCAATGGCGTTGAGATGGATCGGCGCGTTGGTGGAGCCGCCGATCGCCGAGTTGACGACGATGGCGTTCTCGAAGGCTTCGCGCGTCATGATCTGCGACGGCTTCAGGTCCTCGTGGACCATGCCGACGATGCGCTTGCCGGTTTCATAGGCGACCTGGCCACGCTCGCGGTAGGGAGCGGGAATGGCGGCCGATCCTGGAAGCTGCATGCCGAGAGCCTCGGCAAGGGAGTTCATGGTGGTCGCCGTCCCCATGGTGTTGCAGTAGCCGACGGACGGCGCCGATGAGGCAACGATGTCCATGAACTCGTCATAGCCGATCTCGCCTGCCGACAGGCGCTGGCGCGACTCCCAGACGATGGTGCCCGAACCGGTGCGCTTGCCCTTATGCCAGCCGTTGAGCATCGGGCCGACGGAAAGCGCGATCGCCGGGATGTTGACCGTCGCGGCAGCCATCAGAAGCGCCGGCGTGGTCTTGTCGCAGCCGATCGTCAACACCACACCGTCAAGCGGGTAGCCGTAAAGCACTTCGACGAGCGACAGGTAGGCGAGGTTGCGGTCGAGCGCGGCGGTCGGGCGCTTGCCGGTTTCCTGGATCGGGTGGCAGGGAAACTCGAAAGGTACGCCGCCGGCCGCTTCGATGCCGGCACGAACGCGCTTGGCGAGATCGAGGTGATGACGGTTGCAGGGCGACAGGTCGGAACCCGTCTGGGCAATGCCGATCAGCGGCTTGCCGGACTGCAACTCTTCGCGGGTCAGACCATAATTCAGGTAGCGCTCGAGATAGAGCGCGGTCATGCCCGGGTTGTCGGGATTGTTGAACCACTCCTGCGAGCGGAATTTTTTCGGGGTCGTCGGGCCTGCCATGATGGTCTCCGGAAAATTGCCCCGCATCGATATGACAACGTCACAGCAGCGGCAAGGGGGCGTAGCCTTTTGCTGGCCTGAAATATTCGCTTTTGTCGGACAAATATAAGATGGCAGGCCTGGCGCTGCCAGTGAGCCAGCACTTTGGTGCGATAGACAGGCGCCGGACGCTGCGCTACGGCTGCGGCAGAATTTGCGTGGAGGACGTCATGGCTTTGGTGATCGAAGGCGAGGAGCGTGTTGACGCGCCGGTGGAAAAGGTCTGGGCGGCGCTCAACGATCCGGACATGCTGAAAGAATGCATTCCAGGCTGTCAATCGCTGGAAAAGAAGTCCGACAATGAACTCGCTGCGAAGGTCGTGCTCAAGGTGGGGCCGATCAAGGCAACCTTTGCCGGCGAGGTGACGCTGACCAATCTCAACCCACCGCATTCCTACACGATCACCGGCGAAGGCAAGGGCGGTATCGCCGGCTTCGCCAAGGGCGGCGCCGACGTGGTGCTGGTCGAGGACGGGCCAAACGCCACGATCCTGAAATATGCCGCCAAGGCCGATGTCGGCGGCAAGATGGCGCAGCTCGGCAGCCGCCTGATGGAATCGACCTCGAAGAAGCTCGCCGGCCAGTTTTTCTCGACGCTGAACGAGAAGGTCAGCGCCGCGTAGGAGGCCAGGGCAAGCTACGCCGCAACACCCGTAAGCTCCGCTTATCTAATCGAAGACGATGCTCGGCGCCGACGCCTCCGAGCCGCCACGTTCTTCGTTGACCCGGTTCCAGACATTTTTGGCAATGTCGATATAGATCCTGGCTTCCGGTCCGTCGGGCCTGGACACGACGACGGGTTCGCCCGAATCGGACGTCTCGCGGATGCCCATCTGCAAAGGAACTTCGCCGAGGAAAAAGACACCGAGCCGCTCGGCTTCGCGTCGCGCGCCGCCGTGGCCGAAAATGTCATAGCGTTTGCCGGTGTCGGGAGCGATGAAATAGCTCATATTCTCGACGATGCCGAGTAGCGGCACGTCAACCTTCCTGAACATGTTGAGGCCCTTGCGCGCATCTATGAGCGCCAGATCCTGTGGCGTCGATACGATGACGGCGCCGGCCAGCGGCACCTGTTGCGCCATGGTCAGCTGCGCATCGCCGGTGCCGGGCGGCATGTCGACGACGAGTACGTCGAGCTCGCCCCATTCGACCTCGCGCAGCATCTGCGCCAGCGCCGACATGACCATCGGACCGCGCCAGATCATCGGCGTCTCCTCGTCGACGAGGAAGCCCATCGACATGACCTTCAGGCCATAGTTTTCCATCGGCCGCATCACCTTGCCGTCGACGGTTTGGGGTCGGCCATGAATGTTGAGGAGACGCGGCATGGAGGGGCCGTAGATATCGGCATCGAGCACGCCGACCTTCAGGCCGATCGCGGCGAGGCCAAGTGCGATGTTGACCGCGGTGGTGGACTTCCCGACGCCACCCTTGCCCGACGCCACGGCGATGATCGAGGCAATGCCGGGGACGCCTCGTTTGCCTGAGGTTTGAGAGGCCGGCGCATTTGGCGCGGGACGCGCGGCGGCGGACGGGCGGGCAGCAGGTGACGCGGGCCGAGGCGGAACGGGCGCTTCCATCCCGCCGCCCTTCTTTTCCGCAGTCAACGCAACCATGGCGCCGGCGACACCGGGAATGGACTTGACGACGCGTTCCGCGGCGGCGCGCAGCGGTTCCATTTCCTGGGCGCGCGCGGCCGGCACCGTGATGGAGAAGAATACCTTGGCGTCGGCGATGAATATTTCCGAGACCATGCCGAGCGATACGATGTCGCCGGTAGAGTCTGGACCGTTGACGGTCTTGAGGCGCTCGAGGACGGCCTCCTTGGTGATGCTCATGATTTTCCTGTCCACCTGTCTGCGGCCCTCAGATAGTGCATCGCGACCGCCGAACCAAGCCGCCCCGCCGGAACCTCGATGATGTGGAAGGCTCAGGCCGGCCCGGCGATGCGGATCTTTTCAGGCGAACCGGTCAGCTCCGTAGGCGGCCAAAAGCTCGTTGCGGGCGCCTGAGAGGATTTCCTCGGCGGCAAAGAGGCCGACCGCGGGCGCCAGCGTGACGCCCGAATGCATGACCGTGACATAGAGGCCCTGGATGCCCGCCGGCCGACCGATTATGGGAAAGCCGTCCGCCGGCATCGGCCGGTAGCCGATGGTGTGGAAATCGAGCGCCAGCTCGTCGGCGCCAGCAAGCATTTTCCTGACCGCATCGAACAGCGACCGAGCCGTGGCGGCAGCGTCGTTGCCGGGTTCGGTTCCGCCGAAGTCGGAGCCGGCGACAATGCGCCTCTCGGCGGTCTGCCTGACATGCGCGATCTCACCGATGACCAGCCCCTTGAGCAGCGGTGCATGCGGTCGCGAATGGACCAGCAGGCCGGCCGGCGTATCGATCTCGAACGCTACTCCGACACCTGCGAGAAGCTCGGCACTTCCGGTGCCGGCAGCAATGACGACGTCGTCAGCCTCGATGGTTCCCGCATCGGTCTGGACGCCGCGAACCCGCCCACCCTCGTGCATCAATCCCCGTACTTCGGTGGCAGCATGCACCGCCGCGCCCCGGCTCTCGGCACCGGCGATCAGGGCCAGGGTCGTGGCAACCGGCTCGGTCGCGCCTTCGCCAGGGACGTGAAGCGCAAACTCCGGAGGTTGGGCGAGACCTGGCTCAAGCCGCGCCGCTTCAGCCCGACCGACGCGACGGATGCCGTAACCCCATGCGGAATGCTGCCTGGCAAACTCTTCGAGCTCAGCTTCCGGCAGGTCGAAGCACAACGCGCCTTTCCATTGCAGCGGAATGGCGGGCACCTCAGACGCGAGGCGAGCCCATTCAGCCATCGAGCGGATGCGCAGGTCGAAATAGGGCTTCGGGTTTCCCCAGCTGGCATTGATCCAGGCGAAAGAATTCGGCGTGGCGAGGCCGCCCGGCGACCCGGAGGCGACCATCGTGACGCGCGCGCCCGCCTTTGCCAGATGCCATGCAACCGATGCACCGATGATGCCGGCACCGACGACGATGATGTGCTTCTGAACCGCCAAGAGCGAACCTCCCCTTTGCGGCATTGCTATTGGCTTGGGAGCGCCGGGGCAATGGCCCAGAGGTTCGGGGTGATGCCGGTCAATCGAGGCTCATCCGCCCAAGGCACGCCGGTGCGTTTCCCGTTGCTTTTGAAAACCGGCCAAATCCTGTCGCAGTACAGTGTCTTTGCGCCGATCCGGCGCTTGAGCTTGTTACCGGGAAGTTGAGGTCCGCTTGGAAATCCACCCTCACGAAGCCGCAGGCCACGACATCCGGGACGAAGCCGGTGGGCGGCCGATCGCCGCCTGCCTCGAGGGAGTGGAACAAGCCACGCACATTCGCCCGCCCGTCAGCGAAGCAATGCGACTGGCCCGGCGTCCGACCGGTACGGTCCGCCGAAACCGCATGGTGCCGGAGGAGACCCCGGTGGCGTTCTCGTTCGGCGGAACGACACATGCGGTGATGATGGCCTCGCCCGCCGATTTCGAGGATTTCGCGCTCGGCTTCTCGCTGACCGAAGGGATCGTCGGCTCGGCCGAGGAGATAGAGGCGATCGACGTCGAGGATCAGGGTGCCGGCATCGATATCCAGATCCGGCTGAAAGACACGGCCAACATGCGCTTCGAGGCAAGGCGGCGGCGGCTGGCCGGACCGGTCGGCTGCGGCCTGTGCGGCATCGAGTCGATCGAGGAGGCCATGCGGGCCGTCGATACCGTCGGCGCATCAACCCTGACGTTGACCGCCGGCGACATCGTGCGCTCGGTCAAGCAACTGTCGAAGGTCCAGCCCCTGCACGCCGAGACAGGCGCGGTACATGCCGCCGGATTATACCTTCCCGAGAAGGGCATCGTGCAGGCGCGCGAGGATGTCGGCCGTCACAATGCCCTCGACAAGCTGGCGGGGGCGCTGGCGAGGAAGGGCATCGACGGATCGGCAGGTGCGGTGGTGGTCACCTCGCGTGTCTCGGTCGAAATGGTGCAGAAGACGGCCGCCATCGGCGCGCCGTTCATCATCGCGGTCTCTGCCCCGACCGCGCTGGCCATACGCACCGCCGAGGAAGCCGGCATGACCCTGGTCGCGCTGGTGCGCGGAGAGGATTTCGACGTCTTCAGCCATCCCGAACGCATAACAACCGACGCAGCTAACCAGGTCAGGATCAGCGCACTCGGCCTGCACGCATGAAGAGCTGACGCGTCGCGCCAGCAGGAGGCGTTTTCAGTCGGATCCGTTTGACCAGCGCGTATTGGGTGCAGCCTCCGCGCTCAGGCGGCCTTGTCGCGCATCGGCTTCAGGGCCTCGGCCCAGCGATGCAGTTCATCGAGCATGACACCGGCGCCGGTGACAATCGGGTCGTTAGGCACGAAGACGCCGCTGTCACCGATATACTGACTGACCAGAGGAATCGGCACGCCCTCCGGGATCGGCATCATCTTCAGCGCGGTCAGCAGCGGCCTTTCCGACTGCGCCGCGCGCAATCCGCCGGAGATGCCGCCATAGCTGACCAGGCCTGCGGGCTTGTAGGCCCATTCCTGAAGAACATAGGTCAGCGCATTGACCAGGGAAGCCGGAGCCGTGTGGTTGTACTCCGGCGTGACGAAGACATAGGCATCGGCCGAGTCGACACTTCGGCTCCAGCGCTTCGTGTGTTCGTGTTCATACTGTTTTAGGCGGGGATGCTTGGGTTCGTCGTAGACCGGCAGGGCGAAATCCGCGAGATCGACGAGCACGGGCTCGAACTTGCCATGCTCGCTGGCCAGTTCGTGGAACCAGCTGGCTACTTTCGGCCCGACGCGGCCCGGCCGGGTACTGCCGATGATGATATTGAGTTTCAGGGTCACGCCCAATCCTTTTCGCTGAGGACGCCTGGTGCCAATTAGGCGCGCAGGCAATTACCGACAAGAAGGCGTCGGAAGGGCAGTGGGTTCCTTTTTTTGCGATCGAACGATCCCTTGCTCAAATCCCATGCCGCAGCCCGCAGACGCTGCCAACTCCGGCGAAGCAGCGTTCATTGCGGCTGGCGGGCGGCGTTCTTCCAATGGTCGCGGATGTGGGTGTAGCCCTCGCGATAGACGGCTTCCGGGCTTTCGGCGAAGTCGCGCCACACCTTGGTCGCGGCAGCGAGGTCCTTGAGCCCGCGGCCGAAAGCCTCGATGGTCAGCCAGTCGTCATATCCGCTCTGGCGGATGGCGGCGAAGGTTTCTTTCCACGGAATGTTGCCGCGTCCGGGCACGCCACGGTCATTTTCCGAGATGTGGATATGGGCAAAGTGCCTGACATGCTTCGTGTAGGCCGCGATCGGGTCGGCTTCCTCGATGTTGGCGTGGAAGGTGTCGTACATGCCCCTGATGGCGGGATGATCGATCTCGTCGAGATGCTCGGCAAGGTCGGCCATGGTGTTGAGCAGGTAGCACTCGAAGCGGTTCAGCGCTTCGAGCCCAATAGTAACACCCCTGTTGCCCGCATGGTCGCCGATCGCGCGCTGCGAGGCCACGGAGCGCTTCTTCTCGGCCCGCGTCGGGCCTTCTCCAGAAAACGCGCCGAGCGTCGAATGGAGCGGGCCCGACAGGCGGTCGGCACCGAGCGCATTGGCGCAGTCGATGGCCCATTTCATATAGGCGATGCCTTTGCGTCGTGTCGCGGCATCCGGCGAAATCAGGTTCATCGACGGATCGCCCATGGCGGTCACAGCCGTGCGCTCAAGGCCTATGGCGTCGAGCATCTCGCCGAGGCGCCTGTAGTCGTCCGGCAGGCCCTCGAAGATCGGGATCTCGACGCCGTCATAGCCGGTCGCCTTGATGTCCTCGAGCAGGTTCCTGTGTTTTGACGTGACGTTCGTCGTCCACAGGAACATGCAGAAGCCGATTTTCATGATGATCCCCTCCCCGAAATCTGGTCCGACCAGATTGCAGGTTTCCGCCCGTCAGGCAAGCTGGTCTGGCCGCCGCCGAACAACAGGCAGTCGCATGCAATGAGGGGGTGCGCCCGTCAGTGTGCGATCATGACATGGCGGACGGCGGTGTAGTCCTCCAGAGCATAGACCGACATGTCCTTGCCGTAGCCGGACTGCTTGAGTCCACCATGCGGCATCTCGTTGGTCAGCATGAAATGCGTGTTGATCCAGGTGCAGCCATATTGCAGGCGGGCAGCCGTCGACATGGCACGCGAAATGTCCTTGGTCCACACGGACGAAGCGAGGCCGTAGTCGCTGTCGTTGGCCCAGCTGACGGCCTCGTCGACCTCGGAAAAGCGGGTAACCGAGACGACCGGCCCGAACACTTCCCGGCGGACAATCTCGTCGTCCTGCAGCGCACCCGCAACGACTGTCGGCTGGTAATAGAAGCCGGTGCCGTCGCCCACCTTGCCGCCGGTGGTGATCTCGATGTGCTTGAGCTCGGCGGCGCGCTCGACGAAGGAGGCGACACGGTCACGCTGGCGCCTGGAAATCAGCGGGCCGATCTCGTTGGCCGTGTCGTCCGGATCGTTGTAGTGGATGGTGGAGACCGCGGACGACAGGTCGGCAACGAGCTTCTCGTAGACCTTCTTGCCGGCATAGACGCGGCAGGCCGCCGTGCAGTCCTGCCCGGCATTGTAGTAGCCGAAGGCGCGCAGGCCGGCGACGACGGCATCGATGTCGGCGTCGTCGAAGACGATGACCGGGGCCTTGCCGCCGAGTTCCAGATGCGTGCGCTTGACCGACTTCGCGGCAGCCTCCAGCACCTTCTTGCCGGTGGCGATGTCGCCGGTGATCGAGATCATGTTGACCTTGGGATGGTTGATCAGCGCATTGCCGACGGTGATGCCGCGGCCGAGCACGACGTTGACGACGCCCTCGGGCAGGATCTCGGCCATGATCCTGGCCAGCTTCAGCGCCGTCAGCGGGGTCTGTTCGGAGGGCTTGAAGACGACCGTGTTGCCGCCGCCAAGGGCCGGCGCGAGCTTCCAGGCCATCATCATCAGCGGATAATTCCATGGCGCAATCGAGGCAACGATGCCTACGGGATCGCGCCTGATCATCGAGGTGTGACCGGAGAGGTATTCGCCGGCAACGACGCCCGGCATCGAGCGGACGGCGCCGGCGAAGAAGCGGTAGCAGTCGACGATGGCCGGGATCTCGTCGTTCAGTACGGCGTTGACCGGCTTGCCGCAGTTCAGCGCCTCCAGGGCGGCGAATTCCTTCGCCTCGGTCTCGATGCGCTCAGCGATCTTGAGCAGGTAGACGGAGCGCTGGGCGGGCGTCGTGCGCGACCAGGTGACGAAGGCTTTTTCGGCGGCCGAGACCGCCGCCTCGATCTGATTATCGGAGGCTTCCGGCAGGTCGAGAATGCTGGCGCCGGTGCGCGGGTTGAGCACGGCTTCACCAGCTTCGGTTCCGGCTTCGAATTTCGAGCCGATGAGCATTTCGGTCTGCATTGTGGTTCTCCTGAATTTAGTTATCGGCAATGGGCATTCGGCAATCGGCAGTCGAAGCAGGTCTTGCTCGACCGGAGGCACGGGTTGCCCGCGATTGCCGACTGCCCATTGCCGACTGCCTCATTTTCCCGAACCTGCGATCTGGTCGCCGTCGCGGGTGAGATAGTAGGCAGCAAGAATGGGCAGCAGCGTCACCAGCACGACGACCATGGCCACGACATTGGTGACCGGACGCTGGCGTGGGCGCACCAGTTCCTCGAGCATCCAGATCGGCAGGGTCTGCTGCTGGCCGGCGGTGAAGGTGGTGACGATGACCTCGTCGAAAGAGAGGGCAAAGGCCAGCATGCCGCCGGCGACCAATGCGGTGCCGATGTTGGGCAGGATGACATGGCGAAAGGTCTGGAAACCGTCGGCACCGAGATCCATCGAGGCCTCGACCAGCGAGCCGGAGACGCGGCGGAAACGCGCGACTGCGTTGTTGTAGACGACGACCACGCAGAAGGTGGCGTGACCGAGGATGATGGTCCAAGTCGAGAAGGGAATATCGGCGAGGTTGAAGGCCGAGCGCAGCGCGATGCCGGTGATGATGCCGGGCAGCGCGATCGGCAGGATTACCAGCAGAGAAATCGTTTCGCGACCGAAGAATTTGGTGCGGCTGACGGCGGCGGCGCAGAGCGTGCCCAGGATCATCGCGATGACCGTCGAGATGGCCGCGACCTTCAGGGACAGTCCCAGCGCCTGCCAGACGTCCGGCCGGTTCCAGGTGACGGCGAACCATTGCAGGGTCAGGCCGGGCGGCGGCCACTGGTAGCTGCGTTCCTCGGTGGTGAAGGCATAGACGAAGATCAGGAGCAGCGGCAGGTGCAGGAAGGCGAGGCCCGCGGCGGCGGCGATCTTCAGCCCGAGCGGCGCGGAGGAGCGGTCAGAGCGCATTGAAGGCTCCCATGCGCTTGGCGCCCCAGAGATAGAAGCCCATGACGACGATGGGCACGACGGTGAAGGCGGCGGCGAGCGGAATGTTGCCGGCCGTGCCCTGGTGCGCATAGACGGCCTGGCCGATGAAGAGGTGCGAGGTGCCGACGATCTGCGGGATGATGTAGTCGCCCAAGGTCAGCGAAAAGGTGAAGATCGAGCCGGCGACGATGCCGGGCAGCGCCAGCGGGAACAGCACGTTGCGGAAGGTCTGCGCCGGCGTCGCGCCAAGGTCGGAGGAAGCCTCGACGAGATTTTGCGGTACACGCTCAAGGGCAGCCTGGACGGGCAGGATCATGAAGGGCAGCCAGACATAGACGAAGACGACGAAGGTGCCGGTGAAGGAGACCGACAGCGAGTTGCCGCCGACGATGGGCAGCGACAACCAGGCCTCGATCAGCCAGGTCAGATGCAGCTTGGCGAAGAGCCAGGTGAGGATGCCTTCCTTGGCTAGGATCAGCTTCCAGGCATAGACCTTGACGAGATAGCTGGACCACAGCGGCAGCATGACGCCGAGATAGAACAGCGCCTTCCACTTGCCGCGCGCGTAGCGGGCAGCGAAATAGGCGATGGGGAAAGCGACGACGGCGGCGGCGAGCGTAACCATCGCCGCCATCGAGACCGTCCGCACGATGATGTCGATGTTGGAGGGCCGCAGCAATTCGCCGTAGGTCTTGAAGGTGAACTCGCGATTGATGAGGCCGGAAAACTCGTCGATCGAGAAGAAGCTCTGCAGCAGCAGCGCAAACAGCGAGCCGAGATAGACGATACCGAGCCACAGCACCGGTGGCGCCAGCATCAGCAGCAGGAGCAGCGTCGGCTTGCGCCACACCGTATCCGACAGGCTGCCGCGAACACCGCCGCGCTCCGGCAGGATGGCCGAGGATTGCGCCAGGCTCATCCTGCTTCGTCCATCAGATGCAGATCGTCGCGGGCAAAGCTGATGTGGACGGGCTTGCCGTCGGCCGGACAGGGTTCGCCGGCCGGCAGCACGGCATTGATGCGATGGCCCTCGACGTCGAGGCCAAGCCGCGTGGTGCCGCCGAGATAGGCGCTGGAAATTACGGTGGCGGCAATGGCGCCGGGCCCTTCAGCAACCAGGCGGACCGATTCCGGCCGCAGGCTTGCCCAGCGCTTCTCGCCGACATGGCGCTCGACGAAGTCCGGCGGCAGGACGTTGGAGGAGCCGACGAAATCGGCGACGAAGCGCGAGTTGGGCGTCTTGTAGATCTCTTCCGGGGTGCCGACCTGCTTGACCTTGCCATGGTCGAAGACGGCGATCCTATCGGCCATAGACAGGGCCTCGCCCTGGTCGTGGGTGACGAAAACGAAGGTGATACCGAGCGACTTCTGCAGAGCCTTCAGCTCTTCCTGCATGTTCTCGCGCAGCTTGAGGTCGAGCGCGCCAAGCGGCTCGTCGAGCAGCAGCACTTTCGGCCGATTGACCAGGGCGCGGGCGAGCGCGACGCGCTGGCGCTGCCCGCCGGAAAGCTGGCCGGGGCGGCGCGCGCCGTAGCCGGGAAGTTTTACCAGTTCAAGCGCCGCGTCGGCGGCGCGCCTGCGTTCCTCCTTCGCAACGCCCTTGACCATCAGCCCGTAAGCGACGTTGTCGGTGACGTTGAGATGCGGGAAGAGCGCGTAGTCCTGGAACACCGTGTTGACGTTGCGCCGGTAGGGCGGAACGTCCTCAGCGCGTTCGCCGAAGATCGACAGGCGGCCGGCGGTCGGCCGCTCGAAGCCGGCGATCAGACGCAGGCAGGTCGTCTTGCCCGAACCGGACGGCCCGAGCATGGCGAAGAACTCGCCTTCACGGATGTCGAGATCGACCGCGTCAACGGCCTTTACGGTGCCGAAATGACGCGAGATCTTCTCGAAGGCGACAGCTGTGGTCATGTACCGATCACCGGAATCACAGTCTCCCTATCCGGCCGCTGCGCGGCCAGCCCCTCCCCGAGGGGGAGAGGAGGGAGCGATGTTGCAAGGGCAGCCGACCGGTCGTGCCGGATCAGCCCGACGCGGGTCGGAGCACGCAAAAGCGCGTCTCCGGCCCGTCGCCTGTGACGGCCTCCTGCGCGGAGGCCGGGATGCTAGCGGCCGCCGATGACGCCGATGTAGTCCGACACCCAGCGGTAATAGGGCACGCACTGGTCATTCTGGCTGGCGCATTTCGAGGTCGGCGTGGTCCAGAAATGGACCTTCTCGAAATTGTCCATGCCGTTGGTGGTGCAGCCCTCGGCCGTCTGCATGCCGCGGCCATCGGTACAGGCGGCGGGAACCGAGGGGTTGGCGCCGAACCAGACCGACAGGTCGCTCTGCAGGTTGGAGGCCAGCGAATGCTCCATCCACATGTAGGCGCAGTTCGGGTTGGCGCTGTCGACATGCATCATGGTGGTGTCGGCCCAGCCGGTGACGCCCTCTTCCGGGAAGACCGATGCAATCGGCTGCTTCTCGCTCTTCAGGATGTTGACCTGGAACGGCCAAGAGCCGGAGGCGACGACGCCTTCGTTCTTGAAGTCGTCCATCTGGATGAAGGCGTCGTGCCAGTAACGGCCGACCAGCGTGCGCTGGACGCGCAGCAGATCGAGGGCTGCCTTGTACTGATCCTCGTTGAGCTCGTAGGGGCTCTTGATGCCGAGCTCGGGCTTGTGGGTCATCAGGTAGAGTGCCGCATCGGCGACGTGGATCGGGCCGTCATAGGCCTGCACGCGGCCCTTGTTGGTCTTGCCGTCGGGGAGGTCCATTTCCTCGAAGACGACGTTCCAGCTGGTCGGCGCTTCCTTGAATGTGTCGGTGTTGTACATCAGCACGTTCGGGCCCCACATGTAGGGGACGCCGTAGTGCACGCCGTCGACCGTGTGCCAGGGAGCATCCTTGAGGCGGTCGTCGACCGTCGACCAGCTCTTGATGAGGTCGATGTTGATCGGCTGGACACGCTTGCCGGCAATGAGGCGCAGTGAGGCGTCGCCCGATGCGGTGACGAGGTCGAAGCCGCCCTCGTTCATCAGGGCAACCATCTCGTCGGAGGTGTTGGCGGTCTTGACATTGACCTTGCAGCCAGAGGCCTCTTCGAACTTGGTGACCCAGTCGAAGGCCTTGTCGGTTTCGCCGCGCTCGATATAGCCAGCCCATGCGACGATATTGACCTGCCCCTCGCCGGCGCCGATCTCCTTGACCTGGGCCATTGCCTGGCCGGTGAAGCTGACCGCGAGGGCGATCGCGGTACAGGATTTCAAGAATGATTTCATGGTGACGTCTCCCGTTGCAGGGGCCGCTCTGGGACGGCGGCATGATCCCCCACCGGAAGGTTGCCCGAAACTTCCGGTTTCACAAATTCATTTATATGAAAGCCGATATCGGTAAAACCGATATCAGATCGGCCGGTCCGAAAAGCCGGAGCGGGGCCGCTGGCGGACGGTTCGCTGCGACTGCGCGATGCCGATGAAATCGCGGGCGGCCTGCGGCAGGCCAGAGCCGCGGCGCCAGACCATGCCGACCTGCACGACGGGCAAGGAGCCCGAAATGTCGCGGGACTCGATCCGATCGCCCTCGAGCGACCAGGGGCGGTAAACGAGGTCCGGCAGGAGCGCCACGCCGGCACCGGTTGCGACCAGGCTGCGCACCGCTTCGACCGAGCGGGTACGGAAGGCGACATGCGGGCGGGCGCCAAGCGCCGACAGGAGCTTGCCGGTATTTTCCTCGATCTCGTCGACCGACAGCATGATCAGCGGCTCGTCGACGATGTCGCCGACATTGATGATCTCGGCCGAGGCGAGCGGATGACCGAGGGGCAACCATAACCGGTAGGAAGAGACCTCGAGGATCTCGGACTGCAGGGCGAGCCGGTCGCGCAGGTTCGAAATGACCATGACGGCAATGTCGAGCTTTCCGCCCACCAGCAGGTGCTCGAGATAGTCGCCATTGTCCTCGATGGCCGACAGCTCCACCGCCGGATGCGCGCGGCGGTAGCGCGCCAGCAGATCCGACAGCACATAGCCGGCGACCAGCGAAGTCACGCCCAGTTGCAGGCGGCCGGTGGTGGTCTCGCGAGTCCCGAAGAAGCTGCGCCGTGCGTCTGAAACATCGGCCAGGATCTTCGTCGCATGGCGTAGGAACTGGTGGCCCTTGTGGGTAATGTTGAGACCGCGCGGGTGGCGCTCGAAGAGCTCGATGCCGAGATCGCTCTCAAGCTCCTTGATCGCCTGGGTGACGGAGGACTGGGAGATCGAGAGGTTCTGCGCGGCGCGCGAGATCGTGCCCTGTTCGGCAACGGCGACGAAATACTGCAACTGCCGGAATGTGAAGGCCATGGCGCGACTAAACACGCAAGAAGCCGCGATGGGAAGGCGTGCCAGCAAGGGCTTGACCAGCGTTCGATTCGTAACTATCAAAGTTACATGAAACGCAACAGCCGCCTTTCCTCCATGCTTCACATCCTGGTCCACATGGCCACCAGCCGCGACGAAGCGATGACATCCGAGCAACTGGCCGGCTTCGTGCACACCAATGCAGTCGTCATCCGCCGCGCCTTTGCCGGATTGCGCGAGGCCGGAATCGTTGCTTCGGCACGCGGCCATGGAGGTGGGTGGCAGCTGGCCAAGGCACCCGAGACGATCTCGCTGGCAGAAATCTGCACCGCTCTTGGCGAAAGCCTGCTGCCTTTCGGCACAGAACCGGAAGCACCCGGATGCCTTGTCGAGCAGGCGGTGATCGGGGCGCTCGACGAGTTTCGCCGCGACGCCGAGAAGCTGCTTGCCGAAAAACTCAGCCGCGTTTCGCTGGCCGATATCGCCGCGACAGTAGGACCCAATATGCACCTGACAGGAGCCCACAGCCATGCATCATGATGCAATCGTCATCGGCGGCAGTTTCGCCGGCCTGTCGGCCGCCACGCAACTGGCGCGCGCCAGGCGCAGCGTGCTGGTGATCGATGCCGGAGAGCCGCGCAATCGGTTTGCCGAGCACGCGCACGGGTTCCTCGCTCAAGATGGCGAGCCGCCCTCGGCGATCCTGAACAAGGCGCGGCGCCAGCTGGCGGCCTACCCGACAGCAAGGATGATCGATGGCCGGGCGACGCTGGCCGCCAAGGCAGACGGCGGCTTCGAGGTAACCGTCGGCGACCAGACAGGTTTCACCGGGTCGAGACTGATCCTGGCCACCGGCATCGCCGACCAACTCCCGGACATTCCGGGTCTTACCGAGCGCTGGGGCAAGACGGTGATCCACTGCCCCTATTGCCACGGCTACGAATTCGGCGGCGGTGCGCTCGGCGTGCTGGCAACGGGCGCGCCTTCGATCCACCAGGCGCTGGTGGTCGCGGACTGGGGTGCTACGACCTTGTTCTGCGCCCGCGCGTTCCGACCCGACGCAGCACAGACTGAACAGCTTCGCCAGCGCGGCGTGGCGGTCGAGACAATACCGCTGGCCGGGGTCGAGGACGGTCCGGACGGCGGCATCTCGGCCCGGCTGGACGACGGCACGCACAGGAGCATTCGCGGCCTGTTCGTCGCGCCGCGTTCGCGCATGGCAGGGCCTGCCGCCGAGCAGTTGGGCTGCGAGATGACGGAAGGCATGCTCGGTCCACTCATCAAGGTCGACGAGATGCGGCGGACCAGTGTCGCAGGCTGCTTCGCAGCAGGCGATGCTGCGCAACCGGCGCAAAGCATCCCGTTTGCGGTGTCGACCGGCGCATTCGCGGGCCTCGCCGCGCATCAGTCTTTGATGTTCGGCCTGCCCGCCGGAGGGTGACAGGGGCAATGCTCCCTGTCACGACCTGGTTCAGGCGGTGGCGTCTTCGGCGACGGCGTCCGGCATGTTCTTCTTGCAGGAGGCGATGCAGTTCTTGGCGCTGGACTTTGACGTGTAGCTCTCGGAAATCACCATCGGCTCGCCGTTCGCGGCGACGAAGCGGACCATGAACTGATCGTCCTTGGTGCCGGCGATCTCGAAACGATAGCCTTTGGCAGTCTCGTCGTTGGTCAAGTCGGCGACCGCGGCATCCGGCGCATTCTTCTTCAAGGATTCGATGCAGTTCTTGGCGCTTGCCTTGCCCTTGTAGCTCTCGGACCAGACCATGACTTCCGAATTATACAGAAACTGGACGCCAAACTGATCGTTCTTGCGGTCGGTGATCTTGAACTTGTAACCCATGTATTCCGGCTCCTCTCTGTTTGCCTCCTCCTTATTGGACGTCATGGCGCGCGAGGCAACCCTGAATGGCCGAGTTCACTTGGTTCAATGTTCAGCTTGCGTGGTGGCGCGGCCCGGCGGCAACGAGCAGACCCGTCCCCGCCTGCTCGAGCGCGGCGACGATTTCTGGCGGAGGCGCGCGGTCGGTAGCGAGTTCGCTGAACCCGTCGAAGCCGCAGACCTGCACCAGACCCTGGCGGCCGAATTTGCTGTGGTCGGTGACGACCACCGAGCGCGTGCCGCGAGACAGCACCACGCGAGCAAACTCCGCTTCCTCGAGCACGTAGTCCATGACGCCGTTCTCTGCGTTGACGGCGCCGGCGGAAATGACCGCGTGGTTCATCGAGAAGCGGCTGACGAATTCGATAGCCGAGACGCCGAAGGCGGCGCCCGAATCGCTGCGCAACTCGCCGCCTGTCATGTAGACCTTGTTGCCGTTGACGGTGGCAAGCGTGCGGGCGATGTCCGACGAGTTGGTGACGACGGTAAGCCGACGGTGGCCGAGCAGTTCGCGGGCCAGGAAACTGGTCGTCGTGCCGGTATCGAGCATCACGGATTCGCCGTCGCGGATGGTTGCGGCGACGAGCTTCGCGATAGCGCGCTTGGCCTCGGCGTTCTCGCGCATGCGGCGTTCGAAAGGTGCCTCTCCAACCATCGCTGGCAGGCCAATGGCACCGTGCATCTTGAGCACTGCGCCATTGCGGGACAATGGTTTGACGTCGCGCCGCACAGTTTCCAGCGACACGCCGAGCTTCTGCGCAAGGCTGGCAATGGTGACGGTGCCTTCCTCCTGCAACACCTTCAATATCTCGCCGTGCCGCTTCGAATGGTTCACCACCGCGCTCGATCTCCGCCGCAACCCGTCCCGGGTCTTCATGGTCATTGAAGCATGTCCGGCGCTGCTGTGGAAGTCGGACAAAAACGGGCAGAAAGACAGAAAAAGCCACAAGTTCGCGTTGACAATGCCATTGCCGCCGGTCGACATTGCATCGGCATTCATCAAGCCCGCGCCCACCGGCGGGCCAACCTCAAGGACCCCGCGTGCAAGGCATGAGTGGCGGACAAGCAGTGGCAAGGCACCGGGAGTGAGCGCGACCGAGGCGCGCATCCGGGCGCTCCCCCTCTGGAACGGCTCGCTCAGCATCGAACCCCTGAAGGGCGGCCTCAGCAACGAAAGCTTTCTGGTCAAGGACGCGAATGGCAGGCATGTCGTTCGCTTCGGGCGCGACTTCCCCTTCCACCACGTCTATCGCGAACGCGAGATAATGACCGCGCGGGCGGCGAGCGAGGCCGGCTTCGCGCCTGCCGTCGAATATGCAGAGCCCGGCGTCATGGTGTCTGTGTTTCTCGGCGCCAGGACCTATGGCGGCGACGACGTGCGCGAGAACCGCCGGCGCATCGCCAAGCTGATGCGCGCCTTCCATCGCGAGATGCCGAAGCACGTGTCGGGCGCCGGCTTCATGTTCTGGGTCTTCCACGTCATCCGGGACTATGCCCGGTCGCTTGAGGCCGGCAATAGCCGGATGACCCCTCACCTGCCGTCCTACCTCGCGCTCGCCGAGGAGCTGGAGAAGGTGCAGGCGCCGCTGCCGGTGGTGTTCGGTCACAACGACCTTTTGCCGGCCAATTTTCTCGATGACGGGCAAAAACTCTGGCTGATCGACTTCGAATATGCCGGCTTCAACACGGCAATGTTCGACCTCGCCGGGGCCGCCTCCAACGCCGGCATGACGGGAGAAGAGTCCGACCAGTTGCTGACCGCCTATTTCGGACATGAACCGGACGAAAAGCTGCGCCGCTCTCATGCCGCCATGCAATGCGCCTCGCTGCTGCGCGAGGCGATGTGGAGCATGATCTCGGAACTGCATCTCGCCGCGCCCGGCGCGGACTACGAAGCCTACACCGCGGAGAACCTGGTACGCCTCGAGGCGGCGCTGGAGAGCTATCGCACCACCTACGGAAAGCTGCCGACATGACGCTGCCAAGCCACGCCCAGACCGTCGTCATCGGCGGCGGCATCATCGGCTGTTCGACGGCCTATCACCTGGCGCGCGACCACAAGGCGGACGTGGTGCTGCTCGAACAGGGCAAGCTGACCTCGGGCTCGACGTGGCATGCCGCCGGCCTCGTCGGACAGCTGCGGTCGTCGGCCTCGATCACCAAGGTGCTGAAATATTCCGTCGACCTCTACAAGCAGCTCGAGGCCGAGACCGGCCTTGCCACCGGCTGGAAGATGACCGGCTGCCTGCGGCTCGCCACCAACCAGGACCGATGGACGGAGTACAAGCGGCTGGCGACGACGGCAAAAAGCTTCGGCATGGACATGCATCTGGTGTCGCCGGATGAGGTGAAGAAGATGTGGCCGCTGATGGAGACCTCCGACCTCGTCGGCGCCTCCTGGCTGCCGACCGACGGACAGGCGAGCCCGTCCGACATCACGCAGTCGCTCGCCAAGGGCGCGCGCATGCATGGCGCCAAGATCCACGAGGAGGTGCGGGTCACCGGCTTCGAGATGAGCGGCAGGCACATCACCGCCGTGAAGACGAACAAGGGCGACATTGCCTGCGACAGGGTAGTGAACTGCGCCGGGCAATGGGCGCGGCAGGTCGGCGCGATGGCCGGCATCAACGTGCCGCTGCAGCCGGTCAAGCACCAGTACATCATCACCGAGAAGATCGACGGGCTGGCGAGCGACGCGCCGACGATCCGCGATCCCGACCGGCGCACCTATTTCAAGGAAGAGGTCGGCGGGCTGGTGATGGGCGGCTACGAGCCCAACCCGCAGGCATGGACGACGGGCGACGTGCCCAACGACTGGGAGTTCCGCCTGTTCGACGATGATTTCGACCATTTCGAGCAGCATATGGACCAGGCGATGGCGCGCATCCCGGCGCTGGAGACCGCCGGCGTCAAGCAGATGATCAACGGGCCGGAGAGCTTTACGCCGGACGGCAACTTCATCCTCGGCGCCGCGCCCGAGTGCGCCAACATGTATGTCGGCGCAGGCTTCAACGCCTTCGGCATCGCGTCTGGCGGCGGCGCCGGCTGGGTGCTGGCCGAGTGGACAATGGCCGGCGAGGCGCCGCTCGACCTCTGGGTCGTCGACATCCGCCGCTTCTCCGACATGCACCGTGACCGGCAATGGGTCTGCGACCGCACGCTCGAGGCCTATGGCAAGCATTACACGATCGGCTTCCCGCACGAAGAGTACGATTCAGGCCGTCCGCGCATCGTTTCGCCGCTCTACGAACGGCTGAAGAAGCACAACGCCGTGTTCGGGTCGAAGCTCGGCTGGGAACGGCCGAACTGGTTCGCACCGGACGGCATGGAACCCAGGGACGTCTATTCCATGGGCCGGCAGAACTGGTTCGAAGCGGTCGGCGAGGAGCACCGGCACGTCCGCGAGAAGGTCGGCATCTTCGACCAGTCGTCCTTCGCGAAGTACGAGATGGCGGGCAGGGATGCGCAAAAGGCGCTCGACTGGATCTGCGCCAACGACGTGTCGAAGCCGGCCGGGCGGCTAACCTACACGCAGTTGCTCAACACGCGCGGCGGCATCGAGGCCGACCTGACCGTGGCGCGGCTGGCGGAGGACAGGTTCTACATCGTCACCGGAACTGGTTTCCGCACGCACGACCTCGCCTGGATCCAGGACCACATCGGCGACGACCTCGACGCCGGGATGGTCGACGTCACCGAGAGGTTCGGCACACTGTCTCTGATGGGGCCGCGGGCACGCGACGTGCTTGCGGCAGTGACGAAGGCGGACGTCTCGAACGAGGCCTTCCCGTTCGGCCATGTACGCGAGATCGAGATTGCCGGCGCGACGGTGCGCGCGCTGCGCGTCACCTATGTCGGCGAACTCGGCTGGGAACTGCATATTCCGATCGGCGCGACGGGCGAGGTGTTCGACGCGCTGATGGCGGCGGGCAAGGCGCATGACATCCGGCCGATCGGCTATCGGGCGCTGGAATCGCTCAGGCTCGAAAAGGGCTACCGCGCCTGGGGCGCCGACATCACGCCGAACGACACGCCTTTCGAAGCCGGGCTCGGCTGGGCCGTCAAACTGCGCAAGAACACCGACTTCGTCGGGCGCGAGGCGCTGGGCAAGCTCAACGGCGCGGCGCTGACGAAACGCTTTGCCGGCTTCACGGTCGACGATCCGGGCGTCGTGCTGCTCGGCCGCGAGACGATCCTGCGCAATGGCGAGCCGGTCGGCTACCTGACCAGCGGCGGATACGGCTACACAACGGGCAAGAGCATCGGCTACGGCTATGTGCGCAACGCCGACGGCGTCAGCGACGAGTTTCTCGTTTCGGGCGACTATGAGCTGGTGGTGGCGATGGCGCGCACTAAGGCGGCGATCCATCTCGAGCCGCTCTACGACCCGAGGGCGGAGCGCGTGAAGGCGTAGAGCCCGGGGAACAGCGCCTGAACTGCTGCGCCCGAAACCTTTCTAGCTTCGGCGCAGCACCAGCCCGCGGCTCGGCACCGTGCCGGTCTCGCCAGGCATCGAGACATAGGGCTCGGTCTCTTCGACACGGATCAGAACCCCCTGCCCTTCCAGGTCTTCGATGCGGTCCGAAAAGCCGCCTTCCCACAGCGTGTTCTTGACCGTCAGAACGAGAACGCCGCCCGGCCTGCAGATGCGCAGGAGTTCGTCCAGCCCCTCGACGCCGACATGGCCCGAGGTGAAGACCCCGGCCGAGACGATGCCGGCGAAGTGGCCGTCGGCGAAGGGCAGCGGGCCGCCCAGCGCCAGTCTGTGGAGTGCCTTGTAGACGCCCTTCCGGGCGGCCTGCGCCAGCATGCCTTCGGAAATGTCGAGCGCCTCGACATGCGGATAGCCCACGATGCCCAGCCATTCGCCGATCAGGCCGGTGCCGGCCCCGGCATCGAGCAAGGGTTTGGCTTCGCGCGGCAGATGGCGCGCCAGCAGCGCCAGGCAGATCGACGGGTGCCGATAGCCGGCGACGGCCATCTCGTGATCATAGGTCTCAGACCAGCCGTCGTAGAGCGCTGCAATCTCCTCAGGTCGCTTCGCCTCGTAGACAGCGCCGAGCGCGCCCTGGTGTCGTCCGTCAACCATGTGCCATTTCCCAATTCGCGACTTGATCCGATGCCCTCGCATGTTACCCAAAGAGCGGGGGCCGCGGAACGGCCAATCGGAGAGGGAGCACGAAGCGATGGCGGAAGAACAGCAGGCCCGCGAGGCCATGGCGGCCATTCCGCTTCTGTCGGGATATCGCGGACCCGTCACCAGGCTGGGCGGGCTGACCAATCTGGTGTTCCAGGCCGGCGAGCACTGCCTGCGAATCCCCGGCAAGGGTACCGAGGAATACATCAACCGCGCCAACGAGGCGGTTGCCGCGCGCGAGGCGGCGAAGGCGGGCGTCAGCCCCGAAGTGCTCCATTTCGACACGGCGGGCGTGATGGTAACGCGCTTCATCGACGGCGCCCAGACGATGTCGCCGGCGGCCTTCAAGCTGAATTCCGGAGCCCCAGCACGGGCGGGCGAGGCGCTGCGCAAACTGCATGTTTCCGGCGCCGTCTTCCCCTTCCGCTTCTATCTCTTCTCGATGATCGACGACTACCTGAAGGTTCTGAAGACCAAGGACGTCGCGCTGCCCAAGGGCTATCATGAGGTACTGCGCGAAGCCGAGGAGATCCGCACGGCGCTGTCGGCACATCCGGCAACCCTCGTTGCCTGCCATTGCGATCCGCTGTGCGAGAACTTCCTCGACACAGGTGATCGCATGTGGATCGTCGACTGGGAATACTCCGGCATGAACGACCCGATGTGGGATCTGGGCGACCTCTCCGTCGAAGGCAAGTTCGGCGAGGAGCAGGAGGAGGAAATGCTGCAAGCCTATTTCTCGGGCGAGCCAAGGCCGGCGGAACGCGGCCGCGTCGTCATCTACAAGGCGATGTGCGATCTCTTGTGGACCCTGTGGGGCCTGATCCAGCTGGCCAATGGGAATCCGGCAGAAGATTTTCGGGCCTACGCAGACGGACGCTTCGCGCGGTGCAGGAAGCTCATGCAGGGCGCAGAATTCGGGCGTCATCTGGCGGCAGTACGCAAGGGATAGCGTCTCGGCCAGTACAGCTGTCAGCACGCGGGGAGTGAGCAGTTCACCTGGCTGTCACAAGATGGTAGTCTCTTGCGATCATGATGCGTTCGGTAGGCTTCATCGTAGCGTTGGCGTTTTCCGTCCAGTTCGGCGGCAGCACGCTATGGGCTGAAGAGATGCGCCCCGACGGCACCGCGAGCCTGCGACCCGCTATCCCTTCCTTTGCGGCCGAATCGCCCATCGTGGCCCGGCCCGGCCCGACCCAAATGTTGCAGGACAGCCTTCCCGGGCGATACGTGTCGGCGATGACGCTTTACCGCGTCGCGATGGCGAGCGGCCTGCAGCCGCCGCTCGTCGCCACCGACCGCATATATGGCGACGAACTCGCCGGGCCGCTGCAGTGGACCTGGAGCGCGGAAAACGGGAACATGGTGACCCGGACCGGCAAGGGCCTTTTCCGCCTGTCCATCGAGGGAAGCAGCAAGTGGTTCCGCGAAATCAACTGCCGGATGGTCCAGTGGCCCGGCGGCGACTTTTCGGCGGTGATGAACTGCGAGGACGGCAAAGAGCGCACCATGGTAGTCCCTTCGGACGGCGTGGTGATGATCGACGACGTCGCCTATGCGCGCATCTTCCCGCGCGAGCCGCTGCCGCCCGAAGAGGACGCCCTGACCATCGAATTCGATGAAGGCTCCCAGACGGTAGAATAGCAAGCGTGTGGTTTCAGCTGGTGTGGCGGCGGTTTACCTGTTCCGGCCGGCCGGGCAGTGTCAGTTGCGTGTCGCGGCGCGGACGCTCGGCGACGACCTTCCCCTTCGAGACGACGCAGAGCCGCTCGGCGCGCAGCCTGAGCGCTTCGACAGGGTTGCCGGCATCGAGCACGACGAGGCTGGCACTCTTGCCGACCTGCAGCCCGAGATGGTCGAGACCCATGATGGCGGCATTGACGCTGGTGACCATGTCGAAGCAATGCGCCATGTCGGCCGGGCTGGTCATCTGCGCGACGTGAAGGCCCATGAAGGCGACGTCGAGCATGTCGGCGGTGCCGAGCGGATACCAGGGATCGAGCACGCAATCCTGGCCGAAGCCGACACGAATGCCGGCCTTCAGCATTTCCGGCACGCGGGTCATGCCGCGGCGCTTGGGGTAGGTGTCGTGGCGGCCCTGGATGACGATGTTGATCAGCGGGTTGGGGATCGCTGAAACGCCGGCCTCGGCAATCAGCGGCAGGAGCTTCGAGACGTAGTAATTGTCCATCGAATGCATGGAGGTGAGGTGCGAGCCGGCGACGCGGCCGGATAGGCCTAGGCGCTGCGTCTCGTAGACAAGCTGCTCGATATGGCGCGACAACGGGTCGTCGGTCTCGTCGCAATGCATGTCGACCATCAGGCCGCGCTTCGCAGCGATCTCGCAAAGCTCGGTGACCGAGCGCGTGCCGTCGGCCATGCTGCGTTCGAAATGCGGGATGCCGCCGACGACGTCGACGCCCATGTCGAGCGCTGCCAGCGTTATCTCCCGAGCCTTTGGCGCCCGGTAAAAACCGTCTTGCGGGAAGGCGACAAGCTGCAGATCGAGGTAGGGTTTTACGATGTCGCGCACCGCCAGCAGGCCGCGCACGCCGGTCATGGCGTTGTCGTCGGAGGTGTCGACATGGCTGCGGATGGCCAGCAGGCCCATCGAGACGGCCCAGTCGCAGTAGCGAAGCGCCCGCTCGATGACGGCTTCCTCGGTGAGCAGCGGCTTCAGTTCGCCCCAGAGACCGATGCCCTCGAGCAAGGTGCCCGAGGCGTTGATGCGCGGAATGCCATAGGAGAGCGTCGCGTCCATGTGGAAATGCGGATCGACGAAGGGCGGCGAAACGAGGCAGCCCGTGGCGTCAACGATGCCGCCGGCCTCGGCATCGATGGACGGTTCGATCGCCGCGATGCTGTCGCCCTTGATCCCTATATCGGTGGTGGCGCCACTAGGCAGAACGCCGCCCTTGACGATCAGGTCAAAACTCATCTCTCGCCTTTCTGGTAGGGGATCATCAGCGCCTTGGGATAGGTGGCGCGGCGCGCCACCAGGATAAGCGCCAGGATCGACAGCGCGTAGGGCATCATCAGGAAAATCTGGTAGGGCACGACGCCGCCGGTGATCTGCTGCAGGCGCACCTGATAAGCGTCGAAGGCGGCGAAGAGGATGGCGCCGAGCAGCGCCTTGCCGGGCCGCCAGGAACCGAACACAACCAGCGCAATGCAGATCCAGCCGCGCCCGTTGATCATTCCGAAGAAGAAGGAGTTAAAGGCCGACATGGTAAGGAAGGCGCCGCCGATCGCCATCAGCGCGCTGCCGGCCATGACCGCGCCGATGCGGATGGCGTTGACCGAGATACCCTGCGCCTCGACGGCGGACGGGTTTTCGCCGGCGGCGCGGACGGCGAGGCCAAGCGGCGTGCGGTAGAGCACCCAGAAGACCAGCGCGACGGTGACGAAGGCGAGATAGGTGAGCGGCGTCTGCGCAAACAGCGCCTCGCCGACGACCGGGATTTCCGACAGGACGGGAATGGGCAGCGGCTGGAAGGCCTCGATCTTGGGCGGCGAGGTGACCTCCGGCAGCGCCAGACGGTAGGTGAAATAGGTCAGGCTGGTGGCGAGCAGCGTGACGCCGATGCCCACCACATGCTGCGACAGGCCGAGCGGCACGGTGAGCGTGGCGTGCAGCAGGCCGAACATCGCTCCGGCAAGAGCCGCGACCGCAACGCCGGTCCACAGGTCGCCGCCGGCATAGACGGTGAACCAGCCGGCGAAGGCGCCGGCCGTCATGATGCCCTCGATGCCGAGGTTGAGCACGCCGGCGCGCTCGCAGATCAGTTCGCCCATGGTGGCGAAGATGAGCGGCGAGGCGATGCGGATCGCGGCGACCCAGAAGGAGGCGGTGAACAGGATCTCGACGATGTCCATCCTATTTCCACCTTATCCGGAAACGGGTCATCAGGATGGCGACGACCATGGTGAGGAGCGCGGTCGCCACCATTACGTCGGCGATGTAGCTCGGCACCTGGGCTGCCCGGCTCATGGCATCGGCGCCGACGAAGATGCCGGCGACGAAGATCGCCGAAACGACCACGCCGGCGGGGTTCAGCATGGCGAGCATGGCAACGACGATGCCCGAATAGCCGTAACCCGGCGACAGGTCGAGCGTGAGGTTTCCCTTCAGGCCGGAGACTTCCGAGAAGCCGGCAAGGGCGGCGAGCCCGCCCGACAGCAGGGCCGTCTTCATCAGGACGCGGTTGACCGGAATGCCGGCAAAACCCGCCGCCTGCGGATTGTGGCCGACGGCGCGCATCTCGTAGCCGAGCGCCGTCTTCTTCATGATGACCCAGACGATGACGGCTGAGACGATGGCGATGACGAAGCCGTAATGCAGCCGCTTGCCCTGGATGATGCGCGGAAGCTGCGCTTCGGCGATGACCTTCGAGGATTGCGGCCAGCCAAGCCCCATCGGGTCCTTGAGCGGGCCTTCAAGCAACATGGAGACGAAAAGCAGGACGATGAAATTGACGAGCAGCGTCGTCACTACCTCGTCGACGCCGAATCGGGTCTTCAGCACCGCCGGACCGAGCAGCATGAGGGCGCCGCCGGCCATGGCGACGGCCATGATGATGGGGATGAGCAGGACCGACGGCAGCGGCAGTGCACCGGTGCCGAGCACCACGGTGACGATGCCGCCGACATAGAGTTGCGCCTCGGCGCCGATGTTCCAGAGTCGTGCACGGAAGGCGACAGCGACGGCGAGCCCGGTGAAGATCAATGGCGTCGAGCGCGTGAGCGTTTCGAGCAGGGCGAATTGCGAGCCGGCCGCACCCTTGGCCACAAGGTAGAAGACCGAGAAGGGCGAGGCGCCGGCGACCAGCACCAGCAGCGAGGTGATGACGAGCGTGGCCACTACCGCGCCCACCGGGTAAACCAGGGTTACGACAAGCGACGGTGAAGGCTTGGCCTCAAGCCGCATGGCGGGCCTTCCTGCCGGTGAGGTCCGGAGAGGTTGGCGGGACAGTACCCCCCTCTGTCCTGCCGGACATCTCCCCCTCAAGGGGGGAGATTGGCAGCGCGACCGTTTGCACCAGTCCTGCAGCTTCGACGATGGATCGAGCGGTCGATGCAGACCGATCTCCCCCCTTGAGGGGGAGATGGCCGGCAGGCCAGAGGGGGGTAGCCTGGGAGCGGACTATGTAGGGGCCAGAACTCATGCCGCCCTGCCCTCTTCGCCGTGCCCGGCCATGAGTTCGCCCAGTTCTCGGACGCTGCGCTGGCCACGCGCCGAGGGGGTCGACAGATGTCCCTTCGAGATCACGACAACACGGTCGGCGAGAGCCAGGATTTCCTCGAGATCCTCGGAGATCAGCAGGATCGCTGCTCCGCGTGCGCGCGCCTCCAGCAGCTTGCCATGCACATAGCCGACCGCGCCCACATCGAGGCCGCGCGTCGGCTGATTGGCGAGGATGATGACCGGCTCGGGATCGAGCGCCCGGCCGAGGATCAGTTTCTGCATGTTGCCGCCCGAGAGCAGCCGGATGCGTGCCTCGGGCGACGGGCATTTGACGTCGTAGTCGGCGATGATTTCCTCGGCGAATTTGCGCGCCGCCGCCCAGTCGAGAAAACCCGCCCGACTGAAGCGTTCCGTGCGATAGCGCTCCGCGATGACGTTCTCGGTGACGCTCATGTCGCCGATCGTGCCGACGGCATGACGATCCTCGGGGATGCGCGCGATGCCGCCGGCAAGTGCTTCGGCGGGGGACCAGTTCTTGCCGACCTGATTGCCCTGCACGGTGAAGCTGCCCGACAGAGGGGTTTCGGTACCGGAAAGCAGTCCGGCGAGCGCTGCCTGGCCGTTGCCCGAGACGCCGGCCAGCCCGGTGATCTCCCCGCTGTGGAGTGACAGGGTAATGTTGTCGAGTGGCGTGGCGTTGGCGCGGCGCGCGGTCGAAACCTTCTCCATGACCAGCAGAGATGGCCCGGTGACGACCGGCGGCACGGGCGGCGGCGTGACCTCCTGGCCGACCATCAGCTCGGCCAGTTGGTGGCGCGTCGTCTCGGCCGTGACGCGCTCGCCGGCAAGCTTGCCCGAGCGCAGCACCAGTACCCGGTCGCTGACCGCCATGACCTCGTTGAGCTTGTGCGAGATGAAGATGATGGCCAGCCCCTGCCCGACCAGCAGCTTCAGCGTGTGAAACAGCGCATCGGTCTCGGATGGCGTCAGCACCGCGGTTGGCTCGTCCAGAATGAGTACCTTGGCGTCGCGGTAAAGCGCCTTCAGGATCTCGACGCGTTGGCGCTCCCCCACCGACAGCGAGGCGACCATGGCCTCGGGATCGACGGCAAGGCCGAAGGCGCCGGACAGTTCGGCGATCCTGCGGCGCGCGCCGGCCCGGTCGAAACGCGCCTTCCAGAAGCTCTGGGTGCCGAGCGCGATGTTTTCGAGCACGCTCATGTTGTCGGCAAGCGTGAAGTGCTGGTGCACCATGCCGATGCCGGCATCGAGCGCGGCGCGGGGGTCGCCTGGCGGCAGGGAACTGCCGAAAGCCTCGACCGAGCCTTCGTCGGCAACATAGTGGCCGAACAGGATGTTCATCAGGGTGGTCTTGCCGGCGCCGTTCTCGCCAAGCAGCGCGATCACATCGCCGCGCCGCAGATCAAAGGAGATGGCGTCGTTGGCGACCAGCGGGCCGAACCGCTTGGTCACGCCGTCGATCCGCAGCACAACCGGCGCGGCGCCGTCCTGCGGATTGGCGATTGGCTTCTCTTCCTGCAAGGCCGGCAATGCCCCTCGTTGGCAGTGAACCAATCCTACCTGTGAAGGAAGGAGAGACGCCACCCTTGGCGTGGCAAAGGAGCTCTCCCGGCGCTTCGCCGGGAGAGCGGTTGGGAGACTAGCTCGACTTCGGCTCGCTGTCGTCGATCTCGACCGTGAAGGAGCCGTCCTTGATCGCCTTCTCCTTCTCGGTAACCATGGTCATGGTTTCGGCGGGCACCTTGCCCTCGAACGTGCCGAGCGGCGCCAGCGAGCAGCCGCCCTCCTTCATGAAAGAATAGACGCCGTAGTCGGCAGCCTTGAAGGTGCCAGCCTTGACCTCGGCGATCGCCTTGTCGAGCGTCGGCTCGAAGTGCCAGAGCGCGGACGCTACGACCGTTTCGGGATAGTCGGCCTGTGTATCGATGACGTTGCCGATCGCCAGCACGCCCTTTTCCTTGGCCGCGTCGGACACGCCGAAGCGCTCGGCGTAAAGGAGGTCCGCACCGCCGTCGATCTGGGCGAAGGCGGTTTCCTTGGCCTTGGGCGGATCGAACCAGGAGCCAATGAAGGCGACCTGGAACTTGGCGTCAGGCGCGGTCTCCTTCACGCCCGCCATGAAGGCATTCATGAGCCTGTTGACCTCGGGGATCGGGTAGCCCCCGACCATGCCGATATTGTTCGACTTGCTCATCGCGCCGGCGATGATGCCGGTCAGGTAGGAGGCGTCCTGTATGTAGTTGTCGAAGACCGAAAAGTTCGGCACCGCATCGTCGGACTTGAAGCTGGAACCCATCAGGAATGCGACGTCGGGATAGTCCTTGGCGACCACGCGGGCGGCGTCCTCGACACCGAAGACCTCGCCGATGATCAGCTTGTGGCCTGCTTCGCAATATTCGCGCATGACTCGCTCGTAGTCGGTGTTCGACGTATTCTCGGAATAGACATACTCGATGTCACCGCGGTCCTTGGCGGCGTTCGCGGCCTTGTGGATGCGGCTGACCCACTGCTGCTCCACAGGCACGGTGTAGATGGCTGCGACCTTCAGCTTTTCCTGGGCGAAAAGGCTGACCGGCATTCCGACAGCAGCCAGCGCGGCTATTGCGCCGCCAGCCATGAGCACCTGCCGGCGCGAAACTCGTGAACTCTCTGCAAGTATCTGATTCTCGTGCATATTCGACCACCTCTGGTTGGCGCAGGTTCGGGATCATCCCTTCCTGATTTTTTATCATTTGGTCAACGATAGGCGAATTCCCCCGGCCGGGCAATCAGCGCCGTGCGGCATCTTGGCATTGCCTGATCGGACAATCTTTGCGAGAGAGCTGACGCAACGTCCGTCCGTGCACCGCTCCCGGTGCGACGATCTTCGCCGGTCGCCGACCGGTTTCAACCGTGACTTGACCGGATCAATCCTATATAGGCGCGGCTTCCCAGAGATTTCGGCGCAGGATCCCTCGATTGCTCAAGTTTTTTCGCTCATCCGCCAACCAGCGCCTGGTCGCGCGGCTGCTCTCGGAATCGTTTCGCAAGCACGCACCGTCTTACGCGATCGCAATCGTCGCCATGATCGTTGTTGCGGCGATGACCGCGGCCAGCGCCTGGATCATGAGGGATATCACGAACGAGTTTGTGATCACAAAGGATCCGAACAAAATCTATCTGATCGCTGCCGCCGTCGCTGCGATCTTTATTACAAAGGGCTTCGCGACCTATGTGCAGGCGCTGTTTCTCAGCCGGGCCGGCAACAGCATCATCGCGGAACGTCAGCGCAAGATCTATGACCGCATGCTCGAGCATGGCATCGAGTTCTATCATGCCTTCACGTCGTCAGATCTCATCGTCCGCCTGACGCAAAGTGCGCAGGCCGCGCGGTCGGTCGTCGACATCCTCGTGACCTCGTTCGTGCGCGATCTGTTCTCGCTGATAGGCCTGGTCCTGGTCATGGTCATCCAGCAACCGGCAATGTCGCTGGTGGCCTTCATCTTCGGGCCGATCGCGATCTACCTGGTCAACCGCCTTCTCAAGCAGACACGGCGCATCATGGAGAAGGAGTTCCTGTCGTTCTCGAAGATCGTCGAGGTGATGCAGGAGACGGTGTTCGGCGTTCGAATCGTGAAGTCGTTCAGCCTCGAAAGCGGCATGCGACAGCGCATGTACAAGGCAGTCGCCGATGTCGAAAAGCGCTCCAACAGCATCGCAGCGCTCGAGGCGGTGACCAGCCCGATCATGGAGACGCTGGCGGGCCTGGCTATTGCGGGCGTGATCGTCGTCAGCGGCTTTCTCGTCATCCAGGGGGGGCAGACGCCAGGCTCGATAATGTCGTTCATTACCGCGTTACTGCTGGCTTATGAGCCGGCGAAGCGCCTGGCACGCGCTAGGGTTTCGCTCGAGAAGGGCATGGTCGGCGTTCGGATGATGTACGACATTGCAGATCGGCCGCTGAGCCTGGTGGAGGCTCCAGATGCCAAGCCGCTCGCCAAGGGTCCCGGGGAGATCCGGCTGGAGAATCTGAACTTCTCCTACCGTGATGAAGAAACGGTCCTCAAGGATCTTAATCTGGTATTTCCGGCGGGACAGATGACCGCCTTGGTCGGCGCTTCAGGCGGCGGAAAGTCGACTATTCTGAACCTCATCATGCGGCTTTACGATCCAGATAGCGGCCGCGTGCTGTTCGATGGCGAAGATATCAAATATGCACAATTGCAGTCGCTGCGCGACAAGATCGCCTATGTCAGTCAGGATACATTCCTGTTCTCGGGTTCGGTCATGCACAATATCCGCATGGGCCGGCAGGACGCCACCGACGAGGAAGTTGTAGAGGCGGCCAAGGCTGCCAATGCCCACGCCTTCATCACGGCGATGCCAGAAGGCTACGACACGCTCATCGGCGAAAACGGCGTTTTCCTGTCGGGCGGCCAGCGCCAACGGCTGTCGATTGCGCGCGCCATGCTGCGACAGTCACAGATTCTGCTCCTTGACGAGGCGACCAGCGCGCTCGACGCCGAATCGGAGGCCCTTTTCCGCGACGCGCTCGAGCATCTAAAGGCGGGGCGCACCACCATTGCCATCGCGCACCGTCTGTCGACCGTGCACCAGGCCAACAACATCATCGTGATGGAAGGCGGCAAGGCGATCGAGCAGGGCACGCACAAGGAACTGCTGAAGCGTCCGGATGGTGCCTATCGCAAGCTCTACGATTTCCAGCTGATGCCCTGAGGCAGGCCGAGCCGATAAGCGCAGGCCTGCAACCCGACGCCCACCATCACGACCAGATTCACTTAAAGCACCCGCTTCGGATTGACCTTGCGCACGCGCGAGCCATCATTGTCGCGGTAGGAGTCGTTCATGCAGCTTGTTTTCGATGGCCACAACGATGTGCTGTTCAGGCTATGGAGCCATGCCGCCGAAGGTGCCGACCCGGTCGCCGAATTCATCGGGGGCGCGGCGGCCTCGGGCTTAACAGGTAAACGACGTGGGCATATCGATATGGCGAGGGCAACCGAGGGCGGCCTGGCCGGCGGCCTGTGTGCCATCTACATCTCCTCCGGGAAATCGCCTCCGGTCAGACCGGACCGAAACGGGCATCATGCGACACCGCTTGCCGCGCCGCTGGAACGTGCGCCCTCCCTGGACACGGCACTGGCCATCGCCGCCATGGCGTTGCGAATCGAGCGGGCCGGCGGCTGGGCCATCTGCCGCAACCGTGCCGACATCGACGCCGCGATGGCGGTCGGAAAATTCGCCGCCGTTCTGCACATGGAGGGCTGCGAGCCGATCGACGCAGACCTCACAGCGCTGGAGGTGTTTTATGCCGCGGGCCTCCGCTCGCTCGGCCCGGTGTGGAGCCGCAACAACATCTTCGGTCACGGCGTCCCTTTCGCCTATCCTGCCCACCCCGATACCGGCCCGGGGCTCACCGACGCCGGACGGCGACTGGTCAAGGCGTGCAACAGCATGGGTATCCTGATCGATTTGGCCCACATCACCGAGAAGGGTTTCTGGGACGTCGCGGACCTATCGGATCAGCCGCTGGTGGCTAGCCATTCGAATGTGCACGCCATCACCCCGGTGGCGCGCAACCTGACCGACCGGCAAATCGACGCCATCGGCGAGCGCAAGGGCCTTATCGGCCTGAACTTCGCCGTCGGCATGCTGCGGCCGGACGGACAGGAGAACAAGGACACACCGATCTCCGACATGATCCGCCATATCGACTATCTGGTCGACCGGATCGGCATCGACTGCGTCGCCCTCGGCTCGGACTTCGATGGCGCGCCGATACCCGCCGAGATCGGCGATGCGGCGGGCCTGCAGAAGCTGATTGATAGGCTCAGAAACGCCGGATATGGTGATGAGGATCTGGTTAAAATCTGTCGCGGAAACTGGCTGAGAGTTCTTGCCTCGGCCTGGCACGAAGCGCCCAACAGTCAATAAAATCAACAACTCGACAACCAAGGGAACCGGTAAAATGATGATGGGAAAGATAAACGGACACCTTCGCCTGATGCTTGCCGGCGCCGCTGTCTCGGCGCTGTTTCTGGCTGCCAGTCCGGCGCTTGCCGAGACGCCCGCCGACACGCTGGTGCAGGCCTGGGCGATCGATGACATCATCACCATGGATCCCGGCGAGGCCTTCGAAATCAGCACAGGCGAAATCACCGGCAACACCTATGACATGCTGGTGCGGCTGGACATCAACGACACCACGAAGGTGGTCGGCGGCATCGCCGAAAGCTGGGAAGTCTCTGAAGACGGCCTGACCTACACATTCAAGCTGAAGCCCGGCCTGACCTTCGCATCCGGCAATCCGATCACCGCCGAAGACGTCGCCTGGTCATTCGAGCGTGTCGTCAAGCTCAACAAGAGCCCGGCCTTCATCATCCAGCAGTTCGGGCTGACCGGTGACAATGTCATGGAAAAGGCCAAGGCCGTCGATCCCATGACCTTCGTCTTCACGGTAGACAAGCCCTACGCACCAAGCTTTGTACTGAACTGCCTGACGGCGACCGTCGCCTCGGTGGTCGACAGCAAGCTGGTCAAGGAGCACGCGGCCGTGGTGACGGCGAGCGCAGACTACAAATACGACAACGACTTCGGGAATGACTGGCTGAAGACCAATTATGCCGGGTCAGGCCCTTACTCGATGCGTGACTGGCGCGCCAACGAACTGGTCGTGCTGGAGCGCAACGACAATTATTATGGCGAGAAGGCCAAGCTGCAGCGCGTCATCTACCGCCACGTCAAAGAGAGCGCGACGCAGCGTCTGATGCTTGAAACGGGTGACATCGATGTAGCCCGAAACCTGGAGCCCGGCGACCTCGACGCAGTGAGTGCGAATGCCGACCTGACGACGACAGGCGCACCGAAGGGCACGATCTATTATATCAGCCTCAATCAGAAAAACCCCAATCTGGCAAAGCCCGAGGTGCGCGAAGCCTTCAAGTATCTCGTCAATTACGACGCGATCGGCGAGACGCTGATCAAGGGCATCGGCGAGATCCACCAGACGTTCCTGCCGAAGGGCGTGCTGGGCGCGATCGACGAAAATCCGTACACGTTCGACGTCGCCAAGGCCAAGGAACTGCTCGAGAAGGCCGGGCTCAAGGACGGCTTCACCGTGACGATGGACGTGCGCAACACGCAGCCGGTCACCGGCATCGCCGAATCCTTCCAGCAGTCGCTGAGCCAGGCCGGGGTGAAGATGGACATCATTCCCGGCGACGGCAAGCAGACGCTGACCAAATACCGCGCGCGCAACCACGACATGTATATCGGCCAGTGGGGCGTCGATTATTGGGATCCGCATTCGAATGCAGAGACATTCACCAGCAATCCCAACAATGCCGACGATTCCACCACCAAGACGCTAGCCTGGCGCAATGCCTGGGACGTGCCCGAGCTGACCGCCGAGACTAACGCCGCCCTGCTCGAGCGCGACAACGCCAAACGCGCCGAAATCTACGCGAAGCTGCAGAAGGCCGTGCTGGAAACCAGTCCCTTCGTGATCATCTTCCAGCAGAACGAAGTGGCGGGGCTGCGCAAGGCGGTGGACGGCTACAAGCTCGGGCCGACCTTCGACACCAACTTCGTCGCCAACGTTTCGAAGGACTGATCGGTCGACGGTCAGGCCATTGATTGACAGCGGCGCGATCCGGAAGAAGAGCGCCAGCGCCTCCGCGCTGGCGCTTGGATTCGCACGCTTCCTCTTTATCGTTGCGATAACCTATCTCGGGCTTCTGGCCGTTACCTTCTTCATCGGCCGGGTGATTCCTATCGACCCGGTGCTGGCGATCGTCGGCGACCGAGCGCCGGCAAGCGTGGTCGCGCAGACGCGCGAGGAACTCGGGCTGAACCTGCCCTACTACCAGCAGTTCCTGCTCTATGTGAAAGGCGCATTGCACGGGGATTTCGGGCGCTCCGTGCTGACCACGAACCCGGTGATGACCGACATCCGCCGCGTGTTCCCGGCAACGGTCGAACTCGCGACGCTGGGTACTCTGATCGGCGCCCTGGTTGGCGTGCCGCTTGGGGTTCTGGCGGCCGTCAAGCGCGGCAGCCTGGTCGACCAGATCGTGCGAATCGTCGGACTGATCGGCTATTCGGTGCCGATCTTCTGGCTCGGCCTTCTCGCGCTGCTGGTCTTCTACGCCAAGCTTCGCTGGACTGCGGGACCCGGACGCATGGACGTGGTGTTCGAATACACCTTCACGCCGATCACCGGCTTTTACCTGCTCGACGCCGTCCTGCAGCGCGAATGGCCGGCGTTTCGCGACATCTTCGCCCATATCGCGCTGCCGGCATCGCTGCTCGGCTACTTCTCGCTGGCCTATATCAGCCGGATGACGCGCTCCTTCATGCTCAACGAACTGGCGCAGGAGTACATCGTGGCCGCGCGCGCCAAAGGTCTGAGCGAAACGCGCATCATCTGGCGCCACGCATTGCGCAACGCCGCCGTACCCCTGGTGACGGTGATCGCGCTTTCCTATGCCGGCCTGCTCGAGGGATCGGTGCTGACCGAGACCGTGTTTGCCTGGCCGGGGCTCGGCCTCTACATCACGAATTCACTTCAGAATGCCGACATGAACGCGGTACTCGGCGGCACGATCATCATCGGCTCCGTCTTCATTGGCATCAACCTCCTGTCGGACCTGCTTTACAACACACTCGATCCAAGGACGCGCGCGCGATGACTGCGTCTGCCGACACCATGCGGGGCTGGTTGCTGTCGGAACAGCCGGCATCGCGCATGCAGGCGAGGCTGGGACGCGCCTATGCCAGCTGGCAACGCTTTTCTGCGAACAGGCTCGCGGTGTTGGGCCTGGCAATCATTCTGCTGCTCGTCTTCATTGCGATCTTCGCCGATCAACTGGCGCCCCATTCGCCGGTCGTCGGCGACCTGCAGGGCTCTCGCCTGCTGCCCCCCAGCACCGAGCACTGGTTCGGCACGGATGATCTTGGCCGCGACATCCTCTCGCGCATCATCTTCGGATCGCGGCTGACGCTGTTTGTCGTCGTTCTGGTAGCCATCATCGCCGCACCGGTCGGGCTGCTCATCGGGACAGTGGCAGGCTATGCAGGCGGCTGGACCGATGCGATCCTGATGCGCATCACCGACATCTTCCTCGCCTTTCCCAAGCTAATTCTGGCGCTGGCCTTCGTTGCGGCACTCGGGCCCGGGATCGAGAACGCGGTGCTTGCCATCGCCATCACATCCTGGCCGCCCTACGCCCGCATCGCTCGCGCCGAAACATTGACCGTGCGCAATTCCGACTACATCGCCGCCGTGAAGCTGATGGGCGCCTCACCGCTGCGCATCGTGGTGCGCCACATCATGCCCCTCTGCATCTCGTCGCTGATCGTGCGCGTGACGCTGGACATGGCCGGCATCATTCTGACCGCGGCAGGGCTTGGATTCCTAGGGCTTGGCGCGCAACCGCCGCTGCCTGAATGGGGCGCCATGATCGCGTCGGGCCGCCGCTTCATCCTCGACCAATGGTGGGTGGCGGCGGCACCCGGCGGGGCAATTCTCATCGTCAGCCTCGGCTTCAACCTTTTGGGCGACGGGCTGCGCGACGCGCTCGACCCGAGGGGCGGCGAGCAATGACCCGGCTGCTTACCGTCGACGGACTGAAAGTGGACTTCCCGACGCGCAGCGGCGTTGTCGAGGCGGTGCGGGGTGTATCCTTCACGCTCGGCCGGGAGCGGCTCGGCATCGTCGGCGAATCCGGCTCGGGTAAATCACAGACCGGCCGGGCAATCATGGGACTGACGCCGGCCAATGCCAGGATTTCGGCGGAGCGACTGAATTTCAGCGGGATCGACCTGCTCGACGTGCCAGCCCGACAGCGGCGGGACCTTCGGGGCAAACGGATCGCCATGATCCTGCAGGACCCGAAGTATTCGCTGAACCCGGTGATGAGCATCGGACGGCAGATCGTCGAAACGCTGCGTGCCCATGAGACGATCGGCAGGGCCGAGGCTCGCGACCGGGCGCTCGCCATGCTGGAGGCGGTGCAGATCCGCGAGGCGAGCCGCGTATTCGACCTCTATCCGCACGAGGTTTCCGGAGGCATGGGCCAACGGGCGATGATCGCGATGATGCTGATAGCCGGCCCGGAACTGCTGATCGCCGACGAGCCGACTTCTGCACTCGACGTGACGGTGCAACTCGAGATTCTGGCCATTCTCTACCGGCTGGTGGCAGACCGCGGCATGGGGCTGATTTTCATTTCGCACGATCTCGGACTGGTGTCGTCGTTCTGCGACAGGGTCATCGTCATGTATGCCGGCAGGATCGTCGAAGAACTGCCGGCCTCGGAACTGGCCAACGCTGAACATCCCTACACGCGCGGGCTGCTCAACTGCATGCCACGGATCGGTGCCGACCGACATCCTCTGCCGGTGCTCGACCGCAAGCCGGAATGGGCGCTGTGAGCGCGGCGCTGGCAATCGAGGGGTTGCGCGTCGTCTATGACGGCCATCACGCGCTGAAGGGCGTCAGCCTCGACGTGGCGCAAGGGGAGTCTTACGGGCTTGTCGGCGAGTCGGGATCCGGCAAGTCGACATTGCTGCGGGCAATAGCCGGTCTTGCCCCGGTCACGGAAGGCGAGGTCAGTGTCGACGGCGAGAGGGTTGGACCGGGGCGAGACAAGGCGTTCTATCGCAAGGTCCAGATGGTGTTCCAGGACCCCTATGGCTCGCTGCACCCCCGCCACACTGTAGACCGGCTTCTGCTCGAGCCGCTTGCCATCCACGGCTTTACCGATATCGAGGCGCGGATCTTGCGGGCGCTGGACGAGGTTGGGCTGGGGTCGGGGTTCCGCTTCCGATATTCGCATCAACTGTCGGGCGGCCAGCGCCAGCGCGTCGCCATCGCGCGGGCTCTGATCCTCGAACCTTCTATCCTGTTGCTCGATGAGCCGACGTCGGCGCTCGACGCTTCGGTCCAGGCGGAGGTCCTCAATCTTCTCGAACAGGTGCGCTCGGACCGCGGCCTTACCTTCCTGATGGTGAGCCACGATCTCGCGATCGTCACCCATATGTGCGAGCGGCTGACGGTCATGCAGAATGGACAGGAGGTTGAAAGGCTGAGCGCGAGCGACCTGGCGGCCCGGACGGTCACCAAGGACTATACGCGCAACCTGCTGACGGCGAGCGAAGGCTTTGTCCGAGAAGGCAGCGCCTGAGCTCGGCGCGCGGGAACGATTACGCCATCCGGTCATTTGGCAAGCAGTCGCTTGCCGTGGCAAGCTTAAGCCTTCATATCTGGACTCAAATGGCTCGTCTTACGCGCCCAATCGAACAGGAGAGTCGCTTCATGACCAAAGTCACCTATGAGATCGTCGAACATGACGGCGGCTGGGCATATCGCTTCGAAGGGACCTATTCGGAGACGTTCCGCACGCATGACGACGCACTGGCAGCGGCCAAGATCGCTGCAGCCGAACAGCAGGTGGCCGGCAGGACGGAGGGCATAAGCTACGAAGACAAGGCCGGGCGCTGGCACGGCGAGGTGGCGGAAGGTGACGACCGGCCCGAGGCCGAGGTCTCCGACCCTGCCTCAGGCAAGAGCCGCTAAGCACGCGCGACAAGTTCGGGGCCGCAAGCCCCGCCACCGCGCCTGTCTCGGACGCGATGGCCTTTGAAGCGGCTCCGGCCTATTCGGCCGGAGACGGTTTCTTCTTGAACATCGACACCAGATTGTCCCACAGCTCGATCTTGGCGCCCTGGCGCTTCATGATTACGCCCTGCTGGATGATCGACAGCGTGTTGTTCCAGGCCCAGTAGATCACCAGACCCGCCGGGAACGTTGCCAGCATGAAGGTGAAGATGACCGGCATCCAGGTGAAGATCATCTGCTGCGTCGGGTCCGGCGGCGTCGGGTTCATGCGCATCTGCAGGAACATCGTGATGCCCATGATGATCGGCCATACGCCGATCATCAGGAAGGCCGGGACGGCATAGGGCAACAAGCCGAACAGGTTGAAGACCGAGGTCGGATCGGGCGCGGCGAGATCCTGGATCCAGCCGAAGAACGGTGCATGGCGCATCTCGATGGTGACGTAGAGCACCTTGTAGAGCGCGAAGAAGACCGGAATCTGGATCAGCACCGGCCAGCAACCGGCCAGCGGATTGATCTTCTCGGTCTTATATAGCTCCATCATCGCCTGCTGCTGCTTCATCTTGTCGTCCGCGTATTTCTCGCGGATTTCCAGCATCTTGGGCTGCACCATCTTCATGTTCGCCATCGACTTGTACGACTTGTTGGCGAGCGGGAAGAAGATTGCCTTGACGACAACGGTGGTGGCGAGGATCGCCAGGCCGAAATTGCCGAGGAATCGGTAGAGCGTGTCGATCAGCCAGAACATCGGCTTGGTGATAAAATAAAACCAGCCCCAGTCGATCAGAAGGTCGAACTGGCGGATCTTGTCTTCGGTCTCGTAGGCCTGGATCTTGCCGACTTCCTTGGCACCGGCAAAGACCAGTGTTTCTACCGTATCTGACTGGCCTGGCGCGATGGTGATCGCGTCGCTCAGAAAATCGGACTGGTAGCGCGGCCGGCCATCGTCGAAATAGGCATAGCGGGGCTGGAATGCCTGCTTCTCGGACGGCACGAGTGCGACAGCCCAGTACTTGTCCGTGATGCCCAGCCAGCCGTTGGTCGACTTGCCAGGCTTGACCTGCTTGTCTTCCTCGACGGTCGAGTACTTTATCTCCTCGAGGCCTTCTTCGCCGGTGACACCGATCAGGCCCTCATGCAGCACATAGATGCTGGCATGAGTAGGTTTGTCGAAGCGGGTGACGCGGCCGTAGTTGGACAGAGACACCGGCGCGGTGCCACCGTTGCTGACCGTATCCGAGATCGAAAACATGTAGTTGGCGTCGACCGAGATGGTGCGCTTGAATGTCAGGCCCTTGTCGTTGGTGAAGGCCAGCGTGACCGGGGTCGAAGGCGTCAGAGTCTGGTTGCCCTCGACGGTCCATTGCGTGTCGGCGCTGGGAACCGCGCCGGTTTCGGCGTTGCCGACATAGCCGATTTCGGCGAAATAGCCGTTGGGCAACCCGGCAGGGCTCAACAGCTCGATCGTCGGCGAGGAGTCGTCGACTGTGACATGATAGTTCTTCAGGCGGACATCATCGAGACGGGCGCCGGTCAGATTGATCGAGCCCGAAAGGCTCGGCGTGTCGATCCTGACCCGCTGGCTGGCAGCGATTGCGGCATCGCGCGTCTCCGCGCCGGGAACGCCCGGCATGCCTCCTGCTCCGCCGGGAACCGACCCCTGCGCGGTCGTGGCCGGCGCGTCGGCACCCGGCATGGCCGGGTTGGCTGGCTGCTGCGCCTGGCCCTGCTCGGCGGCGATCTCCTGCTTGATGCGCGCCGCCTCGCGCTCGCTCTCGATCTTGGGGTTCATGTAGAACACCTGCCAGACCGTCAGGATCAGCACCGAAAGCGCGATGGTGATGAAGAAATTGCGATTGTTTTCCATCGGGAACCCTTGGTCCTAACGCTTTGAGCGCAGTCTTCGCGACAATTCGGTCCCGATGTCGGCGAACGGGACGCTGAGAAGTTCCTCGCGACCGACGATCACATAGTCGGTGCCGCGCTGCATGTCACCTGCAGCAATAACGCGCAGGGCTTCCTTCAGCCGCCTGCGAACGCGGTTGCGGACCACGGCATTGCCGACCTTCTTGGTGACCGTGAAGCCGACGCGCGCCGCGTCGCTATCGCCGCGATCGAGAACCTCAACGAGAAACAGCCGTCCACGGCGCTTTTCACCGCGCCGGACAGCCAGAAATTCTGCCCGCTTGCGAAGCCGCGCTGGCGCGGCCTGCCGGGGCTTGCCGGTTTCCGGCAATCGTATCGCCTTCGCTCAGGCGGACAGCCGCTTGCGACCGCGGTTGCGGCGGGCGGCAACGACTCCGCGACCACCCTTGGTGGCCATGCGGGCACGGAAGCCATGCCGACGCTTGCGGACGAGTTTGGACGGTTGGTAGGTACGCTTCATTTGTTTTAATACCGCGGAGTGCGGCCCTTCTTCGTTCTGTCACTTTGGCAACAGGGAGCTGACCCGGTCCTTTCCAGCACGCAATACAAAGCGCGCCGGACTGGAGGCCCGAGCGTGTGCGGGCTTATAGAAAGAAGGGTTTTGGAAGTCAATCCGACCGCCGGCCTCCTTTGTCGGCCCCCCCGATCATTCACGAAGGGGTGACTGCGCTTGCGCGAACGAACAAATCAGGGTGACACTGGCAGAAATTGCCTTGTCCACCTCCAAAGTCATGAGCATGTCACGGGAGGGCGACAGATCGACACGCCCGGGCAAGGGCGGCGGCACAGGCCATCGAGGAAACCATCATGGCCAAAATTCCGGCCGCCAGCAGCAGCAAGGACGGCGACATCGGTTCCCGACACGGCAAGAAGCCCTGGCATCTGGTCCCCCTCGCCGTCATCGTGGTCGGACTGGGGCTGGGTTATGCGCTGGGCTGGCACCGGTACCTGACGCTCGACTATCTCGGCCACAGCCGCGAAATGCTGAACGGCTTCGTTTCGGCGCACCATGTTCTGGCGCCGCTCGGCTTCATGGTAATTTATGCCGCGGCGGTCGCCTTCGCGTTCCCGGCGGCCTCCATACTGACGATCTTCGCGGGTTTTCTGTTCGGATGGCTGGTCGGCGGCCTGTGCACCGTCGTTGCCGCCACCGTCGGTGCAACGGCGCTATTCCTGGCCGCGCGCTCGGCGCTTGGGGGCTGTCTCAAGGAGCGTGCCGGTCCCGCCGTCGCCAAGCTTGCGGCCGGCTTCGAAAACAATGCCTTCAGCTATCTTCTCGTCCTGCGCATCGCACCCTTCTTCCCGTTCTTCGTCGTCAACATCGCGCCTGCCCTGTTCAACGTCCGCCTCAAGACCTTCGTGACGGCCACCTTGATCGGCATCCTGCCCGGGACATTCGCCTATGCGTGGCTCGGCCAGGGCGTCGACAGCGTGCTCGTCGCTGCCGAGACTGCCGGGCGCGACGCGACCGTGTCGGACCTGGTGACGCCCGAGATCACCATCGCCTTCGTCGCGTTGGCGCTTGTCGCTGCACTCGCGACGATTGTAAGGAAGGTCTGGGCGCCGCGTGAAACCTGACCCTCTCAAAGGGTCGGACCCTGGTGGTCTGGGCAAGGGCATTTCATGAAACTACTCACTCCCGACATCTGTGTCATCGGCGCCGGCTCAGGCGGACTTTCCGTTGCGGCTGCCGCAGCGGCATTCGGCGTCAAGGTGGTGCTGGTCGAAAAGGGCCGGATGGGCGGAGACTGCCTCAACTATGGCTGCGTGCCGTCGAAGGCGCTGATCGCGGCCGCGAGGCAGGCCAAGACGATGCGCTCGGCCGAGCAGTTCGGCATAGCCAATGTCGAGCCAGAGATCGACTTCAAGGCCGTCATGCAGCATGTGCGCTCGGTCATCGCCACGATTGCCCCGATCGATTCGGTCGAGCGCTTCACGGCTCTCGGCGTGACCGTGATCAAGGCCGAGGCGCGCTTCGTCAACAGGCGCCGACTGGTCGCTGGCGACACCGAGATCCGGGCACGCCGCTACGTGCTGGCAACGGGATCGTCTCCCTTCGTTCCTCCGATCCCCGGACTCGACACCGTCGGCTACATGACCAACGAGACGGTTTTCGACCTGAACCGCCGGCCGGGAAATCTGATCATCATCGGCGGCGGCCCAATCGGCGTCGAACTCGGCCAGGCCTTCCGCCGGCTGGGATCACAGGTGACGATCGTCGATAGCGGCACGGTGTTGTCGAAGGACGACCCGGAGATGGTCGACGTGGTGCGAACAAGCCTGCGCGCCGACGGCGTCGCGATCCGAGAGCACACAAGGGTGACCAACGTCGAGCAACGCGGCAAGGCCGGCGTCAAGGTGTTCATCGACGGTCCTGCAGGACCCGAGGAGATCGACGGCAGCCACATACTGGTGGCCACGGGCCGGACTGCCAATACGCAGGGGCTGGACCTGCAGAAGGCCGGCGTGAAAACTGTCAAGGGATCGATCGATGCCAGCGCCATGCTGCGCACCACCAACCGACGCATCTATGCGATCGGCGACGTGATCGGACGCGAGCAGTTCACCCATGCCGCCAACTACCACGCGGGCCTCGTGATCCGGGCGCTGCTGTTCCGGCTGCCGGCCAAGGACCGCGCTGTCATTCCCTGGGTGACGTACACGGATCCGGAACTGGCGCATGTCGGCCTGACCGAGGCGGCGGCGGTAAAGCGCTACCGGGGCGTGAACATACTTCGATGGCCCTATG
Organism: uncultured Rhizobiaceae bacterium; assembly: GCA_947259295.1. Taxonomy (GTDB): domain Bacteria; phylum Pseudomonadota; class Alphaproteobacteria; order Rhizobiales; family Rhizobiaceae; genus CAMYMG01. The sequence goes on from CAMYMG010000058.1 coordinate 76,569, forward strand.
CCGAGAACGATCGCGCACAGACGGAGCGGAAGACGGGCGGCCACATCAAGCTTGTCACCAGCCGGAAGGGCGAGATCCTAGGCGTCAGCATTGCCGGCGCGGGCGCCTCCGAGATGATCGGCATGTGGACCCTGGCGCTGGCGCAAAAGCTCAGCCTGAAAGACATGGCCTCGACCATGGCCCCCTACCCGACGCTCGGCGAAATTGGCAAACGCGCCGCGATCACCTATTTTAGCCCACAGACCCGCAAGCCGCTGGTGCGCGCCCTCGTCCGGTTCCTGCGGCTGTTCGGCTGAGCCGCAACCGTCCAGATAGAGCGACGTTATTCAGGCATGAACGACCCCGAAACAGTTGCTCCAGAGCCGCCTGCGCGGCCAGCCACGGTGCGCGATGTGCCGCTGGCGCGGGGGCTGTCGACGAAGCTCCTGCTCCTGACCATCCTGTTCGTCATGGTCGCCGAAGTTCTGATCTTCCTGCCGTCGATAGCCAATTTCCGGCTGCGCTGGCTGGAGGAGAGGCTGGGCGCGGCCGCGGCCGTCTCGGTCGTCCTTCTCCAGAGCGATCCGGAGAGCCTGCCCAGGGCAGTCCAGAATGATCTGCTGATGGCGATCGGCGCCAAGGCTGTTGCGGTGCGCGACGGCGGCGTCTCGCGCCTTCTCGTCATCGCCGAGATGCCACCCGAAGTCGACGAACATATCGACCTCGCCAGGACCGGCCCTGTGGCCGCGATGACCGGGGCGCTGGAGACGCTTTTTTTCGGCGGCAACCGAATGCTGCGCGTCTTTGGCCGGGTTGGCGACAGCCGCAACGAATTCGAACTCATCGTTCCCGATTTCCGGCTGCGCGAGGCGATGCTGGTCTATTCGAGGAATGTCGCGCTGCTGTCGCTTCTCATCTCGCTGTTTACCGCCACGCTCGTCTACACGGCGATCGACCGCATCATGATCCGCCCGATCCGTGCCATGACCAGTTCGATGCTGGCCTTCGCGCAGGCGCCGGACGACCCCGCCCGCATCATTGCCCATGACGATCGCTCCGACGAAATCGGCGTTGCCGAGCGCGAGCTTGCCGGCATGCAGCAACAGCTGCAGACCACGCTCGGCGAACAGAAGCACCTCGCCGACCTCGGCCTTGCCGTGTCGAAGATCAACCACGACATGCGCAACATCCTGGCCTCGGCGCAGCTGCTGAGCGACCGTCTGCGGGGCGTGCGCGACCCGACCGTGCAGGCCTTCGCGCCGAAATTGTTGCGCGCTCTCGACCGGGCCGTCTCCTATTCGGAGGGTGTGCTGGCCTATGGCCGCACGCAGGAGGCGCCACCGTCGCGGCGGCGCCTGAGGCTGCGTCAACTGGTGGACGAAGTGGAGGAGCTGCTGGGCATCGAGGGGAGCGGCATCGAGTTCGTCAACGCGGTCGCGGCGGATTTCGAGGTCGACGCCGATTCCGAGCAATTGTACCGCGTGCTGACCAATCTGGCGCGCAATGCCGTGCAGGCGATGACCGCCGACAGTGCTGCAAGCGTGGTACGCCGCCTGACGATCGATGCCGAGCGCCAGGGCAGCGTCAGCCGCATCCTCGTCAGCGATACGGGGCCGGGCCTGCCCAGGAAGGCGCGCGAGAACCTCTTTGCGGCGTTTCGCGGCTCGGCGCGCAGCGGCGGCACGGGACTTGGCCTGGCCATCGCGTACGAACTGGTGCGGGCGCATGGCGGGTCGCTTGACCTGGTCGAGAGCATCGGCGGGCGCACCGTCTTCGCCGTGACCATCCCGGACCAGCCTGTCCGCCTCGACGAGGCGCGCAGCGGCCTGCGACGCCCAGCGTGAGGATCGCGGCGCCGTGAAATGACAACCGGCACCCAGTGCGGCCCATATCAAGCAGGTCCCTGAGGCCGGGCTTTTCATGCGGCAAAAGAATTCGCTCTTTGCCGCTTGCTTTTCCCAGTTGCCGTCGCTAGTTAGCACCTCACGATTGCGGCCGGCCAAACTCCGGTCCGTGCGGCCGTTCCGTTTCGGCCCACTGCGCGCCCGTAGCTCAGCTGGATAGAGCACCAGACTACGAATCTGGGGGTCAGAGGTTCGAATCCTTTCGGGCGCGCCATTTAACCTCTTGGAAACGAAAGACTACGGCTTCTTGCCGGCTAGCTCGTGGCGCGGCGGACACAAGCTTTGCTCGAAATGAGGCGGGATCTACCCGGCCAACGGGGCCCACTGAGATGCACGCCTGAACCTTTTGCCCGCTCTGAAGTTGTCTGCGCTCGGGAGCGCAGCCATGCATCAGCGGTTCGAAGTCGTCAAAGAGCCCACCGACACCTGGGCGGTGTTCGATACAGTTCTCGATGTGCCCGCGGAGCTGAACGGGAGGACGTTGATCGGGCTTTCGCAAGACGAGGCAAATCGGTCTCTCGTCCGCCTGAATTTTGAGATGTTGCGCCTGCCTCGGGCTCACGAAGAGCTAGGTTAGATCGCCCAGCCTTGCAAGGAAAACAGCCACGCCTTTCCAGCTTGAGGTTTTCCCAACCAGCTCACTTCGAGTGCACCCGCAAGCTGACGGCCTGCAAGATGATTATCATTGCGAAGAGCGTCACGCCGATTGCCGTCGTATAGAATTCTGGCGCGACCAGCAGCAGGGCGGATATGACCAGTCCTGCGCGCGCAGGCAGCCCGAGGGGTTTGAGCAGGTAGGCCGAGAAAGCCGCCGACAGCGCGGCGATGCCAAGTATCGCGCCGCTGGTCGCCAGGACAAAGCTTTGCCATGAAAAATCCTTCACGACGATCAGCATCGAGGGTGAGAAAACGAAGACGAAGGGCACCAGGATCTTGCCGATGCCGAGCCGGAACGCGGTGTTGCCGGCCTTGAAGGGATTGGCGTTGGCAATGCCCGCCGCCGCATAGGCGGCGAGCGCTACCGGCGGCGTGATGTCGGCCAGCACGCCGTAGTAGAAGACGAAGAAATGCGCCACCAGCGGCTCGACGCCAAGCAGGACAAGGATCGGTGCGGCGACGGTGACCATGATCAGGTAATTGGCTGTCGTCGGGATGCCGCAGCCCATCAGGATGCAGACGATACCGGTCAGGATCAGCGTGAACAGCAGCGTCAGCGTCGGCATCGACATCAGGTCGAAGGGGATCAGCGGCTGGATGGCCGATGCCCAGGCTGCAGCGTTCGACGTGACGATATAAGAAACCTTGAAGCTGACGCCGGTGAGCGTCACCACCCCGATGACGATGCCGACCGTGGCCGCCGCAGCACCCACAGCCAGCGCGTATTTTGCGCCGATGACGAAGGCCTCGAAGACGTCGCGCGGCGTCAGCCGCTGGCGGGGATTGAGGAAGCCGATGACGACGCATGCGGTGATGCCCCAGAACGCTGCCAGGTAGGGCGTGTTGCCGTTCAGCAATACGGCAACGAGGATGAAAAGGGGCATGACCGTCGGCCAGTCGTGCTTCAGCACCTGCCAGACTTTCGGCAGCTCTTCGGGGCTGAGGCCGCGCAGTCCCTGGCGCTTGGCCTCGAAATGCACCTGCAGCAAAACGCCGAGGAAATGCATGGATGCCGGCACCAGCGCGGCGATGAGAATGTCGGTGTAGGGAATGCCGAGGAACTCGACCATCAGGAAGGCGGCAGCCCCCATGACCGGCGGGGTGATCTGGCCGCCGGTGCTGGACGCCGCCTCGACGGCAGCGGCGAAGTGGCGAGGATAGCCGATGCGGACCATCGCCGGGATCGTCAGCGAACCAGTCGTCACCGTATTGGCGATGGAAGAGCCGGAGATGGAGCCGAGCAAGGCCGAAGAAAGCACCGAAACCTTGGCCGGACCGCCGGAGAAACGGCCGGCAAGCGCGGAGGCCAGGTCGATGAACAGCTTGCCCAGCCCCATGCGGGTCGCCAGCACGCCGAACAGCACGAAGTGGAAGACGTAGGTCGCCACGACGCCGACCGGCAGGCCGTAGATGCCCTGACTTGTCAGGTAGAGATGATTGACGACGGTCGACCAGTCGGCGCCAGGATGGACGAGCAGGCCCGGCGCCGAGCGGCCGAAGACGGCATAGAGCATGAAGATGACGGCGATGACCGGCAGCGGCCAGCCCATGGCGCGCCGGGTCGCCTCGAGCAGCACGACGATCAGCGTGGTGCCCATGACAACGTCGATGGTCAGCGGATTGCCGATGCGGAAGGCGAGGTCCTGGAAAACGAAAGGCACGTAGAGTGTGGAGACGACCGCTGCCGCGGCCAGCAGCCAATCGGTCAGCGGCAGCCCAGCCGGGCGCAGCAATGACGACGGGTAGAGGGTCTTCTGGCCCTTGGGCGTCGCGGCGAAGACCAGGAAGATCAGCGCCAGCACGAAGGCCATGTGCACGCCGCGATGCGTGACCTCGCGCAGCAGGCCGAAGCCGGCAGTGTAGTAGTGGAACATCGACAGCGAAAACAGCAGCAACGCGGTCAGCCACGAGGCTACCGGACCGAGCGGCCGAAAGCGTACCTCCGGGTCGAATTTTTCCTCGAGCTGGCGTGCGGCAGCTTCGTCGAACTCGACCTGTTCGCTCGTCATCGGACCAGTTTCCCCTTAATGAAAAGGACCGGGCCGCATGGCTGCCCGGTCCTTTGATCGTGATGGCGCTACCCTATTTCAGGACGCCCGCTTCCTTGTAGTAGCGCTCGGCGCCCGGATGAAGCGGAATGCCGACCCCGTCGAGCGCGGTCTCCAGCGTGATCGACTTGCCCTTGGCGTGGCCGGAGTCGAGCAGGGCGCGCGAGTTCTTGTTCCACAGAGCCTTGGTGATCTCGTAGACGAGATCATCCGGCTGGTCGGCGCTGGTGATCCACTGTGCGCCGACGCTCACCGTCTCAGTGTCCGCGTCAACGCCCTGGTAGGTGCCGCCCGGAACGACGTGCTTGGCGAAAAATTCATACTTGCCGAGCAGCCCTTCTGCCTCGCTGCCGGTGATGGGTACCAGGGTGATCGGCAGGCTGGTAGCGAGTTCGGTGATCGCGCCGGCCGGAAAGCCGCCGACAAAGAAGAAGGCGTCCATATTGTTGTCGCGCATGAGGTCGGCCGCCTGGTTGGGTTTCAGGAATTCGGCCTCGACATCCGATTCCGACAGGCCATAGGCCTCCAATATGAGCCGTGCATCGACCAGCGTGCCGGAACCGGGCTCGTCGAGCGACACCTTCTTGCCCTTCAGGTCGGCTACCGAGTTGATGCCGGCATCGGCGCGCGCCACCAGGTGGATGCTTTCCGGATAAAGATTGGCGATGGCGCGGACCTTCTCGACGGCGCCTTTGTCGGCGAAGATGCCGGTGCCGCTGTGCGCCCAGTAGGCCACGTCCGACTGCGAGAATCCCGATTCCAGCGAACCGCCGGCAATGCCGTTCACATTGGCGACCGAGCCATTCGAAGCAACAGCGGTTGCCACGAGACCGGGCACACCGCAGCTCCCACCCTCTTCACAAGCACGCGAGCCTGGTGGGTTTGATATGGCATTGGCGATCAGGCCGCCGATGGGAAAATAGGTTCCTGCCGTGCCGCCAGTGGCAATGCGGAAGAACTGCATGTCCTGCGCACCGGCTGCCCCGGCGGCCAGCGTTGTCGCAACGGCCGCAGCGGCAGCGAGCTTCAAAATATTCCGAAACATCATCCGATGTCCTCCTCGAACTGGTTGAGCGATTGATAGGCAAACGCAAACTCTCATCCAAGCCGATGGCCGGGGCAAAGTCGAGTCGATGACACTTCGGCGACGGCGCTGGACCTATCGATTCCTGAACCAGCTCAAACAACGTTGGGCCGCCTCGAACCCGAACTGTAGAGACGTCGGATCTACGCCCTGGTTCAGAGGAACACGTTACCAGCAAAGTTTACGGCTTGGTCCTTGTCGCGCCGGATCGGCGAAATGGGAAGTCCGCCCCAGTAAGTCAGGTTGTCGCTGCTTGTCAGGACCAACTGAGGCGCCGAGACACGTCGCTAGAGCTGTGCGATGCGCTGCAGCAGCCAGAACGCGCCGAGACTGCCGACCAGATAGGCCGGCAACAGTTCGGCGCGACGCGGCCAGATCACGCCGGCCTTGCGGATTGCGAAAGCCACCAACGCGATCACCGCGACGAAGGCGAGCTGGCCGATTTCGACGCCGACGTTGAAGGATACCAGCGCCAGCGGGACATGGATGGCTGGCAGGCCCGCGGCCGACAGCGCGCCGGCGAAGCCGAAGCCGTGCAGCAGCCCGAAGGCGAAGGCCAGCGCCCACGGATTGCGGATTGCAAGGCTCGTCGCGCCCCGATAGGCGCGCACGATCTCGACGCCGAGGAACACGATAGACAGTGCAATCAGGGTCTCTATCGGTGCGGCCGGAAGATTGACATAGCCAAGCGTTGCCGCCGCCAGTGTCAGGCTGTGGGCGAGAGTGAAGGCCGTAATCGTTTTCACCAGCATCCACGGCGACTGCGCAAGCAGCAGGAGCCCGAAGACGAACAGCAGGTGATCCGGCCCAGACAATATGTGCTCGAAACCCTGCCGCACAAAGTCGACGACGGTCCCCCAGATTCCGCCAGAGGGTTCGATCTCCACCCATGGCTGGGACGGGCGGGCGATCGCCATCAGGCTTCGTCCGTCGAGCAGCTTGGCTGAAACAACGGCTTCGGTGATCGTCAATTCGAGGCCCGGGAAACCTATGCGCCGGCCGGCCAGCCCGTCGGGCCCGGTGTCGATCCATCGCCGTTCCAGCAGCGAGTCGCTCAGCTGCTGGATGATCGGCTCCTTGACGTCACCCACCCCCTCGGGGAAACGCAACACGACGTTCAGCCGTCGGTCGCCGAGCATCGGCGTGCGCCACAGCACAGTGTATTTGCCGGCCGCGGTTTCCTCGATCTCCAGATAGGCCGGCCGCGACTCGTGCGCCTCAGCGGTTTGGCTGACTGCCAGCCAGCCAAACAGGAACGCGCAGAATACCCAGCCGGCGCGCCTTAGTAATGCATTCACAGCGGCGCTCCGGCCGGCTCTCCAGGCGTTTGCGCATCCTTCGCCGCCGGCGCCGAGGCGACGTCGGCGTCGGCGGGTACCGGCATGACGACGGTGTATTTTGCACGCATCGCCTCATACGCCTTGCGCCACGCCTCGGCCTTCTGCGCGCCTAGCCAGGCGGTCTTGATCTCCTGCTCGATCTCCTCGAAGGCAGGAACCCGTCCGGCGGTCTTGTTGTCGACAAAGACGAGATGCCAGCCGTAGCCGGATTTGATCGGGCCCTGCCACGACCCCGGCGCAAGCGACGCCACGGCGTCGGCGAATTCCGGCCCGAACTCGCCGGCGATCGCTTGCGGCGCGCGATCGCCGTAGTAGTCCTGGAACATGAAGTGATCGCCCGCCGAGCCGGCGAAGGCGGCATTCTGCGGCGCTCCTTCGAGCCCGGCAAGGGCCTTCTCGGCGTCGTCCCTGGCGCCGCCACCCCGTTTGTCCGGCGAGAAGTAGAGGTGGCGGAAGCTGACGCGGGCCGGCACGGTGAACAGGTCGGTGTGCCCGGCGAACCACGCACGCAGTTCGTCGCTCGTCGGTTCTTGCTGTGCCGCCACATCCTCCGCCAGGAACTGCATTTTCTGCGCCATGCGGCGCTTGACGATGGTGTCGTCCTTGTCGAGCCCGAGCGCCAGTGCCTCGCGATAAAGGACGTCCTGGCGGATCCGGTCCTCGATCATCGCGTTGAACTCGTCCTGCGTCGGCTGCCGCTTCCATTGCGATTCGAAGATCATCAGCAACTGCGCCATGCCGTCGACAGTCAGCACGATCTCCTTCGGCGATGCATCCTCCGCCTCGGGCGCGCGGTCGAGCAGCGAGTAAGCACCGAGCAGAACGGCACCGATTGCCAGGAAGTGCACGAGCGGTTCGCCAACTATGCCTGAAAGCACGCGGCGGGAGGCCGAAACCTCCCGCCCTTCAAGTTTCTCGGTCAAGGCTCATTCACCCGCTTTGTCGGGAGTGTTCAGGTACTTTGCCTGGTCGTCGTTCGGAATCATGTCGCTCTTCTCCAAATCGACCAAATTCGCCGGCGCCTTCAGCAGGATCTCGTAATTGGCGTATCCGAACTCGTTGCTGCGCGCCCCGTAATAGGTCGCCTGGTCGAGCGGAGCCTGGCCGCCCTGCGACGCTTGCGACTTGTATACCGCCATGGTGATCGGCGTGCTCGACACATAGGTGACGATCTTGCCGTCGTTGATCTCGTAGTTGGCGGCCGTGGTCTGGTAGGACCGTTGCGGCAGGTCTCCGGACAGGCTCGGCTGCAACGCATCGGTGCCGACGTGCAGCACGACTGCCGTGCCGCCCTCGTCGTAGCGGATCTTCATGGGCTCGCCGGTGACCGTGTTCGTCACCCAGATGCTCTTGCCGACGATCAGCGTCTTCAGTTCATCTTCGCTGAGCGCCGTCGCGCCGTTTGCCGTGAGATCGGCCACGGTCAGGCCCGGTGCAGCGGTCTGGCGCGCCTCTGCCGCTGGCGTGTACCAGATCGGCGACGACCAGGCCCGCTCCTGTTGGGTGGCGGGCACCACATCGGGCGGGGACATGCCGAGCAGCTTGGCCTGGATGGTGCTCCAGCGCGGCGTCGGGATTTCCAGCACGCGTGCATAGTAGAATGCGTGCTGGCTGGCATCGAAGTCCGGATCGGTCCACACGGTCTTCAGTTCGGCCGCGCCGACGGTGTCGGCGTAAGTCGCATTCTCGATGTCGACCGTGCTTTCGATGGGCGGCACCTCACCGGTAAAGTCGGGCTTGCGGTCGCCCGCCCAGGCCACGTCGTAGATTTTCTCGAAGCTCTGGCCGTGCTTGGACCAACCCTTGACAATCTGGATGCGGTCGAGATTGGCCGAGGTCGGATCCTTCACCGCCCACAGCACGAAGGACGGCGCCTTGGCGTCGCCCGAGACGGCCGGCAGATCGGCGCCCATTGTCGTGCCGCCGGCATAAGCGGCCTTCACCCAGTCCTGATCGTCGAGCATGCCGCCCTTGTAGTCCCAGCCGCCGAAAAAGCGCAGCTTGATGCGGGTGCCGCTCGTCGCATAGGTTTCCTTGCGGTACATGGCGTCCCAGATGGAGGCGCGCGTGTTTTCCTCCGCCCAGGCGACCGAAAGGCCGGCGGGGCTTTCCCAGCGGACGTCCGAGCCGGTGAAGATGTGGCCGGCCATGCGGGTCTCGATGGAACCGTCATTGATGCCGTGGCCGCCGAAGAAGTTGTTTTGGCGATAGGGCGCGCCCGAATTGTGTGAGTCTGACCCCGCAACGAAGCCGAACTTGTAGGGGTTGTAGCCCCGCGTATCCTGCATGGTGACGCCGTCCTTGAGCGCCTGGCGAGCATAGGAGCCGACAATGGCCGGAACCCGCCCTGAATCCTCGGGCAGGCCGATCAGGAAGCTGGCAATCTCGTAATTGGCGAACTCATCGTTGGGCGACAGCAGCGGGTGGGTTTCCGACTGGCCCTTGATCTGCTTCATTTCGACCAGCCGCTCATTGCGGTCGCGCGAGGCGGCCCAGGCCGCGTCGATCGGCCGACCGAGGCTGTCCATGTCGGTCGGGTACATCCAGCCGTCGGACAGGTTGGCGTTATGCGAGATGGCGAGCAACTCGTTGCCGGCCTCGCGCTGCGCATCCATCCACTTCCACAGATCTTCAGGATGCCACGAATCCATCGACGAGAACGGCTGGTCCGCCACCTTGGCGCAATCGCGGAAATAGACGTTGCGATGCAGGTTGCGGAAATTGAACTGCGACGTGAATTCGTAGGAGCAGAAAGCGGTGAAGGTGCCAGGCTTGTTGTTCTCGTCGGCGATCTTGACGTTCTGTTTCCAGATCGATCCGGCGACCTCCGGGCTCATGAACGCGTTGATCGGCGGCTTGCTGACCAGCGACACGAGGTAGGCGAAGACCTTCGCCACGTCAGCCGGATCGTTCGGGTCCTTGAGGATGAGCGGGGCTGCTTCGGGCATCTTGCTCACCGCCGAGCCCGGCGTGTTCGCCTCCTTGGTGATGCCGACATATTCGGAGTGGTCGGTCACCCCCATCCAGTCGAGCGGTTGCTCGATCTTGATGTCGTAGCCGAGCGGATGCTTGATCGCCTGGCCCTGACCATACTTTAGCGCTGCGTCCGGACCGGTCATGTGGTTGCCGAACAGCCAGGCATCGACCGACCAGCTGGTGTGGATGTGCTGCTCGCCGAAATAGGCGTTGCGGTCCTGCGCCTCGGCGGCCGACAGGGCCAGGATCGATGCGGCACACGCAAGCAGCGCGCGAATTCCTGTTGATCTTGTCACGGGTTTTCCTCGCTGGCTGTGTCGGCCTGGCGGCCAACCGCAATCGACATTGCGTTACGTAAGGGAGGCTATGGCACCTCCGGCCACCTTAGAAGACGGTTACATGTAATATACTGTATGGCCCGGCAGATCAGTGCGGGCATCAGCAACGATCACAACTGTGAAATTATCTACGGGCGGGTTCTGTCACTTGGCCGCCGCTGCACGGAAATGCCGTGCAGCGGAAGCATTGGCGAGCTTGAGGTGGCCGGGTTGGCCTGTCGTCTGCCGATTACTCGACCAGTTCGATCTCGCCTGGCCGCCAAGTCTTGTCGAACCACGGCTCCAGGGGAGCATAAAGGCGCAGTATGATGTTCCAGCCTTTGCCCGGGACCGTCTGGACCCAGTTGCTTTCATGGCCTTCCGGCGCGGTAGGGCCGAACCACACATCGACGGACGTGTCGTCGTTGACAACGATGTCCTCGGTGTTGCTGCCGATGCTCGGGAACTGCTGGTCGGTCTGCAGCATCGAACGGGTCTCGTTGTCATACGCCACGATCGACCAGAAGTCCTTGGCCGGGATGTTCGGCGGCAGGTGCACCTTGTAAGTCTTGCTTCCGTCGAAGGGTTTGCCCTCGCTGTCGGTCGTGGCGACGGCATATTGCGAACCGATACCGACGCGCTTCCAGGTCATCGCCGGGGTGATGCCGGTGGCATAATAATGGAACAGGATACGGGCATCGAGATTGCGTACGCCGGGCTCCAGCAGGAACTCGTAGCTGCCGCCGACAAAGCCGGTGAACCAGGCGCTGTCCGGATAGTAGTAGGCGTCCTTCATGCGGGTCCTGAAGGTTATGGTGCGCGCGGTCGCATTGCCGACGGCGACCGCCTCGGTCAGGATTCTCTTCATGCGCTCGTCAGGTTCGAAGGGCTTGCCCTTCACGATGCCGATGGCGGCGAGTTGTCCGAGCACCTCGGGATGATAGGCCTCGTTCGGCTCGTACTGCACGATGTCGTTCACTTCCTCGTAGAAGTGAAAGTCGTTGGCATGAATGGTGTTGAACACCTTGCCCGAGACGTTCTTGAATGTCATCGGCGGCGGGTTGTCGGCCTCGGCGAGCGGATAGACCTTGGCGAACTTCTTGGTGTTTTCGACGGCAGTTGCAGTACTGCCGTTTTCCAGGAAGCCGCGCCAGAAAAACAGGTTGCCGTAGGTTGCCGAGCGCAACACGAAATAGCCCTCGGGGACGTCTCCTTCATAACCCGGCGGCAGTAGCAGGTATTTTCCGCCTTTGCCCTTATCTGGGCCGGCGTTGCCGACATCGCCGACATATTCGAACCAGTGGTCGTCGATCATGCCGAGAATGTTCGGCGGCGTCTCGATGACCAGCGGGCCGGCCTTGGTGTCCAGCCACATCAGGTTGTAGATGCTCTCGGTGTTGCCTGTCAGGAACAGCGAATGCGAGTCCATCAGGTCCTCGAAGATGAGCACGGTCTGGTTGTTGTCAGCGCCTTCGGAGGCCATACCGACACGCAGGGCTTCAGTCGAAGCTCCGGGCATGGCATTGAGGAAAGCCTCTACGCCGCGCATGAAATCGAGATGGTCGTAGACCTTCTCCGCCGTTGCGTCGTCGGGGTAGCCATCGAAGAAGTTCAGCTGGCCGATCCGGGTCTCGATCGTGTCGGGGGTGACGATCGACTCCGGTATAGGCGTCGTCATCTTCATCTTGGGCGCCTCCGCGGAAGCAGCCACCAGTCCCATCAGGACCAAAGAAATCGTGCTGCAAAGCAGCGTCGCTGTGTGTCTCATGGGTTCTTTCTCCTCGCGTGATGCAACAGTTCCCGATGCTCACTGCGTTTCGCAGAAAGCCGTATGTGTGGTGCGATTACTTCTTCGGAAACAACAGGGTGATGGTCGACCGGATGCCCCACTCGGGTCCACCTTCGGGTGCAACGGCGTAGTACTTGCCGCCTATCTGCAACTGGACCGGCTGCGGTCCAACCTTAAGCACCTGGGAGAAGCCGAGGTTGACCGGGACCGTCCATTCGTCGGCCATCCAGTTGTAGCTCGACTCGGTGTTGAGAGACACCGAACGGCCGTGTCCGAGGCTGTAGGAAACGAAAGGCTGTATGAAAGTCTGGCTGATATTTGCACGGTCGTCTTCACCGGCAAATGACCAGATATGGTTGGCGAGAGCGCCGACGGTCCATGCATCCTTCTGCACCAGCGCCACGCCGGTAGGGCCAGCGCCCCACTTGCCGCCCCCGAGATACTCGTCGGTTGCGGTCGGTAGCAGGAGCACTGGCCCGACGCCCCAAATCAAACCGGCGGAGGTTGGCGCCTTGGGTGAGAAGAACAGGCTTTGGGTCGTATCGCCAAGGCCGAACACATTCCCGTCGGGGCTGTAATCGTTGTAGCTGATCGGCAGGATCGTGCGGGAGATCAGGTTCCAATCTTCGCTGAGCGAGATGGGAATGACCGGCTGAACGTTCATGGTGTAGGAGAAGCCGTTGCCATCCGGCCCGGCACCCACATCGAAATTGTTCTGGAACGGGACGCTGATAAGGCTGGCTATGGGGTTCGACAACTGCTTGGAAAGCTCGTCGGCGTCGTCTTCTGAATAGGCCGGAGCGGCTGCACCCAGGATGAAGAGTACTGTCAGAAGGCGGGTTCTCATGCTTCGCTTCGCCCTTTCGCGCGCTTGTTCTTCAGATGCCACTTCTTTTCCATCGTTCCTGGCTCTCTTCCAGTTCGGCGGCGATCTCGCCGACCAACCTGTCGACAATCTGTTGCCACTCCACCTGTCTTGCCGACCGGACTTCGGCGGGCGTCGCGGCGGCATTGGCGAGTGCCACTTCGGCATCAGCGAGTTCGTCGCACATGTCTCGAAAGCATTCGCTGGTGAGCATGAGCTTGCGTATGGCAAATTCGTACTGCGGAAACCGGCGTGTCACCGCCGATAATCCGTTTGAAATGTGCGTCGGATCCGTCGTTGTCACCATCGCGCCACCTGATGCAGGCAGAATAGGCGGCGACTTGCAAAGCCGACAGGTTCGCTCGTGTAATTTACGTGGTTGATGTTGGGTGACTGCGTAGCGGCCGGGATGACATCTGCCCTCGTCAGCCAGCCATGGAGCAGGGTGGCGACAGGTGAGTCTGGCCGACGCCGGCAGGGTGGCTCGTCACCCAAGCTGGCCAGACTGGCTCATTCGGCTGGTTGGCTGCAGATCGGGAATTCGATGAGCATTTCGAATAAAGCTACAGTACACGCACTGGACAACCAAAAGTATGTGGAATACCCACGTCATAAAGGTGACGTAGCGGTAGACGTTTTCTGATTAGCGAGAGATGCTCTGACCCTGAAGCATGTGTCCCTAGAGGCTGAAACCGGCCCATCGGAAGCCGAATGTCGAGATCAACTCGGCCGAATTCTCGGCAGCGCGGATTTCGAAGCCAGTTCTCGTGGTCACAATTTCCTGGAATATGTCGTCGAAGAGGAGTTGTCGGGCCGCGGCGATCGCATCAAGGCCTATTCGATAGCGGTCGAGGTCTTCGGTCGGGATGCCTCCTTTGATCCCCAGACCGACCCCATCGTGCGCATCGAAGCGGGCCACCTGCGACGTTCTCTGGAGCGCTATTACCTGACGTCCGGATTGCTGGATCCCATCGTCATCACGATTCCCAAAGGCGGGTATGTTCCTGCATTCACGTGTCGCGAGACGGTTGCCGAGATCGAGGCCATACCTCCGAGCACGGGAGAAGGTGCGGGCGATAACGCCTCCGCCGCTGCTGCCTGGCACAGGCCGACATGGCTGATCGTGATCCTGGCTGCGCTGCTGGGCGGCTTCGGGGTACTGGCGTGGGATCTGGGGAGCAAGGCCGGCATCGCTCCGATCGGACCGAAAATTCCAAGAGTTCTCGTAGAGCCATTCGAGGACCTGACAAACTCGACAACCTCGGCCTCGATAGCCACCGGACTCTCGCAGGAAATCGTCGCCCAGCTGTCCAAGTTCAGGGACATAGTCGTCGTGGAGTCTAGAGACAACACGGCGACACCGCCTCGATTCGCCCTTAACGGAAGCGTCAATCTGTCGACCGAGACATTTCGTCTCCGTGTCCGGCTGACAAGCCGCAAAGACGGGTCCGTCCTGTGGGCACACAGCTATGATGGCGGCCTCAAGGTGGGCGATGTGCAGGACGCACAGGATGACATCGCACGCAATGTCGCGACAAGCCTGGCGCAGACCTATGGCGTTATCTATCAGGCTGACGCGATAGCCGCGCCCCCACGTGCACCCGAGGATTGGGCAGCCTACTCATGTACACTCTCATACTATGCGTACAGGGCGAGTCTCGACCCGAAAGCACGTCCAATGGTGCGAGATTGCTTGCAAAAGGCGGTCGAAAGATTTCCGAATTATGCTACCGCGTGGGCACTTTTGTCCCAGACCTATGCAGACGAAATCCGCTTCGTCTATCCATTTGAACCGACCGAACCGTCAGTGCCGATCGAGCGTGCGCTGGCAGCGGCGCGCCGTGCAACGGAACTCGACCCGCTCAACGTCAGGGCACTCCAGGCGGAGATGTTTGCCCTTTATCTCGGCGGCGAAATCGAATCTGCGCTGGCTACCGGCAAGCACGCGCTGCAGCTCAACCCGAACGACACAGAACTGATAGGTGAATACGGCTACCGGCTGGCATTGTCCGGCAACTGGGCTGAGGGGTGCCAGCTCGTCGCCGAGGCGAGAGACCGCAATCCCGGACCATTCGCCTATTACGAGACGGGCCTGGCCCTTTGCGCCTATTTTGCTGGCGACTACTCGAAAGCGGTGGCGTGGATCAAGAAGACGCCACTGACGAGCAATGCGCTGTACCACGTGATCGCAGCGGCGATATTTGGAGAGGCCGGTCTGGAAGAAGAAGCCAGCCGCGAGGCGGATTGGCTGAAATTGTACGCTGGCGCGTTTGTGAGGAATGCCGAGAGGGAGGCGGCGCTTCGACTCGCCGACCCACAGGACGTCGACAAGATTCTTGCCTCTCTCAGAAAAGCCGGCCTGGAGATTCCGACCGGCACGGCTGCAGCCAACTGATCCATTCCCCATGTAGCATACAGTTAGTTACCTTCCACGATCCCGGCAAATGCAGCAGCGTCATGGCATCAATCCAGTTCGGAGAGTCATGAACGCGTTGTCGAACGCTTTCATTGGGTGCGTGGCCTGAGGCTCCATCGCCTCCACCGACTTCCGCTGACCTCGATACCAGTCTTGGAAACAACCGGAAAGGATCGGATGCAATGAAGTCGAGTTCCAGCCAAGCGACAAAACTGGTCACGCTGTTGGCAGCATCCTGGTGTCTCAGCGGGGTTGTCCAGGCTCACGCCGATGTGTCCGCGGCAACAATCCAGTCGCTCTCCGCACCAGACAGCATCGAAACGCATCTTGGCACTCTGGAATTCAAGGATGGCGCACCAGCCCCCGAGACAGCCCAAAAGGTCTTCGATACGCTGGACTTCACCCGCGCGCTCAACGTTTATAACAACAGCTTCCGCGGCGCCTCGGCTCTGGCGATCGTAAAGGGTTTCGAGAGCATCGGCGCAAAGCCCGGCGACGTCGTCATCTTCTCCGAACTGATGGATTCAAGCTCGCTTTTCCTGACGGCCAATGCAGACACGGTCTACTACCTGACCGGGCTGGACCTGAGCAAAGCCCCGGTTGTCATCGAGCAGCCGTCAGACGCTGTGGGCACCATCAACGACATGTGGTTCTCCTGGATCATCGACATCGGCGGACCCGGGCCGGACCGCGGAATGGGTGGCAAGTATCTGATCGTCGGCCCCGATTATGACGGCCCGCTGCCCGAGGGCGGATACTTCATTGCCCACTCAAAGACCAATTTCGCTCTCTACGCCGCGCGCGCCTACCTCGTCGACAACGACCCCAAGCCGGCGGTCGACAACGTCAAGAAGAACCTGAAGATCTATGCCTACCAGCCGGGTTCGTTCGGCACGAGCATCGCGCAGGCGCTCGACGGTACGGTGAACATCGCCGGTGAGCCCAAGGTCCCTGAGATGAAGTTCATCGAAGGAAGCGGCCTGGCCTACAACACCATCCCGCCAAGCGATTTCGGCTTCTTCGAGATGATCAACGAGAACGTCCAGAATGAACCTGCCACGAGCTACGACGTGGAACTGGCAGGCCAGCTTGCCGCCATCGGCATCGTGAAAGGCAAGGAGTTCGCACCCGACGACCGGATGAAGAAGATCCTATCGGATGCGGCCGCCTTCGGCCAGGCAACAGGTCGCTCGCTGAACTGGCGCTACGCGATGACGCACCCCGACTGGGCCTACTACGAGGGGTCGCAGTGGGGGAGCATGCTGTGGGAAGGCGGTGCCTTCTTCGAAACACCCCCGCCGCTGTTCGAGAACGGCGCCTTCAAGCCGTTGACGCCGACCGGCGCTCGCACTCTCGATTCACGCGCCGCCTTCTACTACGGGTATACGCTGGACTCGCCAGGCATGATCATGCGCATCCCGGGCGTCGGATCGCAGTACCTGATGAGCTTCCTCGACCCTGACGGCAACCCGTTCGACGGAGCTAAGACCTACAAGGTGACGCTGCCCAAGGATATTCCGGCCGAGGCATTCTGGTCGTTCACGCTCTACGACAACCAGACCCGCTCGATGCTGCAGACGCCGCAGAAATATCCACGCGCAGGCAGCCAGAGCTATCCTACGCCTGCCGCGGAGGCTGCGGCAGACGGATCCACGACCGTGTATTTCGGGCCGGAGCAGCCGGAAGGCGTTGCCCGCGGCAACTGGATACAGACCGATCCCGACAAGGGCTGGTTCACGCTGCTGCGCCTCTACAGCCCAAAGCCCTCGTTCTTCGACAAGTCATGGCGGCTCAGCGAGATCGAGCCGGTAGAATAGACAGTATGTACGAAGCTGGGAGCGAGGGCAGATGATGGCAGTTGCTTATTCGCGGGCCCCTGCCCTCGCGACTTCCCCAGCGACGCTTGGCGACTCTTTCGCCCAACATTGCAAGGAGCCGTTCAACACGATCGCCAGCGACCGGCGCCGGGAGGTTCGGATCCGGCCTCAAACGGGTCCCGCCGGCGTATGCCAGTGATCCGTCGGCAGCTCGGCCGATATCGAAATTCGCTATGGATTGTTCACCCCGACGCCTGAGGAGCGCGACATGTTTAAGCTAAGGATGAATGTGGTTGCGATGGCCTTTGCGCTGTCGATGATCTCGATTGGCGGCCTCTCGGCACAGGAAGCCAAGGACGCGATCAAGGCGCCCGCTACCAAGACCATCGGCGCAACCAAGACCGAGATGGAGCCGGCCCTGATCGTGCTGAATTCGAAGGGCGCCAGCCTCCAGGACGGTAAGCTCGTCCTGACCGGCGTAACCCCCAATTCGATCATGTTTGCCGATCGCCCGGTGCGTGCCGCCGGCCATGTTTTGACTGCGCACCTGCTTGAAGAGTGGGCGGTAGGCAACGACAGCTTTGCCAAGGATCCGCCCAACGCAACGGTCTCGGTTCTCAGCAGCGACGGAAGCTCTGTCCTTGATGCGGTCGTTACGTTGAGCACGCCATCCATGCAGGGGGACAACCTGACCTTCGACGTGGCTGTCCTGGAAGGCAATCTGGACGGAGCAGAAGGTCCCGCCTCGGTGTTCATCGACATCATCGGCATGCCATTCACCCCACTGTCTTATGCCGGCGTCGCCCGCCGCAGCGCGCGTCGCGGCGCCTGGTATGCCGGTGCAGCCATTGCGGGGGCTGCCGCAGCTGGGGCTGCCTATGGGGCGGCGGTATCTCCCTATTATCACCCCTATGCCTACCCCTACCCGCCACGTCCGGCGTGCGGCTACTACCCCTATCCGCCTTGCTACTAGGCAGCGGCTGGCGCCATTGCGGCGCCGGCTCCACCTGCCGCTCGGACCAAGCCAGGCCTCAAAGAGGCGACGAGAGCACCTGCATGGGCTCGGCCAAGGCATCAGCAGCCCCCGCCAAAGGAGACAAGAATGACTAAGAGAATTGGCATCCTAGCGACGACACTCGTGCTGTCGCTCGTGATCATGACGGGCCTCGCCGGGGCTCAGACCATCAGCTTCGCGGACGCCGCCGCGCTGCTGGCCCGCGACTGCGGTCCGGACATCGAGAAATACTGCAAGGGACTGAACCTCGGCAACAACGCCATCCGCAATTGCCTCGAGGGCCACCAGTCGAACGTCTCTCCGACATGCACTGCCACGGCGAGCGCCGTTGCAACCTCCATCGAACGTCGGCTGGCCGCTCAGGCAAGCGTCATGAAGATCTGTTCGGGACATGCGAAGACCCTCTGCAAGGGTGTGGTCGGGGAGGCGAACATTCTTCGTTGTCTGGTCAGGACCGAGCGTCTGGACGGCGCCAAATGCAATCAGGCAATTACCGATTCCGGCTGGCGCTGAGCCGCCCAAGAAGTGGGAGAAAAATCATGTTCGATCGTAGCCTGCGCTTATATTTGCCGACAGCATTGTTCCTGGCTGTCGCTCCGGCGAATGCACAGCAACTGTCGGACCGCGATCTGATCCAGACGCTTGGCCAAGCCCGGAGCACGGCGCCAATCGTCGATGTGGGACTGCTGGCTCAGGAACTGATCGCCAATGTCGGGAAGGGTGTCGCGACGCTCCCCAACTGGAGCCAGCTTGCCACACTTCCGCAGTTGGCCGTGGAGATCAATTTCGCCAATGACTCCGATGCGATACTGCCGGAGTCTTATCGCACAATCGGTTTGATCGCCGATGCCATGCACAATCCGACCCTGCGCCATTTCAAGTTTCTGATCGTGGGTCACGCAAGCGCGACCGGCAAGGCGGAGCACAATCTGGAGCTCAGCGAAAGGCGTGCCAACGCCATCATGGTGGCTCTGACCACGACGTTCGCGGTTCCCCCGAGCCAGGTGCTGGCGCTGGGCGTCGGACAGGAGTTGCCGCTGGACAAAGCCAATCCCAAGGCCGCAATCAATCGCCGGGTCCAGCTCATCAACCTTGGGGTGCCCCGATAGCCGCGGCCAAGCACCTGCCAGAAGACGGATGCGGCATTCTTCAGGTAGGATACAGTTATTTACCTGCCGCGCGTCGCTGGAACATGGTCTGTCTTACCGGGCGTCGCGATGGATGTCGTGGCCCGGCAGCTTGCTGCCGTTTGAGGAGATACAGGTGAGCACGATCAGACATTTCGCCTTCGCCGGCGCCCTTGCTGCCGCCGCGTTCTCGTCCGCGGCCCATGCCGCAGATATGTCGAGTGGCCCGATTGCGCCCGAGATGGTGCCCGGCTGGAAGTTTCAGGCAACTGCCTATGGCTGGCTCACTGCCATCGATGGCGACATCGGTGTTCGCAACCTGCCGCCTGCTTCCGTCGATATCAGCGCGATTGACGTTCTGGAGGACCTTGACGGTGCACTGATGGGCTCGTTGCTGGCTAAGAACGGCGACTGGTTCATTCTCGGCGACCTTATCTGGGCAAAGGTCTCTGACGGCGCCGATTTTGGACCAGCCGACGGCGGCAGGGTGGATTTCACCATGACGCAGATCACCGCTTCGGGGATCGTCGGCTACAAGCTTCCGCTCGGCTTGCCGGACAATGTCGAAGTGAGCGCGACGGCCGGTCTGCGCTACCAGCACTTCAAGGGTGATCTCAGCATCGATCCCGTAATATTTCCGGGCATCGACGGCGAGGGCACGCAGGACTGGATCGATCCGATCGTCGGTCTCAGTCTTCAGTATCAGATCAACGACCGCTGGTTCGTCAATGCACTGGCCGATGTCGGCGGGTTCGGTGTCGGATCCAAGATCACGGCTCAGGGCTTTGCTTCAGTCGGCTACATGTGGACCCCTTCGATCTCGACTGCACTCGGCTACCGCGCGATCTACGCCGATTACGAGAACGACGGCTTTGTCTATGACGCCACCCAGCATGGTCTCTTCACGAGTATCGGATTCCATTTCTAGCTTGGTTCGCGCCGTTGGCGCCCGTTCAGACTTGCCTGTGACTGGAGTGACTGGAGAGGGACATGAGCACAAGACGAGAGTTTCTGACCGTGGCCGCTGCCGGCGCCGCCGCTCTGGCGGTGACGATGCCTGCAAAGGCTGAAGACATGGCGGACTACCTTTTCGTGCAGACGGCCGACGCAATGGTTTTCGACAAGGCGTCGAACAAGCTGACGCTGGCTGGCGTATCGGGCCAGACGCTGTTCTTCTCCGACCGGCCCGACCGCATCGCAGGCAATATGACGACGGCTGCCTTCATTCCCTTCTGGAGCACCGGCAAGAACAGTTTCCTGTCCGACCCGCCGAATGCTGACCTCTCCATCATGGAAGGCAAGGAACTCAAGCAGGTCGTTGTGGTGCTCAAGGAGCCTGAACTCGACGGCGACAAGCTCTCCTATACCGTCGACATAGTCGAAGGCGAGATGCCGGAAAGTGGCGCTGACATCTCGGTCTTCATCGACATCATTGGCATGCCTCGGACACCTCTATCCTATGCCGGTGTCGCGCGGCGCGGCTTCCGTCGCGCGGTCATTTACTGATCCCGAGCAAGTCGCAGCTCCATGCCTGGAGGAAACCGGGTCGAACCGAACGAAGCGAGGACGGAAGATGCAAACGATACGGACTTCGGCCAAGATTGTGAGACTGCTGCGCAGTACGTGCGCGGCTGCCGCGGTGATCGCGGTGACAAGTTTTACCGGAACGAGCCCCGCAGCGGCCGATGAGGCGCATGCCCGCCAGTTGTTCGAAGCCATGTCCGATTACCTGACCGGACAGAATGATATCTCGTTCACCTACAATTCGAATCTCGAGGTCGTGACGGACGACTTGCAGAAGGTTGGCTTCGCGAGTTCCGGTGCGGCGACGCTTCAGCGGCCGGACAAGCTTCGGATCACCCGAACCGGTGGGTTTGCCGATGTAGAGATGGCCTATGACGGAAAGACCTTTGTCGCGTTGGGCAAGAATCTGGCTGTCTACGCACAGACCGATATGACCGGATCGATCGACGAGCTCATCGATGTGCTGCGGCTCGACTACGGGCTCGAGGCGCCTGCCGCCGACCTTCTTTCGTCCGATCCCTATGAGGTGATGATGTCCAACGTCACTGGCGTGAAGGATCTCGGCAGCGGAGTCATCGGCGGCAAGGAATGCGACCACCTCGCGTTCCGGACCGAATCGACCGATTGGGAGATCTGGATAGCGCAGGGCGACAAGCCTTACCCGTGCCGGCTCACGATCACGAGCAAGATGGTGGCGCTGGCTCCGTCCTACACGATCGACATCGTTGACTTCAAAGCCGGTGGAGAGGTCGGCTCCGACACTTTCAGCATCGACGTCAGCGACGCGGAACAGGTCGATATTTCGGCATTGAGCGGCGTCAGCGAAATTCCAGATTTGTCCGGAAAGGAGAGCGCACAATGAACCGGGTTGCCAAAGGATTCATCGCTGCCGCGGCACTGACGCTCGGCGTCGGCGACATGTCACTGACTTTCGACCAGGGTGCATCGCGCTTCTTCAGTCTCGCCAGCGAGGCGCAGGCCAGGGTTGGCCGTCCACTTACCCCGCTGAGCTATGCTGGCGTGGCACGCCGGACGACACGCCGCGTTCTGCGCCGTGGTGCGGCCATTGCCACGCTGCCTGCCGGCTGCCCTCTCGGAACCTACTATGGCTACCGGCTCTACTATTGTGGCGGCAACTACTACCAGAAGTCGGGAAACACCTACATCAACGTCTACTTCTAGTCCGCATGAAGCTGCGGCAGCGATGCTCGGGAGATGGTTCTCGGCGGTCGGACGTCCGCCTGGAATCCCTCCACCTTCTCTGACAAGCCCAGGATTCGCGATGTAGATGAGCCATCCCATCAAACGCCGGACCAGAGCACGGGCTGCTGCCGTACTTCTTGGCTTTATCGCACTCGTCTATCTGCTGGTTGCGTATTTCCTGGTCCCGGAAATATGGGTGTTTCGGGACCGGTCTCGCATCACCGACTTCGGCAGCATGGTGACCCACACGGCTGACGACATCCCAGGCGATCCGATCAATGTCGGGTTGGTCGGAACGAAGGAACAGATCATCCGTGCATTTCTGGCCTCCGATTGGGACCCCGCCGATTCCATCACCTTGCGCTCGTCGATCGGGATCGGGCTCAGCGTCGTGCTCGATCGTCCGGATTTCGATGCTCCCGTAAGTCCGCTCTTCTATGACGGCAGAAAGCAGGATCTGGCCTTCGAGAAGCCGGTCGGGAACAGTGCCGATCAGCGCAATCATGTTCGCTTCTGGGATACAGGCAAGCCCGGCGACGACGGCCGGCCCGTCTGGCTCGGGTCGGCAAGCTTTGATCGCGGCGTCGGGCTCAGCCACGATACCGGGCAGATCACGCATCACATCGGGCCCGACATCGACGCCGAGCGCAATCTGGTCATCGGCGACCTCGAGGCCAGCGGCCAATTGTCGTCGAGCTACGAGATCCCGGGCATAGGGGCCACGGATGACGGCCACAATGGAGGCGGAGACAGATACTTCACCGACGGTAAAGCTGTTGTAGGGATACTCAAGTAAGAATCTACTGCAATGATACTCCGGTGACTTTGCGGACAATGGCGAACGTTTTCAGTAAAAGGAGAAATCTTCCAATGACACACTTAAAAAAGATCTGCCTGGCCCTTGCACTTGCCGGGGTTCCACTCGGCGTCAGCGCGCAAACCTCGACACAGGTGGGCGTGCTGTCCTGCGATGTCTCGGCCGGCATCGGCCTCTTCGTGGTCCAGAAGCAGAAGCTCGACTGTGTCTTCAAGCAGAACAGCGGCAGCGAGAAATATGTCGGATCGATTGACCAGTTCGGCGTCGAATTGGGCGGAGTCGCGGCAGGTCATCTGGTCTGGGGCGTCGTGGCTGCGACCGGCGGCGTACCGGCGGGAGCCCTCGCTGGACAATATGGCGGCGTAGGCGCCAATGCGTCGTTCGGCGTAGGTGCAGGAGCGAATGTGCTGGTCGGTGGCAGCGACCGGGCGTTCTCCCTGCAGCCGCTCCTCGTCCAGGGTCAGGTCGGCGTGAACATTGCCGGTGGCGTAACGACGATGTCGTTGAAACCGGCGCCGTAATAACGCTTTGGAGTTCGACGGCTGCAACCGGGCCGAATGGAAACGGCAATGGTCCCTTCGACGGCGGCCAACCGGTTGCAGCACGCCGGGCGAAGCGGCGTCGCCCGAGGCATTTTCTGACGCGGTGGACGTCAGCAAAGTTTTATCTTTCCCGGGTTAGGTATGCCCGCGGACCGATATGGTCCGGGCAGCCCATCCGGAACGCCTGATTGTTCTGCTCTGGTTGACTAGGACAGCTTATGGACGATCCCTACAGGTGTTCAGATCTTCGCCGGCGACCGGTGCACCCTTTCGAGATCGGAGCGGACGATCATCGTCCGTCGGGGTTCACAGGTCCATGAGGCACGAGCTACGCCGATTGCGCGCCATCGCTGCTCTGCTTGCCTGCATTGTCGCGTTGAGCGCCTGCGTCGGGATTTCCTCGAAAGAGGTCGAACTGCTCGGCGCCTCGGTCAACACTACGCAGCAGAATTTTGCGGAACTCACGGCCTACGCCGATATGGCGAAAACCGCCTACGCCTCGGAAGCGGCGATCCGCTCCAAATATCCCGCCACGGTTCGCGTCAGCACACCGGGAAAGACGGACGCCCAGTATTTCATCGAGCGGAACGACAAGACGAAGACGCAGTACATAGCGATCCGGGGCACCGCCAACCGGAAGAATGTGCTGGAGGATATCGAGTTGCGGCTGCAGGAAGACCTCAATCTGGCCATCCCGATACATGCCGGTTTCGACAAGACTGCGCGCGCGCTCTACGTCGATATGCGGCCGTTTCTGAAACAGAATTACAAGACATATATAACCGGCCATTCGCTGGGTGGGGCCATCGCGGCCGTCCTGGCGATCTACATGACCGATGACCACTATGACGTGGCCAAGGTCGTTACATTTGGCCAGCCGAAGTTCACGACCAATGCAGGTGTCGAGCGGCTTACTTTCTTGCAGATCACGCGCGTCGTCGATGAAAACGACATTGTTCCGATGTTGCCGCCGGTCACCCTGCTCAATCGCGTGCATGGCGTCTATGAGCATGTGGGGCCGGAAATCATCCTCCTGGAAGGGCCGCGATACGTGTTCCTCCCCGAACACGATGCCGATCGCCTGTCTATCGGCGAACTCTGGCGGGATATCCGCATTGCAGACCTCGCCGACCATCATATGGACAACTACGTCCGACGCCTAGGCGCCAAGGCCAAAGGCGCGGTTCCCGTTTCGTATGACGATCGGGAGGCCTATGTCGCGGCAAAAAAATGAACCTGTGTGTGGCAACAGAGAAAGGGATGCGATCCGATGGAATTCTCGATGCCGGACGCGAGGTTTTCGCCTCACCGCGGTCGCGGGTAGCATACGGGTGAGTTGTCGAAGGGGTCCGCTGGCGTTCAAGGTTCGGGAGAAGGAGAAGTGGAACCGTCCATCGCCGTCAACGATCAGGCTTCCCTTTTCAATGGATTGATGAATTTGAAGAAGACCATGTATCGCCAATTGATGGCCTGTCTCGTACTGGTTGCGGTAGCCCTGTTCGCCGGGTCGAGCGCGGCGCGTGCGCAATCTGATACTCCACCGCAGCCGAGCGTTGAGCAGAAGGTCGACAATCTGATCAAGATGCTGGATGACCCGGACATCCGGGCTTTGCTGGCCTCGAAGCAGGCGGTACCTGCAGTTCCGGCGAAGGCGTCATTTTCCCAACAGCTTCATGTCTGGGAGAACGCCATCCGGCATCATCTCGACGCGGTGTGGGCTGCCATCCCCAGAATCCCCGCAGAAGTGGCCAACGCGCTAAGTCTGATCCACGCCGAGATTGGCGGTCGCGGATTCTCCGGTGCCGTCCTGTTGATCGCGGCATTTCTAGCCACCGGCTTCGGATCGGAATGGCTGTTCAGGCGGGTGCGCCCCGAGACCGTTGCGGTCGATGCGGCTGATGTCGAGCTGACCTCGGTCGGGTACACGCTGAGGCTGCTGAGGCGGATTTTCTCGAAGCTGGCGCCGATCCTGGTGTTCTTCATCTTCAGCGTCGGCTTTTTCCTCGTCTTCGACTGGCCGCCGCTGCTTCGCATGATCGTTCTGACCTATCTGCTTGCCTTCGTCTTCGGGCGGCTCGCACTGGTTGTCGGCCGCATCCTGCTTGCGCCCGAAAACGACCTGCTGCAGGAGGGCGCGGACAAGCCGCTGCGACTGATACCGATGGGCGATGCGGAGGCTCGCTTCTGGTTTGGCTCCTGGCGCGCGTTCGTTATCTATCTGCTGGTCTGTTGGGCACTGCTCAGCATGCTTCCGGATCTCGGCTTCACCCCCTATGTCGCGCTGGTCTTCAGCTACATCGCGGGAGCCGGCCTGTTGGCACTCGGCCTCTGGACCGTCTGGCGCCGGCCCGCGGCGGCCGGTGTGGACCCGGCTCGCTTCCGCATGCGCCGTTGGCTGCTGTCGAACTACCTGGTCCTGCTGTGGATCATCTGGGGTGCCGGTCTGGATGGTATGTTCTGGCTCGGCCTGTATGTTATCATCCTCCCGGGCATCCTCGCCATAGCCGACGATGTCGCGCAGACGCTTGCCCGCCCCCGGCCGGACGCGGTTGCGCAGAGCCCCGTCGTCCCGGTGCTCATCATCAGCGGCATCAGGGCAGCCATCCTGGCGCTTGCCGTGGCATGGCTAGCATATGTCTGGCAATTCAATGCCTCGGAGCTTGCCACCGGTAACACTGTCATCAGCCGGATCGTTCGCGGCCTGCTCAATGGCGCCATCATTCTCCTCGTGGCAGACCTGCTGTGGCGCGTGGCAAGGGCATATCTCGACTGGCGGCTGGACCTCTCGGCTGTCGATGCCGCAACCGGCCACGATCCGGAAGGCATCAGTTCGGCAGAAGCGGCCCGGCGCGGACGCATGCGAACATTGCTGCCGATCTTCCGGAACATGCTCGCAGTGCTGCTGGCGACCTTCGCGGTGCTGATGGTGCTGTCGGGCCTCGGCGTGGAGATCGGCCCGCTGATTGCCGGGGCCGGGATTTTCGGTGTCGCCATCGGGTTCGGGTCGCAGACGCTGGTCAAGGACGTTCTCAGCGGCGTGTTCTACATGCTGGACGATGCGTTCCGGATCGGGGAATACATCCAGAGCGGTAGTTACATGGGCACGGTGGAATCCTTCAGCCTGCGGTCGGTGAGGCTTCGCCACCATCGCGGGCCGGTCTTCACGATACCCTTCGGCTCCCTGGGCGCGGTGCAGAACATGAGCCGCGACTGGGCTATCGCGAAATTCACCCTGCGCGTGCCCTTCGATACCGACATCGGCAAGGCGAAGAAGCTGGTCAAGCAGGTCGGCGTCGACATGCTGGCGGATCCGGATATCGCTCCAAACCTGATCGAGACCATAAAGATGAAGGGCGTCGAGCAGATCGGCGACTTCGGCATCGAGCTCAGCTTTGCCTTCATGGCGCGGCCCGGTCAACAGGCTTCGATCCGCCGTCGCGCCTATGCAATGATCCGCGATACCTTCGGGGCCAACGGCATCGACTTCGCACGACCCACGGTCAAGGTCGGCAATGACGAGAAGCCTGATGCTGCCGCAGCCGCGGCGAGCAGTGATCTTGCGCGCAGGGCGGCAGAAGCCGCGGCAAAGGCGGGGGAATGATCGGAGAGACTGTCCTGCGCGAGGCCACCCGCCGCCTGCAGGCGCACCACGGCCGGCCCGCGCTTTCTCACGTCACTGAAAGCTCAACCAGGTCAGCCGAGAAGCGGGTCTCCGAATACTGTACCGGCGCGCCGTCGGGATCGACGTTCACATAGGTGGTCACCAGCACGATGGCGCCTGGCGACAGGCGAAGGTCGGCCAGGTCCGACGCCGTGGCGTGGCGCGCCGAGACATTGGTCGAGCGGCGGAAATAGTCGCTCACGCCGAAGTCGCGGAAGGCCGCGGTGATCGACCCCGATGCGGCATAGGCCTTTTCAAGACCGTCGAAGCGGGCTGCGTCGAAGAAGCTCGTGGCGCGCGAGACCGGGCGGCCATCGGCCTCGCTCAGCGTCTCCAGCCTCAGTATCGGCGTCCCTACGTCGAGCCCGAGAGCGGCGGCGATCCGGGCATCCGCCGCTTCGACCGAATGCCCAAGCAGGCTGCCCCGCCGTTCCCGCGCCTGGTCCTTCAGTCCCTCCGAGAAGCGGGTCCTGACGCCGATCGGATAGGCGAAGCGCTTGCGGTTCTCGACAAAGGTGCCGCGGCCTTGCTCGGCGCGCAGGACGCCCTCCTGCACGAGCGCTGCGATCGCGCCGCGCACCGTGTGCCGGTTGACGCCGAAGCGATCCGCCAGCCCCATCTCCGGCGGCAGCTTTTCGACAAATTCGCCGGTCCCGATGGCAAGGCGGATCTGGTCGGCAATCTGCCGCCAGAGCGCGATGCCGTGGCGGCGTTCCATCAGTTTGTCGGGTGCAGCTGTCATGGTGCTCGATCTGTCATGCGGACGTCATCGACTCGCGCTACGAACCATGTATAATTTGTATGGTTGTCTATATCAATAGACAAATAATCGATCGAGAGCGAGGCCGATGCAGCCAGAACGTGGATTGGAAAAGAAGGTGGACGCGGCGCGCAAGGCGGCCATGTCGGCTTTCGCCATGGCCGACGGCGAGCAGCTCCGCAAACTTGCCAATCAGGCCGGGCTGCCGCTCGAGGCCGAGGCGATGCGAGGGCCGGAAACCGGACTCGTCACCGTGCGCGGCAGGATAGGCGGCGGCGGCGCCGTCTTCAACACGGGCGAGGCGACGGTCACGCGAGCGACGGTCCGGCTGCCTTCCGGGCACATCGGGCATGCCTTCGCGCTCGGTCGCGACCGGAAGAAGGTGCGGCTTGCCGCCATCCTCGACGCGCTGTGGTGCAATGAAGCGACGCGTCCGACCGTCGAGGAGATGATCGTGCAGCCCGTCGTCAGCCTGGCTGCACAGGCCGATGCCAGGAAGCAGGCGGAGACGGCGGCGACGAAGGTCGACTTCTTCACCATGGTGCGGGGAGAAGACTGATGGTGCTGGCCGAACACATCACCGGCGGGTTCGGCGATCCCGTCTTCAACGCGCAGAGCGTGTTTCGCTCGGTCATGGACGCCATGGCGCGGCCGGGAACCGTATCGCCCGTTGCATCCCTTGCCGGGCCGCCTGCGCCGCTGTCGCCGACGGCCGCGGCCATCGCGCTGACGCTCTGCGACCAGGATACGCCGGTCTGGCTCGACGCATCGCTGCGCGGCTCGGAAGCGGTCGCAAGCTGGATCGGCTTCCACACCGGCGCGCCGCTCGCCCACACGCCGGCCGACGCGCATTTCGCGCTCGTCGCCGACCCTGCAAGCCTGATGGCGCTCGAGAATTTCGCGCAAGGCACGCAGGAATATCCCGACCGCTCGACCACACTCGTCTTCCAGGTTGCGAGCCTGACGGCGGGCGAGACGCTGCTCTTCGAGGGGCCGGGGATCGAGCGCGTCGCCACGCTCGCGCCGACGCCGCTGCCACGCCATTTCATCGAGCAATGGAAGCAGAACCGCGCCCGCTTTCCGCGCGGCGTCGATCTAATCCTTGCCGGCGGGGATGGCATTGCCTGCCTTCCGCGCAGCACCCGCATCCGCGCCTCGGAGGCATGAGACCATGTATGTAGCCGTCAAGGGCGGGGAAGCCGCCATCCGCAACGCCCACAGGCTGCTCGCCGACCGCAGGCGCGGCGACCGCAGCGTGCCTGCGCTGCGCCTCGACCAGATCGTCGAGCAGCTCGGCCTCGGCGTCGACCGCGTGATGAGCGAAGGCTCGCTCTATGACCGCGAGCTCGCCGCACTCGCCATCGTGCAGGCGCGCGGCGACCTCATCGAGGCGATCTTCCTGGTGCGCGCCTACCGCACCACCCTCCCCCGCTTCGGCTACACGCGGCCGGTCGACACCGCCGCCATGCATGCGGAGCGGCGCATCTCGGCCACCTACAAGGACCTGCCCGGCGGCCAGATGCTCGGGCCGACCTTCGACTACACCCACCGGCTGCTCGACCCGGAGCTTGCCACCGGCGCCGCCGTCGAGGAGCCCGAACAGCGCGACATCGAACCCGAGGCGATGCCGCGCGTCTCGGACCTGCTCGCCGGCGAGGACCTGATCGAGAGCGACGGCGAGCTGCCGGCCGGCCACGTCACCGGCGACATCACGCGCGAGCCGCTGGAATTCCCGCTCGAGCGCGACGCCCGCCTGCAGGCGCTGTCGCGCGGCGACGAGGGTTTCCTGCTGGCGCTCGCCTATTCGACGCAGCGCGGCTATGCGCGCAGCCATCCTTTCGTCGGCGAGATCCGCATCGGCGAGGTCGAGCTGGAACTCGACGTGCCCGAGCTCGACTTTCCGGTGACGCTCGGCCGCATCCGCGTCACCGAATGCCAGATGGTCAACCAGTTCAAGGGCTCGGCCAGGCAGCCGCCGCAGTTCACCCGCGGCTACGGGCTGGTCTTCGGCCAGAGCGAGCGCAAGGCGATGGCCATGTCGCTCTGCGACCGGGCGCTGCGCGCCCGCGAACTCGGCGAGGACGTCACCGCGGCGGCGCAGGACGAGGAGTTCGTCATCTCGCATTCCGACAACGTGCAGGCGACCGGCTTCGTCGAGCACCTCAAGCTGCCGCACTATGTCGACTTCCAGGCCGAACTCGACCTCGTGCGCCGGATGCGAGCCGACCACGAGGCGGAGAACGGGACGGACGCCACGACGAAGGAGGCCGCGGAATGAGCGCGCTGGACAAGGACGTCGCGACCTACAACTTCGCCTATCTTGACGAGCAGACGAAGCGGATGATTCGCCGGGCGATCCTCAAGGGTATCGCCATCCCCGGCTACCAGGTGCCTTTCGCGTCCCGCGAAATGCCGATGCCCTATGGCTGGGGCACCGGCGGCGTGCAAGTCACCGCGGCCATCATCGGTCCGGACGATGTGCTGAAGGTCATCGACCAGGGCGCCGACGACACCACCAACGCGGTGTCGATCCGCAACTTCTTCCGCAAGGTGGCAGCGGTCGAGACGACGACCGAAACCGCCCGGGCGACGATCATCCAGACGCGTCACCGCATCCCCGAACTGCCGCTGACGGCCGGGCAGACGCTGGTCTACCAGGTGCCGATCCCCGAGCCGCTGCGCTTCCTCGAGCCGCGCGAGACCGAGACCCGCAAGATGCACGCGCTGGAGGAATACGGGCTGATGCATGTGAAGCTCTACGAGGACATCGCGCGGCACGGCCGCATCGCCACGACCTACGCCTATCCGGTCAAGGTCGAGGGTCGCTACGTCATGGACCCCTCGCCGACACCCAAATTCGACAATCCGAAGATGCACATGTCCGCGGCGCTGCAGCTGTTCGGCGCCGGCCGCGAAAAGCGCATCTATGCGATCCCGCCCTTCACGCAAGTGGTCAGCCTCGACTTCGAGGACCATCCCTTCGAAGTGCAAACCTTCGACAAGCCCTGCGCGCTCTGCTCCGCCGAGAACGTCTATCTCGACGAAGTGATCCTCGACGACAAGGGCGGGCGCATGTTCGTCTGCTCGGACACCGACCATTGCGAGAAGCGCCAGGCCGAGGGCCATCGCGGCGAACTGGCCGGGGAGATTGCCTGATGACGACCGACGAACCCCTGCTGCGCGTTTCCTCGCTGTCTAAATTCTATGGCTCGCGCATCGGCTGCGAGGATGTCTCCTTCGACCTCTGGCCCGGCGAGGTGTTGGCCGTCGTCGGCGAGTCCGGCTCGGGCAAGACGACGCTGCTCAACTGCATCTCGACGCGGCTGATGCCCACGTCAGGCTCGGTGTCCTACAGGATGCGCGACGGCGCCTACCGTGACCTCTACCGCATGAGCGAGGCCGAGCGCCGTTTCCTGATGCGGACCGACTGGGGCTTCGTGCACCAGAACCCGGCGGACGGGCTGCGCATGACGGTGTCGGCGGGTGCCAATGTCGGCGAGCGGCTGATGGCGATCGGCGACCGCCACTACGGCAACATCCGCGCCACCGCGGTCGACTGGCTCGGCCGCGTCGAGATCGGCGAGGACCGCGTCGACGACGAGCCGCGCGCCTTTTCCGGCGGCATGCGCCAGCGCCTGCAGATCGCCCGCAACCTCGTCACCGGGCCGCGCCTGGTCTTCATGGACGAGCCGACCGGGGGCCTCGACGTCTCGGTGCAGGCGCGGCTGCTCGACCTCTTGCGCGGGCTGGTCAACGATCTCGGGCTCGCCGCCGTGGTGGTCACGCACGACCTCGCGGTGGCGAGGCTCCTGTCGCACCGCATGATGGTGATGAAGGACGGCCACGTGGTGGAAACCGGCCTTACCGACCGCGTGCTCGACGATCCGCGCGCGCCCTACACCCAGCTCCTCGTCTCCTCGATCCTACAGGTCTGATCATGGCAACGCCGATCGTCGTCTCCGAAGTCTCGAAAAGCTTCACCATGCACCTGCGCGACGGTATCCTCCTGCCGGTGGTCGCCAACGTCTCCTTCGCCGTCAAGGCAGGCGAGTGCGCCGTCCTCGGCGGCCCGTCCGGCGCCGGCAAGAGCTCGATTCTCAAAATGCTCTACGGCAACTATTCGGCCGACGCCGGCCAGATCATCGTCCGGCATGGGGACCAGCTGATCGACCTCGCCAGTGCCAGCCCGCGCACCGTGCTGGCGGTCCGGCGCGACACGATAGGCTATGTCAGCCAGTTCCTGCGCACCGTGCCGCGCGTCTCGGCCCTCGACGTGGTCGCCGAACCGCTGGTCACGCTCGGCACCGACAGGGAGAAGGCACGCGAGCGGGCACGCGACCTGCTGGCCAGCCTGAACCTGCCGGAGCGGCTATGGAGCCTGCCGCCGGCGACCTTCTCGGGCGGCGAGCAGCAACGCGTCAACATCGCGCGCGGCTTCATCACGCCGCACCCGGTCCTGCTGCTCGACGAACCGACGGCTTCGCTCGACGCGAAGAACCGCGAGGTCGTGGTCGAGATGATCGCGCGCAAGAAGCGCGAGGGGGTCGCGCTGCTCGGCATCTTCCACGATGCCGACGTGCGCGAGGCGGTGGCCGACCGGGTCATCGACGTCACCGGTTTCGCGCCGGGAAAGGTCGCCGCATGAGCAAGCTGTCGGTATCGCCGCTGGTCGACGACAGCGCCGACGTCTCGGGCTCGACGCTCGGCCGCTACACCGAGATCGGTGCGCGCACGAACTTCATCGATTCCTCGCTCGGCGACTACTCCTACATCGTCCAGGATTGCGGCGTCTGGTGCGCGCAGATCGGCAAGTTTTCAAACATCGCCGCCGCCGTCCGGATCAACGCCACCAACCACCCGACCTGGCGCCCGACACTGCACCATTTCACCTACCGTGCGTCCGACTACTGGGACGACGCCGAGCATGAGGCCGAGTTCTTCGACTGGCGGCGCTCCAATGCAGTGAAGATCGGCCACGACACCTGGCTCGGCCACGGCTCGACCATCCTGCCGGGCGTCACGGTCGGCGACGGCGCGGTCGTCGGCGCAGGTGCGGTCGTGTCGAAGGACGTCGCGCCCTACACGATCGTCGGCGGCGTTCCCGCCAAGCCGATCCGCGAGCGCTTCGACCGGCGGACGGCGGAACGCTATCAGGCGCTGGGCTGGTGGGACTGGGAGCATGCCGCGATCCGCGCTGCGCTCAACGATTTCCGAACGCTGGATGCCGAGGCGTTTCTGGAAAAACACGGCGGCTAGCCGGCCGAACATCCTGAATCCCTACCCGCCTTCGCCGATCTCCCGCAGACGAGACGCCGATACGGCACCGGGAGTATCGCCCATAGTCGCGCCGCTGTGGACTGTCACAGAACTGCAATCCCCGCGACATGCCCCCTTCACATGGCTGGTTTAGGCGAATGGTCCAGAAGCGGACAAAAGCCGCGCTGAACCAGGGAAGCCAGCATGCTGCAAATCCGCGATGTGACGCGCCGCTTCGGCAGAAACACCGCTGTCGACAACGTGGCCCTGGAGATCCCCCAGGGCCAGATGGTGGGGATCATCGGGCGTTCGGGCGCCGGCAAGTCGACCCTGCTGCGCATGATCAACCGTCTCATCGACCCCAGCGAAGGGTCGATCTTCTTCGACGGCACGCAGGTCTCGGACCTGCGGGGTGCTGCGCTGCGTCAGTGGCAGCGCGACTGCGCGATGATCTTCCAGCAGTTCAACCTCGTGCCGCGGCTCGACGTGCTGACCAATGTTCTGCTCGGCAGGCTGAACTACCGCTCGACCGCCATCAATCTGCTCGGCATCTTCACCCGCGAGGAACGCGCGCTCGCGATCGCCTCGCTCGAACGTCTTGGTATCGCGCAGACCGCGCTGCAGCCTGCAGGAACGCTGTCCGGTGGGCAGCAACAGCGCGTCGCCATCGCGCGGGCCCTGATGCAGCAGCCGAAGGCCACTCTCGCCGACGAGCCTATAGCCTCGCTCGATCCGATGAACGCCAAGGTCGTCATGGACTCGCTGCGCGACATCAACGCCCGCGACGGCATTACCGTCATCACCAATCTGCACACGCTCGACACGGCACGCGTTTACTGCGACCGCATCGTCGGCATGGCCGCCGGCAAGGTGGTATTCGACGGCGTCCCGGAAGACCTGACGCGCGAAGCGGTGCGCATGATCTATGGCGCAGACACCGACGGCTCCGAGATTTCCGAGGCCATCACCTCGACCAGCATCGAGACACCCAAGCCCAGGAAGCGCGAGCCGGCCAGGGCGCTCGAACCGGCCTTTGCCGGCTACTGAGCCGCAATTCGCGGAAAGTCCGAAAATTAGAAAGCCCGGCGGGGCCGGGCACAACAGGAGAGACAAAACGATGTTCAGGAACGCACTCTACAGCGCCGTTGCAATTAGCGCGCTGATCACCGGCGCCAGTACGTCTTATGCCGAAGACCTCAAGGTCTTCCGCATCGGCATCCTCGGCGGCGAGAACGAATCCGACCGCCTGCGCAGCTTCCAGTGCATGGTCGACAAGCTGCCGGAAGTGCTCGGCGTCGAGAAGGTCTCGCTGTTCCCGGCTGCCGACTATGACGGCACCATCCAGGGCCTGCTTGGCGGCACGCTCGACTATGCGGAGCTCGGCGCTTCGGGTTATGCCAAGATCTATCTCGAGAACAAGGACGCCGTGGAGCCGATCCTGACGACGGTCCAGACCGACGGTTCGACCGGCTATCACTCGGTGATGGTCGCCCGCAAGGATTCCGGCATGACCAAGCTCGAAGACATGAAGGGCAAGAAGCTCGGCTTTGCCGATCCGGATTCGACCTCGGGCTATCTCGTGCCGGTGACGTCGCTGCCGAAGGATCTCGGCGGTACGGCGGTCAAGGAATATTTCGCCGAGACCGGCTTTGGCGGCGGCCACGAGAACCTCGTCCTTGAAGTGCTCAAGGGCAATTTCGATGCCGGCACGACCTGGGCTTCGGGCGTCGGCGACTTCAAGGACGGCTACACCTCGGGAAATCTCAACAAGATGGTCGAGAAGGGCATCCTCGACATGGACGACCTCGTGCAGCTCTGGGAGTCGCCGCTGATCCCGAACGGCCCGATCGTCGTGCGCTCCACGATGGACGCCGGCATCAAGGACAAGTTCAAGGCGTTCATGGTCGACCTGCCGAAGTCCGACCCTGCCTGCTTCTCCGCCATCCAGGGCGGCGACTACACAGGCTACACCGAAGTCACCCCGGCTTTCTACCAGCCGATCATCGACGCTCGTAAGGCGCAGATCGGCTCGTAAGCGCCTCAATCAACAGGACGCGCCGGGACGGGAAACCTCGCGGCGCGTTTCGCCATGAGCAGGGGATGCCATGACTACGAGCGAACACGCGGCCAATCCCGGTGCCCAGCTCTCCGAGGCCGGTCTCGTCATCGAACGCCACTGGCAGGAACTGGCCTCGCGCCGCCGCCTCTACACGCTCGGCGGCATCGCCTTCATGGTAGTGGCCATGGGCGGCTCGCTCTGGTTCGCCAACGAGACGAATGCCGGCAAGCTCTGGGACCGGCTGCCCCACTTCTTCGACTTCGTCAGCATGCTGATACCGCGCGACGCGACCGAGGTCTGGCGCGCGCTGTTCGACCTGCCTTCGCCCTATGATGACGGCAGCCTGAAGTTCAACTATCCGGAGGGCCGGATCTACCTGACCGAGGGGTTCTACGTTCCCCAATATTTCTACAAGATGCTTGAGACCCTGAACATCGCGCTGGTCTCGACGCTGATCGGTTTCGGGGCAGGCTTCCTGCTATGCTTCCTGGCGGCACGCAATCTTGTCGCCAATCGCTGGCTGCGCTTCTTCGTCCGCCGCTTCATGGAAGTGTTGCGCGCCTTCCCGGAAATCGTCATTGCCGGCTTTTTCCTCGCGATCTTTTCGCTTGGCGCCATTCCGGCCATCATCGCCGTGTCGATCCACACGATCGGCGCGCTCGGCAAGATGTATTTCGAGGTCGTCGAGAACGCCGACATGCGCCCCGAGGAGGGCTTGCGCGCCGCCGGCGCAAACTGGACCGAGCGAGTCTGGTTCGGCATCGTCCCGCAGGTCATGCCCAACTTCATTTCCTATCTGCTGCTGCGCTTCGAGATCAATGTCAGGGCTTCGACGATCATTGGCGCGGTCGGCGGCGGCGGCATTGGCGAGGTGCTGCGCCTCTCCATCTCGCGCGGGCACGAGGCCAAGACGCTGGCGATCGTGTTGCTTCTCTTCCTGACCATCGTGGCCGTCGACCAGTTGTCGGCCTATCTGCGCAAGAAGCTGGTTGGTGACCAGGCCTTCGCATTCGGCGGGGAGCGCTAGGCATGGTCCTTCTGTCCGCATCCGAAGTCGACGAGATCGCTTCCCGCCATCCCGATGCGTTTGCCGGAAGCAGTCGGCGGCGGCTGGTGAGCTGGGGGCTAGCCGCCGGCACAGTCGCCTATCTCGTGTTTGCCTGGTGGTTCTTCTCGGTCGGGACGGTGATGGCAAACGGGCGATGGGACATTGCCGGCGTTTATCTCGCCGACTGGGTGAGCTACGAGGTGCGACCGCGCATCGAATTTGAGGATGGCTATCTCGACATCTCCTACTCGCGCGGCGACCCGCTCGGCGAGAACGCCAATCCAGACTGGCTGGTCAAGGAACGCGCCACGGTGCAGAGCCGCGTCATCGTTCCGGACACAGGCAGCGGTTCCGGCGGGGGGACGAGCAGTTCGAGCGGCAGCTTCCTCGGCACCGTGAATGGCGAACCGGCTCCGACGGGAGGCGCCGCATCGTCCAAGCCAGCGGCCAAGCCCGAGACGGTCCTGCGCGAGGAGACGGTCCGCGCGACCGTGGCCATCGGCTCTGCCAACAGGATCGACATTGCACCGGGCGTCGTGACAGTGACTCGCGGTACCGAAACTCTTGTTGCCGATATCGTGCGCGACGAGAGCGTCACCGCACGCGGGCCCCTGCCCTCATGGGCCACGCAGCGCAACCCGGGCGACAAGATCGCGGTGTCGTTCGGCTTTCCAGGGCGTGCCGACATCGAGGACGACGAGGTCAAGATCAGCCACCGGTTCTGGGGCTGGGAGAATTTCGTCTTCGACACCTATTCGCCCTTCTGGGGCAAGTCGGCCGGCGAGGTCTGGCGGCTCGTTACCAGCGGCCAGCGGATCGATCCCGCCCGGTCCAACCTGTCGCTCGCCTGGAACAATATCCTCTACAACGCCGAGTGGCAGCATCTCGATGTGTGGACCAAGTTGTTGCAGACCATCGTCATGGCCTTCGTGGGCACCGTGCTGGCAAGCGTCGTGGCGTTTCCGCTGGCTTTCCTTGCCGCCCGCAACATCACCCAGAACCGCCTCGCCAACCAGTTGCTGAAGCGCTTCTTCGACTTCCAGCGTTCGGTCGACATGCTCATCTGGGCGCTGTTCTTCACGCGCGCCTTCGGCCCGGGCCCCCTCGCCGGCATGTCGGCGATCTTCTTTACCGACACCGGCACGCTTGGAAAGCTCTACTCCGAGGCGCTGGAAAACATCGACGACAAGCAGCGAGAAGGCGTCAAATCGGTCGGTGCTGCACCGACCTCGGTGCAGCGCTACGGCGTGGTGCCGCAGGTGTTGCCGGTGTTCCTCAGCCAGTCGCTGTACTTCTGGGAATCCAATACGCGGTCAGCCACAATTATCGGCGCGGTGGGCGCCGGCGGCATCGGCCTGAAGCTTTGGGAGGCGATGCGCACGAACTCCGATTGGGAAAACGTCGCCTATATGGTGGTGCTGATCCTGATCGTGGTTTTCGTGTTCGACAACATTTCGAATGCGTTGCGCCGGCGGCTGGTGGGAGATCGTCCCATCTGACGGCTCGACAGGTCCATCACGAGGGTTCCTGATCCGTGACTTTGTGCGGTAAGGTCGCAGCCTCATTGCCGCAAGCTGCATATGGACGCGCCATGAACGGACCCAACCCCTCCATCAAACACCCGGTACCATTGCACACGCGTGTCGGGTTCCTGAAACCGCTGGCCACTGCCGACAATGTGGAGATCGGCGATTTCACTTATTACGACGATCCCGACGGGCCGGACCTGTTCCTCGAAAAATGCGTGCTGCACCACTACCCGTTCATCGGCGACAGGCTGGTGATGGGAAAGTTCTGCGCCATCGCCGAAGGGGCGCGCTTCATCATGAACGGCGCCAATCACGCCATGTCGGGCTTTTCCACCTACCCGTTCAACATATTTGGCCATGGCTGGGAGGAAGGCTTCGACGAGGCGACATGGCAGCGTGAATTCCGCGGCGACACGGTGCTCGGCAACGATGTCTGGATCGGCATGGATGCGGTGATCCTGCCCGGGGTGAAGATCGGCGACGGCGCCATCGTGGCGGCGAAATCCGTGGTCACGCACGACGTGGCGCCCTATGCGATCGTCGCCGGAAACGCCGCCAAGGTGGTCAAGATGCGCTTCGACAGACGCACCGTCGACCGTCTGCTGGCGGCCGCCTGGTGGAACTGGCCGGTTGACAAGATCACCCGCAACCTCAATGCCATACGCGGCGCCGACATCGATGCGCTGGAGGCAGCGGTTTGAGCGACTATGTAAGCGGCGCGGTTGGCGTGGAAATCTTTACCGCGCCCTGGGCATTCATCCGCGGCGTGCCGGCGATGAAGTTCCTGCCACCGGAAGGGCCGCCGGAAATCGCCTTCGCCGGCCGCTCCAATGTCGGCAAGTCTTCGCTGATCAACGCACTGGTCAGGCGCAACGGCCTTGCCCGTACTTCCAACACGCCGGGCCGGACGCAGGAGCTCAACTATTTCGTGCCGGACGGCTATTCCGGCGACGCCGGGGACATGCCGCCGATGGCGCTCGTCGACATGCCGGGCTACGGCTATGCGACGGCGCCGAAGGAAAAGGTCGACGAGTGGACGAAGCTCGTCTTCGACTACCTGAAGGGCCGGGTGACGCTGAAACGCGTTTACGTGCTGATCGACTCGCGCCACGGCATCAAGAAGAACGACGAAGAGGTGCTCGGCCTGCTCGACAAGGCCGCCGTCTCCTACCAGATCGTGCTCACCAAGACCGACAAGATCAAGGCACCCGCCGTGCCGAAGCTGATCGCGGAAACACTGGAGAAGATCCGCAGGCGGCCCGCAGCCTTTCCGGAGGTGCTTGCAACCTCCTCGGAAAAGAACGAGGGCCTCGACGAACTCCGCGCCGCGATCGCGCTCGCCGTCAACGGCGGCTAGCTCGCCTGGGCGGCCGGCTTGAAGGTCAGTGCCAGGCCGTTGAGGCAGTGGCGCTTGCCGGTCGGCGGCGGACCGTCGTCGAAGATGTGCCCGAAATGGCCACCGCAGCGACGGCAGTGCACTTCGGTGCGCGTCGAGAAGAATGAGTTGTCTTCCTTGGTTCCGATCGCATCCGGCAGGGATTCCCAAAAACTCGGCCAGCCGGTACCGGAATCGTACTTGGCTTCCGACGAGTAGGCCGCGAGGTCGCAGCCGGCGCAATGAAAGATGCCTGCACGCTTCTCGTGGTTGAGCGGGCTCGTACCGGGGCGCTCGGTGTCCTCCTCACGCAGCACCGCATACTGCGCGTCACTCAGGATAGCGCGCCATTCCGCTTCGGTCTTGGTGACCTCGAAGGTCTCGGCGCGCGCCGGAGCGGGTCGGCCCATGCGCCAGAGGGCGGTTGTCCCGGCCAGTACCGCGACAAAGGCAGCGCCTCCGGAAACCAGATTGCGACGATTCATGAGTGACTCCTTTGATGGGAACATAGGTGCTGGGGACAACAAGTCGAAATCAACTGAGGTTGATCGAGGGCCGCCATTTGCCAAAACGTCCCGCGCTTGGTCCCCAAAGAGCAAGACGGGACGGCACGGGACGCATGACCGATTGCGCGGGGCGCGGGAGTAGTGCTCCCCGCGCAATCGCAAGCCTGAGACGGCCTGATTACATCTTGGGCAGAAGAACCGCGTCGATGACGTGGATGACGCCGTTCGACTGCTCGACATTGGCGATGGTCACGTTCGCGACATTGCCGTTCTCGTCTTCCAGCATGATCTTGTCGCCCTCGTACTTGGCGGTCCAGGTGCAGCCGCCCACGGTCTTCACCGGGTGCGCGCCCTTGTCGTCGTCGACCATCTTCTTGATGGCACCGGACATCGCCTTGGCGCCCACCACGTGGCAGGTCAGGATCTTGGTCAGCTGATCCTTGTTCTCGGGCTTGAGAAGCGTGTCGACCGTGCCTTCAGGGAGAGCGGCAAAGGCTTCGTTGGTCGGGGCGAAAACGGTGAACGGGCCTTCGCCGGAAAGCGTGTCGACCAGGCCTGCAGCCTTGACCGCGGCGACCAGCGTGGTGTGGTCCTTCGAGTTGACGGCGTTCTCGACGATGTTCTTGTCGGCATACATGGCAGCGCCGCCGACCATCGGGTTTTCGGCATAGGCAGCGGTCGCGAGAGCGGAAAGTGCGACAGCGCCGGCGAGGATCGTGGTGGTGAAGTTTCGCATATTGGTCTCCTTGTGTTGGCGTTCCCTCTTGAAGGGGCACAGGGAGATACGGGGTCGTTTCAACCGAAGTTTCGCTCGGCGCAAAAGAATTCCAGATTTCTTCGGGAGGGACCGCGACGATGGGCGGGAACCTCGGGCAGCGTCAGGGTCAGATCGTCTTAAGGTCGCCCGCCGCCACGACAGGGCCTGTCGGCTGGCCAGTCGGCGAACCGCCCGCCGGCTCGAGACTGATGGCGAAGACGGCACCGGATTCGATCTTGCCGCGTGTTGCATCGTCGACCGCGAGGTGGACATTCGTGCCGGCCGGAATGATGCCCAGCGAGACGGGCGCCTGCTGGCCGTCGATGACCCAGAGCTCGAAATCGCGCCCGGCGGCCCGCTCGCCGGTAACGTGTGAGAGGCCGACATCACGCGTGCGGGCGTCGTAGACGACGAAATAGTGGACGTCGCTCTCCTGCGGGGCGAGCGAGGCGACAAGCCGCATTTGCGGCTCATCAGCGGGCGGATTGACGAAGGGCAGCGCGACGAAGAGTGCCAGCGCGGCAAGCGCGGCGAGGGACAGCCCGCGCCAGAAGGCGAGACTGGAAAGGATGCCGCCCGTGGACACAGAGTTCGCCGCCGATGTGTCGCCTGCGCCGGAAAACAGCAGCCGGTCGAGCTTGTCCTTGACGGCTGCCGGCGCCTGCACTTCCGCATATCCTGCGGCAAGCGGCGAAAGGTCGGCCTCCCAGCGTTCGACCAGGCGGGCGAAGCCGGGCTCGGATTCGACGCGGCGCGCGACCGCCTGCCGCTCCTCGGCCGGCAGGACGCCCAGAACATACTCGGCGGCAACGATATCGTCGCCTCCGTGCTCCGGTCCGTTTTCGTCCACCGCGCTCATTGTTCCAGACATTCCCTCAATTTCATCAGGCTGCGTCGCAGCCAAGTCCGCATCGTATTCAACGGAACACCATGCCGCTCTGCAAGCTCGGCGTAACTCTCGCCCTTCAGGTAGGCTCCGCGCACCGCCGCGGACCGGTCCGCTTCCAGTTCCTCGAGGCAGCGGTTGATCTCGCCTGCCTCGCCGCCTGCCACCGCCATGGCCTCCGGTCCGGGCGCCGGGTCGGCCACGTCCAGCGCCGTGTCGATGTCGACGGCAGGCTTGCGCCTGACCCGAATCCTATCGATCGCATGATTGCGCGCTATCGCCACCAGCC
The DNA here is from genome assembly GCA_947259295.1 of uncultured Rhizobiaceae bacterium. Classification (GTDB taxonomy): domain Bacteria; phylum Pseudomonadota; class Alphaproteobacteria; order Rhizobiales; family Rhizobiaceae; genus CAMYMG01. The sequence continues at coordinate 118,115 of CAMYMG010000058.1, forward strand.
ATGAAATCGGGCTCAGTTCCGAGACTGCGAAGCGGTCGGCCTTCGTCCATATCTTGACGAAAACCTCCTGCAACGCTTCCTCGGCTTCTGCCCTGTCATTCAAGACACGCAGGCAGACTCCAAAAAGTTTCGCATTCGTTTGCCGGTAAAGAAGATCGAATGCCGCCCGATCTTTGATCGAGACCCTGACGATCAGCTTGGTGATGTCCTGCGGTGTCATTGCCGACAAACTAGGGTTTTGTCGCCGATTTGCAACGGCGCTCGCGCAAGCGTTCTTCGTGGCGGAAAAGGACGAACCATTTGCCCGACGCGCCGTTTCCGGCTAAGACGCCGCCGTCCTTCCAGCAATCCGGGAACATGCCGATGACGACGGATAAAGCCGCCACCGCTGCCGAACAGGCGCGTCTGCTTTCGGCGGCGCTGCCTTTCATGCAGCGCTACGAGAACAAGACCGTGGTGGTCAAATACGGCGGACACGCGATGGGGGATGCGACGCTCGGCCAGGCCTTCGCGCGCGACATCGCCCTGCTTAAGCAGTCCGGCGTGAATCCCATCGTCGTACATGGCGGCGGACCGCAGATCGCTGCCATGCTCGCCAGGATGGGCATCGAATCCAAGTTCGAGGGCGGCTTGCGCGTCACAGATGCCAAGACGGTGGAGATCGTCGAGATGGTGCTGGCCGGCTCCATCAACAAGGAGATCGTCGCGCTCATCAATGCCGAGGGCGAATGGGCGATCGGGCTCTGCGGCAAGGACGGCAACATGGTCTTCGCCGAAAAGGCGCACAAGACCATCAAGGATCCGGACTCCAACATCGAGCGCGTGCTCGATCTCGGCTTCGTGGGCGAACCGGTGGAGGTTGACCGCACGCTGCTCGACCTGCTTGCCCGCTCAGAGATGATCCCCGTGCTGGCCCCTGTCGCGCCCGGCCGGGACGGCCACACCTACAACATCAACGCCGATACGTTTGCCGGCGCCATCGCCGGCGCACTCGGGGCCTCGCGCCTGCTGTTCCTGACGGATGTGCCCGGCGTCCTCGACAAGGAAAAGAAGCTGATCGACGAACTGACCGTGGCCGAGGCCCGCGCCCTGATCAAGGACGGCACGATCTCGGGCGGCATGATCCCCAAGGTCGAGACCTGCATCGAGGCCATCGACCGCGGCGTCGAGGGCGTGGTCATCCTCAACGGCAAGACGCCGCATGCGGTACTGCTCGAGCTGTTCACCGAGCACGGCGCGGGCACGCTGATCGTGCCGTAGGCTCAGCCGACTGCGAGCAGGACCAGGATACCGCCGACGATCAGCACGCAGCCGGCAATTTCGAGCCGGTTGATCCGCTCCTTGAAGAAGAAGACCGTCGCGGCAAAGGTGAACAGCATCTCGATCTGGGCCAACGACTTGACGATGGCCGCCTGCTGCAAGGTCATCGCTGTGAACCAGCCGAACGATGCCGAAGCGCCGACAAGGCCAGTGAAGAGCGACGGCTTCCAGGCTTTCGCTATGCGCCCAAGTTCGGCGCGATCCTTCCATACGATCCACCCCAGCATCAGAACGGTCTGGAAGGTGATGACGAAGGCGAGCGTCACCCCGCCCTGCATCAGGAAGTTCGGCCCGCCGAGCGCCAGCGACGCGGCACGGTAGGCGACGGCGGAAATGCCGAACGCCGTTCCGGAGGCCAGGCCAATCAGGGCATTGCGGCTGATCGTCGAGGACAGCATGGAGCGAAAGCTCACGGCAACATGCGCGACCGAGATCAGCATCACCCCGAAGACGCTGACGGCAATGGCCGCGATAGCGCCGAGGCTCGCCCTTTCGCCGAGGAAGATCAGGCCGAAGAGCGCCGCCTGAGCCGGTTCCGTGCGCGAATAGGCCGTGCCGACGGCGAAATTCCGGAACGAGAAGAGATGGATGAGAAGGAACGTCGCGCCGATCTGACCGAGCCCTCCGAGCAGCGCCCAGCCGACAAAGCCCGCGTTCAGCGCCGGCAACCGATAGCCGAGGCCAAGATGCAGGAAGGCAACGAACAGCAGCGCAAAGGGCAGACCGAAACCGAAGCGCACGAAGGTCGCTCCCGTGGTGCCCATCACCGACTTCAGATGTTTCTGGGTGGCCGACCGCAGATTCTGCAGAAACGCGGCGCCTATCGTGATCGGTATCCAGAGTTCCATGAAGGCTTTCTGACTTGCCGCACGCTCGTAGCATGAGGAAAGGCCAGGGCAATAGGCCAGAACGCCGGGGCGGGTAGCCTATGCGCCTCCGTGCATCGCGCCTCGACTGTAGCCGGAGAGGGATTCTACTGGTCGCGGCGATCCGAGACCCAATGTCAGGCCGCTTCTGATCGCTCGGCTCTGAAGACCGCGAGGTTGCGCCCGCTGTTCTTCGCTTCGTAGAGGCGGCGGTCGGCGGCGCGCATCAGGTCGGAGATGGTTGCGCCCGTCGGACAGGGCGTGCCGCCGATGCTCACCGTCAGCGGGATGGTCCGCTCGTCGACGGGCTGGAAACGGATCAGTTCGACCTCGCGGCGGATGCGCTCGGCCACGCGTGTGGCCTCCTGGTCGCTCGCCCCGACCAGAAACGCGCCGAACTCCTCGCCGCCGATGCGGCCAAGAATGTCGCCCGTCCTTATGGCGCGGCTGATGGCGGCGGCGATTTCCAGCAGTGCCGCATCGCCGGTCAGGTGGCCGAAGCTGTCGTTGATCTTCTTGAAGTGATCGGCATCGATGATCAGGAGCGCACCCCGGTCGGCCGCGGCGCGGGAGCGGTCGAGCCCATTGAAGAAGCTCTCGCGGTTAAGCATGCCCGTCATGTTGTCGCGACTGGCCTTGTCTTCGAGGCGCCGATGCGCGTCGGCGAGTTGCGCGTGGGTCCTCGCAAGGTCGCGATGCGCACTTCTGAGCTTGTCGGTCTGGAGGAAGGCGAAAGCGCTGGCGGGCCAGGCAATCAGCATGGGACAGATGGTCAGCACGAGCCAGGCGTTGCCGTCTACAACTCCTCCGAGTGTCGGCACGACGGTATAGGCGAGCACAAGCGAAGCTACCAGCGACGAAATCGCCACTGAGAAAGACTTCGCGAATATCCTGCCCATGCACCCCGCTCCCTGATCAGAAGCTGAATGACATGCGCCTCTAAAGGAGACCTTTCCGGGCAAGTTAAAATTTTACGCGACGCCGTCTTTGGTGTTGTTTCTGGAAAGATTTCCTGTGCACAGAAATTTCCCCTCGACGATTTGTGCCATAGTGAAACGATGACAGAGTTGCCCGATCCGATTCTCTTTGCCGATGTCGAAGACTGGATTTTCGACCTCGACAACACGCTCTATCCGCACCACTCGAACCTGTTTTCGCAGATCGACGTGAGGATGACGTCCTATGTGTCGGAGCTGCTGCGGCTGCCGCGCGAGGCGGCGCGCGAGGTTCAAAAGCAACTCTATCGCGAGTACGGCACCACGCTGCGGGGCCTGATGGAGCGCCACAAGATCGACCCGGACGACTTCCTGGAGAAGGTCCACGACATCGATTATTCGTGGCTGGTGCCCGATCCAGTGCTCGGCGCCGCCATCCGGCAACTGCCCGGACGCAAGTTCATTTTCACCAACGGCAACCGCAAACATGCCGAACAGACAGCGCGCCAACTGGGGATACTCGACCATTTCGACGACATTTTCGACATCGTGTCGGCAGAACTCATGCCGAAGCCGGAGCGGCGAACCTACGAGTTGTTCACCGAACTGCACGGCATTGAGGCCAGAAACGCCGTGATGTTCGAGGATCTTGCACGCAACCTGACCGTACCGAAAGCGCTCGGCATGAAGACGGTGCTCATCGTGCCTAACAATTTCGAGCCGACCTTTTCCGAAATCTGGGAACGGGACAAGAACTATGAGGACGACGTCGATTTCGTAACTGACGACCTGTCTGGGTTCCTCAACGCGCTGGTGCGATCGCCGGCCTGAGGCCGGTAGAATTCACTTCTCCTCGCCGTCCGGTCCGAGCTTGTAGAACCGGCTGATAATCTGCCAGGCCTCCTCGGCCGAATCCACCACGTCGATGATGTCCTGGTCGCCGGGCGAGATCGTGCCCTGCTCGGCCAGGAAATCGAGGTCGATGGCGCGCTTCCAGAAATCCCTGCCGAACAGGATGACGGGAACCCGCTCCATGCGGCCGGTCTGGATCAGTGTCAGCGTCTCGAAGAACTCGTCCATCGTGCCGAATCCGCCGGGGAACACCGCGACCGCCTTGGCTCGCATGACGAAGTGCATCTTGCGGATCGCGAAGTAGTGGAAATTGAAGCACAATTCCGGCGTGACGTAGATGTTCGGCGCCTGTTCGTGCGGCAGCACGATGTTAAGGCCGATGGAGGGCGCGCCGACATCGTCGGCGCCGCGGTTGCCGGCTTCCATCACGCCAGGCCCGCCCCCCGTCACGACCACAAACTCACGGTAATAGGAAGCGGCCGAATGCTGCGAGCAGAGACGCGCGAAAAGCCGCGCTTCCTCGTAGTAGCGGCTGTTGGCCTCGAGATTCTTCTTCTGGACCTCGTTCTTGGCCGCCCAGGCGTCGCCGCCGGGCTCCGGCAGGCGCGCGCCGCCGAACAGGATAACCGTCGAACGGATGCCGCGCTCGGCGAGGATCATCTCGGGCTTGAGCAGCTCGAGCTGCAGCCGCACGGCGCGCAGTTCGCGGCGCGTCATGAAATCGGGATCGTTCCAGGCCAGCCGATAGGTCGGTGCGACGGTCTGAGGTGTCTCGGGGACGCTTCGCGAGCGCTCGAGATCCTCGTCGGAATGCGGCAGCGGCGTCCATCCCGTCTGTTCGTTAGGATTCATGTATTTCCCCGTCTGTCTTGCCGCGCCGCCCCATGGCGCAGGTGCGATTGACCCCCAGAATGGCTTGACATAGGGTCCGCGCGATTGCGGGCCAGCTTATCTGTCTCGGCCTTAACAGCCTATGTAGCGGAGCATTTTCATGTCGAAGCCGGACCTCGCAAAACTTGAATCCGTCATCGAAGATGCTTTCGAAGGCCGCGATACCGTTTCCACCACGACGCGCGGCGAGATTCGCGACTCGGTCAACGCCGCACTCGACCTTCTCGACAAGGGCGAGGCACGCGTTGCAGAGCGGATGGAAGACGGCAGCTGGAAAGTCAACCAGTGGCTGAAGAAGGCCGTTCTCCTCTCCTTCCGGCTGAACCCGATGGAGATCGTCAAGGGCGGCCCCGGAGACGCCGTCTGGTGGGACAAGGTGCCGTCGAAGTTCGACGGCTGGAGCGCAACCGAGTTCGAGAAGGCCGGGTTCCGCGCCGTACCGTCGGCGATCGTGCGCCGCTCCGCCTATGTCGCGCCCGGGGTGGTGCTGATGCCGTCCTTCGTCAATCTCGGCGCCTATGTCGACAGCGGCACCATGGTGGATACCTGGGCATCTGTCGGTTCCTGCGCCCAGATCGGCAAGAACGTGCATCTGTCGGGCGGCGTCGGCATCGGCGGCGTGCTGGAGCCGATGCAGGCCGGCCCGACCATCATCGAGGACAATTGCTTCATCGGTGCACGCTCGGAAGTCGTCGAGGGCTGCATCGTTCGCGAGGGCTCGGTGCTCGGCATGGGCGTTTTCATCGGCAAGTCGACGAAGATCGTCGATCGGGCGACAGGCGATATCACCTACGGCGAAGTCCCGGCAAATTCGGTCGTCGTGGCCGGTTCGCTGCCCGGCAAGCCGCTGCCGAACGGCCAGCCGGGGCCAAGTCTCTATTGCGCCGTCATCGTGAAGCGGGTCGACGAGCAGACGCGCTCCAAGACGTCGATCAACGAACTCCTGCGCGATTGATCTTTTCCCAAGACATGGGCACCGTGCCTGTGACGGGCACGAACAGATACGGACCGGATCCAATTGCCTGACAAAGACCAGCTCATCTGGCTATTCTTTCGATTTTCGGGCCGCGTCAGCCGCGCGGCCTTCTTTCTCGCAGGCCTGCTGCTGGCAATCGTCCAGGCGTTCCTGCTGTATCGATTCACGCTGGTGCCGGAAGACAGCACGGCAGGACAGATGTGGGCGGTCTCCTTCTGGGTCGTGGTGCTCGTATCCATCTGGTCGAGCGTCGCACTCGGCGTCAAACGCCTGCATGATATCGGCAGGCCGGGCATCCTGGCCGCAGCGCTCTTCGTGCCGCTGATTTCGATCCTGGCTTTCGTGGCCCTCTGCCTCATGGCCGGCGAAGAAGGACCGAACCGCTACGGCGACCGGCCCAACAGCCCGGCAAGGACCAGTTGAGGTGAACTCGGCCGAGTCCGGCAGTGCGGCCATGCATTATCGCCGGCTCGACCCGCAACAGATCATCGGCACAGCGGCCAAGCTCGAGCAACGGGTAGCCGAAAGGTTTCCGGATGCCGGGCTGCGCAACGTTGCGAAAGAACTGGTGTCGCTGGCCACCGACCTCGCGGCATCCGCACAGGCGTTGCAGGCGCCGATCTGGTGGGTGCGCATCCTGATCGGTCTGGCGGTGGCGGTGGGTGCGGCGGTCTTCCTGTTCGTCGGCACGATCCTTTCATTCGACCGCATCTCGACCGGGGCCTTCGATTTCGTTCAGGGCATCGAAGCCTCGCTCAACACGCTGCTGCTTGCCGGGCTGGGCTTCCTCGCGCTGGCGCGCAGCGAAGAACGCATCAAGCGCAAGCGCGTCTTCATCGAACTGCATGCGCTGCGGTCGCTGATCCATGTCGTGGACATGCACCAGCTGACCAAGGACCCAGCGGCCCTGTCGGGCGACTTCAAGCCGACCGCCAATTCGCCAATGCGCATTACCAACAGCCAGGATCTCGCACGATATCTCGATTATTGCTCGGAGATGCTGTCGCTCACCGGCAAGCTCGCGGCTCTGTTTGCACAGTCGGTCAACGACGAGGTGGTCATCGAGGCCGTCAACGACATCGAGACGCTCGGGTCGAACCTGTCGCGCAAGATCTGGCAGAAGATCACGATGATCGAGAATGCCGCCGATCGACGACCCGGTGCCCCCGCCTGAACCGGCCCACGCGATGTCCGTGACATCGTCTGCGCTTTGGATTATCCCGGCGACATGAGCCTCGCAGTCGATCCCGTCGCCAATCTCGCCACTCTCATCCGCTGCGCTTCTGTAACGCCGGAGGATGCCGGCGCGCTGGAGGCGCTGGGCGACATGCTTCGACCGCTCGGATTTTCGGTCGAGCGGCCGGTATTTTCGGAGCCCGGCACGCCTGATATCGAAAACCTCTATGCACGGCGTTCGGGCAATGGGCCTCACCTGATGTTTGCCGGCCATACGGATGTCGTTCCTGTCGGAGACGAGGCGGCCTGGACGCACCCTCCCTTCGCCGCCGCCGTCAAGGACGGCGAGATGTACGGCCGCGGCGCGGTCGACATGAAGGGCGGCATCGCCTGCTTTGTGGCCGCGGTTGCCCGGCACGTAGCAAACAAGGGATCTATCCGCGGTTCGCTGTCCCTGCTGATCACCGGCGACGAGGAAGGCCCGGCGATCAACGGCACGACCAAGTTGCTCGACTGGGCAGCGGCGAAAGGCGAATGCTGGGACGCGGCGATCGTGGGAGAACCGACCAATCCCGACGTTCTGGGCGACATGATCAAGATCGGCAGGCGCGGCTCGCTTTCCGGCTCCGTGACGGTCCTCGGCCGGCAGGGACACGTTGCCTATCCGCATCTTGCCGACAATCCGGTGCCTGGGCTGACGACAATCGTCGAGGCCCTGCTGCTGCCGACCTTCGACGACGGCACCGAGGATTTCCAGCCGACCAATCTCGAGATCACCTCGATCGATGTCGGCAACAGCGCGACCAATGTCATCGCGGCAAAGGCTACCGCGCTGTTCAACGTGCGCTTCAACGACCGATGGAGCGTTGAGTCGCTCAAGGCCGAGATCGGAGGGCGTGTCGCCAAGGCAAGCCGTTCGGGCAAATACCGCGACGCCAAGCGGGAGCCTGTTGTCTTCGACCTCGCCTGGCGCGATCGGCCGAGCGAGGTGTTCCTGACACGAAACGAAAAGCTGATCGAGACGCTTAGCGGTTCGATCGAAGCCGTGACCGGGCGCAGGCCCGCGCTTTCGACCTCGGGGGGCACTTCGGACGCCCGCTTCATCAAGGATTTCTGCCCGGTCATCGAGTTCGGTCTCGTCGGCAAGACGATGCACATGGTCGACGAGCGCGTGCCGATTGCCGAACTGGAGGCGCTGACGCAGATCTATGGACGCTTCCTCGAGGACTGGTTCGGGTAACGCATCATGCCTTCATTCGAGGAGGTCCAGCAGTATCTGACGGGCGCCGTTCGCATGATGTTCGGCAAGAGCGACGGCATGCGCATGCTCGACTTCTCGGCGGACGGCTTCTGGAACTCGTTCTTTGCCATGGCGGTGGCGCTGCCGGCGCTGATGATCGGTTGGGTAGGCCTTGCCAACGAACTCGAGCAGGCGTCCGGAGCGATCGGCAGCCGGTTCTCTATCCTGATCCGCGTCGCAATCATCGACTTTGCCGCCTGGGTCGCGCCACTCCTGGTGCTGGCCGCGGTAATCGCCCGGACGCGCATTGCGGACCGCTTCGTTCCGATCGTCGTGTCGGGCAACTGGGCCTCGGCAGTCATTGTCTGGTTCATGCTGCCCGCGCCGCTGCTGCGGCTTGTCGCGCCGCAGGCTGTCGAAGCCGCGTCGCTGCTGTCGGTGCTTCTGTTTGCGCTTTCCATGCTGATGACATGGCGCGTCACCAATGTTGCGGTAGGCAGAGGACCGGCGGTCGCAACGGTGGTTTTTGCCGGCATGTTGTTGTCGTCGATGGCGACGCTGTTCTTCCTGCAGGGCGCGCTGGGCCTCAGCGGTATCGATCAACTGTCCGGCGAATAATCGACGCTCATCAGGTATAGCCCGTCTGGGGGTGCCACCGCTCCGCAGGCCGATCGATCCCTGGCTTCCAGCGCTGCCCTGACATCACCTGCCGTCCAGGCTCCCTCGCCGACCCGCTTCAGCGTGCCGACCATGGATCGCACCTGATTATGCAGGAACGACCTGGCCGACGCCCTGATCTCGATGATGTCGCCGGTTTGGGTGACATCGAGCAGATCGAGCGTCCGCACGGGGCTCTTCGCCTGACAATGGACGGAACGGAAGGTCGTGAAGTCGTGCCTTCCGACCAACGCCTGCGCAGCTTGGTGCATGGCTTCGGCCGATAGTTTCCTGGCAACCCACCAGACGCGATTCTTCTCCAGGGCCGGGGACGCGCGGCGGTTGAGGATGCGGTAGAGATAGTGCCGGGCGGTGGCCGAGAAGCGGGCGTCGAACTCTTCGGAGACCAGCGACACGGAGACCACCGACACCGTTTCCCGCGCCATCCTGAGGTGGGCGTTGAGCGCATCGCGCACAGTGTCGGTCGGCCAATCCCTGGTCAGGTCGAGGTGAGCGACCTGACCGGCGGCATGGACGCCGGCATCGGTCCTGCCGGCCCCGCGCAGCGACACTTCCTCGGCGCTGAACCTGTAGACTGCCTGCTCGATCGCCTGCTGGACCGAGGGATGGCCGGCCTGGCGCTGCCATCCGGCATAGGGCGTGCCATCATACTCGATGTCGAGGCGGTAGCGCGGCATCCAGCCCCTTAGGCCGCCAGTTCGGTGCGGAAAGCCGTGGCGTACACGAGCTTGCCGACCTCCGGCGCGTCACCCCAGGCCAGCGCCTGGAGCGCATCGCACTGGTAGTCGCTCTCGAAGCCGGCTGCCCGCTCGTGCGTGTAGCCGAAGCGGCCGTAATAGGCGGGCTCGCCGAGAACGATGGCCAGGGTTTCACCTGCCTGCTTGAGCCGAAGATGCGCTTCGCGAACCAGGGCGCCGCCGATGCCGGAGCCGTGCATGGAAGGCTCGACCGCCAGGGGCGCCAGCGCCACTGCGGCAAAGTCATGCCCGCCGTTGCTGACATAGAGGCGGGAAAACAGGATGTGGCCAACGACCTGGCCCTCCTCAACCGCTACCAGTTCGATCACCGCGTCGCCTTCGGCGACCAGTGCGTCGACCAGGCCTGCCTCGGCCTGCTGGCCGAAGGCATGTTCTTCAACGAGCCGGATCGCCTCGCGATCCGCTGGCATAGCTGCCCTTATCGACATCATGCTCATGGCAATATCGTTCCTTGCTCAATCCTGGTCCCATGGAGAAACTCACCAGCCTTAACCGGTTTTCCGCCGGCGCGCTGGATTTCGACGAGACGTACGGCACCTTCTCCACAGGCGACGGTCATCCGGTCATCAAGTATTTCACCGGCCGCTCCGCTACCCTTTGCGAGTGCGCTCCGCAATATCTTCACCCTCTCAAGCCGGCCGGCGATCTCGATCTCGCACCAGGCGCCGGGGAAGGGTGCCAGGCCGCGGACGCGGTTATGAATTTCGGTCGCGGGCAGTTTCCAGTCAATCCGCGTCTCGGTCTTGGCGATCTTGCCGGCATAGGTGGCGCCATCGGCAGCTTGTGGTTCCAGCGCCAGCTTACCCGCCTCGAGCTTGGCGAGTGCCTCTACCATCAACCGGCCACCGACATGCATCAATCTATCGTGCAGTTCGCCTGCCGTCTCGTCGGCGCCGATCTCGACGCGGTCGACAAGCCCGACCGGACCGGTGTCGAGCCCCTCCTCCATCTTCATGATCATCATGCCGGTCTCGGTGTCGCCGGCCATGATTGCCCGCTGGATCGGCGCCGCGCCACGCCAGCGCGGCAGGAGCGAAGCGTGCCCGTTATAGGCGCCGAGGCGCGTGGCGGCGAGGATCGCCGGCGGGAGCAGCAGGCCGTAGGCGACAACCACGGCAACATCTGCGTCCAGCGCCGCGAATGCGGCCTGTTCGGCGGCATCCCGCAGCGTTACAGGCGACCGGACTTCAAGGCCCAGCCGTTCGGCGGCCTGCTGCACCGGCGACGCTGTCAGGTCGAGCCCACGCCGCCCCGCCGGCCTAGGCGGCTGGGTATAGACTGCAACAATCTGATGACCGGCCTCGACCAGCGCTTCAAGCGTCGGCACCGAGAAGTGCGGCGTGCCCATGAAGATGATGCGCAGCGGCATGACGGGCTTCCAGGATAGGGCGGAACGCCCTACCCGACCATCCGGGCCGGCTGGCGATCCTTCGCCAGCTTCTTGAACTTCTTGACCACCATGTCGCGCTTCAGCTTCGAGATGTGGTCGATGAACAGCACGCCGTCGAGATGATCGATCTCGTGCTGCAGGCAGGTAGCCAGAAGGCCGTCGGCCTCCATTTCCATGACCTTGCCGTCGCGGTCGACATATTTGACCCGCACCGTGGCCGGGCGTTCGACCTCGGCATAGTAGTCGGGGATCGACAGGCAGCCTTCCTCATAGACGGAGCGCTCGTCGCTGGTGGCGAGAATCTCGGGATTGACGAAGAGTTGCGGCGCCGGCGTCTCGTCTTCCTTGGCGAGATCGATGACCAGCATCCGGAGCGGCTCGCCGACCTGGATGGCGGCAAGACCGATGCCGGGTGCATCGTACATAGTCTCGAGCATATCGTCGGCGAGCTTCAGCAGCGGTGCATCGACGCGCTCGACCGGCTTGGAGCCTAGGCGCAGTATGGGATCCGGGAGGATTATGAGAGGCTTGATCGACATCGCCCCCAAGTAGGATGTCCAGTGAAACGCGTCAACCGGGCAGAACATGGCGTGTTCCTGTTTTGATCTGTCCGGCATGGGCGAATCGGCTATGCTGTCGAGATGAATGACCTCGCAGCACTATTCGCCACCCCGATCCTCCGCCTCGGCGCGACCACAGTGACGCTTGGGCAGACACTGGGCCTGGCCGGTCTTGTGGTGATTGGTCTCCTGGCACTCCTGGTCGTCGCGCTCTGGCGTTCTGCCAAGCAGCGCTCGGCCGCCGCGGCGGAAGCAGCGGAACTGGCCCGCGATGCACAGTCACGGATGGCAGGGATTCTGCAGGCGCAGTCCGAAATGCAGGGGAGGCTGGGAGCGGTCGCCGAGGTGTTCGGCGCCAGGCAGGCGGAACTCACCCAATCGATCGGCCAGCGCCTCGATGCCATGACCGGCCGCCTCGGCCAGACCATGACCGAACAGACAAAATCGACCCATGAAAGCCTTGCCAAGCTCCAGGAAAGGCTCGCGGTCATCGACACGGCGCAGAACAACATCCAGTCGCTCGCCGGGCAGGTCGTGCAGCTTCAGGCGATCCTGTCCAACAAGCAGACTCGCGGTGCCTTCGGCCAGTCCCGCATGGAGGCAATCATCGCCGACGGCCTGCCGATGGGCGCCTATGAATTCCAGGCGACTTTGTCCAACGGCAATCGTCCTGATTGCCTGATCAAGATGCCGAACGAGTCTCCGTCGCTGGTCATCGACGCCAAGTTTCCGCTGGAGGCGTGGAACGCCATTCGTGCGGCATCCGAACTCGACAATCCCGGCGAGCAGCCGAAATTTGCTGCACAGGCCTTTCGCCGCGATATCGAAATCCACCTGAAGGCGATCTCGGAGAAATACCTGATCCAGGGAGAAACGCAGGATACCGCGTTCATGTTCGTGCCATCCGAGTCGATTTTCGCCGAGATCCACGAAAATTTCGAGGCAATCGTCCACAAGGCGCACCGTGCCCGCGTCGTCATCGTGTCGCCGTCGCTGCTGATGCTGTCGATCCAGGTAATCCAGGCGATCCTCAAGGATGCACGCATGCGCGAGCAGGCGCATCTCATCCAGGGCGAGGTGGTACGGCTGATGGAGGATGTCGGCCGGCTCGACGAGCGGGTGCGCAAACTGCAGACGCATTTCGGCCAGGCGTCCAAGGACATCGACGACATCCTCGTCTCGTCGAGCAAGGTCACCAAGCGCAGCCAGAAGATCGAAGCACTGGAATTCGGCGCACAGGGGACCGAAATCGACGATGTGAAGGCGCCTTCGCCCCGAGGCATCGCTGGTACCGGCGACAAGTCAGTCTCGAGCAGCGGCCAGCTGAAGCTTCGGGTTGTCGACGAAGGCGACTGACGAGCGATCTACGCGCCGGCCTTGGCCACTGCCTCAAGGTCCTTGCGACGACGTTCCCACCCGCCGGTGGTTTGGGGCTTGACGAAAAGCGATGTGATTTCAGGCAGTTCTTCCTGGAGACGCGCTTCCAGGCGTACGACGCATGCCTCAATTTCCGGTGCTGTCGTGTGATCCTCGAACTCGATGCTCAGTCCCGCGACGATGGAAACAGGCCCCAGATGCACGGTGAGGGCTCCGTTTGCCTTCTGGATCGATGGGTCTTCCTGCGCGATGGCAAGCAGCCTGCGCTGCACGTCCGGCATGGCCGGTTCGCCGATCAGAAGGCCCTTGCTTTCACGCGCCAGGAAGATCGCAGTTGCGCCGAGGATCAGGCTGATGCCGATCGAGGCGACACCGTCGAGTTCCGGAATGTCGAGGAGTTGGGCAGCCAGAATGCCGAAGAACGCGACGGCAAGGCCGAGCAGCGCGGCACTGTCCTCGAACAGCACCGTATAGACGCTCGGGTCCTTGCTGACCCGAACGGCCTCGAACCAGCCGAGGCGACCCTTGTGGCGGCGGAATTCCCTGAATGCGACCCACCAGGTCACACCCTCGAAAACGAAGGATGCTCCGAGTACGACATAGTTCCAGAACGGATTTCTGATCGGCTCCGGATGGAGGATGTGGGTGATGCCCTCATAGAAGGAAATACCCGCGCCCAGCGCAAAGACCAGCAGTGCGACGATGAAGCTCCAGAAATAGAGTTCACGGCCATGGCCAAGCGGATGGCTGGCATCGGCCGGCTTGGCGGCCCGCTTCAGGCCATAGAGCAGCAGCAACCCATTGCCGGTGTCCACCAGCGAATGGACGCCTTCCGAAAGCATAGCGGAACTGCCGGTGATCAGCGCGGCGCCGAACTTCGTCACCGCAATCAGCAGATTGCCGGCTATTGCGGCGTAGATCACGACTTTCGAACCGGAATGCCCCGCCATCTGGTCGCGTCCCTCGTCTGTCGCGCCGGATTAGCCCGGCACCTTCTTGCGTCGACAAGACGTCAGCGCAGAAAAGGTTGCCTCAGCCGGTCAGTTCAGCCGTCCAGACCTTGAATCCCGACAGGAATCCCGGCCCGAAGATGTGGGTCAGCGGAACGTCCGCCGCATCGCGCCCATAGGCGATCAGCGTGCGGCCGATGCGGGGCGCATTGTTGCGCGGGTCGAAGACATGCCAGCGACCGCCGAGATAGACTTCCATCCACGCCGCAAAGTCCATGTCTGCCCAAGGCTTTGGCAGGCCGATATCGCCGATATAGCCGGTGCAGTAGCGTGTCGGGATGTTGAGTGCCCGGCAGAAGGCAACCGCGAGGTGCGCGAAGTCGCGGCATACGCCGCTCTGTTCGCGATAAGCCTCGGCGGCCGTGCGGGTGGGTCGCGCCAGCCCGTAGTTGAAGATGATGTGGTTGTGGACGAAATCGCAGACCGCCTGGACGCGCGGCATGCCGAGCGGCGTATGGCCGAAAAGGCGCCAGGCCTCGCTCGACAGGACATCGCTCTCGCAGTAGCGGCTAGGCAGGAGAAAGAGCAGGGTATCGGGTGGCAGATCCTGAACCTCGTGCTGGAAAGCCTGCGGGTCTGCCACTTCAAACTCGCCCGAGGCGCGGATCACCGAGTCGGTGCCGAAGGTGAAGCGACCAGGCGTCGCGACAAAGCGATTGCACCAGTTGCCGAAGCTGTCGCGGTAGCTTTCGATCGGAACCGGAGGATCGGATACGAGGAAATCGGGCCGCTCGAGATCCGATGCGCGCGAGTAGTGCACGTTGAGCATGGCAATCATCGGCGTTGCCTGCGGGAAGTCGAACGTCATCTCGCAGCCAATGTGAATACGCATTTTGCTCCTTGCCTCCCAGGCTCTTCGATCCGGCGGATTTGCCGTTGGAGGGGCAGGCAAATGAGCATTGCACGGGGGCAGCAGGATGACGAGGGCAGCGGCCAACAAAAGCCGGGCCATGCGGGGGTCGCAATGCCGCAACAGCCTCAGCAATCCCTTGCTCTCGCTGCAGAGAGTTGGTTCACTCCGCTTCCCACAACCAAAGGGGACGAATCATGGCCAAGGGTCAGATGAAGAGCAACAAGGAAGCGCGCAAACCCAAGAAGGATGCCAAGAAGACGGCTCCCGCACCGGCACTGAAAGCAGCGCCCGTCGCAGCGACCCGGTTGAAAGACAAGAAATAGCTGGCTGTAAAGCCGGGGCGCGCAGCGGACGGCGTCCGAATGTATGCGCGAACGCTCATGCCGTCGGGGCTCAAGGAGCCCGGCGGCATTGTTCCGGCGTCCACCGCAGACAGGCGTTCAGGACAGAGTGTCCCGGTTGTCAGACCGATACGATCAGCGCTTCTTTGACTTGCGGGCGGCGTAGCGCGCGTCGCGCTTGGCCTTGCGTTCGGCCTCGTCGCCGAGCAGCCGTGCGATACGCTCGTTCTCTTCGGCTTCGCGGGCCTTGGCCTCGGCCTGGGCAGCTTCTTCGGCTGCCAGCCGTGCGGCTTCCTCGGCTGCTTCGCGCGCGGCGCGCTCGGCCGCTTCACGGGCCAGCTTCTCCTGCCGCTGCTTTTCCTTCTCGATTGCACGCTTTTCGCGCGCCTCGATGATTGCCTGGCGTTCGGCCTTCCTGGCCAGAACCGCGGGGTCATCGTCGGCCGGTCTGGCCTTGAAGCGTTCCAGAAGTGCCTTCTTCGCGTCGTTCGCCGCGTTGCGGCGCTCAAAAATGTCTTTTTCCCGGTAGATTGCCAATTTTAGATCCCTAGAGTCATCTTGCGTCGCTTACATACGCGCGATAGGCGATAGTTCAAGCGCCAAACCGCGCGTTTCCACGAATTTGGGGGCTTGCAGCACCCATTTGCGCTCCATATCGGCAGTTTGTGGCGCGTTTCGGGATATGCACTGTTCACCGCCGCGCCTCTAGCGACCGGCGGCGCCACACGTTACGTCCCAGGTCTTTGGCAACAATGCTGCGGGTGCATCATGGAACTTGGACTTTACACATTTGCCGATGTCAGTCCCGAACCCGGCCCCGATGCCATCGGCCCTCATCAGCGGCTCCGCAACCTGATCGAGGAGATAACGCTCGCCGACCAGGTCGGCCTCGACGTGTTCGGGCTGGGCGAACACCACCGGCCCGATTACGCTGTTTCCGCCCCTGTCGTCGCGCTGGCCGCAGCCGCCGAGCATACCAAGCGGATCAGGCTGACCAGCGCCGTTACCGTTTTGTCGTCCGATGACCCGGTGCGCGTCTTCCAGCAGTTCGCAACCCTCGATCAGTTGTCCTCCGGCCGCGCCGAGATCATGGCCGGCCGTGGTTCCTTCATCGAGTCGTTTCCGCTCTTCGGCTACAATCTCGAGGATTACGACGAACTGTTCACGGAGAAGCTCGATCTGCTGCTGAAGCTGCGCGACAGCGTGAAAGTCACATGGTCTGGCAGGCTGCGCGCGCCGATCAACGATCGCGGCATCTATCCTCGCCCCTACCAGAATCCGCTGCCGATCTGGATTGCGGTGGGCGGCACGCCCCAGTCGGTCGCGCGCGCCGCGACGCTCGGGCTGCCGCTGGCCCTTGCCATCATCGGCGGCGAACCGCATCGCTTCGCGCCGCTGTTTCAGCTCTACCGCGAAACGGCGCGGCGTGCCGGACACGATCCGCAGAGCCTGGCAACCAGTCTGAACGTGCACGGTTTCGTCGGAGAAACGACGGAACAGGCGGCCGACGATTTCTACGGCCCGCAAGCGGAAGTGATGAACCGGATAGGGCGCGAACGCGGCTGGGGTCCGACCAACCGCGCCCATTTCGACCAGTCACGTTCGCCGACCGGCGCGCTGTTCGTCGGCAATCCGGAACAGGTTGCCGAGAAGATCGTGGCGCAGCACCGGATATTCGGCAATGACCGGTTCCTTCTCCAGATGGCGATCGGCATCATGCCGCATGCCAAGATCATGAAGGCGATCGAACTCTACGGCACCAAGGTTGCCCCCCTGGTGCGCAAGGAAACGGCGAAGGCGCCGGCCCCTTCGCCGACTGCCTGAACTCCCCACCGGAACCAACCGCGCCGAAACACGTTCTGCGTGATGGCCGAGAGCAGCCAGGCCGCTTGGCGTTTGGGGGGAAGTCATGAAACCGAAACCAGCCGCTTCCGGCGTGACACCGCCTGAAGCCACGGATACGCGCGCCTCCGACACGCGGCTCATGCGTTCGCTGCTGATCGGCATCTTCATGTTCATGGCGGTTTACGCCCTCTACTTCGCACGCGACTTCTTCATGCCCGTCGTCCTGGCATTCCTCTTGGCCCTGATGCTCACGCCCATTGTGCGCTTTCTGAGAAAGATCGGCATTCCCGAGCCGGTCTCGGCGACGCTTCTGGTTTGTCTCTCGGTGCTTGTGCTTGCGACATCGGGCTACTTCCTCTCCGGCCCGGTCGTCGATCTGGCCAATCGAGCGCCGACAATCGGCCGTCAGGTTACGGAGCGGCTTGCCGAACTGCGCGACCCCTTCGAGAAGGTGATGGAAGTTTCGAAAGAGGTGGAAAAGGCGACCGAGGCGACGCAGGAACCCGGCGTCCAGAAAGTCGTGGTCGCCCAGCCGGGCATCCTTTCGCAGGCGGCGGGAAACCTGCTGTCGGCCGGCACCACGGCGGCGATCACCTTCGTGCTGTCGCTGTTTCTCCTAGCATCGGGGACGATGTTCTACGAAAAGACCATCCAGTCCTTCGCCCGAATGAGTGAAAAGAAGCGGGCGCTGCGTCTCGTCTATGACGTGGAGCGGGAGATTTCCCGCTATCTGCTGACCGTCGGCCTGATCAACGGAGGGCTCGGCCTCACCATTGCCCTGGGCCTGTGGGCGATCCGCATGCCGACGCCGTTCGTCTGGGGCGCCGCCGCTGCGGCTCTCAACTTCCTGCCCTATGTCGGCGCCCTTGTGACTGTCGTTCTGGTCGCCGCGATCGCCCTGATCAGCTTTGACACGTTCTCCTATGCACTTCTGGCTCCGGCCTTTGTGCTGGTCTGCAATCTGTTCGAAGGCCAGATCGTGACGCCTCTGATCGTCGGCCGGAGGCTGGAGATCAATGCTGTCGCGATTTTCATCGCCGTAGCCTTCTGGTCATGGCTGTGGGGGTTCATCGGCGCGCTGATCGCGGTGCCGCTCCTCGTCATCATCAAGGTATTTTGCGACCATTTCGAAAGCTGGCGCCATGTCGGCAACTTCCTGGCCGCACAGGAAGTCGTGGAACCGGACGAGGAAGACCCGGTTCGCTGATTGCCCCGCCCCGATCCTTTGCGTTCGTCGGGTGCGTTCCTATATGCAAGTCTTGCCCCTCCGGAGACGCGCCATGGCTTCCCTTTCCGTCCTCGACCTTGCTCCCGTTCCAGAAGGCAGCGATGTCGGCCAGTCGCTGAGAAACACGGTCGAACTGGCGCGCCACGCCGAGGCGCTCGGCTATCATCGCTACTGGCTTGCCGAGCATCACAACATGCCGGGCATTGCCAGTGCCGCAACGTCCGTAGTCATTGCGCATGTCGCCTCGGCAACCTCCACGATCCGTGTCGGTGCGGGCGGCGTGATGCTGCCCAACCACGCGCCGCTGATCATCGCCGAGCAGTTCGGCACGCTCTCAGCCTTCCACCCGGGCCGCGTCGATCTCGGACTTGGCCGCGCGCCGGGCACCGACATGCTGACGGCCCGGGCACTGCGCCGCAACCTCGAGGCCGGCGCCGACAATTTTCCCCAAGACGTCATGGAACTGATCAACTATTTCGCGCCTGCCGAACCCGGGCAGCGGGTGCGCGCCGTGCCTGGCGAGGGACAGGACATCGAGGTCTGGGTGCTCGGCTCGAGCACCTATGGCGCGCAGCTCGCTGCCATGCTGGGCCTGCCCTACGCCTTTGCGTCGCATTTCGCGCCGGCCGAGATGGAACATGCGATCGACATCTACCGCTCGCGCTTCCAACCCTCGGAGCGCTTGGCGAAACCCAATCTCATGCTCGGATTGAACGTGATTGCCGCCGATACCGACGAGGAGGCAGAGATGCTCTTCTCGTCGCTGCAGCAGGCCTTCGTCAATCTAAGGTCGGGGCGTCCAGGCAAGCTGCCGCCGCCGGTCGAGAATTATGTCGAGGGGCTCGACCCGATGGCAAAGGCAATGCTCGACCAGGCGCTGTCTTGCGCTGTCGTCGGCTCGCCTTCCACCGTGAAGCAAGGGCTGGATGCCTTCATCGGCCGCACGGGCGCCGACGAGCTCATGGTGACGGCGCAGATCTTCGACCACAAGGCGCGCCTGAAGTCGTTCGAGATCCTTGCGGAGGCGCATCGCGAACTGCTTCGCGCCGCCTGAGCCATCATCCACCGAGCGGCACCCGCTGCATGCCGGCGCGCTCGTAGAGGCGTATTGCCGGTCCATTCCAGGCATCGACCTTGAGGTCAAGATGCGGCGCGCCGCGCGCCCGAAACGCCCCGAAGACGTGGCGCAGCAGGTTCAGGCCTATGCCGCGCCGTCGACATTCAGGGTGAACGGCCAGATCCTTGAGGAAAGAACTGGTCCAGCACTGCGCCACGCCCCCGATGCGGCCGTCAGCATCGATGACCACGAAGCACAAGGCCGGATCGAACTCGCTGTCTCGCGACAGTCGTGACCACCATTCCGCCATGCCAGGCAGGTCCGACCCGTGCATGTCGTCGGGCTGCATCAGGCTATGGATGGCTTGGACGTCGGCTGGCTCGAGGGTGCGGCAGGAAAATCCGGCGGGCCATTCCGCTCCCAAGATCTCACCGTCGAGGTAGCGCCGAAAGCGCAGGGGCAAGCTCTTCCCAGCCGGGTCGTCCCGCATCCCGGCGACAGCCTATTTCAGCGCCTGGACGATCTGCTCGTCCGGAAAGCATGTCCCGGCGCGGCCGTTCCTGGCCTGCCAGTCGCCGATCGAACGCCGCGTCTTGTAGCCCGGCAGCCCGTCCGCTCCGCCGACATCGTAACCTAGCTTTTCCAGCCCGCGCTGCATGGCGGCGATATCGGACCGGTAGAGTGCGTCGACCTTGCGCCATCCCGAAGCGAAGCTCCTGTCGCCATAGGCGATGCGGTCCGCGGCATGGCCAACGAACAGGGCATAGACGTCGCTCTCGTTATATTCCTTCAGCACGTAAAAATTCGGCGTGACGATGAAGGCAGGTCCGTAGCGTCCGGCCGGCATCATCAGATATCCCTCGGCCCGCGCCTCGTGCTGCGGGAAAGGCTTGCCACCGGCCCTCTCGATGCCCATGGCGGCCCAGTCTGCGATCTTCCTGCCATGGTCCGGTCCCTCCAGTGCACAGGATACGTTATCCGGCACCGTGACCTCGAAGCCCCAATCGCGGCCCTTCACCCAGCCATAGTCGGCGAGATAGCTTGCTATCGAAGCCAGCGTATCGGCTTCCGAATTCCAGATGTCCGGGCTGCCCTTGCCGTCAAAACCGACAGCGTGCTTGAGAAACGAGGTCGGCATGAACTGAGGCTGGCCGAGCGCGCCGGCCCAGGACGACTTCATCGCAGAACGCGGCGCCATCCCGCGCTCGACCATGACCAGCGCGGCAAGCACCTCCTCGCGGAACATCTCCTTGCGGGTGGCGAGGAATGCCTTGGTGCCAAGCACCTCAAAGGCATCGTAGGGGATCTTGGCGTTGCCGAAGCCGGATTCGCGGCCCCAAATCGCCAGGACGATGCCGCCGGGCACGCCGTAGCGCTTTTCCAGCGCGGCCAGTGTGGAAGCATGTTTCCCGGCGCAGGCACGGCCGCCTGCCGTTACAGCGGCGACCGTCTTCTCGGCAAAGTAGTTGCCGGGCGACCTGAACTCGGCCTGATGCTGGTCCTTCGGTGTCTTCTGCTTCTCGCCGGGCAGGACCAGGTCAGGCAGTTTCAGATTGGGCCTCACACCGGCGAACGCCGCCTCGAAGGTCGCCTTGGACACACCTTTCGCCTTGGCATCTGGCCACAGGTCGCTGGCTAGCCAGGCCTGGAACTGGTCGTCGACCCTGGCAGCAAGGGCCGGTGAATTCGATGCTCCCAGCAGAGCAAGGCAGGCAAAAACCTGGACCATTCGTCTTGCAATGCGTCGCATTTCAGCAGTCATCGCCGATTCCTCGCCTTCCAGCAGGTCAAAACGCTGTCCGCGACTTCAGCGCGGCCGAGAGCGTTCCCTCGTCGAGATAGTCGAGCTCGCCGCCGACCGGAACACCATGCGCCAGACGTGTTACCTTGACGCCGAAATCGGCGAGCTGGTCCGTCAGATAGTGCGCCGTCGTCTGGCCCTCGACGGTTGCGTTCACGGCAATGATGATCTCAGTCACCCCGCCGGGCGCGACCCTGTCGACCAGCCCCCTGATGTTCAACTGGTCCGGCCCGATGCCGTCGAGCGGCGAAAGCGTGCCGCCGAGCACATGGAACAGCGCGTTCATCGACCCGGCACGCTCCAGCGCCCACAGGTCGGCGACGTCCTCGACGACGATGATTGTCGATGGGTCGCGGCGCGCGTCGGTGCAGATCATGCAGGGATCGGAGGTGTCGACATTGCCGCAGGTCGAGCAGATGCGCACTTTGTCCAGCGCGTCGCCCATGGCCGAGGCGAGCGGCGCCAGTAGCTGCTCCTTCTTCTTGATGAGATGGAGCGCGGCGCGGCGGGCCGAGCGGGGACCGAGCCCCGGCACCTTGGCCAAAAGCTGGATCAGGCGTTCGATTTCCGGGCCGGCGATTCGTTTGGACATGGAAACGGTTTAGCGGGGAACGTTGAAATTGGGTAGCAGCGGATGGCGAGACACTTATGATGCCCGACGGAACGGCACAAAGGCGGCACTACACCGATGAGCGAAATTTCGATCCGACCGGCGATGGCCGATGACCAGGAAAGCCTGTCGACGCTTTTGGCGGCCTCCTATGCCGGGCTCAAGGATTCATACGATCCGCACGGCTTCGATGCCGCCCTGCCATACATGGCGCGAGCCAATCCCAGGCTGCTGGCAAGTGGCACCTATTATGTCGCCGAGATCGATGGCGTCGCCGCCGGCTGCGGCGGCTGGTCGGTCGAGAAACCGGGCAACGGAGAGATCATCGCAGGCGTCGGCCACATAAGGCACTTCGCCACGCATCCCGTCCATGTGCGAAAGGGCGTCGCCCGGCGACTTCTCCAACATTGCCTGGCCGAAGCCCGGGACGCGGGAATATCGACGATGATGTGCCAGTCGACCTTGCCAGCCGAGCCGTTCTACCGCTCGGCCGGCTTTCGGCAAGTTGACAAGATCGAGGTCGAAATGGGCACGCTCGCCCTGCCCGCCATCGAGATGCGGATCGACCTGACGGCGCGCTAGAAGGGCAGCTTCATGCCGGGCGGGATCGGCAGGCCGGCGGTCAGTTCGCGTGTCTTCTCCTGCATCACGGCCTCGACCTTGGCCTTGGCATCGTTGTGCGCTGCGAGGATCAGGTCTTCGAGAATCTCGACCTCGTCCTCCTTGAACAGGGACGGGTCGATCTTCAGCGACTTCATCTCGAACTTGCCGCTCAGCGTCACATTGACCAGACCGCCGCCAGCCTGGCCGCTGGCCTCGATCGTGGCAAGCTCCTCCTGCATGCCCTGGAACTTCGCCTGCATTTCCTTGGCCTTGCCCATAAGGCCGAGCAGATCTTTCATGGTGGTCTCCGTTAGCTGTCGATATCGTCGTCTTCCGCCGGTTCGGACGGTGGACTGTCTTCATCGGATTGCATTTCAGATGCGTTCGGGATGCGTACGTCGATCACCTTGGCACCCGGAAACCGCGACAGTATGGCGGCAACCGCCGGATCGCTCCTGGCATCGAGAATCGCGTTGTCGCGCTTGGCGGTCTCCGCCTCGGCGAGCGTCTGGCCGCCTTCCTCGCGCGACAGCGAGACGATCCACTGGCGACCGGTCCACGATTTCAGCCGTGTCGTGAGGTCGCCGAGCAAGGTCTTCGGCGCATCTCCGGTCAAGGCGACGTCGAGCCGACCCGGCTCCAGCCGCACCAGCCGCACATATTGCTTCAGCGAAACCTTGAACAGCTTGTCGCGATGCGAGTCGGCAAGGGCGGCTATGTCTTCCAGCGAGCGGACGGGAACGGCCGGCGCTTCCGCAACTGGCTCAGGAGACGCCGTGAATCCGACCGGATTTTCGGTCGGTTCCACCAGGCGCATCGTCTGCCCGCCGCCGGATGCCGTCGTCGCCATGCGCGAATGGGAGACCGGGCTCGCGCCGTTCCCCGGCTGTACCGGTGCCGCCGACTGGCGGGCTACCGCACCAGCCGATGCCGGCGAACCGCTTGGCAGGGACTTCAGTGCCTCGTCCAAAGTCGGCAGGTCGGCAGCGTGGGCGATGCGGATCAGCACCATTTCGGCGGCACTGACCGGGCGGTTCGACGACTGCACCTCGGGAATTCCCTTGAGAAGCATCTGCCAGCAGCGCGACAGCACCCTGACCGACAATGTCTTGGCGAATTCGGCGCCTCGGCTTCGCTCTTCCTGCGAAAGGGACGCGTCGCTGGCCGCAGACGGCACGAAACGCAGCCTCGTGACGAGATGGTTGAATTCGGCGAGATCGGTCAGTACGGCGACCGGGTCTGCGCCGACATCGTATTGCGCCCGGAAGGCGTTGAGCGCGGCCGCGACATCGCCCTTCATGAGCGACTCGAAGAGTTCCACGACGCGCGCCCGGTCGGCCAGCCCCAGCATGGACCGCACCTGTTCGGCTGTCACCGTGCCGGCGCCATGGGCAATCGCCTGGTCGAAGATCGACAATGCGTCGCGCACCGATCCCTCGGCGGCGCGGGCAATCATGGCCAGCGCCTCGTCGTCGACGGCGATCGCCTCCTGGCCGGCAATGCCGCGCATGTGCTCGGTCAGCATGCTCGCATCGACCCTTCTGAGGTCGAAGCGCTGGCAGCGCGACAGGACCGTGATCGGAACCTTACGGATCTCGGTGGTTGCGAAGATGAACTTGACGTGCGGCGGCGGCTCCTCAAGCGTCTTCAGCAGGCCGTTGAAGGCCTGCGTCGACAGCATGTGGACCTCGTCGATGATATAAACCTTGTAGCGTGCCGAGACCGGCGCATAGCGCACCTGCTCGATGATCTCGCGAATATCGTCGATGCCGGTGTGGGAGGCGGCGTCCATCTCGGTGACATCGACATGGCGTCCTTCCATGATCGCCTTGCAGTGCTCGCCGAGAACCGAGAGATCGACGGAGGGCTGGTCGGTCGTGTCGGTCTTGTAGTTGAGAGCGCGCGCCAGGATGCGCGCCGTCGTCGTCTTGCCGACGCCGCGGACGCCGGTCAGCATCCACGCCTGCGCGATCCGTCCGGTGGAAAAGGCGTTGGTGAGCGTGCGCACCATCGGCTCCTGGCCGATGAGGGACGAGAAATCCGCCGGCCGGTATTTGCGCGCGAGAACGCGGTAGCCGCCGGCTGCCTTGCCCGTCAGATCGTTTCCGGCGTCGCTCATCCGCCTCTCATACTCCCGTGGCAAGCCGATTCCCAAGCCGAACCTTCGCCCGTGCGGCATCGCGCCGTCAATGATGCGGCGTTCGATGCTGGCGTCTCATGGGCTAGGTGGGAGGCTGGAACAATGACCCGTTCCGTGCTCGTTAGGGCTGCTTCCTTCCGGACCTGACCCGGTTGGCGAGTGGCTCGTCCACCACCAACCTCCCAGCACCCATATCGGCAATTTGACCGCCGATTGCAAGTGCGCACGCGAAACCGCTCCGGCACGGCAAAACCTGTCCAATGATTGCTTGCAGCGGCGGTGTCGGCGCTCTAGCCTTCGTGAAAAGACCGAGGGAACGCGCATGATGCCGGGCGCAAGGGCCGGATTTATGCTGGATGGCCGGCTTGAGGCCGACAGCGAGCAACTAATGTGGCTCGGCCTGTGCGAATTGCGCGTCATGAACGACCGGCGCTGGCCGTGGCTCATTCTGGTTCCGCAACGCCCCGGGGCCGAGGAAATTCACGACATGACGCCGCTCGACCAGGCGATGCTGACGTTCGAGACCAACATGGTCGCGCAGGCGCTGAAGACGGTCACCGGTTGCACGAAAATAAACTCAGCGGCGCTGGGCAATATCGTGCGGCAATTGCACGTGCATATCGTCGCCCGCTCGGAGGGAGACCCGGGCTGGCCGGGTCCGGTCTGGGGGCATGGCACGCGCGAGCCGTACAAGCGCTCCGACATCCACCGGTTTGCCGAAAAGATAAAGGCGGCGCTATAAGGCGGCCACCCGCCCACGATTTTGAGTCCCGCATGAATTTCCGCCTTTTCGACGCGCCGGCTACCGAGCCCAGCCAACATATGGGCTTTGCCGGCAACATCCTCGACCGCCAGTCTGAAAATCGCAGCGACGACTCCGCGATGCGGGCCCTGGAAGACCCGAAGGCGCGCCTCTTGCTGCTTGGCGGCGGACGCGCACTGCTCAAGGTCATGGGTGAGGCTTTCGACGGCCGGTTCACGCGCGAGGAATCGGAAGCTTTCGGCGCGGCGGCAGACCAGGCGATCCTGCTCGGCTTTTCACCTGACGGTCCGATACTGGCCGCACCGGTGTCCGTGGATCCAGAGGCCTTGCCCGACGCGCTGAAGGCGATCGACTACAGGTCGATCAACATGCAGGGGCTGCTCGACCCGGCCTCGCTCGGTGCGCTGGCGCAGGGAGCCGGGCTGCTTGCCTGGCACTCCAGCCACCTGTTCTGCGGCAAATGCGGCCAACCGACCGAAATGCGGGCCGGTGGTTACAAGCGCGCCTGCACGGCGTGCGGCACCGAGCATTTTCCCCGGACGGATCCGGTGGCGATCATGCTGACGGTCTCGAAGGACAAATGCATCCTGGGGCGTGGCAAACATTTCGCGCCGGGCATGTATTCCGCGCTCGCCGGCTTCATCGAGCCCGGCGAAACCATCGAAAACGCAGTGAGGCGCGAGACCTTGGAAGAGGCGGGAATCCGGCTTGGCCGCGTCGTCTATCACGCCAGCCAGCCCTGGCCGTTTCCTTATTCGCTCATGATCGGCTGCTACGGCGAGGCCCTGAACGAGGACATCGACGCCGACCTCGAGGAACTCGAGGACTGCCGCTGGTTTTCGCGCGAGGAAGTGCTCACCATGCTCGACAAAACCCACCCGACGCATTTCGTGCCGCCGAAGGGCGCCATCGCCTATCATCTCATTCGGGACTGGGCCGAAAGCGCCTGAAACCTTGCCGAAAGGACCAAGCATGATCCGCCATACCGTCGCATTCCGCCTGAAACACAAGCGCGGCTCGGCCGAGGAGACCTCCTTCCTTGAGGCCGGCATGGCATTGGCCGACATTCCCTGCGTCAAGCGCTTCGAGCAGCTCCGCCAGGTCAGCCCGAAGAATGATTTCCATTTCGGCTACTCGATGGAATTCGACGACCAGGCTGCCTATGACGGCTACAACAATCACCCGGACCACGTCGCCTATGTGCGCGACCGCTGGATTCCCGAGGTCGAGGATTTTCTCGAGATCGACTACGTGCCGCTCGACCGCGGCTGAAACGCCGCCGCTAGTCGGAGCCGTTCCATTCGGCGCGAGACTGGCTCGCCGGGTAGACGCCGAGGATGCGAACCTCGCGCGAGAAGAAGCGCAGTTCGTCGAGCGCCAGCTTGACCATCGGATCGTCCGGATGGCCCTCGATATCGGCATAGAACAGCGTCGCGGTGAAGGCGCCGAGCTGATAGCTCTCCAGCTTGGTCATGTTGACGCCATTGGTCGCGAAGCCGCCCATCGCCTTGTAGAGCGCGGCCGGAACGTTGCGCACCCGGAACATGAAGGTCGTCATCATCGCGGTCTCTGCCGACGGCCGCTCGACCCATTGCTTGCTCTTGGTAAGAACGACGAAGCGGGTGACGTTGCTGTCGGTGTCCTCGACATTCTCTTCCAGGATGTCGAGACCGTAGAGGCTGGCTGCCAGGCGTGGCGCGAGGGCCGCCATGGTCGGATCGCCGGTCTCGCCGACGAGCTTCGCCGCGCCCGCAGTGTCGCCGGCAATCACCGGCTTCCAGCCGTTCTTGCGGATGTATTTGCGGCACTGGCCAAGCGCATGGATGTGGCTGTGGACCGACTTGATCTCCTTGCGCGTCACACCCGGCAGCACCATCAGCTGGAAGTGGATCGGCAGGAAATACTCGCCGATGATGTGAAGCTTCGATTCCGGCAGAAGATGATGGATGTCGGCTACGCGTCCCGCGATCGTGTTTTCGATCGGGATCATGGCGAGGTCGGCCTTGCCGGTCTCTACCGCATTGAAAGCGTCTTCGAAGGTCGGGCACGGCAGCGGCTCCATGTTCGGAAACATGTTGCGGCAGGCTGTGTCGGAATTGGCGCCGGGCTCGCCCTGGAACGAGATTCTGTTGGTCTTCTCAGGAGACATGTGCCGAGCCTTGCAGGTTGGAAAGAATTTCGCGGGCACGCTCGAGGTCTTCGGGCGTGTCCACACCGAGCGGCACCGAGTGGACAATTTCGGCATCGATGCGCATGCCGGCCTCGAGCGCCCGCAATTGCTCCAGCCGCTCTCGTACCTCCAGCGTCGATGGCGGCAGCGACACGAATCGCTGCAGCGCCGCACGGCGATAGGCATAGAGGCCGATGTGATGATAAAGCGGCCCCTCGCCCCACGGTGCGGTGGCGCGGGTAAAATAGAGCGCCCTCAGTCTGGTTCCGGGTATCGGCGAGCCGACGATCTTGACGACATTCGGATTGGTCTTCTCGTCCTCGCGTAAAATTTCGACGCCGAGCGTGGCGATATCGACCGCCGGGTCATCGAACGGCGCGAGGACGGCACGGATCGTGTCGGGCTCGATGGTCGGCAGATCGCCTTGAACATTGACGATCGTCGCGACCTTCGCCTCCGGATCCAGCGCGGAGAGCGCCTCGAATATCCGGTCGGAGCCGGACTGATGATCGGCGCGCGTCATCACCGCCTCGAAACCGTGGTCTCGGACCGCGCTCGCCACGGCATCAGTATCGGTCGCAACGACCACGCGCCCCAGCCCGCTTTCGCGGGCCCGCTCGGCGACATGCACGATCATCGGACGGCCGCAAATGTCGGCCAGGGGCTTGCCGGGCAGACGGGTCGAGCCCATCCGGGCAGGTATCAGGAGTAGTGTGGACATGGGAACCGCTGCAGGCTGTCGAAGGCTGCCAAAAGTGGCAAAAGGTCTCACTGGAACCGCCCTTATAGGTGTTGCAACCACCAAGCAAAAGACCTAGTTTCCGCCCAAATCTACCGGCCAGGCCGGTGACATCATCATGCCGCCGACCGCGCAGGGAAATCTTCCTCCGGTGCGCGATCAATGGAGCCTGGGGCGAATGGACTCTTTCGAAATCAACAAGCTGATCGGCGCTTTCCTCGGCGTGGTCTTCATCGTCTTTTCGGTGACCATCATTTCGGATTCCATATTCGCCTCACCGGTGCCCGAGAAAGAAGGCTTCATGATCGAGGCTGCCGAGCCCGAAGCAAGCGGCGCTGCGGAGGCGGTCGCCGAAGTGCCGATCGGCGTGCTGCTCGCGTCGGCCGACGTTGATGCCGGCGCCACCGTCTTCAAGAAGTGCGCGGCCTGCCACACCGCCGAAAAGGGCGGCGCCAACAAGGTCGGTCCCAACCTGTGGGACATCGTCGACCGGCCGATCGCCTCACATGAGGGCTTCTCCTATTCCTCCGCCATGAAGTCCTTTGCGGAAGGCGGCAAGGTCTGGAGCTTCGATAACCTCAATCACTTCCTGACGTCGCCCAAGGGTTTCATCAAGGGAACCGCGATGGGCTTTGCCGGCGTTAAAAAGGACAGCGAACGCGCCGATCTCATCGCCTATCTTCACACCCTGTCGGACAACCCGGTCCCGCTTCCGGAGGCGACAGCGCCCGAACCTGAAAATGCATCGGCCCCGGCCGGCGAGGCAGCACCTGCTGCAACCGAGGCAGCGCCCGCCGAGACCGCGCCCTCAGAAGCAGCACCCGCTGAAGCGGCACCAGCCGAAGCAGCACCTGCTGCAACCGAGACTGCGCCAGCCGAGACCGCGCCCTCGGAGGCAGCGCCCGCTGGAGCGGCACCAGCCGAGGCAGCTCCTGCCGACGCTGCGCCGGCTGAAGGAGAACCGGCCGAAGCTGCACCAGCCGAACCAGCGCCAGCCGAGACCGCTCCTGCCGAGACCGCGCCGGCTCAATGACAAAATTGTAACCGTCCGCATCACGAAAAAGCCGGGTTCTGCCCGGCTTTTTTGCTATTAGGGTTCGGGGTCGTGGATTTCCGCCGTTGCATGGCGGGCACTCCGGGCGTCCGTTTGACCGCCAACGGATCGGGAAAGGGCTATCGTGACTGCAAAGAGGTTATTGCTCGCCGGCTGCATTGCAGCCTCCTTCATCGGCGCTACCCTGCCATCGAACGCGGAGGACTGGCTGACCACTTCGTCGCTGATCGGCACGTCGAAATACGGCAACGACTTCAAGCACTACGATTACGTCAATCCCGACGCACCGAAGGGCGGCACGCTGAACGCAATCGCGCCCGGGAGTTTCGACAGTTTCAACCCCTATATCGTCCAGGGGTCTCCGGCCGCAGGATTTTCGGGCTTCGGCGGTGGTCTGCTCTACGACACGCTGATGGAGCAGTCGACCGACGAGCCGAGCACCAGCCACCCGCTGCTGGCCGATGCCTACAGGCACCCGGACGATTTCTCGTCGGCCGTCTACCGCCTCGATCCGCGGGCAAAGTGGCATGACGGAAAGCCTGTCACGGTCGAGGACGTCGTCTGGACGTTCGGGGTGCTCAAGGCCAACAGTCCCCTCTACAACAAGTACTTTGCCAACGTGACCGAGGCGGTTGCGCTCAACGACCGCGAGATCGAGTTCCGCTTCGACCAGAAGGGCAATCGCGAATTGCCGCACATCCTCGGCGACATGCCGGTTCTGCCGAAGCACTGGTGGGAGGGGACGGACGCTTCGGGCAACAAGCGCGACATAACCCGCCAGACACTGGAGCCACCGCTCGGTTCGGCCGCCTACAAGATCAAGAGCTTCAAGCCCGGCCAGGAAATCGTCTGGGAGCGGGTCAAGGACTATTGGGGTGCGAACGTGCCCGTGAAAGTCGGGCGAGAGAACTTCGACGAACGCCGGTACGTCTATTTCAGGGACGACAACGCCGAATGGCAGGCCTTCACCAAGGGCGGCTTCGAGGATATTCGGCCCGAGAACCGCTCGCAGCGCTGGGCGATCGGCTACGACTTCCCGGCCTTCAAGGCTGGCGACGTCATCAAGACGGAGTTCGAGACGACGTCGAGCGAGCCGATGCAGGGCTTCATTCTCAATGTGCGCCGGCCGCAGTTCCAGGACCGCCGGGTACGCCAAGCTTTGACCTACGCCTTCGACTTCGAAAGCATGAATCGTACGCTTTTCTACGACTCCTACACCCGGACAGATAGCTATTTCGAAGGCGGTGAACTGGCTTCGAGCGGCCTGCCGACCGGCAAGGAACTCGAAATCCTCGAGCCGTTCCGGGACCAGCTGCCGCCTGAAGTGTTCACCGAAGAATTCAAGCTGCCGGTCTACGACACGCCGCAGGCGACGCGCGACAATCTGCGGCGCGCCGTGCAGCTGTTCAAGGAAGCCGGTTGGGTGAGCAAGGGCGGCAAGATGGTCAGCGAGGCGACCGGCGAGCAGTTCAAGATCGAGTTTCTCGGCGACGATCCGACCGATGAACGTGTCACCGCTCCGTTCATCGACAATCTGAGGCGGCTTGGCATCGATGCCACCCTGCGCATCGTCGACACCAGCCAGTATGTGAACCGCTACCAGAACTTCGACTACGACGCGGTCACGGCCGTGCTCGCGCAATCGCAGTCGCCCGGCAACGAGCAGCGCGACTACTTTTCATCTGCGGCCGCAGATGTGCCCGGTTCGCGCAACAAGTCGGGTATCAAGAACCCGGTTGTCGATGCACTGGTTGACAAGGTCATCTTCGCCACCGACCGCGAGGACCTCCTGGCGGCAACGCACGCGCTCGACCGCGTGCTTCTGTGGAACTTCTACATCGTGCCGCAATGGCACCTGCCGAAGGTCTGGATCGCAAGGTGGGACAAGTTCGGCCTGCCGAAAGAGCAGCCGAGCTATGCCGGTGTCGATACGGACTCCTGGTGGATCGATCCGGAGAAAGAAGCAGCGCTCGCGGCCAAGTACAAGTCGGTGAATTGATGCCGGCAAGCGTGCTTTCCAGGCGGGATTTCCTGGCGCTCGGCGGCTCCGCGCTGGCGGCCGGCGCTCTCCCCCATCCGGCCTTCGCCGAGACTCCCGTCGAGACCAAGCTGCATGGCCTGTCGGCCTTCGGCGACCTGAAATATCCGGCGAATTTCGACAGCCTCGATTATCTGAACCCGACAGCGCCGAAGGGCGGAACGTTCAATTTCCAGCCGCCGAACTGGCTGTACAACCAGAACACGCAGACGTTCAACACGTTGAATTCCTTCGTTCCGAGGGGCGATGCGCCGCCGAGGATGGAACTCTGCTTCGATTCGCTGATGATCGTCGCTCTCGACGAGCCGGATGCACTCTACGGGCTGGTGGCCGAGACCGTGACGCTCTCGGCCGACCGGAACAGCTTCGACTTCGCGCTTCGGCCTTCGGCCCGCTTTCATGACGGTACACCGCTGACTGCCGAGGATGCGGCCTTTACATTCAACCTGCTGAAGGCAGAGGGCCATCCCAGCCTGTCGCTTCCGCTGACACACATGACGTCGGCCGAGGCACTGGATGGCCGGACGCTGCGGCTCACCTTTTCCGGCCAGCAATCGGCGCGGACGGTTCTGGACGTTGTCGCTTTTCCGATCCTGTCGAAGCGATACTTTTCCGAGAAGAAGTTCAGCGGAAACGGGCTTGAGCCGCCACTGGGGTCAGGGCCCTACAAGGTCGGCAGGGTCGTTGCCGGCCGGACGATCGAATACGAGCGCGTCGGCGACTACTGGGCGAAAGACCTGCCGATCAATCGCGGCATGTACAATTTCGATGTCATCCGCATCGAATTCTATCGCGAACGACAGGCTGCCTTCGAGGCATTCAAGAAAGGCGACATCCACTATCGCCAGGAATTCGTCTCTCGCGTCTGGGCGACGGGCTATGATTTCCCGGCCCTGGCGGACGGCAAGGTCGTGAAGCGGGAATTCCCGGGCGAGAAGCGGCCGTCGATGCAGGCCGTCGCGGTCAACCAGCGGCGCGAGCGCTTCCGCGATCCGCGGGTACGCCAGGCGATCGGCATGTGCTTCGACTTCGAATGGACCAACCGAAACCTTTTCTACAATGCCTATGAGCGTTCCCAGTCCTGCTTCGAGCGCTCGGACTACAAAGCCGAGGGGCTCCCCTCGCCCGAGGAACTCGCGCTGCTTGAGCCGCTCAGGGGAAAGATACCCGATGAGGCTTTCGGCGAAGCCGTCATCCAGGCAGTAACCGACGGTTCGGGACGCGACCGCAAGGTACTCGGCGACGCATCGCGCCTGCTGGACGAGGCGGGCTGGAAGCGCTCGGGCGCCTTTCGCGTCAACTACCGCAACGAACGCCTGTCCGTGGAAATTCTGATCGACGACGAGTCTTTGGCCCGCGTCTTCGGCCCGTGGATGGAAATCATGAGGTCGATCGGCATCGATGCATCCATCCGTCTGGTGGACGCCGCGCAGCATCAGGCGCGACAGGCAAGCTTCGACTTCGATCTCATTTCCATGGCCCTGTCGTTCAGCGCAACGCCGACGCGCGACGAGATCGACGGGCTTTTCAATTCGCGCGCAGCCGGGCTTACCGGTTCGCGAAATCTGCCGGGAACATCCGATCCTTCCGTCGACGCATTGCTCGACGCAGTCGGGGCCGCCGAGGACCGCCAGAGCCTGATTGTCGCCTTGCGTTCCCTCGACCGGGTCTTGCGTGCGCGGCGAGACTGGATTCCAAGTTGGTTCTCGGCGAATCATCGGGCCGCCTTCTGGGACATGTTCGGCTACCAGGAGCCCAAGCCCGACTACGGTTTTCCGGTCGAGACGATGTGGTGGTTCGACAAGGACAAGGCGGCGGCGATTGGCAAGGGGTAGAACCCAATTCAGGGAACGGGCTTTTGACGGAGAGGGGGTGGTGAGCGTGCAGCAGCGTGCTTGCTCGCGCCTGTCTGCGGCCGGCTTCGGAAAGGCTGGCCACTGATGGGCGCCTATATCCTCAGACGCATTCTGCTGATGATCCCGACCCTGCTCGGCATCATGGCGATCTCATTCGCTGTCATCCAGTTCGCACCCGGCGGTCCCGTCGAACAGGTAATCGCCAAGTTGACGGGACAGGGTTCAGACCGCCTTAGCGGCGGCGGTGGCGACGGCGTGGCGGGCGGCAGCAACTTCGGCGAAGGCGGCGAGGGATCGTCGAAATACCGCGGCGCGCAAGGCCTCGACGCCGAGTTCATCGCCAAGCTCGAGAAGCAGTTCGGCTTCGACAAGCCGCCGCTCGAGCGGTTCGGCCTGATGCTCTGGAATTATGCCCGCTTCGACTTCGGCGAGAGCTACTTCCGCGACATCTCGGTGCTCGACCTGATCCTGGAAAAGATGCCGGTCTCGATTTCGATCGGGCTCTGGATCACGCTCCTGTCCTACCTCATCTCGATACCGCTCGGAATCCGCAAGGCGGTCAAGGACGGCTCGGCCTTTGACGTCTGGACCAGCGGCGTCGTCATCGTCGGCTACGCCATTCCCGGCTTCCTCTTTGCCATCATGCTGATGGTGTTCTTCGCCGGCGGCTCGTTCTTCGACTGGTTTCCGCTGCGCGGGCTGACCTCGGAAAACTTCGACCAGTTGTCGATCGGCGGCAAGATCCTCGACTATTTCTGGCATTTGGCGCTGCCGTTGACGGCGATGGTCCTGTCCGCCTTCGCGACCACGACGCTGCTGACCAAGAATTCGTTCCTCGATGAAATCCGCAAGCAATATGTCGTCACGGCAAGGGCCAAGGGGCTGTCCGAACGGCAGGTGCTCTACGGTCACGTATTCCGCAATGCCATGCTGATCATCATCGCCGGATTTCCCGGCGCCTTCATATCGGCCTTCTTCACCGGGTCGCTGCTCATCGAGAACATCTTCTCGCTCGACGGACTGGGACTCCTCGGCTTCCGTTCGGTGCTCGACCGCGACTATCCGGTGGTCTTCGCCAACCTCTACATATTTTCTCTTCTTGGCCTTTTCGTCAGCCTGATTTCGGACCTCACCTATACCTGGATCGATCCGCGGATCGATTTCGACCGGAGAGACGTCTGATGGCGTTGGCCGACGCACTGCCGGTCCCGCCGAAGAGGCCCCTTCTGTCGCCGCTCAACCAGCGTCGCTGGCAGAGCTTCAAGGCCAACCGGCGCGGCTACTGGTCGTTGTGGATCTTCCTGGCGCTGTTCGGCCTGTCGCTGATCGCCGAGGTGATCGCCAACGACCGTCCGATCCTTGCCTACTACAATGGCGAGTTTCTGGTGCCGTTCGCGGTCGACTATCCGGAGGAGAAGTTCGGCGGATTTCTGGCCGTCACCGACTACCGCGATCCGGTGATATCCGAAGAGATCGAGGCGAATGGCTGGATCCTCTGGCCGCCGATCCGCTATTCCTACCGCACGGTCAACAACGACATTCCACAGGCCGCTCCTGCCAAACCATCCTGGCTCTACGACAAGGAGACGCGCTGCCAGCGCTACCCGCTCGGTGTCGACGATCCTGCCTGCAATATCGGCAACTGGAATTGGCTCGGCACCGACGACCAGGCGCGCGACGTGCTGGCGCGCGTCATCTATGGTTTCCGCATCTCGGTGCTATTCGGCCTCATCCTCACGCTGGGCTCGGCGGTGATCGGGGTCTCTGCCGGCGCCGTGCAGGGCTATTTCGGCGGCATGGTCGACCTGCTGTTCCAGCGCTTCATCGAGATCTGGACGGCCATCCCTGTGCTCTATCTCCTGCTCATCGTCGCTGCGGTCCTGCCGCCTGGCTTCTTTATCCTGCTTGGCCTGATGCTGCTATTCTCCTGGGTCGCCTTCGTCGGCGTCGTCAGGGCGGAGTTCCTGCGCGCGCGCAATTTCGAATATGTCAACGCGGCCCGTGCGCTCGGCGTATCGAACGGAACGATCATGTTCCGCCACCTGTTGCCCAACGCCATGGTCGCGACGCTGACCTTCCTGCCTTTCATCCTCAACGGCTCCATCACGACGCTGACGTCGCTCGACTTCCTCGGCTTCGGCCTGCCGCCAGGTTCGGCGTCGCTCGGCGAGCTGCTGCGACAGGGACAGAGCAATCTCAACGCGCCGTGGCTAGGCCTCTCCGGCTTCGTCGTGATCTCGCTGATGCTGTCGCTGCTAATCTTCATCGGCGAAGCGACGCGCGACGCTTTCGACCCGAGGAAGACATTCAAGTGACCGAAGCGCCGCTCCTCTCGGTCCGCGACCTATCCGTTGCCTTCACGCAGGGCGGCAACACGACGACCGCGGTCGACCACATCTCCTTCGACATCGCCAAGGGAGAGACCGTGGCGCTGGTCGGCGAATCGGGCTCCGGCAAATCCGTCTCGGCCCTATCCGTCCTCAAGCTCCTGCCCTACCCGCCCGCCAGCCATCCGTCCGGCCAGATCCTGTTCAAGGGCAAGGACCTGCTGGTGCAGGGCGAGAAGGAACTGCGGCAGGTGCGCGGCAACAAGGTCACGATGATCTTCCAGGAGCCGATGACCTCGCTCAACCCGCTGCACACGATCGAGCAGCAGATCGTCGAGGTTCTATCCATCCATCAGGGCATGCGCGACCAGCAGGCCCGCGCACGAACGCTCGAACTGTTCCGGGAAGTCGGCATCCGCGACCCCGAAAAGCGTCTCGGCGCCTACCCGCATCAGTTGTCGGGAGGACAACGCCAACGCGTCATGATTGCCATGGCGCTCGCCAACGAGCCCGAACTGCTGATCGCCGACGAACCGACAACGGCGCTCGACGTCACCGTGCAGGCGCAGATCCTGGAACTCCTGGCCGGGCTCAAGGCGCGGATGGGGATGTCCATGCTGTTCATCACCCACGACCTCGGCATCGTGCGCAAGATCGCGGACCGTGTCTGCGTCATGACCCAGGGCAAGATCGTCGAGACTGGTCCGACCGAAGAGATCTTCGCCAATCCCCAGCATGAATATACGCAGCACCTACTCGCGGCCGAGCCCAAGGGCAAGCCGCCGGCAGCCGACGCCTCGGCCAGGACCGTCATGTCCGGCAAGGACATCAAGGTCTGGTTCCCGATCAAGCAGGGCTTCTTCCGCAATGTGGTCGACAATGTGAAGGCGGTCGACGGCGTCGACGTGACCGTGAGGGCCGGCCAGACGCTCGGGGTCGTCGGCGAGTCCGGATCGGGCAAGACCACGCTCGGCCTCGCTTTGGCGCGGATGATCTCGTCGCAGGGAAACATCAATTTCGATGGGCGCGACATCGACGCCCTGTCCTTCAATGCCATGCGACCGCTGCGCCGCGAGATGCAGATCGTGTTCCAGGATCCCTACGGCTCGCTCAGCCCGCGCATGTCGGTGTCCGAAATCATCGAGGAGGGGCTCAAGATCCATGAGCCGACGCTGTCGTTCGAACAGCGCGACGGAAAAGTTGTCGACGTTCTCAAGGAGGTCGGCCTCGACCCCGAGACGCGATTTCGCTACCCGCACGAGTTTTCCGGCGGCCAGCGGCAGCGCATCGCGATCGCGCGCGCCATGGTCCTGAAGCCGAAATTCGTGATGCTCGACGAACCCACTTCGGCGCTCGACATGAGCGTACAGGCGCAGGTAGTCGATCTGCTGCGCCAGTTGCAGCAGAAGCACGACCTCGCCTATCTGTTCATCAGCCATGACCTGAAGGTGATCCGGGCACTCGCCAACAACGTGATCGTCATGCGCAACGGCAAGATCGTAGAGGGCGGCCCCGCCGAGGATATTTTCGAGCGGCCGCAATCCGCCTATACAAGAGCCCTGATCTCGGCGGCCTTCAATATCGAGACGGCTGCGGGCGGCGTCGTCAGCGAATAATCGGAATCCAGAGGAAACAATGGCTGAGAACGATCAAGGCCGCGTGCTGCTTTCGGTAACAGGGTTCAATCCGCGACTGTGGTTCGATCTGCTGTCGAAGAACCGCGAGGTGACGCTCGAGCCGGATGGCCCGGACGATCCGTCGATCACCTACGCAGTGGTCTGGAAGCAGCGGCCGAACCTACTGTCGAGCCTGCCGAACCTGCGCGCGATCTTCTCCATCGGCGCCGGCGTCGACCATATCTTCACCGACCCCGGCCTGCCTGACGTCCCGATCGTCCGTGTCGTGGACGAAAACCTGACGCAATACATGACCGAATACGTGCTCTGGCGGGTGCTCGACCACCAGCGGCAGGGAATGCTGTTCCGCGCCCAGCAAAAGCGGAAGATCTGGCGCGAGCCGGCGCAGCGGCCTGCCGGCGACATTGCCGTCGGCATCATGGGGCTCGGACAACTCGGGCGCGCCGCGGCGCGGACCCTGCTGGCGGCGGGTTTCCGGGTTAACGGCTGGAGCCGCAGCGAAAAGACGATGACCGATGTTGCGACGTTTTACGGCGACAACGGATTGGTGCCGTTCCTCAATGCGACCGACATTCTGGTCGTGCTGCTGCCACTGACGCCCCAGACGACAGGCATCGTCAACTATGAGCTCCTGCGCGAACTACGGAAGCGCAACGGGCTGGGCGGCGCCGTGCTGATCAATGCCGGACGCGGCAAGTTGCAGAAGGACGCCGACATCCTGCGCGCGCTGGAGGATGGTACGCTTAAGGAAGCGAGCCTCGACGTCTTCGAAGTGGAACCGCTGCCGCGCACCAGCCCGCTGTGGAGCCATCCAGGCATATTCATCACGCCGCACGCCGCTGCGACGTCCGACCCGGTGCACCTCGTTCAGCCGATGCTCGAACAGATGGCTGCCTTCGAGCGGGGCGAACCACTGCAGAATGTCGTGGACCGCAACGCCGGATACTGAGCCCGCCCGTCTAAGGCCTGCGGTAACCGGTCGGCTGTCCATAGAGGTAGCCGATGCGCTCGATGGCATCGGCAAGGCGCTCGCGCGAGACCAGCATCGTGTGGCCATTGGCATGGATCATCGATTCATGATCGGTCATGATCGCCACATGGCCCTTCCAGAACACCAGGTCGCCGCGACGCAGACCCGAAAGGCCGTCGATTTCGAGCCTCTCTCCAACCGTCTCGGCCTGCATGTCGCTGTCCCGCAGCACGTCCCTGCCGGCCATGCGCATCGACAATTGGACAAGGCCCGAGCAGTCGATGCCGAACGCCGTCGAGCCGCCCCACAGATAGGGCGTGCCCGCCAGCGCCTCGGCGACGGTGACGAAATCGGGCGCACGGTCGCCGACCGGCGTCAGGTGGCCTGCGACAATCGCTTCGCCCGGCGAAAGGATGGCGTATCGGGTACCGCGCGTTTCGACAAAGTCGACCACCGATACTAACGCGCCCATCGACAGGCTGGTCGTTCGGGGGAATTTCAGGTCTGGTCCCGTGTATATGAAGGTGCGGGGGACGGAGACCAGGTGGGTCGGGGTAGCCGTCCCCTCTCCGAGCGCATTTGCCTCGACATAGCCGACATAACCGTCCCGCCGGCCTTGTACCCAGGCCCAGCCGTCCCTCTCGTCGAACACGGCAACATCGTCGCCGCGTTGCAACTGGGTGTTCAATCCGGCGCCCGGCTGAGGCTCGCGGAGCATGTCGGCGACAGGGACGGTTACCCGCGCGGCGCGGCCCGCGACAAATCGTTCGGAGACGACCTGCCCCTTGAGCTTTTCGTCGGCGAGGTCTGGCCGGAAGGCGTGCAGGCGCTTGTCGTAGGCAGTCAAATCGGCAACTCCAGAGCTTTGGCAATAATAGCATCGCCAAAGCGCTCGACATAGAGGGCACCGTCGACGGTGCGCTTGACCAGCACGTTGCGGCGGTCCTGTTCATCGCGGTGGCGTGACACCAGTTTCAGACGCCCCATCGTGTCCAGGGCGCGGGTGATGACGGGCTTGGTCACGTCGAGCCTCGCAGCCAAGCCCCTCACCGTATGCGGTGGCCGCTCGAGATAGATGGTGAGGAGGATTGCCATCTGGCGCATGGTCAGGTCGGGCGCGTCATCGCGCACCTCGGACAGGGTAACCTGCTGCCACAGTTGCAGTGCCTGGCTCGGGCGCAAGGAAATCGACATGCCGACAGCATGAACCGAAATTGTTTCGTATCCGTTTCGGTCCTTGCGTCGAGCGCGGCCCGCCCTGTTCAGCCAAATCGTGCGGAAATGACCCGCTCCAGAGCCCTGATACACTGTGCCTCGCCGCCGGCGGGCCCGTGCGGCCGATCCTTCGGGCTCCATGCGAAAATATCGAAATGCGCCCAAGCCGTCGTCTTCTCGACAAAACGCCTGAGAAACAATGCCGCCGTGACCGAGCCGGCGAAACCATCTGACGTCACATTGTTGATATCGGCGACCTTCGAGGCGAGGTTCTTGTCATAGGGACGCCAGAGCGGCATCCGCCACATGGGGTCCTCGACCGCAGCCGAGGCTGCGGCCAGTTCGCCGGCCAGGGTGTCGTCATCGGTGTAGAAGGGCGGCAGGTCGGGCCCGAGGGCGACACGGGCGGCACCCGTCAGGGTCGCCATGTCGATCAGCATCTGCGGCTCCTCCTCGTCGGCGAGCGCGAGCGCATCGGCCAGCACCAGACGCCCTTCGGCGTCGGTGTTGCCGATTTCAACCGACAGCCCCTTGCGGCTTTTAAGCACGTCGCCCGGTCGAAACGCATTGCCGGCAATCGCATTCTCGACGGCAGGGATGAGCACGCGCAGCCTCACCTTCAGATCGGCCGCCATGATCATGGAGGCGAGGCCGAGCACATTGGCTGCGCCCCCCATGTCCTTCTTCATCAGCAGCATGCCGCTCGCCGGCTTGATATCAAGGCCGCCCGTGTCGAAGCAGACACCCTTGCCCACCAGCGTCACCCTGGGTGCGGATTTTTCGCCCCAGACCATGTCGATCAGGCGCGGTGCCTTGTCGGACGCGCGTCCGACGGCATGGATCATCGGAAAATTGCGGGAAAGAAGGTCGTCGCCCGCGACAACCGTGACCTTTGCCTTGTGGGCCTTGGCCAGTTCCCGAACGGCGCGTTCGAGCTCGTCAGGCCCCATATCGTTGGTCGGCGTGTTGACGAGATCCCGGGTCAGGAAAACGCCGGCGGCGGTGCGACGGAGGTAACCGACGTCCACGCCTGCCGGCGGGTTAAAGCGGATCCTGGTGTCGGATTTCTTGGTGTAGCGGGAGAATTCATAGCTTCCGAGGACGAGGCCGAGCGAGGCGAGTTCGGGATGCGCGACGGCCCCCGAAAACTGCCAGTCCCCCGCGGGCAGGCTCTTTGCCAGCGCTCCGGCGCCGAGCCCCGATGGTTCGCCCTGCTTTCCGGTGCCAAAGAGTGCGGCAGCGACCGTCCCGTCGGAGCCGGGCACGAGCAAGGTTCGGCCCGCCTCGCCTGAAAAGCCGTTGGCGGTCGCCCAGGCCAATTCCCTGTCGCCCAAACCCACGCCAGCCAATTCGCCCTTGGCGATGAAGTGTACCGGTCGGGCGTTTTTGGTTTTTTTCGCGACGATTTCAACTGACATCCGGCCTTCTACCCTTCGCTGTTTGGAGGCGTCCCTTAACCATCCGTTAGGGTTAACAGAATATTTATCCAGCTTGGCAGAGGATGCGAAAGCGACCCTGCAAGAACGAATGGGAGCCCCTTCGCAGATGTTGACCAGCCGCGCCATGAACGCAACGGGAAAAAGGCTGCTTCTGGCCGCCACAGCCTTGACGCTGGCGGCCAGCGTTGCCGGTTGCGGGACGAGCAAGCTCACCACCGGCTCCATCTCAAGAGATTCGGGAACCGCGGTCGAGCAGATGTCTGCCGGCGAGTTGCGCAAGGCCGGAACCAGCCTTGGCAAGGCATATGCCAAGGACCCCAAGGATAAAGCGACGGCCCTGCGCTATTCGGCGGTGCTGCAGATGAACGGCCAGACCGCCCAGTCGCTCGCCGTGATGCGCAAGCTGGCGATCGACTATCCCACGGACCGTGACGTCCTAGCCGCCTACGGCAAATCGCTCGCAGGCGCCGGTGAACTCCAGCCCGCACTCGAAGCCGTGCGCCGTGCCCAGACGCCGGAGTATCCGGACTGGAAGCTGCTTTCGGCCGAAGCCGCCATACTGGACCAGTTGGGACAGACCGGCGAAGCGCGCAACATCTATCGACGTGCCCTGGACCTGAAGCCTAACGAGCCATCCATCCTGTCCAACCTTGGGATGTCCTATGTGCTGGAAGGCGACCTGAAAACGGCGGAGAGCTATATGCGCACCGCTTCCGAACAGCCCGGCGCCGACAGCCGCGTGCGCCAGAACCTGGCACTGGTCGTCGGCCTGCAGGGGCGCTTCGACGAGGCCGAAAAGATCGCCGGTTCGGAACTTTCGCCAGACCAAGCCCAGGCAAACATCACCTATCTGCGCTCCATGCTGTCGCAGCAGAATGCCTGGAACCAGCTCAAGGACGAAGACAAGAAAAAGTCCGATACGAACTGAGTTCGGACCAGACGCAGCGCTTTCGGCACAAAAAATGGCCAGTCGCGAAGACTGGCCATTTTTTTGTTTGTCCGATAACGGTTCTATTCCTGCATGGTCTTCGGACCGTCGCCGAAGATGCCTCCCTGCTGGCTTACCTGGATGCCTGCCGGACCGAGGA
The DNA here is from genome assembly GCA_947259295.1 of uncultured Rhizobiaceae bacterium. GTDB lineage: Bacteria > Pseudomonadota > Alphaproteobacteria > Rhizobiales > Rhizobiaceae > CAMYMG01. The sequence goes on from CAMYMG010000058.1 coordinate 159,918, forward strand.
TGATGGCGAACAGCACCGGCAGAAAGAACAGGATCATCGGCACGGTGAGCTTCGGCGGCAGGGCTGCCGCCTTCTTCTCGGCCGCATTCATGCGCATGTCGCGGCTTTCGCTTGCCAGGACGCGCAGTGCGTGCGCGACGGGCGTACCGTAGCGTTCGGCCTGGACCAGCGCCTGGGCAACCGACTTGACCGTTTCCAGGCCCGTTCTGGCCGCCAGGTTGTCGTAGGCCTGCTTGCGCTCAGGCAGATAGGAAAGCTCGGCATTGGTGAGGATCAGTTCCTCGGCCAGGGCAATGGACTGGCCGCCGATCTCGTCGGCCACTTTCTTGATCGCCGCCTCGATGGACATGCCCGACTCCACGCAGATCAGCATGAGATCGAGCGCGTCCGGCCAGGCCAACTGGATCGACTGCTTGCGCTTGGTGGCGCGGTTGTTGACGTAGAGGACCGGCGCGTAGAAGCCGGCATAGGCCATCACAACGCACACAAACCCCTTGATCAGGGGCGGCTGCTCCGGAAGGCCACCCAGAAGAAACGTGTAGGCGACAGTCACCGCGAAGAACACGAACGGCAGAACGAGCCGGAAGAACAGGAACCGGGTGAGCGGGTTCTGGCCGCGGAAACCGGCGACCTTGAGCTTGGCTACCGTGCTCTCGTCGACGAGTGCGCGGCGCAGATCCAGCCTGTCCACGATGGCGCGCATGCCGACCGACTGTTCCTCGCGCAGGCCCTTGCGACGCCTGTCGGCCTCGACGGCCAGTCTCGCGCGCTGCTTGGCGCGAAGCTCGTCGCGTTCGAGCGCGACGGACTTCATCCTCGACTTCAGCGTATTGCCGCTCAGTGCCGGCAGGACCGTGAAGATCGTTGCAAAGACGGCGATGCCTACCAGCAGGGCGATGATGAAGGCGGGGTCGGTTATGGCCTTGACGACTTGTGCGGTCATGCTGCTCGGCCCCTAGACGTCGAAGTTCATCATCTTGCGCATCACGAAGATGCCGATCGACATCCAGACCCCCGCGATGCCGAGAATGAGATGCCCGGTGCTCGTCGTAAACAGCGGCATGATGTAGTTCGGGCTGGAAAAGTAGACCAGCGTCGCAACGACGAAGGGCAGCGCGCCGATGATGACGGCGGACGCCTTGGCCTCCATGGACAGGGCCTGGACCTTTGCCTTCATCTTCTTGCGGTCGCGCAGAACGCGCGACAGATTGCCCAGCGCCTCGGACAGATTGCCGCCCGCCTGCTGCTGGATCTGAATGACGATGCCGAAGAAACCGGCCTCCGAGCATGGCATCGTTTCCTGCATTCGGACTGCCGCGTCCGGTATCGACATTCCGATCTGCTGGGACTCGACGATGCGGCGAAACTCGGTGCGCACCGGCTCGGGCGCCTCACTTGCGATCAACCGGATCCCGTCGTTCAGCGGCAGACCGGACTTGACGGCGCGCACGATGATGTCGAGCGAATTGGGAAACTCGTTCAGGAACGCCTTCACGCGCCTGCCACGCTGGAAGGAAACGAACCACCGCGGCAGACCCAGCGTGCCGGCAATCAGCGCGCCCGGGAGCACGAGCAGCGGCGCATTCATGAAATAGGCGCCGATCGTCACCATTACCCCGCAGACGACCGAAAGCATGTAGAATTTTTCGATCGAGACCGACATGCCCGCCTGCCGCAACTGGACCTTCAGCGGCGGCTTCTTGATGTTCTTGTTCGATGCCAGTTGCTTCGCGTCGAGTTCCTTGAGCGAGTCCTGGACGGATTTCCTGCGCTTGGCCGCATCGGCTGCGCGGTCGCGCGACGCCTTGACGACGGATCTGTCCGTCTCGGCGTTCTTGACGCTCTGGAGGCGCCTGCCCGCGGTGTTTTCGCTGGCTATCCGGTTGAAAAGGAAGGCATAAGCGACCGCACCCGCGCTGCAGCCAGCCAGGGCTATGAAGGCCAATATGGTCGTGTCAATTCCAAACATCTGGAGCTAGCGCCTTCCTGGTCCGCCGGTTCAATCCGCCCGCTTCTCCATTGCCTCGAGCGCAGCGGCGAGACGCTGTTCCTCGCCGTAGTAGCGCGCGCGGTCCCAGAAATGCGGTCGACCGATGCCGGTGGATACGTGCTCACCCATCAGCTTGCCGCTCGCATCCTCACCCTTGATATTGTAGAGGACCAGGTCCTGGGTGATGATGACGTCGCCTTCCATGCCGATCACCTCGGTGATGTGCGTGATGCGACGCGAGCCGTCGCGAAGGCGGGCCGCCTGGATGATGATATCGACCGAGCCGACGACAATCTCGCGCACCGTCTTCTGCGGTAGGGTGTAGCCGCCCATCGCGATCATGGACTCGATACGATTGAGGCACTCGCGCGGGCTGTTGGAGTGGATCGTGCCCATCGAGCCGTCGTGACCGGTGTTCATCGCCTGCAGCAGGTCGAACACCTCGGGTCCGCGCACCTCGCCCACGATGATGCGTTCAGGACGCATGCGCAGGCAGTTCTTGACCAGGTCGCGCATGGTGACCTCGCCCTCGCCCTCGAGATTGGCCGGCCGGGTTTCCAGGCGCACCACATGCGGCTGCTGCAACTGGAGCTCGGCGGAGTCCTCGCAGGTTATGACGCGCTCTTCGCGATCGATGTAGTTGGTCAGGCAGTTCAACAGCGTCGTCTTGCCGGAACCGGTACCGCCGGAGATCACGATATTGCAGCGGACGCGCCCGATGATCTTGAGTACCTCGGCACCCTGCGGCGATATCGCGCCGAACTTGACGAGCTGATCGAGGGTGAGCTTGTCCTTCTTGAACTTTCTGATCGTGAGTGCAGTGCCGTCGATCGCCAGAGGCGGCGCTATGACGTTGACGCGCGAGCCGTCGGGCAGGCGCGCGTCGCAGATCGGGCTCGATTCATCGACGCGTCGGCCGACCTGGCTGACGATGCGCTGACAAATGTTCAGCAATTGCTGATTGTCGCGAAACCGGATGCCGGTCTGTTCGACCTTGCCGTTCACCTCGATGTAGACGTTCTTGGAGCCGTTCACCATGATGTCGGCGATGTCGTCGCGGGCGAGAAGGGGCTCAAGCGGGCCATAGCCCAGAACGTCGTTACAGATGTCCTCGAGCAGTTCCTCCTGCTCGGATATCGTCATCGCGAAGTTCTTGATCGCGATGATGTCGTTGACAATATCGCGGATCTCCTCCCGGGCGCTGTCGGGATCGAGCTTGGCAAGCTGCGAGAGATCGATCGTGTCGATCAGCGCGGAGAACACCTGGCTTTTGGTGTCGTAGTAGCTCTCGCTCCGCTCGCGCTGCAGTCTCTTGGGTTCGGCAGCGATTGGTGGCGCCTCGACAGTCCGGCGAGCCGGCGCCGCGGGTGCCGGTGCGGGGGCCGCGTCAGCCCTCGGCGTCGAGGGTGACTCCGCCGACGGCTTTGGGGCCTCGGCGGCCGGTGTCCGCGGCGCCTCGGCGACGGTCTCGCTGACGGCTGGCGTCGAGGGACGGAATTCGGGCGTCCCCTTGGTGCCGTCGTCTTTGCCTCTCTTACCAAACATAGTCGTTTACCAATTCAGCTGTCGGACAATCAGTTCTTCTTCATTTTCAACCTGCCCAGCAGATCGCCCAGTCCCGGCTTTTTCTTCGCCTTAATCTCGCTGCGGCCTGTCAGAACATGTGCCATCTCATTCACGGTCTGGACGATCGCGTGACCGGCATCCATCTCGCCCAGCATCCGGCCGTTGTTCGCAGCGTTTCCGAACAGCAGCGGGTCAAACGGAATCGTTGCCATCGGCGTGATCCCGAGTGGTTCGGCGAAATCGGACGGGCTGATTTCCGGGCGTTTCGGGATCCCCATCTGGTTGATCACAAGCTTCGGCGGCGCGTCGTTCGGGCGCAGACGCTTCAGCATGTCGACCATGTTCTTGGCGTTGCGAAGATTGGCGAGTTCAGGCGTCGCAGTGATGACGATCTCGTCGGCCTTGGTCAAAGTCGCCTTGGTCCAGCCTGTCCAGACGTGCGGCAGGTCGAGCACCAGGAGCGGCGCGCTGCGCTGCGCTGTATCGATGATCTGCCCGAACGCGTCCGGGTCGAAGTCGTAGACGCGCTCGAGCGTCGAGGGTGCTGCCAGCAGCGACAGATGCTCCGAGCACTGCGCCAGCAGCCGGTCGAGATACACCTCGTCGATCCGCTCGGGCGAGAAGACAGCCTCGGCAATACCCTGCGCGGGATCCTGATCGAAGTTGATGTTGGCCGTACCGAAAGCCAGGTCGAGATCAGCCACAACCACTTCGGACTTGAACAGGTTCGACATGGACCAGGCGAGATTGTGTGCAATCGTCGAGGACCCGACACCGCCCTTTGCGCCAATGAAGGCTATCGAGCGGCCGATCGGCTCGGCGTCGGGGTCGACGAAGATCGTCGAGATCACACTCACGACGTCTGCCATGGAGATCGGGGCGACGACATATTCCGAAATGCCGGAGCGGATCAGCTCACGGTACAATCCGACGTCGTTGTAGTGGCCGATGACAACTACCTTGGTGCTCGGGTCGCAATATTCGGCCAGTTGCCCAAGCGATTCGAGCAACTGGGTCGGTTCGCTGCGCGACTCCAGTATGATCAGGTTGGGCGTTGGCGCGGACTGATAGAACTCGATTGCTGTCGCCACGCCGCCCATATGGACCTTCAGGTGCGCCTTCGACATGCGGCGATCCTCGCCGGCACGCTCGATAGGCTGCGCAACGCCGTCGGTCTCGCAGAACGCCTGGATGGAGATGCGCGGCACCGGGCGCAGTGCCTGCATCGCGGCAATCTCGCGTTCGCCATTTTCGCCGTCTGCCGGGCTGTCATATGCCAGATTGGTCATGTTGCCTTATCCCAATTGTCGGCCGGATCAATAATCGATGTTCGGCTCAAATCCTGGCGGTGCGTCTCGGTAGTCACCGATCACGGCATCGCGGTTGTCGGCGTCGATTGGCGTCTGCTTCCTCGGTCCGAGCAGGTCCTGCGGATTTGCCACCTGCGCGGCAAGGTTGTTCTGCGACGGGCAACCGAAATTCGCATAGTGCTTGTTCTCGCTGGTCTCGAGGATGTCCTTTGGCCAACGTCCGCACTTGTCGGTGTGAGAACGCATGGCAGCGTAGGAGATCCGAACGGGCGCCGAAGTTTCCTCGGGCCCAGCCTGATACGAGGCGAACATGATGCGGCTTGACGGGATGCCGGCTCGGGTCGCGACCGATGCAAAGTCATGTGCCGCGTCCGCCGCGGCGACGGCGTTCGGCGATCCCATAGGGGAGATGATGTTGAGAACCGGTGCCGCCGTCCTGTCATAGCCGACGAGAAATCCTTCAAGCGAATCTCTTTGCTGGCGCGTCGCACCCCTGCTGCTTGCCCCGACGGGCAGGTCGAGCGTCTGCTGCTGCTCGCCGATCACGATCGGGTGGTTCGTCCTGTAGTCGTCCGGAACCGAGCCGACAATTACGGAGTCCCGCTTCTGCCAGGCGCAGCCGGACAGCAGCAAGGCGGTCGCAATTGCCACCAGGGGCAACGTCGAGCGCTTGTGCATCCGGAATGCTGCAGAAGGCAGAGAGCGCGCATTGGCTTTGAACGATGCATCAGACATAGCCTGAAATCCCCGCTTACTTGTAGATGTAGCCAACGACGCCGTGGTAGCGGCCGTTTGGCAGGTTGGTTTGCATCGTTCCGTAGACGCGGTTCACACGGCCGAGGAACATGCCGGCGCCGTCGCTTGCGGGTGTGAAGTTGTCCGTCGGGCTGGCAAGCTGGTTGCGGGCCACCGGGCGGGCGATATAGGGCGTCACTATGATGACGAGTTCGGTCTCGTTGCGAATGAAATCGCGGCTGCGGAACAGGGTTCCGAGCACGGGAATCTTGGACAGGCCGGGCGTTCCGTTGATCGCCTGCTTGACATCGTCGCGGACCAGACCGGCAATCATCATCGAGCCGCCGGAGGGAAGTTCGACAGTCGTGTCGGCAAGGCGCTTCCTGATCGACAACGAGGTCATTCCCGGACGGCGGAATGTCGCACCGCGCTGACCGCCGCCAGAAAGTGCGACCGATCCCTCATCCGTAGGCTCAGAGACCGATGTGCGAATTTTCAGGCTGATGCGGCCGGGCGACAGAACGACGGGCTTGAATTCTAAACCTATACCGTACTCGATCTTTTCAACCTCGTAGGTGACCGAGCCGTTGTCGCCGGGTGCCTGGTTGGTAACGAGGTTGAACTCGCCGCCGACCCGGAACGTAGCCTGCTGGCCGGAGACCGCCGTCAGCGTCGGCTCGGCCAGCGTTTTCATCACGCCGGCCTGCTCCATCGCATTGAGATAGGCGTCGATAGCGGATGTGCCGATCGAGGCCTGCGTCCCGCCAATTGGCTTGCCGAGCCCTGGAAGACTCTCGGTGATGGCGCCCCAGCTTATGCCGTTGGACGCGCCGTCGGCGATCATGTTGACGCCGAGCTGCTTCATCACGTTGCGGCTGACTTCCGCCACCGTGACCTTCAGCATCACCTGGTCCTCACCGATGATCTGGATCAGGTTGACGATGTTGCTGACCTGTCTCGTGGCGTCCGGATTGTCGATGTCGACCCCGCCGCCATCGCTCGATGCGGCCGCGGTCTGCGAGTACTGACCGGTCGTCGCTTCACCGCCCCTGACGAGCATGTTGGCGATCTGCGCTGCCCGGCTTGCGTCCAGCGGCGTGTCGACCGTGCCGGTCAACACGACGTTGTCGTTGATCAGCTCGACCTTGACGTTGGATGTCGGGATGAAGCGCTTGATATTCTCCTCGACACCCGCGGTGTCGCGCTCGACGCTGAGGTCGAGACTTACGATCTGCTCGCCGTTCGGTCCGAAAACGAAGATGTTCGTCTCGCCGACGCTCTTGCCGAACAGGTAGATGCGGCGCGCGGTACGCGTGACGGCGTCTGCGACGGCCGGATTGGCGACCAGGATGTCATAGGCGTCGGCCGGCAAATCGATCACGACCGACTTGTTCAGCCCAAGCTTCACGCGCTGCGAGGCCGACATCGATCCCACCTGGGCCTGGCCGCTGGCGGCCTGGGCACCCCTGGGGTCTTCAAATCCGGTGCTGGCCATGAGCGCGCCGAGGGCCGCGGCGACGACGGTTGCTGTCTTTGCACCCCCGCGGGTCGGCAAAATCACCCTTGATTTCATTTCCTTGCCCCCACTTCGGAAACTTCGCCTGACTTGATCAGTCGGACCGTGCCGCGCCTGCCGTTGCCCGAAACCAGGTAATCAGCCTCGTCGGTGACGACTTCCTGGGTATCGACAAGTGCCCTGAGCGACAGCGTCAGACGGTCGGCCATCTGCTGCGCCACGGTGATGATCTCAGCCTGCTGAGGCGTTAGCTCCAGCGTCGCCGTTTCGCCGACCTTGACGCGGCGGCCCTCCTCATCCTCCTGGATCGCCTGGTCAATCGCCAGAACCCGGATGTTCTTGAGAATGGTTTCGGTAATGAAGCCACCGGTGGTCGTCGCCGTGTCCGAGCGCCGCGTCATGATCACATCGACATAGTCATTCGGAAGGATGAAGCCGCCCGCCGACGTGTCGGCTGCAATCTGCGTGGCAATGGCACGGCTGCCTGCCGGCAGGATCGACGACATGAAGCTCTGTCCCTCGCCGATCAGCTTGGACTTGCGCAATGGCTCGCCTGCGTACATGGCAACGCGAGCGACGGACGCCCGGTACTTTTCGAGGGCATCCGCCTCGCTCGAGCGGGTGATGAAGTTCTCATTCAGACCGCTCGTCGGCCACGATTGCCAGTCGAGCTGATCTCCGAGTGTGGCTCCCATGGGCACATCGCCCGTGAGGACCAACACGTCGGTTAGCTCGATCGCTGGTGCCGCCGAACCTTGCTCGACGATAATTTCGGGCGCCGGAGCTACCATCATGTTCTTCGCGACGTAGCCCGCGCCACCTGCCGCGGCTACCGCTACGCCCAGAATTATAAGTCGGGATGCTGCCATTTTGTCCAAGCCTCGTAAGTGGCAATCCACCTAGCCAGGCCGGACAATGCAGCGGCAATCGTCAAATTAGGGTTAATGCAACCCTTACAATCGTGATTAATATTGTGTTGCGTTTAGGGCCCGCCCGCATGCGCTGGCAGCTGGTGGCGGGATCAACTTCATGTAGAACCGACCCGCAGGGCCCTCTGCCATGGCCAAGATCTATTGGGTAGCCAGTTGGCTGAGAGCCCAAGTCATCATCGGCGAACCGGGAAAGCTGACCAGCCCCCCTATCCCCAATGCAATGCCGTAGGGCACGCCCCCATCGCCATCCGCCAGATTGCGCAGGAACATGTTGCGGCTTGTGAATGTGGAAAGAACGGATCCACGATAGCTGAGGATCGCGACGGTCAGAACACCTCCGATAAAGGCGGAGACAACTAGATATTCTACCAGAGAAATGTTGAAGCCCATCCAGACGGCTGAAGCGGCCAGAAGCTTTGCATCGCCACCCCCCATGCCACCAAGGGCGAATAATCCGAAGGTGATGACCAATACGAGCGCGCCTGCGGCGAGATGCCAGCCATAGGCTATCCAATCCATTCCAGTCAGAGGAGCGGCCACCAGAAATACCGCCACGAGAAGCAGCGGAACGCGATTGGCGATCGTCATCGACAGCGTATCCGACACTGCGGCAAAGACCATGCAGAACGGGAAGACGACAAAGATCAGCGCTTCAAGCATCAGGCGACCCCAGGAAGAACTTTTCGATCCTACCTAGCCTGAACGACATTAATCATCGGTGAAGGTTAGAGCGTTCATTGAGCAGATCAATGCAAAAGGCCGCCCCAGATGGGACGGCCTTTTTAATCGATCGAGATGTAGCCCGCTCCGTTAGCTGCCGGCGGTGTTCAGCTTGGTTGCGATAGAATTGAACTTGGTACCCAGCGAGGTGCCGACGGCGCCAGCGCCAACCATGATGGCCAGGGCGATGAGAGCAGCGATCAGGCCGTACTCGATGGCCGTCGCGCCGGATTCGTCCTTGATGAAACGTGCAAAGATGTTTGTCATGCGAAAGCTCCTACTCCACGTGTTACAGCACTTCCGTCAACTTCTGTGGCTGGTTGATCGGATAGCGGCAATCTAGGGGGAAGCTCTTTCGATCGACTTAAGAAACAGCCTTACCGAATCCTTTCGCGTTTCCGGATCCCGGCGTGGTTAAGCGTGAACTAATGAAGCCCCGCAGCGTAAATGTCGATCATTCGGTGCTCCGTTTAATGCTAGACGCACGTGAGAAGAGCTGGGAACCGCAGCAAGCGCTCAACACAGGCTGGCGATCGGTTGGGCTTAACCGTTGGTTCACCAATATCGTTCATGTTCCGTTGAATATATCCGGATGGAGAGCGAAATGGCGAAGCTTACCCTGCACCTCGGACTCGGCGCGCTGCTCGCCATGTCGATCGGCGCGATGCCGGCAGCAGCCGATCAGGGCATCGAAGTGACGATGAACCAGGCAAAGGTAGTCAAGCTCGCACGCGCGGCCGATACGATCATCATCGGCAACCCCGATATCGCCGACGCCTCCGTTCAGGACGCGTCGACCATCGTTCTGACGGGTAAAGGCTTCGGCGTGACCAACCTGGTGATCCTCGACGAAACCGGAACGCCAATAATCGACGAGCAGATCACAGTTACCAGGGCAACCGCGTCCTCGGTCCGTATCTATAGACGCGCGTCAATCCAGACTCTGTCGTGCACACCCTACTGTGAAAGCTCCTACAAGACGGATGCCGAACGTACCTCGGAAGCAGAAATGGGCAGCAGCCAGTAGGCCATAGCTGCAGCAGGCGACCAGATCTGCGCATCGTTAACAGTTCGCGAAAATTTACCTGAAAATTGTGACTGTCATCAAAACCGGGTTTCAACTGGATTGAGCTAGGTTCCCCGAAGACCGCTTCAGCCGCGGCAGGGAACCAAGATGAAGATCAAGACCCAACCAGACCGTTCCTCCCGACGCCAGGGCCTGGCAGGCTGCTTTCTGCGCAACCGCGAAGGAAGCACGGCTGTCGAGTTCTCGCTGCTCGCGCTGCCGTTTGCCATGCTAGTTTTTGCGATCCTGGAGAGTTGCATCTCTTTCGCGGGGCAACAGGTGATGGCCAACATCACCGATGACATAGCCCGGCAGATCAGGACAGGCCAGCTCAAGCCGGCCGACCTGAACGAGACCACTCTTAAGAAGATGATCTGCGACGACCTCGAGATAATGGTCGCGAAGGATTGCCCCGGCCTGGAAGTCGACCTCCGAGAATTTCCGACCTTCGAGGCCGCTGCAGCAGTGCGAATTCGCCTGACCGCAGACCGAGACCTGAATACATCCGACTTCGCTGTTACGCCCGGATTGTCCATGTCCAAGAACATGCTTCGGGTATTCTACAAGTGGCCGGTCATCACCGACTTCATGAGCAAGATGATGTCCAACCTCAAGGACGGCAAGACGCTCCATTTCGCGACAGTGACCTGGCAGAACGAACCGTTCGACGACTGACCCCTTACTTTCGACCAGCGTCCACAGAGACGTGAAAGGATTCAAGATGCTGAAGCACGCAGGGACAAGAGGAGCAATGAAGCGTTGCTCGTCGCTGTTGACCGGCTTCGTTTCCAACCGGCGTGGCGTCGCCGCCCTGGAGTTTGCACTGGTCGTGCCGCTGCTGATGGCGATGTACTTCGTCACGATGGAGGTTTCTCAGGCAATCGAGGCCAACAAGAAGGTCAGCCGCATCGCCGACATGGTGGCGGATCTCGTCACCCAGCAGCAGGAAATCCACAAATCCGAGCTTGAAGCGATCATGCGCATCGGCGAATCGACGATCCAGCCGTACAATCGCAGTCAGCCCTCGATCACCGTGACCGCCATCAAGGTCACTGACGAAGCGACGCCCAAGGTTGAGGTCGTCTGGTCCCGCAAGCTTGTCAACGGAACCTTCAGCGAGGCCGAACTTCCCGGCTCGGTTACGTCGGTCCCGACCGCGCTGAAGATCAAGGGCAGTTTCCTCGTTCGTGCCGTCAGCACACTCTCATACGAGCCGGTCATCACCTGGGCGGCCTCGTCCAAGCCGACGCTCGGGCTTGCTTCGGCATTCGACGGCATTTCCATGCAGGAAACATACTATCTGCGTCCTCGCATGAGCCTGGCGATCCCCTGCGCTGACTGCAACAGCTAGCTTCGGGCGCGGCTGCCGGTTTGACGACACGCCGAGTTCCATAAGGCAGGTCTGTTGCGGGACGACGGGTTCTCCGAAGACTTCTCGGCCCCGTTGCTCATCATTAGTAGGCAAGAGGCCGCCTGAGATTTGCCAATCTAGGCCGCAAACCCTATGTCTGGCGAGCTTGTTCAGCGAATGGTTCCCCGATGTCTCGCGCCTTTCTTTTTGTACTGGACTCGTTCGGCGTAGGCGGGGCGGACGACGCGGCCCGATATGGCGATCAGGGAGCCAATACGTTCGCACACATCGTCGAGGCCTGTGCGACCGGACGCGGCGATCGCGACGGGCTCCGGAGCGGCTCACTTTCCATACCGGTGATGAACTCTCTGGGGCTCAGTGAGGCGGCCGATACCGCCACCGGCGGCCACTCGTCGGCCGCGAGAGCACACCGGGCATCTGCTTTCTACGGGGCGGCGCAGGAAATCTCGACCGGCAAGGACACGCCATCGGGTCACTGGGAGATTGCCGGGGTCCCGGTTCCCTTTGAGTGGGGTTATTTCCCGCAGACCGTGCCGACATTTCCGCAATCGCTGACCGATGCCATCGTCGAGCGCGGCAACGTGCCGGGGGTGCTCGGGAACCGCCATGCATCGGGCACCGAGATCATAGAGATGTTCGGCGAAGAGCATATCCGAAGCGGCAAGCCAATCTGCTACACGTCGAGCGATTCCGTCATCCAGATTGCCGCGCACGAGGAGCATTTCGGCCTCGACCGGCTCTATGAACTCTGTTTGGTGGTGCGAGAACTCGTTGATCCGCTGAACATCGGGCGCGTGATAGCGCGACCCTTCCTAGGCGAAGCGGCAGGCGCCTTCGAACGTACTGCCAACCGCCGCGACTTTGCGGTTCCGCCGCCCGAAGCGACCCTGCTTGATCGCCTGACATCGCGCGGAAGCAGAGTCATCGGCGTCGGAAAAATCGGCGACATCTTCGCTCACCGCGGCGTTTCCGAGGTGCGCAAGGCAGCCGGCAACATGGCGCTGTTCGACGCGGCCTTGGATGCCATGCGGGATGCCGGCGAGGGCAACCTGGTATTCGCCAACTTTGTCGACTTCGACACGCTGTTCGGCCATCGCCGCGATGTTGCCGGCTATGCGGCAGCGCTCGAAGCCTTCGATGCAAGGCTGCCCGAAGCGTTGGCCCTGCTGAGGCCGGGCGACCTGCTCCTTCTGACGGCCGACCATGGTTGCGACCCGACGTGGCGGGGGTCCGATCATACCCGGGAACGGGTGCCTGTCTTTGGCGTGGCGCCAGGGCTGCCGGGCGGCGTTATCGGGATGCGGCGGACGTTTGCCGACATCGGGGAGACCGTGGCCGACCATCTCGGCCTGCCGGCGGGACGCCACGGCACATCGTTCCTGCAGGCGATCGCCGGAAATGCCTGAACTTCCCGAGGTCGAGACTGTCCGTCGTGGCTTGCAACCGGCCATGGAGGGTGCCCATGTCGTGTCTGTGGAAGCACGCAGACCTGATCTGCGGTTTCCCTTGCCGACAGATTTGTCGGCTCGGCTCGAGGGCCGCAGGATAATTTCGCTGGGCCGGCGCGCGAAGTACCTCACCATCCAACTGGAGGGTGGGCCGATGCTTATATGCCATCTCGGCATGTCCGGATCGTTTCGGATCGAAGCCGATCCCGGCGATCAGGCACCCGGTGCATTCCATCACCCGCGCTCGAAGGATGCCGCACACGACCATATCGTGTTTCATTTGGTGTCGCCGACGCTCGGAAAGACACGGGTGGTGTTCAACGATCCAAGGCGCTTCGGCTTCATGCTGTTTGCCGATGACAGCGGCGGCCATCCGATGCTCGATGGCCTCGGTGTCGAACCGACCGGGAACAGGCTCGACGGCGCATTGCTGGCAGAGCTCTTCAAGGGCAAGAAGACCCCGTTGAAGGCTGCGCTGCTCGACCAGACGCTGATTGCCGGGCTTGGCAACATCTATGTGTCCGAGGCTCTCTGGAGGGCCGGATTGTCGCCACGCCGGGCAGCACATACTATCGCCTCAGCTTCCGGCAAGCCCGGCTCGCGGGCCGAGAGGCTTGCGAGTGCCGTGCGCTCCGTCATTGCCGACGCGATCGCGGCAGGCGGCTCGACCTTACGCGACTACGCCCAGGCGGACGGATCGCTGGGCTATTTCCAGCATCAGTTCTCGGCCTATGGAAGGGAAGGCGAAGCCTGCAGGAAAGCCGGCTGCGGTGGTACCATCCAGCGCATCGTTCAAAGCGGCCGGTCGACATTCTATTGTCCCGTGTGCCAGCATTAGCAGCAGGCGCACTGCGCATCAGGAGATTGCCATGACCTACCAGACGATCCTCGTCGAGACACGCGGCAAGGTCGGACTCGTTACCCTGAACCGCCCCAAGGCGCTGAATGCGCTGAACTCCATGGTCCTCGACGAGCTGCTGTCCGCAATGAAGGCTTTCGAAGCCAATCCCGACATAGGCGCCATCGTGCTCACCGGGTCCGAAAAGGCCTTCGCGGCCGGCGCCGACATTAAGGAAATGCAGTCGAAGAACTATGTCGACGTCTATCTGGGCGACTTTTTCGTCGGGTGGGAGGACTTTGCGAGTCTGCGCAAGCCGGTCATCGCGGCAGTCGCGGGCTATGCGCTGGGCGGCGGCTGCGAATTGGCCATGATGTGCGACTTCATCATCGCCGCCGATACTGCGAAATTTGGACAACCTGAAATCACTCTCGGCGTCATGCCGGGAATGGGCGGCTCGCAGCGGCTCACCCGTTTCGTCGGCAAGTCAAAGGCGATGGACATGGTTCTCACGGGCCGCATGATGGATGCTGCGGAAGCAGAACGCGCCGGCCTCGTATCGCGCGTCGTTCCGGCGAGCGACTTGATATCCGATGCCGTCAAGGCAGCCGACAAGATCGCGGGCTACTCGCTTCCGGCCGTCATGATGGCCAAGGAAGCGGTAAACCGCTCCTATGAAACGACATTGCAGGAAGGTCTGCGCTTCGAAAGGCGGCTCTTCCACTCCATGTTTGCGCTCGAGGATCAAAAGGAAGGCATGGCGGCGTTTGCCGAAAAGCGTCCGCCGCGCTTCAGCAACCGATAGCGCCGAATTCCCGCGCCTTGGCGCCGGAATTCGCGTTGACGCGCGATGCAAGCTGAACTATAAGCCGCTCCAACCGAGGTGGCCTTGCAGCCGCCTGTTTTGTTTTTGCGCGCCACGCACATGGATGGCGTCCACCGTAAGAGATAGAGAGGCATCATGGCCAACACATCCTCGGCCAAGAAGGCGACGCGAAAGATCGCTCGCAAGACGGCAATCAACAAGAACCGCCGCTCGCGCGTCCGTACCTATGTTCGTCAGGTCGAAGAGGCCCTCGCGGCCGGCGATAAGAGCGCTGCGGAAGCCGCCTTCAAGGCAGCCCAGCCGGAATTGATGCGCGCCGCGAACAAGGGTGTGCTGCATGCCAATACCGCTTCCCGGAAAGTGTCTCGTCTGGCCCAGCGTCTGAAGACTCTCTCCGCCTGATCCAGCCTGAATCCGAAGTTGAACCCGGTGCCTTGCGCCGGGTTTTTTGTTTGCCGGACAAGGGGTTGGGCACGGGGCCCCCGGGCCCTTTTTTGCCAGTTCGGAACGACCCGGCATCGTTTGCCGGCACAGGGGCGTATGCCCCGGTCAAGCCGCCCTGCCAGGGCCCGCACAGCAACCCGCACGCGACACAATTTTCGTATTTAAATCAGCTGGTTACGGTGGGTTGTCCACAGCTTGCCCACTCCCGCCCTGCGGCGCGGGGGACAAGCTTGTGTCAAGCAGATTTTTAAAAAAAAATTTCGCCGCCCACGACAATTTGCGCGATCGTCGGGAAAGGTTTTGAATCAAAACGGTTTTGTCCCGTCGGCCCAGAGTCGGGGTCGGTGAATCGGCGTCTGAGGCGATCTGATTCATTAAAAAACTGTTAGCCCCGGACTTGCCCTGTCCACACCGTTTTTTGTAATGTTGGTCTATCGAAAAGGACGGGCATCAACCCGGTCGAACCAGCCAAATCTGGCGAGTTTGTCAACGCGGAAGCGATTCCGCGAACGGTTGGTGCTGTCCGTTTCGACGTAGCAGGCGAGTGGGGTCAGCAACAGCGTGTAGACGGTCTATTCTGGTGGTTCACCGGAAGCGGGATCGTTGTGCCTATCAGTCAACCGAAGCGCTTAACAGCGTTTCCGGCGCGGCCGAAGGTTTGTCCGATGGTCTGCTGACATGGGGAACACAGGCGATGGTGCGGGAATCTCCCCGGAGGGTCGGCGGCGGCCCTAACGAGGCAGGAGCAAGGATGTCGGAGATGCAAAGCGGTATCGAGGGGGGAGCCAATGGCGGACTTCTCTTTCCAATAAATGTGATCGAGGGGAAAGACATGGCGGCTTCGAGCGGCGCGGAGAAGAATTTCGAACGCGTGAAGGCGCAACTGAAAGCCCGGCTCGGCAGCGAGGTCTATTCGAGCTGGTTCGGCCGCATGAAGCTGGCAGAGGCCTCGAAGGGCATCGTCCGGATTTCGGTACCGACAGCGTTTCTGAAGTCGTGGATCAACAGTCACTATCTCGATCTCATCGGCGAGCTTTGGCGCCAGCAGGATCCCGATCTGTTCAGGATCGAGATTGTCGCACGCAGTGCAACGCGCCTGACGCGGCCGGCTGCCGAGGACGATCAGGTCACCCCGCTCAAGACAGCCAGGCCGGTTCAGACGGCACTGGGCTCCGGCACGATCGCCAACGGGAAGGCCGAACCTGCGGCAGCGGCCCGGCCGGGCTATGCCAGTCCCGAGTTCCGCCAGGGCGTGCTTGGATCGCCGCTCGACCAGCGCTATACGTTCAAGTCCTTCATCGAGGGTCCCTCGAACCGGGTGGCACTTGCGGCGGCGCGGGCCGTGGCCGAGTCCATGTCGCGTTTCAACCCGCTGTTCCTGCACGCCACGGTCGGTCTGGGAAAAACCCACCTGCTTCAGGCAATCGCCGCGGAATCGCTCAACCAGAACCCGAAGTCGCGCGTCGTCTATTTGACGGCCGAGTATTTCATGTGGCGCTTCGCAACGGCCATTCGCGACAACAACGCCCTGACCCTCAAGGAACAGCTGCGCGACATCGATCTCCTCATCATCGACGATATGCAGTTCCTGCAGGGCAAGTCGATCCAGCACGAGTTCTGCCACCTGATCAACATGCTGCTCGATAGCGCCAAGCAGGTCGTAGTTGCCGCCGACCGTCCGCCGTCGGAGCTGGAATCGCTGGAGCCGCGGGTCCGCTCGCGCCTCAATGGCGGCGTGGCGCTGGAAATGTCGACGCCGGACTATTCGATGCGCCTCGGCATGCTGCAGCTTCGCCATGCCGCGGCCAAAGCCGAGGACCCGTCGATCGATATTTCCGAAGAGATTCTGGCGCATGTCGCCCGCACCATAACGGGCAGCGGACGCGAACTGGAAGGGGCATTCAACCAGCTCCTGTTCCGGCAGACTTTCGAACCGCAGATTACCATCGAGCGGATCGACGAGATTCTCGGCCACATCTACCGTTCCGGGGAACCGAAGCGGGTGCGTATCGAGGACATCCAGCGCGTCGTGGCGCGGCACTACAACGTGTCGAAGACCGAACTCCTGTCCAATCGCCGTACGCGCACGATCGTCAAGCCGCGGCAGATCGCCATGTATCTGGCCAAGGTCATGACGCCGCGGTCGCTACCGGAAATCGGCCGCCGTTTCGGCGGGCGCGATCACACGACGGTGCTGCACGCGGTCCGCAAGATCGAAGACCTTTCGGGCTCCGACAACACGCTGGCACAGGAACTTGAACTGCTGCGGCGGCTGATCAACGACCAGGCCTGAGCAGCGCAAAACCTGGCCGGACCCGTGAGTGGGTCGGCCGGGTCGGCGGTTATCCCCAGAAAGCCTGTCGCGCCCGCCCGCCAAGGGCCTACAGGCTTGCCTTTGCTCCGGTTTTCCTGTCAGTTTGCTCCGATTCTGGCGCTCCTGAGGGCCAGGCGGAAGTCCGTCCCTGGAGTTCCGATTCTTCATTCAAGTGAGCTTGGTCGGTCATGCGTGTTGTTCTGGAACGCTCAAATCTCCTGAAGTCGCTCAACCACGTTCACCGCGTGGTGGAACGGCGCAACACCATTCCGATCCTTTCCAACGTGCTGCTTAACGCCACGGGCGCAAGCCTGGAAATGAAGGCAACCGACCTTGATCTCGAGGTAACCGAGGCGACGGCGGCGAAGGTCGAGACAGCTGGCGCGACCACGGTCCCCGCGCACCTACTCTACGACATCGTCCGCAAGTTGCAGGACGGGTCGGAAATCATGCTTCGTACCGACGAGGACGGCGGCTCCATGTCGGTCGTTTCCGGGCGGTCGAGCTTCAAATTGCAGTGCCTGCCGCAGTCGGACTTTCCCGAACTGACAGCCGGCAGCTTCTCGCACATCTTCCGCATCGATTCAGCAGCGCTCAAGGGCCTCATCGAGAAGACGCAATTCGCCATCTCGACTGAAGAGACGCGCTATTACCTCAACGGCATCTATTTTCACACGATCGAGTCCGGCGGCAAGCTCAAGCTGCGCTCGGTCGCGACGGATGGCCACCGGCTGGCACGGGCCGAGATGGACGCGCCGGCGGGCTCGGAAGGAATGCCGGGCATCATCATTCCGCGCAAGACGGTCAGTGAATTGCAGAAGCTGGTCGACGATCCGGATATCGCCGTCACCACCGAAGTGTCTGATACCAAGATTCGCTTCACCATCGGCAGCGTCGTGCTGACCTCGAAGCTGATCGACGGCACCTTCCCCGACTATCAGCGGGTCATTCCATCCGGCAACGACAAGGCGATGACCATCGACCGGCAGAGCTTTGCAGCGGCCGTCGATCGGGTTTCGACCATCTCTTCCGAGCGCGGACGCGCCGTGAAACTGTCGATCGCGGACGGCCAGTTGACTCTGGCGGTGACGAATCCCGATTCCGGCAGCGCGACCGAGGAACTTGCGGCCGACTATTCGTCCGATCCCATCGAAATCGGATTCAACGCGCGCTATCTTCTGGATGTTGCGGCGCAACTGTCGGGCAGTGAGGCGCGCTTCATGCTGGCCGACGCGGGATCCCCGACGCTGATCCAGGACACCGCCGATGAACACGCGCTCTATGTCCTCATGCCGATGCGGGTCTAGCCCGGCGCGTATCCATGCTGATTTATAGGCCGGTCAGGCGCCGTCACGCGTCATGAATGCCTATGTCAGTAAGCTAACGCTTACGAATTTCCGGAACTATGCCGCTTTGTCGTTGAATTTCGCGCCCGGGATGGTTGCGTTCAGCGGCGACAACGGCGCCGGCAAGACAAACCTTCTCGAAGCGGTGTCGCTGCTGGCCCCTGGGCGCGGGCTGCGGCGCGCGAGCTACGACGAGATGGCTCGCGAGGGTCAATCCGATGGCTTTGCCATTCATGCGGTGGTTGCCGGCAATGGCGACGAAAGCGAAATCGGCACAGGCACGGCCGGAATGGATCTCGCCGCAGAGTCCGGCCGCAGGGTCCGCATAAACGCCACGCCGAAACCCGCCGAGAGCATGCTCGAATGGCTGCGCGTGATGTGGATCACGCCGTCGATGGATGCGCTGTTCACCGGCCCGGCTGCCGACCGCCGGCGATTTCTCGATCGCCTGGTGCTCGTTACCGAACCGGGCCACGGCCAACGCTCGATTGCCTACGAAAAAGCGATGCGCAATCGTAAACGCCTGCTTACGGATGGATCGAACGACCGATCCTGGTTCGAGGCGATCGAGGCTCAAATGGCGGAATCGGGCACGGCCATCGCTGCCGCCCGGGTGGAGACGCTCCGGCTCCTCGCGTCGATGATAGCCGCCCTTCCGGATGGTCCTTTCCCGCACGCCGATCTGGCTCTCGCAGGCACACTGGAAGGCAGGATCGGCGAGCTTCCGGCCGTCGATGTCGAAGAAGAATTCCGCAGGGCTCTTGCCGCCGGGCGCGAGCGCGACCGGACCGCGGGGAGGACGCTCGAGGGGCCGCACCGCTCCGACCTCCTGGTGCGGCATCGCCCCAAGGATATGCCGGCAGAACTCTGCTCGACGGGCGAGCAGAAAGCGCTGCTCATCGGCATCATCCTCTCGCACGCAAGGCTTTGCGGCGACGTGTTCGGCAACGTGCCTGTGCTGCTTCTCGACGAGATTGCCGCGCATCTTGACGCCGGCCGGCGTGCGGCGCTGTTCTCGATCCTGGAGGATCTAGGCTGCCAGGCCTTCATGACAGGTACCGATGCCTCTCTCTTCGCGAGCATCAGGGGTCGGGCGCAATTTTTGACCGTCGATCAAGGTGCGGTGCGGGAGTCGGAAGCCCGCTGACATTGCCCGCGTGCAGCGATATGCTTGCCCCATGAATGCTCCCTTCTCACCCGAAGAACTCGAACGCTACGCGCGCCACATCGTGCTTCCGGAGATCGGCGGCGCGGGCCAGCAGAAACTGAAACGCGCCCGCGTGCTGGTAATCGGCGCAGGCGGGCTCGGCGCCCCGGTCCTGCAATATCTGGCAGCTGCCGGCGTCGGCACGCTCGGTATCGTGGACGACGACACGGTGTCGCTCTCCAACCTGCAGCGCCAGATCATCCATGACACCGAGGCGGTCGGTATGCCGAAGCTTGACAGCGCGGCCTCCGCCATCCGGCGCATCAATCCGACCATCGAGGTCGAACTCCACCCGATGCGCATCGACACGGCAAATGCGCGCGACCTGGTGGCCCGCTACGACATGGTCGCGGACGGTTCGGACAATTTCGACACACGCTATGCGGTTGCCGATGCATGTGCGGCGGAATCACGCCCCCTCGTGCATGCCGCCGTTGGCCGGTTCGACGGCAGCGTGACGGTGCTTGAACCTTACGCGACCGGCAAGGACGGGCAGCAGAACCCGTCATACCGCGATCTCTTTCCCGAACCGCCTCCGGCCGGCCTCGTGCCCTCCTGTGCGGAAGCCGGCATCATCGGCGCGCTGACCGGCGTGATCGGCACGCTGCAGGCGGTGGAGGTCATCAAGCTGATCGTCGGCATCGGCGAACCGCTGGTTGGCCGCCTGCTGCTCTACGATGCCCTGGCGGCGCGTTTCGACACGATCCGATACAAGCGGTCGTGAAATTCGCCATCCGCTTCCCGACCGCCGGTCCATTGGCCCCGGCATCCAGACTGATTGCCGGGAGGAGCTTCCTTGACCCTCGAACTGTCTGACGATGAACGGAGCATCGCGGCGGGAAGCCGAGGGGCTGGCGCCGCCATGGCGCTAAGGATTGTCGCCGACAGCGCACGTCTGCTCGGCGCCCCCCGGCTCATTCCGATAGAATCGGCCCATATAGACGGTGCTCTTTATCATGGCGATTCCGGCACCATCTTTGCCGAAAGGCTGGTCGACGGCGACGCCACTGTCTCGGTTCGGGCAACGCTCAATGTCGGCGCGCTCGACCTGATGGGCTGCTCGCGTGTCCGGCTGGAAGAGCCGGCGAGAGGCATGGCGCGGCGCATGATGGAGGCATACCGCAAGCTCGGTTGCGAACAGAGCTGGACCTGCGCTCCCTACCAGGCCGGGCATCGGCCGGAGCGCGGTAGCGACGTTGCGTGGGGCGAATCCAACGCCGTTGTGTTCTGCAATTCCGTTCTGGGCGCCCGCACCAACCGCTACGGAGACTTCCTCGACATCGCCTGCGCCATCGCCGGAAAGGCGCCGGATTATGGCCTGCACCGCCCGGAAAACCGGCGGGCCACGATCGTCTTTGACGTCTCCGCCCTGCCCGCGTCCTTTCTCGGCTCGGAAATCGCCTGGCCGGTGCTGGGCAGCCTTTACGGCAGGGAGATCGGCAACGCTGTTGGTGTCGTCACCGGTGTTTCAGCCGATCCGGGCGAGGATGCCCTGAAGGCCTTCGGCGCAGCCGCCGCGTCGTCCGGCGCGGTTGGCCTTTTCCACATCGCCGGCGTGACGCCCGAAGCACAGGATGTTGGCACGGCACTGGGCGGTGTAGCTCCGGAGGCAACGATCCACGTTACCCGCGAGATGGCGTCAGATGCGCAGTCTCGATTGTCGACCGCAGGAAAAACCGAGACGATCGACGCCGTGGCGATCGGCAGCCCGCATCTGTCCCTGGCAGAGTTCGACATGCTCGAAAACTTTATCGCCGGGCGGCGGCTGCGTGTGCCGATCCATGCCTGCACCGGTCGGCATGTCGTTTCCGAGCTGGACAGGGCGGGGCGCCGCAAGGCTCTGGAAGAACTTGGCGTGGTCGTGGTCGCCGACACCTGCGTCGTCGTCACGCCGATCCTTTCGGACAATCCAGGCGGCGTGCTGATGACCAATTCCGGCAAGTTCGCGCATTACGCACCCGGCAACACCGGCTACTCCGTTCTCTACGCCTCCCTAGCCGACTGCGTCGAAAGCGCCGTCTCCGGCAAACCTTTCCTTACGGAACTCGCCCGATGAATACCGTAGGCGGTGAGGTCCTCGTTGCAGGTTTGGGTGGCGCCGGAGTTGGCCTGGTGCTGACCGCACCGATCAGCTTCTGGGGCGGCATCGACCCGGCGAGCGGCAGGGTATCCGACGTCCGCCACCCGGAGCACGGCGCTTCAATAGCCGGCAAGGTGATTTTCCTTCCTGGCACCATCGGCTCGTCGTCCGCTTCCGCCGTCCTGCTCGAACTCGTCCACAATGGACACGCGCCGGCGGCGCTCATCCTGCACGAACCCGACGCAATCCTGCTCCTAGGGCTCATCGTTGCACGCGAGATGGGTTGGCCGCCGCCCGTCGCGCTGCGGTTGGATCGCGGGAACTTCGATCGCTTCAGTGGCCGGCGCGTGTCGGTCACAAGCGACGGGATGGTGCAGGTGGAAGCCTAGATCTTCTGCGGCAATACGCGGTCCGGCGGCCGGTGGCCGTCGACATGGGCGCGTATGTTGATGATCACCTTCTCGCCCATGTCGATGCGGCCCTCGATGGTGGCCGAGCCCATATGCGGCAGGATGACGACCTTGCCCTGCTTGGCGAGCTTGACGAGCTTTGGATTGACCGCCGGCTCGTGCTCGAACACATCGAGCCCGGCGCCTGCCAGCTTTCCTTCCTGCAGCATGCCGACGAGAGCGTCCTCGTCGATCAGGTCGCCGCGGGCGGTGTTCACCAGATAGGCGGACGGCTGCATCAGCGCCAAGCGGCGCGCCGAAAGGAGATGGAAGGTTGCCGGCGTCGACGGGCAATTGACGGAGATGATGTCCATGCGGGCGAGCATCTGGTCGAGGCTCTCCCAGTAGGTAGCCTCCAGCGCGTCCTCGACCGCGGGCAGCACGCGGTGGCGGTTGTGATAGTGAATCGACAGCCCGAAGGCCTTCGCGCGCCGGGCCACGGCCGTTCCGATGCGGCCCATGCCGACGATGCCGAGCCGCTTGCCCCATATCCGCCGGCCAAGCATCCAGGTGGGCGACCAGCCGCTCCATTTTCCCGAACCGTCGAGCACGTTCGCGCCCTCGGTCAGCCGGCGCGGCACGGTCAGGATCAGCGCCATTGTCATGTCGGCCGTATCCTCGGTCAGCACGTTCGGCGTGTTGGTGACCGAAATGCCCCTGCGGGCGGCGGCGGCGACATCGATCCTGTCAACGCCATTGCCGAAATTCGCGATCAGCTTGAGATTTTCGCCGGCCTGCGCAATCAGCGCTTCGTCGATGCGGTCGGTGATCGTCGGAACGAGAACGTCCGCCTCCTTCATGGCCGCAACCAGTTCCGGCTGGCTCATCGGGCGGTCGTCGACATTCAGGCGCGCGTCGAAAAGCTCGCGCATGCGCGTTTCCACGGGGTCGGGCAGTTTGCGCGTAATGACGACGAGAGGCTTCTTCTTGCCCGCCATTGTTTCCTCGAACCCGGATCTGTTTCAGACCTCTTTAACCAAGACAGGCGACACTGGACCGGCCCGGCAAGGCTGACTGTGTAACAAGCAGATTCACCGATGACAAAGAAAAAGGGCGCGCCGTTTCGGGTAATTGAGCGGCGCTGATTTCGACCAGAGGAACCGACGTGTCCAGTTTTGCCACCCTCAGTCTGACGATAAGCGCTGCCCTGGTCGGCCTTGGCCTTATCGCCCCGTCCCATCCATCCTTCGTGGCGCATGCGGCGCCGCCCGCCCAGGACATTTCGCGCGGCCCGAGCGGCCTGCCGCTCCCCCGATTCGTCAGCCTGAAGTCCGGTCGGGTCAATTCCCGTATAGGACCCGGCATCAACTACTCGGTCGAATGGCTCTATTTGAAGCCCGGTCTGCCGATGGAAGTCATCCAGGAATATGACAACTGGCGCCGCGTTCGCGACGCCGATGGCTCGGAGGGGTGGGTCAACCAGTCGCTGCTGTCGGGGCGCCGCACCGCCATCGCCGCCCCGTGGCAGAAGGGCAAGGATGCGCGCATCGACCTGCTTGCCGAACCCGACGAGTCAGCACGCGTCCTGGCGATGCTCGAACCCGGCGTCATCGGCACGATTCGCGCGTGCGACGGCAAATGGTGCGAAATGACCTTTGACGGCCACACGGGCTGGATCAGCCAGTCGCAGGTCTGGGGCGCCTATCCAGGCGAGCTCGTCAAGGACTGACCAAGCGCGTCGTAGCTTCGAGTTACCCAACGCGATGCCGCGCGTGCAAAGCCCGCCTTGTGAAATATACCGGCGGCAGCGGATAAATCAGGATTGAAGCTGTAGCAGGCTGCGCCCGATCAGCGGAACTTACTTGGCCCGCTTCGGGCGAAGCCGCACCACGATATCGACATTGGCGATTTCCATGCCTTCGGGGGGTTCGGGCAGGTTGACGATCTCGACCGGACCGGCCGCAATGTCGAAAATCCTGTTCTCGCCCTCGATGAAGAAATGGTGGTGATCGGAGGTATTGGTGTCGAAGTAGGTCTTCGATCCTTCGACAGCCAGAATGCGCAGCAGGCCCGCTTCGGTGAACTGGTGCAGGGCGTTGTAGACTGTCGCCAGGGAAACAGGCACGCCAGCGGCCAGTGCTTCCTCATGCAGTTCCTCGGCGGAAAGGTGCCGGTCGCCTTTGGCAAACAGCAAGTTGCCCAGCGCCACGCGCTGACGCGTCGGGCGCAGGCCTGCATCCCGAACGCGCTTGTCCACAGCTACCATTTCATCCCGGACCTTGGAGTCCATCACACCTCGAACAGGGGCTCCCATACGACAGCGCACGGCAATCAAACCGTGCGCTTCAACGGACCCGCTTGATTTTCAATATATTCGCTCGTGCCCAAGCGATCAATAGCGCGCATTGACCCTGGCGTTCGGGCACGATAATCGCTGTCGGCGCTTTCCGCTGGCAAGCGGATTGTGGTAGCTACGAAACGACAAGGGTGCCAGAGCGCCCGACAACGGGGAAACGATTGATGGCGGCTTCGAAGACCAGCTACAATTACGAGGAATTGCTGGCCTGCGCTCGGGGAGAAATATTCGGTCCTGAAAACGCCCAGTTGCCCTACCCGCCGATGCTGATGTTCAACCGCATCACCGAAGTGAGCGAGGACGGCGGCGAATTCGGCAAGGGGTTCATCCGGGCAGAGCTCGATATCCACCCCGATCTCTGGTTCTTTCCCTGCCACTTCCTCAAGGATCCCGTCATGCCTGGATGCCTCGGGCTAGACGCCATGTGGCAGCTCAGCGGTTTCTTCCTCTGCTGGCTCGGCGAGCCCGGCAAGGGACGCGCACTCTCCACCGGCGAAGTCAAGTTCACCGGCATGGTGACGCCAGCCACCAAGAAGGTCGAGTACGGGGTGGATTTCAAGCGCATCGTCCGCGGCCGGCTGGTGCTCGGCATCGGCGACGGCTGGTTGAAGGCCGATGGCGAAACCATATACCGGGCTACCGACCTTCGGGTCGGCCTGTTCAAACAAGCCGCAGCGGCCTGACGGCCTGGCTTGACTGCAAGGAGTTTGAGATGAGACGGGTCGTCGTCACAGGCCTCGGAATCGTGTCGTCCATCGGCGACAATGCAACCGAAGTCCAAGCCTCGCTACGCGATGCCAAATCCGGCATCAGCTATTCCGAATCCTTTGCGGAGCACGGTTTCCGCTGCCATGTCTGGGGCGAGCCGAAGCTCGATCCGGCGCCACTGATCGACCGGCGCGCGCTGCGCTTCCTGGCCAAGGGTGGGCAGTGGAACCACGTCGCCATGGACCAGGCAATCGCCGATTCCGGGCTGGAAGAGTCAGACGTCACCAACGAGCGAACCGGCATCGTCATGGGTTCGGGCGGTCCGTCCACGACCGTCATCATGGAAGCCGCCGACATCACCCGCAAGAACGGCAGCCCCAAGCGCATCGGCCCATTCGCCGTGCCGAAAGGCATGTCATCGACGGCATCGGCGACGCTCGCGACCTGGTTCAAGATCCACGGCGTCAATTACTCGATCTCGTCGGCCTGCTCGACGTCGGCGCATTGCATCGGCAATGGCTACGAACTGATCCAGTGGGGCAAGCAGGACGTGATCTTTGCCGGCGGCCACGAGGATCTGCACTGGTCGATGTCGAACCTCTTCGACGCGATGGGCGCCATGTCCTCCAAGTTCAACGACCGGCCGGAGGTCGCATCGCGGGCCTACGACGTCGACCGTGACGGCTTCGTCATCGCTGGCGGCGCCGGCGTTCTGGTGCTTGAGGAACTGGAGCATGCCAAGGCCCGCGGCGCCAAGATCTACGCCGAAGTCGTGGGTTACGGCGCAACGTCGGACGGCTACGATATGGTAGCGCCATCCGGCGAAGGTGCCGTGCGCTGCATGCGCCAAGCCTTGGCAACGGTCTCGGGCCCGGTCGACTACATCAATACCCACGGCACGTCGACGCCCGTCGGCGACTCGCGTGAGATGGCAGCGATCCGGGAAGTCTTCGGCGAGAACATGCCGAATATCAGCTCGACCAAGTCGCTTACCGGTCACTCGCTCGGCGCAGCCGGCGTACAGGAATCGATCTATTCGATCCTGATGATGCAGGGTGGCTTCATCGGCGAAAGCGCTCATATCGAAACGCTCGATCCCGAATTCGAGGGCATGCCGATCGTCCGCGAACGCATCGACAACGCCAAGATGGACCGGGTCCTGTCGAACTCGTTCGGCTTCGGTGGCACCAACGCGACGCTGGTGTTCCAGCGCTACGCCGCATAGGAAATCGAGCATGGGCCATTTGTTGCACGGCAAGCGCGGCCTGGTCATGGGGGTGGCAAACGACCACTCCATCGCCTGGGGCATAGCACGGCAACTCGCGGAGCAAGGCGCCACGCTCGCCTTCACCTATCAGGGCGAGGCATTCGGGCGCCGGGTGAAGCCGCTCGCCGAACAGCTCGGCTCGACGCTCGTCCTGCCCTGCGACGTCGAGGACAGCGCTTCGATCTCCTCGGTGTTCGAAGCTCTCGGCAAGGAATGGGGCAGCATCGACTTCATCGTCCATGCCATCGGCTTTTCTGACAAGAACGAGCTGAAGGGGCTGTATGCCAACACCAGCCGCGACAATTTCATCCGTACCATGGTGATCTCGTGCTTTTCGTTCACCGAATGCGCGCGCCACGCGGCAGCACTCATGACGGCCGGCGGATCGATGATAACGCTGACCTATGCAGGGTCGACGCGCATCATGCCCAACTACAACGTGATGGGCGTTGCCAAGGCCGGTCTTGAGGCCTCGGTCCGGTATCTCGCCAACGATTTCGGGCCGCGCAATATCCGGGTCAACGCGCTTTCGGCCGGACCGATACGCACGCTTGCCGGTGCCGGTATCGCGGATTCACGCCAGATGCTGGCCTACCAGCAACGCAATTCTCCGCTCCGCCGCACAGTAACCATCGACGAGGTGGGCCGATCGGCACTCTATCTCGTCTCGGATCTGTCGACCGGCGTGACCGGTGAAGTGCACCATGTCGATTCGGGCTATCACATCGTGTCCATGCCGGCGCTTGAAGAACTCCGCCGCACCGAAGAGCCGCAGGGATAATCTTCCGCTGTGCTTGCCGCGCAACTCAACCGGTAAAATTAAACTGGTTGGGCGAAACCGAATTTAAGGACATTTGAGCTAGAAATCCCCGAAACCCGGGGATTTTCTCTCATGGCCGCCGTCAGTAATCCAAGCCGCACCCCGGTATTCCGGTTGCTGACGATTGCGAGTTCCGGCTTCGGCAGCTTCATGCTGGGCATCTGGGGGATCAATTTCGGCTTCGGCGACGGCGTCGCGGGGATGAGTGCCGAGACGGTCGGGGCCGTGATCGCCTCGCTTTGCGCGCTCTCGGCCGCCGGGGCCGCGATGTCGTTCTTTGCCGGCATCGACGAGTCTGCTGGCTTCGTGTTCAACGAGACCCATTTCGACAAGCTGACCGGCGTGCTTTCACGCCCGGCAATGGTCGCCCGGATAGGCAAGGCGGCCGAGGAAACGATCCGAACAGGCGATCCGGTGTTCCTGATCGACATAGACATCGATCGCTTCAAGCAGATCAACGACCAGATCGGCTACAGCAAGGGCGACGAACTGATCCGGGCGTTCACCCGGCGTCTCAGGGCCAATCTGCCTGAGGGACTGGCGATCGGACGGATCGGTGCCGGCGAATTCGCCATCCTCTATCCCGACGCAGATTTCACGATGTCGATGGCGACGATCGCCGAGCGATTGATCCACGACCTAATGGAGCCTTACGACCTCGGGACACATCGCCAATCGGTCAATGTTTCCGTCGGCATTGTGGCCATGCCGAAAGACGGCGTGGACCCGGTGCTGATCCTGCGGCGCTCCAACCTCGCGCTGCAGAATGCGAGGGCCAACGGGATCGGCAACTGGTCCGTCTTCCGTCCCGATATCGGTCAAGTGGCCGACTACCGGCAATGGATCGAATCCGAACTCCACACTGCCTTCGAGCGGGGCGACTTCGACCTGCACTACCAGCCCCAGACGGACCTGCTCAAGGGCCAGGTGGTGGGCTACGAGGCTCTTGTCCGCTGGGAGCATCCCGAACGCGGCAACATCCCGCCGGTCGAGTTCATCCCGGTTGCCGAGGAAACAGGCATGATCGGACCGATCGGCGAGTGGGTCCTGCGCAAGGCATGCAGGGACGCCGCCCATCTTCCCGAAGATTGCTTCGTGGCCGTCAACATCTCGCCCGCGCAGTTCATGACCCGGGATTTCGTCGGCCTGGTCGAGGAAGTTATCCGGTCGACCGGCATCAAGCCGGAGCGGCTCGAACTGGAAATCACCGAGACCGCCATGATGCAGGACAGGGCCCGCGCGGCCGACATCCTCAAGCAGTTGACGGCGATGGGCATTTCGATCGCGGTGGACGATTTCGGGACCGGCTACTCGAATCTGAGCTATCTGATCGACTTTTCCTTCCACAAGCTGAAGATCGACCGATCTTTCATCAACAGGATCGATACTGACTCGAACTCCGGCGCAGTCGTGTCGACGATCGTCGGCCTGTCGCGCGCGCTTGGCGTCCACGCGATTGCCGAAGGTGTCGAGACCGAACAGCAGGCGCGCCTACTGCAGGCCGCGGGCTGCGAAGTGATGCAGGGATATCTCTACGGGCGGCCGACGCCGCTCAAGATCGAGAATGGCCACGTCGTTGCCGTTGAGGCGGCAGGCGAACCGTCGCTGGCGCGGAGCCTGTACTGAAGTCGACTTGCGCGGCTATCGCTGCGCGATGATGATCCTGAACGCCCCGTCGCGGCGAACCTCCGAGACCCTTGAGAAGTTCGCCTGCAACGTCTGTTCGTAGGGCAGACCGCGATTCTGCACCATGAAAAGCCGACCACCCGGTCGGAGCGACGAAGAAGCCGCGCCGATCATCGCCTGGCCGATGGCCGGTTCTGCCGCACGTCCCTGGTGGAAGGGTGGGTTCATGACGATGAGATCGTATTTGCGCAGCACTTTCTCGCCAACCAGGTCGTGCCAGAAGAATTCCGTCTTCGGCGCACCCGGTATCGCGGCCAGGTTGACTTTTGCCGCCTCCAGCGACTCGAAATCGGCTTCGAAAAGATCGATCGACTTCAGCCCCCTTGTCCGCTCGGCGAGGACCGCGGACAGGTAGCCCCAGCCCGCACCGAAATCGGCGGCGGCGCCCTTCGATTCATCCGGGAGATGTTCGGCGAGCAGGCGCGAGCCCGCGTCGATGCGGTCATGCGAGAACATGCCGGGTGCAGCGGCAAAGCGGCCATCGGCAAGGCCCGGTTCACCTGCAAGCCCGGCAATCGCGGCCGAGGCGTCGAGCGGCCGCCGGAACCACAGCGCCGTGCCGTGATATTTCGGCAGGTGACCCTCGATGTCGATCAGTTTGGCCAGCCGCTTGCGCAGGCTGGCAATGCCTTCGTCGGCGCCGCCCGCGACCACGATCAGGCCGCCCGGCACTACTCGCTCAATCGCCGTGCCGATCCAGGCCTCGTTCCGCCCGCGATGCCGACCGGTCAGGACGAGAGCACCGTCGAATGTGCCATCCCCCGGTCGCGGCACGACCGAATGCCCGCTGGCCGCCAGTTTGTTGAAGTAGGGGCGGAAGCCCTGGACGATCGAGAGCGACGCGGCAAACCCATCGGGAAGGACGAAGCCGGGCTCGGCTCCGAGGAACAGCATCTGTTGCCCGGCGGAAGGAGCGGCAAGGTCGGCAGTCTCGAAGGGATGAAACAACGTCCTTTGGCTATCACGGCTCATGGGGTACTCGCAGGTACGGGAAACGGAAAACGGGCGCCAACCCGAAGGCGGCGCCCGTTTTCAAGTGCATTCGGCTTGCGGGATCAGGCGGCGTCTTCGCCCTCGTTGCGCTTCTCGCGCACGATTTCCTTGCCCGTCTCCTGGTCGACCACCTTCATCGACAGGCGAACCTTGCCGCGCTCGTCAAAGCCCATGAGCTTGACGTAGACCTTCTGGCCTTCCTTGACGACGTCCGACGTCTTGGCGACGCGGTCGTTGGCAAGCTGCGAGATGTGCACCAGGCCGTCCTTGGGACCGAAGAAATTCACGAAGGCGCCGAAATCGGCGGTCTTGACGACCGTGCCCTCGTAAATCTCGCCGACTTCCGGCTCGGCGACGATCGTGTGGATCCACTTCTTCGCCGCCTCGATTTCCTTGGCGTTGGAGGAAGCGATCTTGATCGTGCCGTCGTCGTCGATGTTGATCTTGGCGCCGGTCTTCTCGACGATTTCGCGGATTACCTTGCCGCCGGTGCCGATGACGTCGCGGATCTTGTCGGTCGGGATCTGCATGACCTCGATGCGCGGCGCGAACTCACCGAGTTCCTCGCGAGCGCCGGACAGCGCATTCGACATTTCGCCCAGGATATGCAGGCGACCGTCCTTGGCCTGGCCGAGCGCGATCTGCATGATCTCCTCGGTGATGCCATCGATCTTGATGTCCATCTGCAGGGCGGTGATGCCGCCGATCGTGCCGGCGACCTTGAAGTCCATGTCGCCGAGATGATCTTCGTCACCCAGGATATCGGAGAGCACCGCGTAGCGCTCGCCTTCCTTGATCAGGCCCATGGCGATGCCGGCGACCGGCTTGCCGAGCGGGACGCCGGCATCCATGAGCGCCAGCGAGGTGCCGCAGACAGTGGCCATCGAGGACGAGCCGTTGGACTCGGTGATCTCGGAGACAACGCGCAGCGTGTAGGGGAAGGTCTCGGGCGCCGGCAGCATCGGGCGAATGGCGCGCCATGCGAGCTTGCCGTGACCGATCTCACGACGGCCCGGCGAACCCATGCGACCCGTCTCACCGACCGAATAGGGAGGGAAGTTGTAGTGGAGAAGGAACTTCTCCTTGTACATGCCGGTCAGGCTGTCGACATACTGCTCGTCCTCGCCGGTGCCAAGCGTGGCAACGACCAGCGCCTGGGTCTCGCCGCGGGTAAACAGCGACGAACCGTGCGTGCGCGGCAGGACGCCGACTTCCGAAACGATCTTGCGGACCGTCGACAGGTCGCGGCCGTCGATGCGGGCCTTGGTGTCGAGGATGTTCCAGCGAACGATCTTGGCCTGCAGTTCCTTGAAGACCGTGGAGACCTGCTCGCTCGTGTATTTCGGAGCTTCGTCGCCGACCGGCGCGAAGGCCTCCTTGACCTTTGCCTTGACCGCGTCGACGGCGGCGTAGCGCGCCTGCTTGTCGACGTTCTTGTAGGCGTCGCGCAGTTCGTTCTCGACGATCTTCAGCATCTCGGCTTCGAGCGCGGAATAGTCCGGAGGCGTGAAGTCGCGCGGCTCCTTGGCGGCAACTTCGGCGAGCTTGATGATCGCGTCGATGACCGGCTGGAAGCCCTTGTGTCCGAACATGACGGCGCCGAGCATGACGTCCTCGGCAAGCTCCTTGGCTTCCGATTCCACCATCAGGACGGCTGCGTCCGTACCGGCGACAACCAGGTCGAGCTGCGATTCCTGCATCTCGTCGACATGCGGGTTGAGAACATATTCGCCGTTGATGTAGCCGACGCGCGCGCCGCCGATCGGGCCCATGAAGGGCACGCCCGAAAGGGTCAGCGCTGCGGAGGTGGCGACGATCGAGAGGATGTCCGGATCGTTCTCGAGGTCGTGCTGAAGCACGGTGATGACGACCTGCGTGTCGTTCTTGTAGCCGTCAGCGAAGAGCGGCCGGATCGGGCGGTCGATGAGGCGGGAAACCAGGGTTTCCTTCTCGCTCGGACGGCCTTCGCGCTTGAAATAGCCACCCGGGATCTTGCCGGCGGCGTAGGTCTTTTCCTGGTAGTTGACGGTCAGCGGGAAGAAGTCGAGACCGGGCTTCGGCTCCTTGGCGGAGACGACGGTTGCGAGAACGACGGTCTCGCCGTAGGTCGCGAGAACGGCGCCGTCAGCCTGACGGGCGATCTTGCCGGTTTCCAGGACGAGCGGGCGGCCTGCCCACTCGATTTCCACTTTGTGATGGTTGAACATATCTTGTCCTTCGATACGACAGGACTCGCGCGGTTTGTCCGGCGCGAAACTCCCTGCCTGGCTTCCTTTTCGGGCGAGCCACGGGCAAGACAACGGGAAACTCGGGGGTTGGAGACGCGCAAGCGGCGCATCGAGTATCCTGCAATCCTGCCCCATGACCGTCCACGGGCGGCTCCCCGCAATCCCAGTGATTGATTGGAGCCGGATCGGACCGCCAACGGGCAGCCCGCATGCGCGACCGGCGCGCCTTCTCTCGAAAGCGCGCCGGTCAAATTCCTATCGGCGCAGGCCGAGTTTTTCGATCAGGGTCGCGTAGCGGCCTTCATCCTTGCGCTTGAGATAGTCAAGCAGGCTGCGGCGCTGCGATACCAGGGCGAGCAGGCCACGGCGGGAATGATTGTCCTTCTTGTGGTCCTTGAAGTGCTCGGTCAGGTTCTTGATCCGCTCGGAGAGGATTGCAACCTGGACTTCCGGCGAACCGGTGTCGCCCTTGGCGGTTGCAAATTCGGTCATCAAGGCCTGCTTACGTTCTGCGGTAACCGACATCGGATATCTTCCTTTCAGAAATCTTGGAAATGGGACGCCTGGAGCCGGGATGTCGTCCAGCAAAGGCCAGTGGACACGGCGCCGAGCACCATGTTGCGGCGCGTATAGTGCAATTTATCGGGAAAAGCCAGAAGCATTTGCGCACAGGCGCTTTGCTGGCTCAGGTCTGGCGTGGTGCAGGTGCCTTCCGTTCAGTTTCAACCGACGAAGACCCGCTTGGGTTTGAACATGCCGGCTTCGATCGCGCCGATCGCCACCAGCTTGCCGCGCACGGTCGCGCAGGCTTCCTCGGCCTCGGCCGGGGCGTCGCGGCCGCGGATGATGACCGGATTGCCGAGCCTGATCCGGTGGGCGGCGTCTTCGCTCAGCGCAACCTGCGGCAGGCATTCGAGCGCGGCGCCCGTCTCGACCAGCAAAGCGTCGATGGCCGTATAGTCCTCGACCTGCGCTTCCGGCACGGCCGCTTCCGGCTTGCTCTCGTCTGGCTCTGTCCTGTCGCCAAACCGCGCTGCTTCGAGTTCGGCGATCGTGACGAAGTCCTCGGCGGTGAAGGGATCGACTTCGGTGCGGCGCAGATCGGCGATATGGCCGAAGCAGCCGAGATCGCGGCCCATGTCGCGCGCCAGCGAGCGGACATAGGTGCCCTTCCCACATTCGATCTCGAAGACGGAATTCCCCTCTTCGGTCATCTCGATCAGGTCGAAGCGGCCAATCTCGACCTCGCGCTCTGGAATTTCCACCGTCGTCCCTTCCCGCGCCAGATCGTAAGCGCGCTCGCCGGCGATCTTGATGGCCGAGAACTGCGGCGGCGTCTGCATGATGACGCCGGTGTATTTCGGAAGAAATGCCCTGATGTCGGCTTCGGTCGGACGGATATCCGAGCTCCTGGTCACAGGCCCTTCGAGGTCGTCGGTCGAGCGTTCGTCTCCCCATGCGACGGTGAACCGGTAGACCTTGGCCCCGTCCTGCACATAAGGAACGGTCTTGGTTGCTTCGCCTAGCGCGATGGGCAGCATGCCGGATGCCAGCGGGTCAAGCGTACCGGCATGGCCCGCCTTGTCCGCCTGGAACAGCCACTTGACCTTGGAGACAGCGTCCGTCGAGCCCATGCCCACCGGCTTGTCGAGCACGACCCAGCCTGAGACCGGGCGACCCTTTTTCTTGCCGCGACGCGCCATTATTCGTCTTTCTCGTCATCGTCGCCGAGATCTCGCGCTACTTCGGGAGATTTCAGCAGTTCGTTTATCTTGGCGAAATTGTCGTAGCTCGTATCGAGCCTGAAACGCGCCTCCGGGATGGAGCGCATCTGCCGCAGCGCATGCGAGATGCGGCCGCGTACGAATTTCGCATGCTTGTTGAGGGCCTCGACCACCGCGTCCGGGTCCTTGGCGCCGAGGGGCGACACGAAGGCGGTGGCGATCTTCAGGTCAGGCGACATGCGCACTTCCGAGATCGATATCACCGTCGTCTCGATCAGCGGATCGATGATCTCGCCACGCTGCAGTACTTCTGACAGCGCATGGCGCACCTGCTCGCCAACGCGCAGCATGCGCTGGGAGGGGCCGGAAGCGGCGGATTTCGACATTGGTTCTCTTATCCCGGAATCGTGCGGCACGGGATCAGACCGCGCTGCATGTTCATGCGTCGGACGGCGGCCGATTGCCGCCATCCCGGTATGCTTCAAATGTGGACGCCTAGAGCGACCGTGTGATCATCTCGACGCGGAAGCACTCGATGATATCGCCGACACGCATGTCCTCGTAGTTCGCAAAGGCCATGCCGCACTCCTGGCCGCCCGGCACTTCGGCCACTTCGTCCTTGAAGCGCTTCAGTGTCTTCAGCGTGCCTTCGTGGATGACGACGTCGTCGCGGATCAGGCGCACGCCCGCACCACGTTCGACCTTGCCTTCGGTGACCCGGCAACCGGCAATCTTGCCGACCTTGGTGATGTCGAAGATCTCGAGGATTTCCGCATTGCCGATGAAGGTCTCGCGGCGCTCCGGCGAGAGCAGGCCCGACATCGCCGCCTTCACGTCATCCACAAGGTTGTAGATGATGTTGTAGTAGCGGATCTCGATGCCGGCAGCTTCCGCCGCCGAGCGCGCCTGCGGATTCGCGCGAACGTTGAAGCCGATCAGGGCCGCACCGGATGTCTCGGCCAGCGACACGTCGCTTTCCGTGATGCCACCGGCGCCCGCATGCACGATGCGCGCACGCACTTCGTCGGTACCGAGCTTGTCGAGCGCAGCCACGATCGCCTCGATCGAACCCTGCACGTCGCCCTTGATGACCAGCGGGAATTCCTTAAGCCCGCTTGCCTGCAACTGCGACATCATCTGCTCGAGCGAACCGCGCTGGCCGGCATGCTTTGCAACTGCCTTGTCGCGCGCCAGGCGCTGGCGATAGTCGGTGATCTCGCGGGCCCGGGCCTCATTGTCGACCACGGCAAAACGCTCGCCGGCGAGCGGCGTTCCGGCAAGACCCAGAACCTCGACCGGCGTAGCCGGCGGGGCTTCCTTGAGCTGCTCGCCACGATCGTTGATCAGCGCGCGGACACGGCCCCATTCGGCGCCGGCGACAATGATGTCGCCGATCATCAGCGTACCGGTCTGAACCAGAATGGTCGCTACCGCGCCCCTGCCCTTGTCGAGCTTGGCTTCGATGACGACGCCCTCTGCCGTACGGTCCGGATTGGCCTTGAGGTCGAGCAGTTCGGCCTGCAGGAGGATCGCCTCGAGCAGCTTGTCGAGGTTGGTGCCCTTGGTCGCCGATACCTCGACGTCGAGTACTTCACCGCCCATCGACTCGACGAAGACCTCGTGGCGCAGCAGTTCGGCACGCACCTTCTGCGCGTCGGCCTGCGGCTTGTCGATCTTGTTGATCGCAACGATGATCGGCACGCCGGCAGCCTTAGCATGGCTGATCGACTCGATCGTCTGCGGCATGACGCTGTCGTCAGCGGCAACCACAAGGATCGCGATGTCGGTCGCCTGCGCACCGCGGGCACGCATTGCCGTAAAGGCGGCGTGGCCGGGCGTATCGATGAAGGTGATCTTCTGACCGTCCTTGTCGACCTGATAGGCGCCGATGTGCTGCGTGATGCCGCCGGCCTCGCCGGAAACAACATTGGCGTTGCGGATGGCATCGAGCAGCGAGGTCTTGCCGTGATCGACGTGGCCCATGATGGTCACGACGGGCGGACGCGGCTTCAGATCCTCGGCGTTGTCCTCGACATTGAACATGCCTTCTTCGATGTCGGACTCGGCGATGCGGCGAACCGTGTGACCGAATTCGACAGCCACCAGTTCGGCCGTGTCGGCATCGATCACGTCGCCCGGCTTGAGGATCTGGCCTTCCTTCATGAAGTACTTTACGACGTCGACTGCGCGTTCCGACATGCGGCTCGCCAGTTCCTGGACCGTGATTGTCTCTGGCAGGATAACCTCGCGCATGACCTTTTCGCGCGGCTCCGAATGCATGGCGCGCTTGAACTTTTCCTGGCGCCGGCGCATCGACGACAGCGAGCGGGCGCGAGCCTCTTCGCCGGCGGTGGCGGTGCTCAGCGTCAGCTTGCCCCGGCGACGGTCCTCTTCGCCCTTGGTCTTGGTCGGGCGTGCGACCTCCGGCGTCGCAATGCGCTTGATCGGCGCCCCGCGAACGGGCCCCTTGCTCTTGGCTTCCGGCTCGTCGTCGGCACCGGCCAGATCCGCTGCCGGCGACCTGCGGCGTGCTTCTTCCTCGGCGCGGCGCCGCGATTCAGCCTCGGCGAGCAGCCGAGCTTCCTCGTCAGCCTGGCGGCGGGCAGATTCGTCGCGCTCGCGCTTGCGGCGCTCTTCTTCCTCGAGGCGGCGCTTGGCGTCCTCGATCGCCTTCTGACGATCCTCGACCTCACGCACCTTCGAGCCTTCAAGCGCACGACGGCGGGCTTCGATCTCGCTTGCCGACAGATCGCTCAGCACCATGCCCGAACGCTCGACCGGCGCCTTCGGCGCTTCCTGCACTGCAGGTGCGGGGGCGGCGGGTGCGGGAGCGGGCTTGGGCGCAAAAACGGGTGCCGCGGCCGCAGCCTCAGGCTTGTCTCCACTAATGGAGAACTTGCGCTTCTTTGTCTCGACGACGACAGACTTGGTGCGGCCATGCGAAAAATTCTGGCGCACGGTGCCCTGCTCCATGCCGGGCCGCTTCAGCGTCAAGGTCTTCTTCGGGGTGACGCTCAAGGTCTTGTCATCATCCGATTTAGTATCGCTCATTCCATATCCTCTGCGGCATCAACTTCGTCAGCAATCGCCGCAAACATTGCCCGTTCGTCCGGGGATCCGCCCCGGTACCGGTCAAGCGCAACCATGCGCTTTTGAACCGCCCTGCCCGCGTCTCCCGCGAGAACGGCTGCATGTATCACATTTGTGCCGCCCAATGCCAAACCCAATTCGGCTTCCGAAAAAAGTTTGTAGGCCGCGATATGCGGCCCTTCGGCATAGGCTGTGGCACGCCTTGCCTGGGTCAACTTGCGAAGCCCGTCTTCCGACGCCTCGGCGGCGTGAAGCACGAACAAGGCTGCGCCGCTGCGAATGCTGGCCTCGACCTTGGTCGCTCCAAGCGCAACGGCACCGGCCTTGCGGGCCAGCCCCAGCGCGCCAAGTGCGGACTTGACCAAGATATGGTCTACCATGCCGCCAAGTTCCAGAGGCACGACGACCTGAGCCTTGAAGGCACGCGCAAACGCGCCCTTCCTGGCGGCCTTGTCGACGTTTACTCGGTCGGCACTGACCCAGCAACCGCGGCCGGGCAGGTTTCTCTTGATATCCGGGACGACAGAATTGTCCGGCCCGACGACGAATCGGATCAGTTCATCCGGCTCTGCATGCCGGCGCGTGACGATGCACGTGCGATCGTTCATCGATTCCAATTCTGTCTCCGGACCGTTTCACGTCACGCATCGGTCGATTGAAGAGGGGCTTCCTCTTCAGCGACTTCGTCTTCGGTGATCCATCCCGCCTTCAGCCGTGCGGCCAGAACCATCTGCTCCGCGTCGGCACGCGACACGCCGAAATTGGCAAGCACGCCGGCAAAGAACTGGGTCTCGCCGTCCTTGCGTTCTTTCCAGCCGACAAGGTCGTCCACCGCGTAGCCGGCGAAGTCCTCGATCGTCTTCACGCCGTCCTCGCCGAGCGTCACCATCATGGCGGTGGTGATGCCCGGGATTTCGCGCAATTCGTCCTGGACGCCGAGTTCGGTACGCTTGGCGTCGTGCTCGGACTCGATCTTCTCGAGATAGTCGCGCGCACGCGTCTGGATTTCGACGGCGGTGTCTTCGTCAAAGCCGTCGATCGACGCGATTTCGTCCTGCTCGACGAAAGCGACTTCCTCGACGCTGGTGAAGCCTTCCGAGGCCAGCACCTGGCCGACCATCTCGTCGACATCGAGCGCTTCCATGAAGAGAGTCGAGCGCTCGACGAATTCCTTCTGGCGGCGTTCGGATTCTTCCTGCTCGGTGAGGATGTCGATATCCCAGCCGGTCAACTGCGAGGCCAGGCGGACATTCTGGCCGCGGCGGCCGATCGCCAGCGAAAGCTGGTCGTCCGGGACCACGACCTCGATACGCTCGGCATCCTCGTCGAGGACGACCTTGGCGACCTCGGCCGGCTGCAGCGCGTTGACGATGAAGGACGCCGCCGAGGGCGACCAGGGAATGATGTCGATCTTCTCGCCCTGCAGTTCGCCGACGACGGCCTGGACGCGCGAGCCCCTCATGCCGACGCAGGCGCCGACCGGGTCGATCGAGCTGTCGCGCGACACGACGGCGATCTTGGCACGTGAACCCGGGTCGCGGGCAACCGACTTGATCTCGATGATGCCGTCGTAGATTTCCGGCACTTCCATGGTGAACAGCTTCGCCATGAACTGCGGATGCGTCCGCGACAGGAAGATCTGCGGGCCGCGCTGTTCGCGGCGCACGTCGTAAACATAGGCGCGCACGCGGTCGCCATACTTGAAGTTCTCGCGGGGGATAAGCTCGTCGCGGCGGATGATCGCCTCACCACGGCCGAGATCGACAATGACGTTGCCGTATTCGACGCGCTTGACCGTGCCGTTGACGATCTCGCCGATGCGATCCTTGTACTCGTCGAACTGGCGATCGCGCTCGGCCTCGCGCACTTTCTGCACAATGACCTGCTTGGCCGACTGCGCAGCGATACGGCCGAATTCCATCGGCGGCAGTTGCTCGGCGATGAAATCGCCGACCTCGGCATCGGGATTGCGCTCGCGTGCCGAGGACAACGCGATCTGGCGGCTGTATTCCTCCACCGTTTCCACGACTTCCATCAAACGCTGCAGCTTCATCTCGCCGGTCGCCGGATTGATGTCGGCCCGGATGTTGGTCTCCTGACCGTAGCGCGAGCGTGCCGCCTTCTGGATCGCGTCGGCCATCGCCTCGATGACGATTTCCTTGTCGATCGACTTTTCCCGCGCAACCGCATCGGCGATCTGCAGCAGTTCGAGTCTGTTGGCGCTAACTACCATTGTCGTCGTCTCCCTGAACATCTTGTCCCGTCACCTACCGGTGCGGGTGTTCGATCAATCCTGCGTTTCTGTGTCTTCGTCGTCGTCCGGCTCGCCGGCCCGTCGCTTGGCTTCCTTGCGCGCCTGGTTGTCTTTCGACAGAGCGTCGCGGATCAGGTCGTCGGTCAGAATGAGCCTGGCTTCGGCTATCGTGTCGTAGGGCACGTCGATCTGCCTGGCTGCGCCTTCCGGCACCTGGTCGCGCTCGATCGTGACAGCATCGTCACCAGCGCCGACGATCTTGCCCTTGAATCGCTTGCGCTCGGCGACCAGGATCGACGTCTCGACCCGCGCATCGTGCCCTGCCCAATCCAGAAAGTCCGACTTCCTGACCAGCGGCCGATCGATGCCGGGCGATGACACCTCGAGATGATATGCCTTGTCTATCGGATCCTCGACGTCGAGAGCCGGCGACACCGCACGGCTGACCTCTTCGCAGTCCTCGACGGTCATGGTGCCGTCTTCGCGCTCGGCCATGATCTGCAGCGTCAGCCCGTTCTGGCCCGACAGCTTGACCCGCACGAGGCGAAATCCGATGGCGCGAAGCACGGGCTGGACGATCGACGCGACGCGCGCATCGACGCCGCTTTCGCGGATGATGCGATCGTCACCGATGGTTTCGCTAGCCAGAGCCGTCATGGTATCTCCACCAGGGCCAGCTAACAAAAAAGAGCGGGACCGGGTGGACCCACTCTTCGTCAAACCGACCAAGAATTTGAACCCGATATAGACTAGGTTTCCTGAGTTTTCAAGTCCGCAAAGGCCGCGCGCTGCGCGCAACCCGTCCCGCCTCTCTGGCTCAGCGCTCGGCGTTCCGGCTCATTTGCGGGTGAATGTCAGGTAGCATGGGCGTCGCCCTTCGCGCAGCGCCTTGGCCTCGTAGCGCGTCCCCGGCCATCCGGGATAGGGCGTGTTCCAGTCATGCGAGTCGGCCGCCTGCCACTGGAAAGCGCCGTGCGTCCGGCAGGCAAGCAGCGTCCAGTTCACATAGGTGTCGATGTCGGAGGCAAAGCGGAAGCGTCCGCCGCTGACAAGCACGCGCGCGAATCGGTCGAGGTTCTCGGGGCCGACGAAGCGGCGCTTCCAATGCTTCTTCTTCGGCCACGGGTCGGGGTAGAGCAGGTCTATGCCGGATAGCGACGAGTCGGGCAGCCAGTCGAGCAATTGCGTCGCGTCGTCGTCATGGACGCGCAGGTTGCCGAGCGGCGCCTCCGCTAGCGCCCCCATCAGCTTGGCCATCGAATTGACGAAAGGCTCGACACCGATGAAACCCGTATCGGGATGAACGGCTGCTTCGTTCAGCAGATGCTCGCCGCCTCCGAAGCCGATCTCCAGCCTGACCTGCGACACCTTCCGCTCGAAGAGCGTCCTGACGTCTGCAGGCGCGGCAGCCCGAAGATCGACCGCGTAGCGGCGAAGCCCATCCTCGAGCGCAACCCGCTGGAGGGGGCTCATCGGCCTGCCCTTGCGGCGGCCGAAGAAGGCTTCAGTTGCCCGGCTGCGCCTGCCCTCGACAGTCATCGGCGCGCCTCCGTCAGGCCGCGATGGCTTCCTTCAGGGCCTTGGCGAGATCGGTCTTCTCCCACGAAAAAGAACCGTCGCGTCCAGCCTTGCGGCCGAAATGGCCGTAGGCCGCCGTCTTGGCATAGATCGGACGGTTGAGGTCGAGGTGGCGGCGGATGCCGCTCGGCGACAGGTCCATTACCACGCGGAGAGCCTTTTCCAGCTCGGCCTCGTCCACCTTGCCGGTGCCGTGGAGGTCGACATAGACCGACAAAGGCTGGGCAACGCCGATCGCATATGAGAGCTGGATGGTGCAGCGATCGGCGAGCTTGGCCGCCACGACATTCTTGGCGAGATAGCGCGCCGCATAGGCAGCCGAACGGTCGACCTTTGTGGTATCCTTGCCGGAGAACGCGCCGCCGCCATGCGGTGCCGCGCCGCCATAGGTGTCGACGATGATCTTGCGACCGGTCAGGCCGGCATCGCCGTCGGGACCGCCGATGACAAATTTTCCCGTCGGGTTGATGTACCAGTTGCAGTCGTCGGCGATCTTCAGGTCGCCGAGCGCCTCGCGGATGAAGGGTTCGACCACCTTGCGGACCTTGGCGGAACCCCAGCTGCCGTCGAGATGCTGCGTCGACAGCACGATCTGCGTCGCCTCTGCTGCCTTGCCGTCGATATAGCGAACGGTCACCTGGCTCTTGGCATCGGGCCCGAGCTTGCCGACGTCACCTTCGCCGGCATGGCGGCCGGCGGCGAGCAGTTCGAGGATCTTGTGGCTGTAGTAGATCGGCGCCGGCATCAGGTCGGGCGTCTCGCGGCAGGCGTAGCCGAACATGATGCCCTGGTCACCCGCTCCCTCCTCGCCCTGGCGGTCGGCGGCATTGTCGACGCCCTGGCCGATATCCGGCGACTGGCCATGCAGCAGCACGTCGATCTTGGCGGTCTTCCAGTGGAA
This sequence comes from uncultured Rhizobiaceae bacterium, assembly GCA_947259295.1. Lineage (GTDB taxonomy): Bacteria > Pseudomonadota > Alphaproteobacteria > Rhizobiales > Rhizobiaceae > CAMYMG01. The sequence continues at coordinate 201,622 of CAMYMG010000058.1, forward strand.
GCCATTCTGCTCGTAGCCGATGTCGCGGATTGCCTTGCGAGCAGCCGACTTGAACTTGGCAGGATTGACCACGGGATGCCCCGTCGCGTCCATCAGGACCGCGCCGGCCTTGTCCTTCTTCAGCAGGGTTTCCGGAACCCGGACCTCGCCGGCGATGACGACACGGTTGGTCGTGGCCAGCGTCTCGCAGGCGACCCGCACCTTCCACGGGTCCATGCCGGTCTTCTTGGCCTCACGGTACACCAGATCGACGATTTCGTCCGAAATCCGGTCACAAACCTTGTCAGGATGACCTTCGGATACCGACTCCGACGTGAAGAGATAGTTTTGCCGCGCCACGGGTGTCCCCTCTTGAAAATCCGATCGGCGGAAGCCGAACTCAGGCGGGGAACGTGTTAGCGACGCGGGGCGCATCTCGTCAAGCTGCCATTGGCGACCCCGCACAAGGCCAGCCGAACCGGCACGGCAGGGGACGAGGTGGCGGTCAGCCTGGCTCGTCGGCTAGGGTCTTGACGAGCTCGATGAGTTTGCGTCGCACCTTGGCATCGGAAATCTTCACGAAGGCCCGGTTGAGCTGAAGGCCCTCTGCGCTGGTGCAAAACTCGAGCGCAAATGCAGCCGATGCGTCCTCGGAGAACCCCCCGACCGACGCGGCTTCCTGGCCCGGCAGATCCTCGAACAGGAAGGCTACCGGGATGCCCAGGATGTTGGCGATGGCCTGCAGCCGGCTGGCGCCGACGCGGTTGGTGCCCTTTTCATATTTCTGGATCTGCTGAAACGTGATCCCGAGACTCTCGCCGAGTTTCTCCTGGCTCATGCCGAGCATGTTGCGGCGCAGTCGAATACGGCCCCCTACGTGAATGTCCGTCGGATTCGGTTTCTTCTTGTTGCTTTCTGTCATTTTTTCCTCGCCGATCGTCGACGGGCTTGATGAAGCTACGCTCACTCACTCCGATCGAACCCCCGATATAGCGCCGCCACGCCATTCCGATCAGGGCTAAACTATGAGAATCCGAAACGATCCTGTCAAATGGTGCGCACTCCCTGCCAGACCCTGCCAATGGCGGCCAGACCTCCGAATATCAGCAATATCGCAAAGCCGACGATCCTTGCCCGCGGAAACGAAGACGGGAGCGGTTCTGAAATGACTATTTTGGTGTCGACTATGCCGCGCACGTTGAGCGCAAGGGCATCGACGACCCGTCCATGCGAGTCGATGACACCGGAAATGCCGGTATTGGCGGCCCTCAGCAAAGGCATCGCATTTTCCACCGACCGAACCTGAGCCTGGCGAAAATGCTGGTAGGGACCGGGCGTATCTCCGAACCAGGCGTCGTTGGTCACGTTCACAATAACCGTAGGTGACGTAACGTCAACCGCCACGAGATTCGGGAAGATGATTTCGTAGCAGATGAAGGGCAGCGCCTCGATTCCGCCTGGCAGGCGCATCGGGTGGCGTTCGCTGCCCGCAACGAAGTTCATCGGCCCGGCGACGAGCTGCTCGACGCCAAACCGTGCCAGCAGGCCCGCAAACGGCAGGTACTCGCCGAAAGGCACCAGATGCACTTTGTCGACGGCGTCGACGATCTCCCCGCTGTCGTCGATCGCTATCACCGAGTTGTAGTAGCGCAATCCACTGCCGCCGCTGCCCGGTTCGGAGCGTACGGCGCCGGTCAGCAGGATCTGGCCCGGCTTCAGCATTTCGCCGATGGCAGCCAGTCCATCGGGCCGGTCCGTGAACAGGAAGGGCACCGCCGTCTCCGGCCAGATGATCAGCTCGGGCGGTTCTTCTCCCTCTTCAGGCGGACGCGCTGAAAGCTCCAGCGTCGTGGCGAATACCCGGTCACGCACGCTGTCGTCCCACTTTTCGGACAAGTCGACGGCAGGCTGCACGATGCGCACAGCAAGCGGCTTGCCGGTTTCGGGTTCGGCCGCGTTGAGACGGAAGAAACCGTAGCCAGCATGCGCGACCACCAGAACCAATCCCGCAAGCAGTCCGACGCGCAGGTTCCGCCGCGCCGCCAGCAGGGCGGGCAGCGAGAAGACGAACACGGCCAGCACGTTGATGCCGGTGACGCTGGCCAGCGTGACGCTTTGCATCAGCAGCGGTGTCGGCATTGCGGCAAAGCCGATCGGGTTCCAGGGAAATCCGGTAAAGAGGAAGGTCCTGAGCCATTCGATCAGACCGAAGGCAAAGGCCAGCGCAACGATGCGGGTGATGTTGTCGGTCCAGAAGACCCAGGCAAGCGCACAGGCGAAGGCGTAGAAGAAGGCGAGCAGGGCGGGAATGCCCAGAACCGCAATCGGCAGGGCCCAGGCAAAACTGTCGGCCTCGACCAGAAGCGCATTGCCGATCCACCACAGCCCGGCCAGAAAAAAGCCGAAACCGAACCACCAGCCGATCGAGAAAGCCGGAGCAAGCCGCCTCCTGAGACCCGCCGGACGCGGAACGGTCGCACCGTCGAGCAGCCAGACAAGGACCGGGAAGGATACGAACCCTGCCGCGAAGAAATCGAAAGGCGCCTGGGTCAGCACGGCCAGCGCGCCGGCAGTGAATGCCACCAGGGCGCGGCGCCAGCCCCAAAGCAGAATTATCCGCCCCGCCAGACGCTCCATGCACTGTCCCGTTCAAGCCATCGCCCGTGCCGCCGCCCCGGCGAATCCGGGTTGGGCAGGGCCGTGAGAATCACGAGCGAAGCTTTAGCAGATGGACGGGCCGTTCCAAACGGCCTGGCCAGGATCAGGAGGCCGGCTGGTCAGCGCGGGCCGCCCGACGCCGACGTTCGGCCTTGAGGATGTTGACGATGCGCACACGCTTGACCCGCCTTGGATCGGCGTCAAGAACATGGAACTCGAAGCCGGGAATCGCCTGGACGACTTCGCCGCGCGCCGGAACCCTGCCCAGCGTGTTGAAGATCATGCCGCCGATCGTGTCGACATAGTCGCCGTGCTCTCCCGCCGCGAAATCCTCGCCGATCAGCTTGGCGACGTCCTCGATCTCGGCCTTGCCGTCGACGACGAACACGCCGTCGCCCGACTGGGTGATCATCGGCTCGTCCTCGTCGTGCTCGTCCTCAATGTCGCCGACGACCATCTCGACGATGTCCTCAAGCGACACCAGCCCGTCGGTGCCGCCATATTCGTCGATGACCAGCGCCATCTGCGTGCGCGCGGCCTGCATCCTGGCCATCAGGTCGGATGCCAGCATCGAGGGCGGAACGAACAGCACGGTGCGGATCAGGTTGAGTTCGCCGATCGTCTTGGAAAGGTCGACATTGGCGAGGTCGAGGGACACTGCGGCCGGCTTCTTGGTCGCCCGTCCCTTGCGTGCCTTGGCGACCTTGGTGATGTTGGCCAGCACGTCGCGGATATGGATCATACCGCGCGGATCGTCGAGCGTTTCGGAGTAGACCGGCATGCGGGAATGGCCGGACTGCTCGAACACGACCATCAAATCGCCGAGCCTGGTATTGATCTCCACCGCTTCGATATCGGCACGCGGGATCATCACGTCCTCGACCCGCACCTCACGAAGCCGCAGGATGTTGTGCAGCATGGCTCGTTCGCCGGGCGAGAAGGAATCGGTGGACGTTTCGGTTTCGGCCAGGGCATCGGCAAGTTCGTCGCGCAGGTTCGAACCGTTGCGTTGCCGAAAAAGACCTGAAAGGCGCCCAAACAGCGTCGACCGTTCGGCCGAGCCCTCATGCGACGCGCTGGTACTCGGACCTTCTTCCGTGTTGTCGGAAGCGGATTTAGCGCCGCCGGCTTCGGGCTTGGCGGCAGTCTCGGGAATCTCGTTCATCGTCGTCCGGTTGGTTTCCATTCCTGTTACGCGTAGGGATCGGGAATGGCAAGTCTGGCAAGCGCGGCCCGCTCCATCCCCTCCATCGTCTCCGCGTCCTCGTCATTTTCATGGTCGTGTCCGAGAAGGTGAAGCACGCCATGGATCACGAGATGGGTGATATGGTGCACAAGCGGCTTGCCTTCCAGTGCTGCTTCGCGCTCAACCGTCTCGAAGGCCAGGACGATATCGCCGAGCATGGGCGGCAGGGGATCACCCGGACTATACGGAAATGCCGGAAACGACAGGACGTTCGTCGGCGCGTCCTTGGCCCGCCATTCGGCATTCAACTGCCTGATGTGCGGATCGTCTGAAAAGACGACGCTCAGTTCGCTGCCTGAACCGGCAGCAAATTCAACGTCTTCGACGGCACTGGCGACCGCCGCCTCGACCAGGCTGCGCAACTTCGCCTTCGCCGGCCAGGATCCCGCCTCCACCAGCACATCGATATCTATCTGGGGCGGGGCTGAAGACATGCGAAAGCCGGCGCGCTGCGCCGGCCCCTCAATTCTGGCTGGCGTCGAAGCCGCGCGCCATCTTGGCGTCGCGGTCATAGGCCCTGACGATTTCGGCGACCAGCGGATGGCGGACCACATCGGTGTCGGAGAAGCGCACCGTAACGGAGCCCGTGATGCCGTCGAGAATGCGCAACGCCTCCACGAGGCCTGACTTGGTGTTGGACGGCAGGTCGATCTGCGTCGGATCGCCGGTGACGATCATGCGCGAGCCTTCTCCGAGGCGCGTCAGGAACATCTTCATCTGCATCGGGGTCGTGTTCTGCGCCTCGTCGAGGATGACGGCGCAGTGCGCCAGCGTGCGGCCGCGCATGAAGGCGAGCGGCGCGATCTCGATGACCTCCGCGGCGATGGCGCGTTCCACCTTGTCGGCCGGCATCATGTCGTAGAGCGCGTCGTAGAGCGGTCGCAGATACGGATCGACCTTCTCCTTCATGTCACCCGGAAGGAAGCCGAGCCGCTCACCGGCCTCGACGGCGGGACGTGACAGCACGATACGCTCCACCATACCGCGCTCGAGAAGCATCGCCGCATGGGCGACGGCAAGGTAGGTCTTGCCGGTGCCGGCCGGTCCTATACCGAAAACGAGTTCCGAGCGATCGAGGGCGCGCATATAGGCGTCCTGGTTCAGCGAACGGGCATAGATGGTGCGCTTGCGCGTGGCGATCTGCGCAGCCGCCATCTTGCCTTTGCGCTCCAGGGTCGGCAGCGTCATCTGGTCGTCGGCCGCAACGGCCATGCGGACCGCCCCGTCCACATCGGATTGGCTGATGTCGCCACCCTTCTGAAGAATTCCGTAGAGATTATCCAAAGCGCGCCGCGCCTGCTCGGCCGACGAGGAAGAACCCTTGATGGTGATCTGGTTGCCGCGCGAACGAATGTCGACGCCAAGCTTCTGCTCGAGCCGCGCCAAGTTCTCGTCGAACTGGCCGTAAAGGGCGCTGGCGAGTTTGTTGTTGTCGAATGTCAGTACGATATGCGCCATGTCCGACGCCCCTGAGGGCGGGTCCTGCAACTCGGTAGCGCTCAAACGACTCTCCTCGTTGTGATCCGCCGTCATGCCGGAACGGCGAACAGGCTGCTTTGGCCTGCATTGATGATTCGCACACTCACAATGTCACCGATTTCGCCGGCAGTTTCATCAACAATAACCGGCTGCAGCCATGGCGAGCGTCCGACCCTCTGGCCGGGCTTACGGCCTGGCTTTTCGATCAGCGCGTTCATCGTCGTGCCAACCAGCCGGGCGGTGAAATCGCGCTGCTGCTCGAGAAGCAAGGCCTGCAGCCGCTGCAGCCGCTCGTCCTTCACCGCTTCCGCCACGTGGCCGTCCATTTCCGCGCCAGGCGTGCCGGGGCGCGGCGAATATTTGAACGAGAATGCCTGAGCATAGCCGACCGTCCGCACCAGTTGCATCGTGGCTTCGAAATCGCTTTCCGATTCACCCGGAAATCCGACGATGAAGTCTCCCGACATGGCGATATCGTTCCGCGCCGTGCGGATGCGGTCGATCAGGCGGAGATAGTCGTCGGCCGTGTGACGCCTGTTCATCGCCTTGAGAACCCGGTCGGAGCCGCTTTGCACCGGAAGATGCAGGTAGGGCATCAGCGCCGGCAGGTCGCGGTGCGCGGCAATCAGCGCGTCGTCCATGTCGCGCGGATGGCTGGTGGTGTAGCGGAGCCGGCTGAGACCGGGGATATCCGCCAGGGCGAACAGCAGCCGGCCAAGCCCCCATTCCGTGCCGTCGGGCCCCAGGCCGTGCCAGGCGTTGACGTTCTGGCCGAGCAGAGTGACTTCACGGACGCCGCTGTCGGCCAGCCTCTCGGCTTCCGCAAGGATCTGCGAAACCGGCCGCGAAACTTCGGAACCGCGGGTATAGGGCACGACGCAGAAGGTGCAGAACTTGTCGCAGCCTTCCTGCACCGTCAGAAACGCCGTCACGCCCCTACTGACGATCTCAGCGCGGCGCGGCGCCGGCAGATGCTCGAACTTGTCCTCGATCGCATAGGTTGTTTCGACGATCTTCTCGCCGTCACGCACCCTGCGCAGCGCGTCGGGAAGCTTGTGGTAGGTCTGCGGACCGATGACCAGATCGACCGCCCCCTCGCGCCGCATGATTTCCTGTCCTTCGGCCTGCGCCACGCAGCCGGCGACGCCGACGATCGTCTCCAGCCCCCGCCTACCCCGTTCCGCCTTCAGACCTCGGATGCGCCCGAGTTCCGAATAGACCTTCTCGGCAGCCTTTTCCCGGATGTGGCAGGTGTTGAGGAGAACGAGGTCTGCCTCCTCCATCGTTTCTGTCCCGACATAGCCGTCGGCCGCCAGCGCATCGGTCATGCGCTGGGAATCATAGACGTTCATCTGGCAGCCATAGGTCTTGATGAAGACCTTGCGGGTCCCGCTTGCCTGATCCGTTGCCGGATCGCCGCCATGCGCGGTGAGCTTCTCTAGTTCCATATCGCGGCTTCTAGCGGCTTCCTGCGGCAAAAAACAGTCGATTTTGCCGTTTGGCGATCACTGGCTCGGGCGCGGATCGCGAAGCGCTGCCTGCATCATCGCATGAACCTGACTTTCCACCTGCCTCGCCGCCTCCTTACGCCTCGTTCCGGCTGAGAAGGCGATCGGCTGGCCGAAATGCAGTTCGACGTCGATACCGCCGCCACGCAGCAACCCGGACAGATGGGGCCACAAATCGGTGTCGCCTATCCAGGCGGCCAGCGGACGGTGCAGCCGTCCCATCGGGACGCCGTGAATGCGGGTGTAGACGATCGCTACAGGCTGGATATGCACGGTCTCGCGCATGCCGTTCTCGATCGCCTTGCTGGCGGCGCCGAACAGCGAACTCTTGAACGGCAGGATCATGTTGCCGTCGCCCGTCGTGCCTTCGGGGAACAACACGATGGGCTGGTCGCCGGCCATCCGCTGCGCGATCTCGTCGGCCTGCTCGCCGGTCTTGCGCCGCCGCGACCGCTCGACATAGATCGGCCGCTGCAGCCGGAACAGCCTGCCAATGACCGGCCAGGCGTCGATGTCGGACTTGGCGATGAAGGTCATGTCGAACAGCGAGGCCATGACCTCGATGTCGGTCCAGGATATGTGGTTGGAGGCAATCAGCAGGGGGCGCTTCTTGGTCAGTTCGCCCATCACGTGGATGCGCAAGCCGAGCGCCTTGACGTTGACCTTGTGCCAGAGGCCGCGGGCAAAGTTCTCGCTGTACCAGCCGGTACGCATGGCAAGGATCTGCACAGGCACCAGGAGAAGTGTCGCCATGACGACGCCGGTCAGCGCGACAACAAACCTGGCCCAGCCGATCATTGCACGCCCAGAACTCCCCGCAACCGGTTCATTGGCTAGCGAAGATCGCGCCGCATGACAAGCGCGCCGGAAGCGCCGGTCGCCGACTGGTAGTAGTTCGGGCGCTTGCCGACCTCGGAGAAGCCGAACCGGCGGTAGAGCGCGATGGCCGCCGCATTGTGTTCGTCGACCTCGAGGAACAGCGCCTCGGCACGTTCGCGGTGCAGTTCGCGCAGCACCGCGTCCATCAGCTTCCAGCCAAGGCCCTGCCTGCGGTGCGCCCTTGCCACCGCGATCGTCAGGATTTCCGCCTCGCCGGCAGCCAGCCGCGCCAGAACGAAGCCGACGGGCGCTTGCGCTCTGCGGCCGGTCTCGCGGGCGACGAAGCCGAACACCGTATCCTGCTCGAGCAGGCTGGCGAATTCCCCGTCGGTCCAGGGCCGGTGAAAATCCTCCTGGTGCAGCGTGGCAATGGCCGGACTGTCGTTCGCCGACAGCGGCTCGAGCGAATAGTCGCGCAGGCGCCGCGTGAGGAAGGGGATGCGTATCATTTGGGCTGCCGTGCCAGCACGAAGCCAGCCTGTGGCTTGGCATCGGCATCGCGGAGATAAAGCGGTTTAGGCTTTTCCGCACCTGCCTCCCTGCCGGCGGCGATCGCGGCATAAAAGCGGATATCCGCCGTTGCCAGTTGCGGACCGACATCGAGTTTCACGGTCGCGGCCTCGGCGATGCGTTCCGCCGCAGAGCCGGCGACCAGCAGTGAATTGTTCTCCGCATAGGCCACGGCATCCGCCAGCGTCATGACCGCCGGCGGAGAAATGACCTCGCCTGCCTCGTCGTAAATGGCGGCATTGATCTCGCCGCGACCCGCGTCAATCGCGCCCATCACCTGGCGCGCGCCGAACCGGTCGCGCGTTTCGGCGGCGATTGCCTCGAGCGTGGTCACGCCGATCGCCGGCACCTTCAGCGCCATGGCAAAACCACGCGCGGCGGAAACGCCGACACGCACGCCGGTGAACGACCCGGGCCCGACGCTGACCGCAATCGAGCCGATATCCGCGAACGCGACATCGGCCTCGCGCATCGCCTCCTCGACCACGGTCATCAGATGTTCCGCATGGCCCTTGCCGAGGTCGAGAACGGCGCGGCCGAGTTCGCGGCCCGCCTGCGTGTCAAAGACGCAGGCGGCGCAGAGGGTGGATGCGGTGTCGATGACGAGAAGGTTCATGGACGAGTCAGCCGGCGACCGGTCGGCATCCCGACGTGAATGTCAGGGAGCCCGCCCGGTCCGGCCGCGATCTTGGGACCGACAGGCCCATGGTTTCAGTCACCGCGCCGCTGTGCCTTCAGCTCAAGACGGCGCGCATGCAGCACCGGCTCGGTATAGCCGCTTGGCTGCTCGCGCCCCTTGAAGACTAGGTCGCAGGCAGCCTGGAAGGCGATCGAGGCATCGAAATCGCGCGCCATGGGATGATAGAGCGGGTCGCCCTCGTTCTGGCGGTCGACGACGCCGGCCATGCGCTTCATCGTCTCCATGACCTGGGCTTGGCTGCAGACGCCGTGATGAAGCCAGTTGGCAATGTGCTGCGAGGATATGCGCAGCGTGGCGCGGTCTTCCATGAGCCCGACATCGTTGATGTCCGGCACCTTGGAGCAGCCGACACCTTGATCGATCCAGCGCACGACGTAGCCCAGGATACCCTGCGCATTGTTGTCGAGTTCCTTCTGGATTTCTTCCGGCGTCCAGTTGGGCCGAACCGCCACCGGGATCGACAGGATGTCGTCGAGCTTTGCCATCGGCCGGCTTTTCAGCTGCGCCTGGACGGCGTGCACGTCGACCTTGTGATAGTGCGTCGCGTGCAGCGTCGCGGCTGTCGGGGACGGCACCCAGGCCGTGTTGGCACCCGCCTGCGGGTGGCCGATCTTCTGCTCCAGCATCGCCGCCATCAGGTCGGGCATGGCCCACATGCCCTTGCCGATCTGCGCGTGGCCGGCCAGCCCGCACTGAAGCCCGACATCGACGTTGCGCGCCTCGTAGGCCGAAATCCAGGCCGACTGCTTCATGTCGCCCTTGCGGATCATCGGGCCGGCTTCCATCGAGGTGTGGATCTCGTCGCCGGTCCGGTCGAGAAAACCGGTGTTGATGAAGACGACCCTCTGCCTGGCCGCCCGAATGCACTCCTTGAGGTTCACCGTGGTGCGGCGTTCCTCGTCCATGATGCCCATCTTCAGCGTGTTGGGCGCGAGGCCCAGCATCTCTTCGACCCGTCCGAAGATTTCGACCGCGAAGGCCACCTCCTCCGGCCCGTGCATCTTCGGCTTGACGATATACATGGAGCCGGCGCGCGAATTCTTGCGGCGACCATTCGGCCCGATGTCGTGCATGGCGATCAGCGCGGTGACCGCGGCATCCATCATGCCTTCCGGGATTTCATTGCCGTCTGCGTCTAGGATCGCCGGGTTGGTCATGAGATGACCGACATTGCGGACCAGCATCAGCGACCGGCCGACGACCTCGAAGGACGACCCGTCGGGCGCCGTGTATTCACGGTCGGGGTTGAGTTTCCTGACGAATGTCTTGCCGCCCTTTGAGACGTCTTCCTCGAGGTCGCCCTTCATCAGGCCGAGCCAGTTGCGGTAGGCCGCCACCTTGTCCTCGGCATCGACGGCGGCGATCGAATCCTCGAAATCCTGAATCGTCGTCAGTGCCGATTCCAGCCAGACGTCCGAGATATGCGCCGGGTCGGATTGACCGATCGTCGACGTGGCGTCGATCAGCACCTCGATATGGATACCGTTGTTCTTGAGCAGCAAGCGTTCGGGCGAGGCCGTGTCGCCGAGATAGCCGGCGAATTTCTCCGGCTGCTTGAGGCCGACACTTGTCCCGTCCTGCAACGCGACGGCAAGCTGCGCGTCCTGCACCGCGAAGCTGCGCGCCTCCTGCCAGGTACCTTTCTGCAGCGGCGCCGCGTCGTTCAAGAAGTCGCGCACCCAGGCGATCACCTTCCCGCCGCGAACCGGATTGTAGCCCTTGCCCTTCTCCGCGCCGCCCTCTTCGGCAATCGCATCGGTGCCGTAGAGCGCATCGTAAAGCGAGCCCCAGCGGGCGTTCGCCGCGTTCAACGCGTAGCGCGCATTGGCCACCGGCACGACGAGCTGCGGCCCGGCGACCATCGAGATTTCGGGATCGACATTGTCGGTGGTGACGCTGAAGGCCGGTCCCTCGGGCACGAGGTAGCCGATCTCGGTGAGGAAGGACTTGTAGGCTTCCATGTCGGAGGGCGCACCGTTGGCGCGGTGCCATTCGTCGATCGTCTGCTGCAGGCTGTCGCGTTTCGCCAGGAGTTCGCGGTTGCGTGGTCCGAGGTCGCTGACGATCGATGACAGACCGGCCCAGAAGCGCGCCGCGTCGATCCCCGTGCCGGGGATGACTTCGCCATTGACGAAGTCATGAAGCTCGCGTGCGACCTGCAGGCCGGAGATCTCTATGCGATCGGTCATCAAATGGGCTCCAGCTATCGGATTTCGGCCTGCGGAATTGTCGGCTTTTGACCATGCCGGGCCCGAAGGGTCAATTCGCCATATGGTGCAATGGCTTGGTTCGCATGGAAAATGGCGCCTCGCATCGCGCATGACAACAAACCTGCCTTAAAAAAATCGCCGCTAACGGGCCTTGCCCTCGGCGCGGGCTTCGCCGATACGTTGTGCCCGCTGCTCGAAACAAGCCTTCAGGAGGTCGCACTACATGATGCCATCGGCGCAATTCCCGGACCTCAAAGGCGCGTCCGTCCTGATCACCGGTGGCGGCAGCGGCATCGGCGCTGCGCTCACGGAGGGCTTTGTCCGCCAGGGCAGCAAGGTAGCGTTTATCGACATTGCCGACGCACCCAGCCGCGAACTCTGCGACCGTCTCGAGAAGTCCGCCGGGAACCGCCCGCTGTACCTGAACGCAGACCTACGCGACATCGAGGCACTGCGCGCGGCAGTCGCGGAAGCCGCCAAGGCTCATGGCCCCGCGACCGTGCTCGTCAACAATGCCGCATACGACCAGCGCCATGAGTTGAAGGACGTCACGGTCGATTTCTGGGACGAGAACCAGGCAATCAACCTGCGCCCGCAGTTCTTCGCCGTGCAGGCGGTCGCACCGGAGATGATCAAGGCCGGCAAGGGCTCGATCATCAACTTCACCTCCACCTCGTTCATGATGAACAATCCCGACATGCCGTCCTACACGGCCGCCAAGGCAGGGGTGATCGGCCTCACCAAGGGCCTCGCCGGCAAGCTCGGACCCCACGGCATCCGCGTCAACGCCGTCGCACCCGGCTGGGTCATTACCGAGCGCCAGCAGAAGCTCTGGGTCACCCCGGAAGCACTCAAGGCGCATGTCGACAAGCAGAGCATCCGTGAGGTGATGCAGCCGGTCGACCTCGTCGGTCCTTGCCTGTTCCTTGCATCGGACGCTGCCGGCATGGTGAGCGCGCACACGCTGATCGTCGACGGGGGCTATTTTTGAGCGAAGCCGCGCTTGCCGCCGTCGATTGGGGCACCTCGAGCTTCAGGCTCTGGCTGCTTGACGCCAAAGGCGCGGTTGTTGCCGAGAGGCGCGGCCCGGACGGCATGCTCGTCGCCGGCACCGAAGGATTTTCCGCCATCCTGGAGCGCTATCTGGCCGACGCCGGAGCGCCAGCCGACCTTCGCGTGATCGTCTGCGGCATGGCCGGAGCCCGCCAGGGCTGGGTCGAGGCGCCTTACGTCTCAGTGCCTGCCGGCGTCGATGCCATCCTCGCCGGCGCGGTAGCAGCGCCGGCGGCGGGACGCGACGTGCGCATTCTGCCCGGCCTCGCGCAACGACAGGCCGATGCACCGGATGTCATGCGCGGCGAGGAAACCCAGCTCGCCGGCATTCTGCCGCTCTTCAGCCAGGGCAACCACCTCATCTGCATGCCGGGCACCCATTCCAAATGGGTCGAGGCCGAGGACGGTGTCATCGAAAGCTTCCGGACATGGCTCACAGGCGAATTGTTCTCTCTCATGTCCACGCACTCCATCCTGCGCCATTCCCTGGACGGGGCGCCGGGCGCCGCCGCACACGATGATCCGGTGTTCGCCAACGCCTGCGGCCGCGCGCTTGAAGACGGTGGCGATGTCGGCTCCGGCCTGTTCCGCATCCGTGCCGCCACCCTGCTCCAGGACCTGCAGCCCGCCGATGCCGCGGCGACATTGTCGGGCCTGCTGATCGGTGCTGAAATCGCGTCTGCCCGTCGGGTTTTCCAGGCTTCCTCACAGCAGGTAGTGCTCGTTGCCTCCGGCGCGTTGGGCCTGCTTTATGCCACGGCGCTGAAGCTTGCGGGCTGCACGGTCATCCAGGCAGACGCCGAAGAGGCTGTGCGCACCGGTCTCTTCGAGGCAGCGAAACGGTTGGGTTGGGTCGAGAGAGCAGCATGAGCACGCCATTCCCGAAGCTGCGCCGCAACCTCGTCGCCATCCTGCGCGGGCTGAAGCCCGAGCAAGCGCTGTCGATGGCGTCTGCGGTGTTCGAGGCCGGCATCGAGGCCATCGAGGTGCCGCTCAATTCGCCGGACCCGTTTGTGTCGATCGAGCGTATCGTCGGCGCGTTGCCCGGCAGCGCACTGACCGGTGCGGGAACCGTACTCACGCCCTCGCAGGTCGACAGCCTCAACCAGGCCGGCGGCCGGCTGCTCGTCAGCCCCAACATCGACGGTGAGGTGATGGCGCGGGCGCAGGACTACGGCATGGTCACCATGCCGGGCGTCTTCACCCCGACCGAGGCGTTCTTCGCGCTTAAATGTGGCGCTTCGGCGCTGAAATTCTTTCCGGCGAGCGCGCTCGGGCCGCGCGGCATTTCGGCAATCATGGCGGTGTTGCCCAAGGACGCCGTCATCGGCGCGGTCGGCGGCGTTTCGGACAAGGATTTTGGCGACTATGCCCGGATCGGCGTTCGCACCTTCGGGCTGGGATCGAGCCTGTTTGCGCCGGGCATGAGCGTCGACGAGGTCAAGCGACGTGCCATGTCGGCGGTTGCGGCCTGGGATGAAGTTTTTGGGGGAGCAGCCGAATGACCACCCCGAGCGTCACGATCCTGTCCGAGATCGATTGCCACCTTGGCGAAGGTCCGACCTACGATCCAGTCTCCGGCAAATTCTTCTGGTTCGACATCCGCGGCAGGAAACTGCTCGAAAAGCCGATGCCCGACGGCACCGTCGTGGTGCATGACCTGCCTGAAATGACCAGCGCGCTCGCCGTCGTCGACGACGACCGGCAGTTGCTGGTGACAGAAACAGGTCTCTACATTCGCGAAGTACGAACCGGCGCCATAACGCTGCATCGCCCGCTCGAGGCCGACCACTCCCTCACCCGCTCCAACGATTCACGTGTCCATCCGTGCGGCGCGTTCTGGATCGGCACGATGGGCAAGAACGAGGAACACAAGGCGGGCTCGATCTACTGGTACTACAAGGGCGAAATCCGCACGCTGTTTCCCGGCATCACCATTCCGAATTCGATCTGCTTTTCGCCGGACGGCGCGACCGCCTACTTTACCGATACGGCGGTCAACGTGCTGATGCGAGTGGACTGCGACCCTCTCACCGGCCTGCCCGTCGGCGAGCCGGCCGTCTTCTTCGATCAGCGCAAGGGCAAGGGCGGTCTCGACGGGTCGGTCGTCGATGCCGACGGCGTCCTGTGGAATGCCCGCTGGGGCGCAGCCAGCCTCGATGCTTACTCGCCCGACGGCAAGCGCATCCAGTCCATCGCCATGCCGGCGTCGCAGAGTTCGTGCCCTGCCTTCGTCGGCCCCCAGGCCGATCGGATCGCGGTGACATCAGCCTGGCAAGGCATGGATGCCCGGGCGCGCGAACGCGACCCGCATGCCGGCAAGACGTTTCTGGTCGACCTGCCGGTCAGGGGCAGGTTCGAACCGCGCGTCCTGATCTGACGTCCGGATTGGCACATGACCGCAGCACGACCCACGCTGTTCCTTGTCTACGAGCCAGAGGAGGCCTGCCGCACGCGCCTCAAGGCGCAGGGTTTTGCCGACAGGCAGGCGCTCGAAATTTCGTCCTACCTCGCACAGTCGACGGATCTTGCGCCTGAATTCGGCAGCATCGAAAAAGCATGCAGTGACCGCGGGTTCGTCTTTGCGCCCGTCGCACTCGACGACGCGGCCGTGCGGCTGGCCGGTCAGGACGCCCGTTCGACACTCGTCTGGACGCTGACCGACGGCATTTCCTATTTTCGCGGCAGCGCAGGCCCAACCCTCGCACGCCTGAACGGATTGACGACTTTCGGCTCTGACGATTCGCTGTTTGCGCTCTGCCAGGACAAGTTTCGCTCGGGCGCGGTGCTCTCCTCGCTCGGTCTTCCGGTTCCCTCCGCCGGTCTGGCGCAGAACGGTGCGTGGCTGGTCGAGCCGCCTGCCTCGCCGACCGGTTATTTCGTGAAACCCAACCGGCTGGGTGCCAAGATCGGCATCTGGCCTGATTCGCGCTGCGACACACATGAGCAGGCGCTTGACCTCAGCCGGCGCGTCTACGCGTCATACCGGGACAGCGTCGTGGTTCAGCCCTATGTGCCTGGTCGCAACGTCCGAGCGAGCTACCTTACTGTCGAACCGAAGGCCGGGCCTGAGAAGCTCGGCGTCTTCTTTGTCGATTCGGGCAGCGATTTTCAGACGATGGACGACAGCATGGCGCTTTACGGCGATACTGGTGCGAGTGCCGCCGCGGAGGGTCGCCGCGCCGAGCCCGAACTGGTGTCGGTCGATGTGGAACAGCCCGCTGCCGCGGCAACCATTCGCCGGATCGCTGCCCGCATGATGCATGCGCTTGGCCTGCGCGATGTCTTTTCAGCGGATTTCCGTGTCGAACCCGACGACACGGTCCATCTCATCGAATTCGAGGTGTGCCCCGGCCTGCCGTGCTTCGACTTCAGGGATTATTGCCGCTCCGTGTGGGGGCTTGATCTTGCGGAGGCGATCGCCGTGTCCGCAGCCAGCCGGCTGGGAAGCTGACGCCGCCTCGGCTCAGGCCTTGGCCATGCAGATCTTGGCGACACCCTTGTCAATGAAGCCTAGCTTCTTGGCCGCGGCCTTGGACAGGTCGATGACACGCCCCTTGATGAAGGGGCCGCGGTCGTTAATGCGCACGATGACAGATTTGCCGTTGCGCTTGTTGGTGACCTTCAGCTTGGTGCCAAACGGCAGGGTGCGGTGGGCCGCGGTCATTGCCGCCGGATTCATTTCTTCTCCGGATGCCGTCTGCGAGTAAAGCGCATACCAGGAAGCGCTACCGCATTGCGCGGATGCGGGCACTACGCCCGAAAAAAGTACAGCCGTCATTGCGGCCGCAATAGCTGCGGCTTTCACATTCATCATCTTGATCAATTCTCCGTACGTCGTTGGGGACAGCGACTACAGTGTGAACAAGGGAGCAAATGCGGCAGCGATCGGGCAGTTCCATGACTGGCCTACACGTTTCCCAACCAGTCGAAACACTTTGTCAGAGTCGCGGAAATGCTATGCCTGTCATCGGCGGGGTGCCGAGATACCGAACGGGTCCGCACCCACAGTGACCGCCCAACGCCGACCGGAGAATGCCGAAAGTCTTGAACTAGAGGCGTCCGAGACGCTCGACCAGCAGGTTGAAGAAACCCTCATGGTCGATGTCGCGCATGTAGGTGACGTTCTTCGGGCGTTTGGTGACGCCCCACCAGTCGGCAACCGTCATGCCCATGGTCAGTTCGGACGCTGTTTCGACCGTGACATTGATGTTGCGGCCCTCAAACAGTTCCGGCTTGAGAAGCCAGGCGATCACGCACGGGTCGTGCAGCGGCCCGCCGTCGGTACCGTATTTCTGTTCATCGAACCGCTCGAAGAATTCGAGCATGTCGGCAACGGCGACGCCGACCTTGCTGCCAAGATTGCGGAATGACGCCGTTCGCTTTGCCGTGGTCAGCGCCTTGTGGGTGCAATCCAGCGGCATCATGGTGATCTGGATGCCGGACTTCAGCACGACATCGGCGGCGTGCGGATCGACATAGATGTTGAATTCGGCTGTCGGCGTGACATTGCCGCCCTCGAAGAAGCCGCCGCCCATCAACACGAGCTGCTTGATCCGCGGCGCGATCTTCGGCTCGCGGATGAGCGCCTGGGCGATATTGGTCAGCGGGCCGAGCGCACAAAGCGTCACCGTGCCACTCTCTTCCCGCATCAGCGTCTCGACGATGAAGTCGACCGCATATTGATCCTGCAGCGGCATTTTCGGATCGGGCAGCTCCGGGCCGTTCAGGCCCGTTTTTCCGTGCACCTCTTCGGCCGTCACCAGATTGCGAACCATCGGACGGATGGCGCCGGAAAAGACCTTGATGTCGGGCCGTCCGGCCAGTTCGCAGATCTTGCGGGCATTCTTCTCGGTCAGCCGGAGCGGTACGTTTCCTGCCACGGCGGTGATGCCGAGGACGTCGATCTCGGGGCTGGCGAGCGCCAGCAGGATGGCGACGGCGTCATCCTGGCCGGGATCGGTGTCTATGATAATCGGCGTCACTTCAGCCATGATTTTTCCTCGCAATGTAGCATTTCGAAAACTCTTGAAGTCGGCTCTGGAGCCAACCATATCTTCCTCAGTGGAAAAGATGCCTTTTGGGTCTTTCGCCATAATGTCGCTCTGAGAGGACACCGTAACGATGAGTCGAATGACGCCTTTTTCGAGCCCCCTTCTTCTCGGGTTCGATGCCATGGAGAAGACGCTTGAGCGTCTCGCCAAGACCGGCGACTCCTACCCGCCCTACAACATAGAACGGCTGAATGGCGCGGACGGTGCCTCGCAACGGCTGCGGATCACGCTCGCCGTCGCAGGCTTCGCCGAGAGCGATCTCGAGGTCACCACCGAAGAGAACCAGCTCGTTGTACGTGGCAGGCAGTCCGACGACACGGAGCGGGAATTCCTGCATCGCGGCATTGCTGCGCGGCAGTTCCAGCGTTGCTTTGTGCTGGCCGACGGCATGCGTGTAACCGCTGCCGAACTGAAGAACGGTCTGCTCGCAATCGACCTGGATCGGCCGGAAGCGCAGCGGCTTGTACAGAAAATAAACATTTCGGTGAAAGACTGATCCAGTCCCGCCCCGAGATACCGGCTCTAACGCGGGTTGGTCGATATGACGCCCCGCAAACAGGAGGCTAGCATGACCTACAATGACGAAAGCCGCACTCTCACCCAGTCGGATCTTGCCCATCTCGGCGAGGGCACCGTCGCCTATCTGCGCGAGATCGGCACGGACGAGCTGAAGGGCAAGTTCCCCGGCCTGCCGGAAATGACGCCGAACACCCGCCTGTGGGCGCTGTTTGCCGCCAACGGCCAGCCGATCCTGCTGTCGGATGCCCGCGAGCGGGCGATCGCCGGCGCGTTCGAGAATGACCTGACACCCGTCAGCATTCATTGATCGGGAGCGGCCCGAGGCCGCTCTTTCTACTCGGCTCACGGGTTTCAGGCTGCTTTGGAGCCCTGGGTTTCCGAAAGCAGCGCATGAATTGCGGTGGCATCGCTGGTACCGCGTATCTTTGCCACCGTATCGCCGTCGCGCAGCACGCGTGCGATGCGGGACAAGGCCTTAAGGTGATCGGCGCCCGCACCCTCGGGCGCCAGCAGCAGGAACACCAGATCGACCGGCTGGTCGTCCAGCGCCTCGAAATCGATCGGCGCCTCCAGCTTGGCGAACACGCCGGTGATTTCCTTGACGCCGGCAAGCTTGCCGTGCGGAATCGCAATGCCGTTGCCGACCCCCGTGGACCCCAGTCGTTCGCGCTGCAGGATCGTATCGAAAATCTCTCGCTCCGGAATGCCGACGATAGCGGAAGCCCGCTCGGCAAGCAGCTGCAGAAGCTGCTTCTTCGAGTTGGCCTTCAACGCCGGCATGATCGCCGGCACGTCTATCAGATCACTGAGATCCATCGCTAAAATCCTTGAGGTCCGTCCGTCTTCGCCACCGTCTTTTTCCGGTGTCATGATTGGGGCCGCTGCGTTGTCAGGCCGACAGGGCCACGGAGGGGTCGATCCAGCCGATGTTGCCGTCGCCCCGGCGATAGACGATATTTACCTGGTTGTTCCCGGCATTACGGAAGACGAATACCGGACTGTCCTTGGTGTCGAGTTCGATGATGGCATTGGCCACCGTCATGGTCTTCAGCGACATGGTCGATTCAGCAACGACAGCCGGCGCGTAGTCCTCCGGGACCTCGTCGTCCTCGTCCGCCACCGGCGCCATGACCGTATAGGCCATGTCCTCATCGCGGCTGTTGTTCCCGGCCCCGTCATACGACTTCAGGCGGCGCTTGTAGCGCCTCAGGCGCTTCTCGATGCGCTCCGAGGCTGCCTCGAAGGCTGCTTGCGGGTCGTAGGCCTCGCCTGCGGCCTGCAGGCCCATCCCGCTGTCCAGGAAGATCACGCAATCGGCGGAAAAGCGCGGGCCAGACTTCTCAACTGTGACATGGCCCGAAAAACCGCCGTCAAAGTACTTTTCAATGGCATCGCCGATCCGGCTTTCGATGCGCGAGCGGAACGCATCGCCGATGTCCATGTGCTTTCCTGAAATCCGCAGGCTCATTTTGTTGTTGACCTTCCCTGTTCAGACTCTGGATGTCCGAGAGTTTATACCCGTGGCTGGTGCGCACAAGCTTCGCAGCGGCGCAAGGGCCGATTTCCAGTTCGAACTTTCCGGTTGATCACAAGCCGTCTCCAGACGGCGCCTTATACAGTCAGGCCGCTGCCCGTCCATGCGGGCGGGCTTCTAGTCACTTCATGTGAGGATGTCAATCAAGCTGGGCCAGTCGTGAACAGCGGCCCGTCGTCAGCGCCCCGCCGTCGCCATTGCCCGCTTTTCGCGCCGGCGCTGGACCGAGGAAGGAATACTCATGCCTTCCCGGTACTTGGCCACGGTGCGCCTGGCGATGTCGACGCCGCTTTTCCTCAACATATCCACAATCGCATCATCCGACAGAACGCTGGCCGGCCGTTCTTCGTCGATCATCTGCTTTATGCGGTCGCGCACCGCTTCCGACGAATGGGCGTCGCCGCCGCCCGATGCGGCGATCGAGACGGTGAAAAAATAGCGCAGTTCGAACACGCCGCGCGGCGTGAGCATGTACTTGTTTGCGGTGACCCGGCTGACCGTCGATTCGTGCATGCCGATCGCGTCGGCGACGGTGCGCAGGTTGAGCGGCCTGAGATGCCGCACGCCATGGACCAGGAAAGCGTCCTGCTGGCGGACGATCTCCGAAGTGACCTTGAGGATCGTCTTGGCGCGCTGGTCGAGGCTGCGGGTAAGCCAATTGGCGTTCTGCAGGCATTCGGCGAGAAAATCCTTCTCGGCCGGATTCTTCGTCAGGCCCGACACCTGGGCGAAATAGATGTTGTCCACAAGCACCCGCGGCAAGGTCTCGGGATTGAGTTCGACTGTCCAGCTTCCGTCGCTGGCGGCCCGCACCTCGACATCTGCGACGATCGTGTCGGCGTGACCGCTGGCGAATACCGTTCCAGGCCGCGGATCGAGCAGCCGGATTTCGGCCAGCATGTCGAGCAGATCCTCCTCGTCGACGCCGCAGATCCGCCGCAGGCCGGAAAAATCACGGCGTGCCAGAAGCTCGAGGTTTTCGAGCAAGGCGCGCATCGCCGGGTCGAGCCGGTTGCGCTGCTCGAGCTGCAGGGCGAGGCACTCGGCAAGATCGCGGGCAAAGATGCCGGCCGGTTCAAGCGTCTGGCAGACGGTCAAAACCTCGGCAATCTCCTTGGTACCGACGCCCAGACGCTCGGCGATTTCCGCAAGATCGGCGCGCAAATAGCCGGTGTCGTCGAGATGCTCGGCCAGTTCGCGGGCGATCAACAAGGCAGCCGGATCGGCAAAGGCCATTGCGAGCTGTTCGCCGACGTGGTCGCGCAGCGTGACCGCGGCGGCCGCCATGTCATCCATGTCGAACGCATCACCGAAGCCGCCGGTGTTGCTGCCGCCGATCCCGCCTGCCGATTTCCACTGCGCCGTCAGATCCGGTCCGAGGCGCTCGGAAGGACCGGGATCGTCCGGAAACAGATTTTCGAGCGACGTATCCAGTTTTTCGGCCATCGCCGAGGAGGTCCAGGCCGGTTCGCCGTCGAACCAGTCGTCGTCGGCGGGCCCGTCCTTTTGCAATTGGTCGGTGGCGGCGTCATCGCGGGGCTCGGCCCTGTCGAGCAGTGGATTGCGCTCGATCTCCTCGTCCACGAACTGCTCGAGTTCCCGGTGGGTTAGTTGCAGCAGCCTGATCGACTGCATCAGCTGCGGCGTCATCACCAGCGACTGGGACTGTCTGAGCTGCAGTCTGGCGGTCAGCGCCATTACTCGATCTTACCCCCTGCTACGCCGCAGCCATGGCAGACCCTTGCCATTTGCAACGATTTTCTTCGGCCGGGTATAAAAACTGGCCCGGCTTTTGCTTGTCAAGGCAATTGACTAGCAAAAGCGGCTTACCAGAGCATTAGGGGGATCGGTACAATCACTGGCGAGGGGTTTTTCCACGGAAATGCGCGGAAAATGCCGATCAGAGCGTGAAGCCCTCGCCAAGATAGAGGCGCCGGACGTCCGGGTTTGCCACGACCTCGTCCGCCTGGCCGTGGGTGAGCACCTCGCCGGCATGAATGATGTAGGCCCGGTCGATCAGGCCAAGCGTCTCGCGCACATTGTGATCGGTGATCAGCACGCCGATGCCGCGCTGGGTCAGGTGCCGGACGAGTTGCTGGATGTCGGCGACGGCGATCGGGTCGATGCCGGCAAACGGTTCGTCGAGCAGCATGTAGTTGGGGCGGCTTGCCAGCGCCCTGGCAATCTCAAGACGCCGCCTCTCGCCGCCCGAGAGTGACAGCGACGGAGACTTGCGCAGATGTGAGATGTGGAACTCGTCGAGCAGCGCGTCGAGATCAATCTCGCGCTGCTTGCGGCTTTTCTCGACCACCTCGAGCACGGCACGAATGTTCTGCTCGACGGTCAGGCCGCGAAAGATCGAGGCCTCCTGCGGCAGATAGCCGATGCCCAGCCGCGCGCGGCGGTACATCGGCATCGACGTCACATCGTAGCCATCGATCTCGATGGTCCCCTCGTCGACCGGAACCAGGCCGGTGACCATGTAGAAGCAGGTGGTCTTGCCAGCGCCGTTGGGGCCGAGCAATCCGACCGCCTCTCCCGCCCTGACGCCCAGCGAGACGCCGTTGACGACGCGGCGGCCCTTGTAGCTCTTGGTCAGGCCCTTGGCGATCAGCGTGCCCTTGAAGGCCGCGATGTCACTTCGGCGAACCGCAGGCGCTGCCGGTCGACGCCCCCCAAACAGGCGCGACATAAAAGACGGCTCGCTTTCCATCAGTTCTTGGTGGACCCGGGATCGATCTTCATCTGGACGCGATTGGAGCAGCCGTCGACCTGGGCCCGCCCGGTCTTCATCTGCACGGTGAGCTTGCATCCGGTCAACACATTGGCGCCTTCCGTCAGCACCACCTTGTTGCCCGACATCACGAGAACCTCGGTCTTCATGTCGAAGACACCGCTGTCGCCGGTGGCAATCTGGTTGTCCGACTTGACGTAGACCTTCTGGTCCACCTCCAGCTTCTCGATATTCGAGGAACCGGTGGCCGCCGAACCGCCATCCTTGGCATAGTGGACCACCATCCGGCCGGCCTTCAGCAGGGTTGGTCCCTGCGTGACGGTCACGTTGCCGGTGAACACCGCCAGATTGTCCTCCTCCCGGACCTCCAACTTGTCGCTCTCGATCTGGATAGGATCGCCGCCGTTCAGCTTAAGTCCCGATATCCGGCTTTCGGCTTCGGTCTGGCCGCTGGCCGGCAAAGTCGTAAAAGTCGACGCCATCAGCGCCGCAGCCAGAAATGCAAAGCATCTAGTTCGACGCATCGATGTCTCCCTTGCCCGCTTGCGCGGCCTTCATTTGATCCGGGTCAATGTTCAATCTGACATTACTCTCAAAGATTACGCGCTTGCCGTTGTCGAGGATCGACATTGACCCTGCGGAAATTTTCGAGCCGTTCGCTTGGATATCGACCGGATCGCTTGTTTTCAAGTTTCCACTGTTGATGTCCAGGAACGCGGACTTCAGGTTGGCAACCGTGCCATCGCTGGTGGTGACCGTGATATCGGTCGTCACGTCGAGCGTGTTCGCGTTGCGATCGAAGACGCCGGTCTCCGTCTGGATCCTGGCCCTCTTGTCCTTGTCGATGGGCATGTTCGCATCGATACCATGCAGGGTCACAACGGCTTGTTGCTCGAAATCCTGAACTGCGCGGCCGGCATTTATTGAATATCGCTGGCCATCCTTAGTGAAGCCCTCGAGCTTGGGATTGGCCATGACCAGTTCGCCCTCGGCAACTTCGGCGGTCTGCTTTGCAATCGGCCCGCTCGGCGGCGTCGACATGATCGAAAAAGCGGCGAAGCCCACGGCCAGGATGACGGCGATGCTCGGCAACGCGAACTTCAGCCTGCGGACGTTGCGCGAATGACGCTGTGCGCGACTGAACGCGTCGCTTCGCACACGCTGCAATCTTGCCGGTTTGGGTACCAAAAGGCCTGCCTGCTGTTGGGTCGTACTGATCGATTGCGCCAACGCGCCCGCCTTCCGCTGCCATCATCCGGCAGAGCAGGCCGGATAGCCAAACAATTGCCGAAAGTCGCTCCGCCCGGAAACCACCGTCCCGAACTTACTCTCAGGGACCGGCTGGGTCCGATATAGGTTCAACCCTGTGTTCGACCTGTGCAATGCCGTTCCGGCATATCACGAAGTTTTACACTGACGCGATTTACACCCCAATATGGTTATTTTGCGGGATTTGACCAGCCTGTCTTGTTGCTTCGCACTCAAATGCGCGGGACGAAAGCGGTGGCGGCGGAGAAAGGCATGTTCTAAAAGGCCGACTTTCGCCTGAACAGGAGCGACCGATGGCCATGCGGGCCGACGACCTCATCGACCGACGCCGGTTGCGGCGCAAGCTTACATTCTGGCGTGTCGCCGCACTCGGGCTCGCCGCTGTCGGCGTCGCGCTGGGAGTGTGGTTGCTGGGCGCTGACCTCGGTGCTGTTTCAGCAGACCACATCGCCAAGGTCCGCATCGAGGGCACCATCACCGAGGACGAGGAACTGCTCGAGCGGCTCGAGAAGATCCGCGAGACGTCGTCCGTCAAGGGCGTCATCCTGTCGATCGATTCCCCGGGCGGGACGACCGCCGGCGGCGAGGCAATTTTCAACGAAGTGAGGCTCCTCGCCGAAGCCAAGCCGCTGGTCGCCCAGGTCGGCACGCTGGCTGCCTCCGCCGGCTACATGATCGCCAGCGCGTCGGACCATATCGTGGCACGCAAGTCGTCGATCGTCGGTTCGATCGGTGTGCTGGTGCAGTTTCCCGATGTTACCGGGCTCATGGATAATGTCGGCATCAAGCTCGAGGAGGTGAAGTCGTCGCCGCTGAAGGCGGAGCCGTCACCCTTCAACCCGACGACCGATCCCGAGCGGGCCATGATCCGTGCGATGATCCTCGACAGCTACGACTGGTTCAAGGGTCTGGTCGAAGAGCGACGCCCGCTGTCGAAAAGCCAGGTGGCCGCGCTTGCCGACGGCTCTGTCTTCACCGGGCGCCAGGCGCTGCAGAACAAGCTGGTCGACGAACTGGGCGGCGAGAACGAGGCGGTCGCCTGGCTGGCGACAAAAGGGGTTGACGCAGACCTCGAGGTCATCGAATGGAAGCCGCGCGACAGCGGCGGCTCCTTCCCGTTCTTCCGGGCGATGGCAACCGTGGCGCGATTCCTGGGCATTCCGGCCGAAAGCGCTGCGATTTTGGGTGATCTCGGCACGGAGCGCTTGTTCCTTGACGGTCTCGTATCCGTCTGGCACCCTTGAGTGGGGTCGCCACTAGCGATTGAAAAAGACTATAAAAATCATTCGCATATTGTTCAGTCTGTGATTTTTGGCGGGGATCGCTCTTATGATCAAATCCGAACTCGTGCAGCTTATCGCCTCGCGAAATCCGCATCTGTTTCTGCGCGACGTCGAAAACATCGTCGGCGCGATCTTTGAAGAGATAACCGATGCCCTCGCGGACGGTAACCGCGTCGAACTTCGCGGTTTCGGGGCGTTCTCGGTAAAGAACCGTCCGGCACGCACCGGACGGAACCCGCGAACGGGCGAATCCGTAGAAGTCGAGGAAAAGTGGGTGCCCTTCTTCAAGACGGGCAAGGAACTGCGTGAGAGGCTGAACGGCAACAAGTGAGGGTGCTGCCGCCGGCGATTGGAAAGTAGCATGTTGAACCGATTCGTACTGATCGCCATCGTCGTTCCCCTGGCCATCATCCTCGTGGCACTGGCGGTTGCCAACCGTATCCCGACAGCGTTCACGCTCGATCCCTTCAACCCGGGCAATCCCGGGCTGACCATCGAACTGCCGCTCTTCGTCCTGCTGTTCATCGCGATCGGCCTCGGCATGGTCATCGGCAGCCTGGCGACATGGTTCAAGCAGGGCCGCTATCGCAAGATGGCGCGCCACCGCAGCCAGGAAGCCGAAATGCTGCGCCAGGCGGCGGCCCGTGCCCCAGGCGCCCAACCTCCGCAACAGGCGGCACTGCCGCGCTCCTAGCGGCGGGAATTGGCGGAGTTCCACAATGCTGACGATTTCAGCGGACGACATCGACCGCGCGCTGACGTTTTCGGGTCTTGTCGACACCCTGCGGGACGCGTTCGCAGCAGGCGCGGTCCAGCCGGTGCGCCATCATCACAGCATAGACCGGCCGGACGGTGCCGCCTCCACGCTGCTCCTGATGCCTGCCTGGACCGATTTCAAGGCCGCGGGTACATCCGCGGGCGGCTATATCGGCGTCAAGGTTGTCACCGTCTCGCCGGACAACAATGCCCTCGGAAAGCCGGCGGTGATGGGCCTCTATTTGCTGCTTGACGGCACGACGGGAGAACCCTGCGCGATGATCGACGGGCAGCGGCTGACGCAATGGAGAACCGCCTGTGCCTCGGCGCTCGCCGCCAGCTATCTTGCCCGCAAGGACGCGTCGCGCCTGCTCATCATCGGCGCGGGTGCGCTGGCGCCGTTTCTGGCCAGGGCGCATGCCGCGGTGCGGCCGATCCGGGAAATCCGTATCTGGAACAGGACAAAGGCCAACGCCGAGAAGGTCGCGGCGTCCCTCGACATGGCCGGCATCTCGGTCTCGGTCGCTGACGACCTCGACGAACAACTGGCATGGGCTGACATCGTGTCATCGGCGACGATTTCCATCGTACCCCTTATCAAAGGTGCGCTGCTGCGGCCGGGGGTCCATGTCGACCTCGTCGGCGCCTTCACGCCCGACATGCGCGAAAGTGACGACGAAGCGGTCCGGCGGGCGCGGATTTTCGTCGACACGCGCGCCGGCGCCGGCAAGGAAGCCGGCGACATCGTGCAGCCGTTGACGGCAGAAGTGATCGGCCCCGACGACATCGTCGCCGACCTGCACGAATTGGCGCGCGGCGAGAGATCGGGCCGCGGCAGCGACGACGAGATCACGCTGTTCAAGTCGGTCGGGGCGGCGCTCGAGGATCTCGCGGCCGGCGTCGCCGTCTACGAGACGCTGCGGTCCCGCGCCTAGACCGGGCAAGAGTTCCGTCTCGCGCAGCGGCTTTGTTGCGCCGTCCCGGACGCTATGGCAGAAGCAGCCAGCACATGATCGGAGAGCCGCAGAGTTGAGCCAGAAGCGCTCCAGACGCCCCGAACGCCGCCGCGAAGCAGGCGGGCCGAAGGTCCGGCCCGAGCCGGCAAGGCCCGTTCCCGCGCGCGCTGCCGTCGAAGCTCGCGAAGAACCGGCCAAGCGACCCGCTGCCATCGCCCGTCGCGAAGGCGCGCTGCCAGCCGAACGCCTGCCTGTCATTCTCGAGGTGAAACCCGATGCCGACTACGCGCTGCTCGATAGCGGCGACGGCGAGAAACTCGAGCAATATGGCGACTATCGCATCATCCGGCCGGAGAACCAGGCGATCTGGCAGCGTGCTCTGCCGGACCGCGAGTGGCAGCGTGCCGATGCCGTCTTCACCGGCGACACGGACGAGGAAGGCATGGGCCGCTGGCGGTTTCCGGCTGCCCCGCTAGGCGAGACGTGGCCGATGCGCCATGAAGGCATCGACTATCTTGGCCGCTTCACTTCGTTTCGCCATGTCGGCGTGTTTCCCGAACAGGCCTCGCACTGGGACCACATGGCCGGGCTGATCAAGGCCGCCAACCGGCCGGTCAAGGTGCTCAACCTGTTCGGCTATACGGGCGTTGCCTCGCTCGTCGCCGCGCGCGCCGGCGCCGAGGTCACCCATGTCGACGCCTCAAAAAAGGCCATCGGCTGGGCCCGCGAGAACCAGGAGGTGGCGCGCCTGACGGATAAGCCGATCCGCTGGATCTGCGACGACGCGATGAAGTTCGCCGAGCGCGAGGCGCGGCGCGGCAGCAACTACGACATCATCCTGTTCGATCCGCCCGCCTATGGCCGCGGGCCGAAGGGCGAGGTCTGGCAACTCTTCTCCGACCTGCCGGCGCTGGTCGATCTCTGCCGCCGCATCCTCACGCCCAAGCCGCTAGCCGTGGTGCTGACTGCCTATTCCATCCGGGCGTCGTTCTTTGCCATCCACGCGCTGATGCGCGACAATTTCGCCGGCATGGGCGGAACGGTGGAATCGGGCGAACTGATCATTCGCGAGAAGTCGGCCGGACGTGCTCTTTCAACTTCCCTCTTTTCGCGGTGGATTGCAGCGTGAGCGAACATCGCGCCAGCGGCGCTCCCGGCCAGGTCAAGGAGATCACCAGCCTTGCCAATCCGCTGATCAAGGACATCAAGTCGCTGTCGCTGAAGAAGTTTCGCGACCAGCAGAACGCCTTCATCGCCGAGGGATTGAAACTCATCATCGACGCTTTCGAGCTCGGCTGGTCGATCCGCACGCTGGTTTTTGCCAAGGCGGCCCGCGACAATGCCGCGGTGCAGAAAGCGGCGGCCCGGACCGTCGCCTCCGGCGGCACGGTGCTGGAGGTGAGCGAAAAGATCCTTTCCGCCATTACGCGCCGCGACAATCCCCAGGCGGTCGTTGGCGTGTTCACGCAGCGCCTGATGGGGCTTTCCGACATCAGGCCGGTGAGCAACGACATATGGGTCGCGCTCGACCGGGTTCGCGACCCCGGGAACCTCGGCACGGTCATCCGTACTGTCGACGCTGTGGGCGCAAAAGGCGTCATCCTGGTCGGCGAAACGACCGACCCGTTTTCGCTGGAGACGGTCCGCGCCACCATGGGCTCGATCTTTGCGGTGCCTGTCGCCAAGACATCGTCCGAGAGCTTCCTCGACTGGCGCCAGGGCTTTCCGGGCCTCGTCGTCGGTACGCACCTGAAAGGCGCGGTCGACTACCGCACCGTCGATTATGCCGACCGGCCCGTATTGCTGATGATGGGAAACGAGCAGCAGGGACTGCCCGATGCGCTGGCGGCGGCTTGCGACAGGCTGTTGCGAATCCCGCAGGCCGGGCGCGCCGACTCGCTCAACCTGGCCGTCGCCACCGGCGTGATGCTGTTTGAAATAAGGCGAAGCGCATTGTCGCTCGCTGCCGAGGATCCAGCCGTTTGAGACCAATCATTCCCTACGCCTTCGTCGTGGCCGTGGCGGTCGCGCTCGACCAATGGATCAAGTTCCTCGTCGAAACCCGGCTGGTCATGCACGAGCAGGTCGACATCGTGCCGTTTCTTGCGCTGTTTCGCACCTACAACACGGGCGTCGCCTTCTCGATGTTCTCGTCGTTCGGCGACATCGGCCTGATCGTCGTGTCGCTCGCCGTGATCGCCTTCGTGCTCTATCTCGCGAGCCGCACGGTTCCGGGGCAGCTTGTCGCGCGCATCGGTTTCGCGCTGATTGTCGGCGGCGCGATCGGAAACCTGATCGATCGCTCCATCCATGGCCATGTCATCGACTACATCCTGTTCCATACGCCCGTCTGGTCGTTTGCCGTCTTCAATCTCGCCGACGCCTTCATCACGGTCGGCGCCGTGATGGTGGTGGCGGACGAATTCCTCGGCCTGTCGGGACCGGCCGGCCGCCACGGCGATCGCCCCACCGCCGATTGACCTGACGCCGCCGCCGCCCCAAGTTGCCGTCTCCGCAAATGGAACGAGAGCAAACAATGCCCGACACATTCAAGGCCATCCTGATCTCGCGCGACGCCGACAAGAAGCAGTCCGTCGCCGTCGCAGATCTGACGCGCGACGACCTCATGGAAGGCGACGTGACGGTCGCCATCGACGCGACAACCATCAACTACAAGGATGGGCTGGCGATTACCGGCAAGGCGCCCGTGGTTCGGCGTTTCCCGATGGTCCCAGGCGTGGACTTTGCCGGCACCGTGGTCCAGTCGGCCAATCCCGAATGGAAGGCCGGCGACAAGGTGATCCTGAACGGCTGGGGCACAGGCGAAACGCATCTTGGCGCCTACGCAGGCATTTCCCGCGTCAAGGGCGACTGGCTGGTTGCTCTGCCCGACGGCATGAGCGCAAGCGATGCGATGGCCATCGGCACGGCGGGCTATACCGCGATGCTGTCGGTGATGGCGCTCGAACGGCACGGGATCACGCCTGAGCGGGGGCCAGTCGTCGTGACAGGAGCGGCCGGCGGCGTCGGATCGGTGGCCATCGCCATCCTGTCGGGCCTCGGCTACCACGTCATCGCCTCGACCGGCCGAACTTCCGAAAGCGACTATCTGACCGGACTCGGCGCAACCGAGATCATTGCGCGCGAGGAACTGTCCGAACCGGGCAAGCCGCTCGCCAAGGAACGCTGGGCCGCCGGCATCGATGCGGTCGGCAGCCATACGCTCGCCAACGTGCTTGCCATGACCTCCTATGGCGGCGCGGTCGCCGCCTGCGGGCTGGCCGGCGGCATGGACCTGCCCTCCACGGTCGCCCCGTTCATCTTGCGCGGCGTATCGCTCATCGGGATCGATTCTGTCATGGCGCCACGCCAGCTCCGCCAGGAGGCCTGGAAGCGGATCAACGCCGAGGTCGACCACGCGAAATTGTCGGCGCTCTCGCGGACCATCGGCTTCGACGACATCATCGCTGCGGCGCATGACATCGTCGATGGCAAAATCCGCGGTCGCGTCGTTGTCGAAATGTAGTCCTGCGACCGGCGTCAACGGCGCGATTTCAGGCAACCTCTAAAATTCGACCGATCGCTCGAAAGCTTCTCTAATCTCTCTCTGCCAGATGTTCTGCATGATCGTGGACTCTGACAAGAGCGTAGCACCGGCGGACCGAGAGGACGCCGGCGACGCGCGGCGCGCCATCGCGCCGCCGCCCTTGGCGCCTGCCTTGCCACGCAGGGCGCCAAGCCTGCCTTCGCTGCTTACCGTCGTCGCAGTCCTTGTCCTAGCCGGCATCGCGCGGCTGACGGGCGCGCCGACATTCCTGGTCGTCGGGCTGCTGCTAACCGGTCTTGCCGGCGTCGGGCTGCTCATCCGCGGTTACCAGGCCGACAAGCGCACCGCCGCGATCCTGTCGACGCATTCGGCACGCAGCCAGGCCGAGATCGAGAACCTCGCCGACCGGATGTGGGAGCTCCAGGAAAGCGAGGAGCGCTTTCGCGGCCTGATCGACGCACTCGGCGACCTGGTGGTTCATCGCGACCGGGAGGGCTGCATCGTCTATGCCAACCGCGTGTTTGCCGAACTTGTCGGCATGGAACAGCGCGATCTGATCGGCAATACGTTGTCGGAGATCGGCATCGACGTCGGCATCGTTCCGGACGCGGCGTTCTCGGACGGCGAATGCCTGAGCTCGACCGATGTCGAGATCCGCTCCAACGGCGGCACGCGATGGTTCTCCTGGATCGAACTATCGGTTCGCGACAAGGCCAGCAACGATGTTTCGCACCGGGCCATCGCGCGGGACATCACGCCACGCAAGCGGGCCGAGACCGCGCTCATCAACGCGCGCGAGCGGGCGGAGTTCGCCAGCCAGGCCAAGTCGCGCTTCCTGGCCACCGTCAGCCACGAGATCCGCACGCCCATGAACGGCATAATGGGCATGGCCAAGCTGCTCGCCGACACGGAGCTTTCGCCCGAACAGCGGACCTATGTCGGAGCGGTATCGACATCGGCCAGCGCCCTGCTCGCGCTGATCGAGGACCTTCTCGACTACTCCAAGATCGAGGCTGGACGCTTCGACGCCGAACCGCAGCCCATGTCGCCCCGGGAAATCGCCGACAACGTCGTGGAACTGCTGGCAGCCAAGGCGTTCGCCAAGGGCATCGGCCTTGGCTGCCACGTCGCGCCGGAAGTGCCGCAGCTGATCACTGCCGATCCCGGCCGCGTTCGGCAGGTCCTGCTCAATCTGCTCGGCAACGCAATCAAGTACACCGACGCCGGCGGCATCCTCGTCACCATCACGAAGGCCGGCTCGGGCGCCGGTACGGTACGCTTCTCCATCGCCGACACGGGTCCGGGGCTGAGGCCGCAGGATCTGGAGCGCATCTTCGAGGAGTTCGAACAGGCCGACGGCACGTCGACCCGCGCACATGGCGGCGCCGGCCTTGGCCTCGCCATCTCCAAGCGGCTCGTCGATTCGATGAACGGCACCCTCTCGGTCACCAGCGACCTCGGCAAGGGCTCGGACTTCGTCTTCGAGGTACCAGCGATCGGCGCCACCGATGCCCCGCAGACGCGTGGACAGGTGCTTTCCGGCCGTCGCGTGGTGGTGCTGTCGAAGAACGTCGTCGAGGCGCGCGCCATAGCCATGACCGTCAGCGCCTATGGCGGCTCGGTGGAGATCGCCACTTCGGTCGCGCAGGCAGCAACGATGGCGAAAGACTGCAGCACGCTGCTGGTCGACGCGGCTGTCGAAAAATCGGATGGGCGAGTGCTGAAGCGCCTGCGCCAGGCCGGCTACTCGGCATCGGAGGCGATCACCATGATTGCACCGACCGACCGCGGCATGCTCGGCGAGTTCCGTGCCAGCGGCTATTCGACCTTCCTCGCTCGCCCGGTGCGGGGCGAGACGCTGTTGCGCGTGCTGCTGGCCGCCCTCGCCGAACCCGAGACACCTGCGGTGCCGAAAGGCCGCTCCGGGGGACACAGGTCGCGCTCCTCGCTGCTTCAGCCCGGACTGTCGGTACTCGTCGCGGAGGACAATGAAATCAATGCCATGCTGGCGCGCGCGACGCTGCTCAAGGCGGGCCACCGGGTCGACATCGTCGGCAACGGCAAGGCCGCCGTGGAAGCGCTGACCGGCGGCGGCGGCAGGCGCGATTATGACGTCGTGCTGATGGACCTGCACATGCCCGTGATGGACGGCCTCGACGCCATCGCGGCGATCAGGCGCTACGAGGAAGAAGCAGGTGTCGCGCCGGTGCCAATCATGGTCCTGTCGGCCGACAGCCAGGAAAAGACCCGCCATGCGATCCTCGCGCACGGCGCCAGCGGCTTCATGACCAAGCCGCTCGATCCGGAGGCTCTGGTGCGCCTTGTGGAAGAACGGGCGGCGGCTTAGCAATGCTGAGCCGGCTACCTGACCGTTCTTGCCGGGGCCCGGTGATCGCGCTAGTGTCACAATCCTGTTGCACTCCCTCCGTATCCCGACGCCAAGAGGGACGGCTCGAAGGAGAATCACCTGTGCATGCAGTCTTGCCGGAGCGTGAACTCCATCATGCGGTGACTTCGGGGCTTTCGGCCACGCAGCCGCACCTCCGCTCCAGCAAGCCGCTCGGTCGCATCGGCAATCTGGAAGTCCGGCTGGCGCAGAGCCCGGCCGAGATCGCGGCAGCGCAGGAAGTCCGCTACCGAGTCTTCTACGACGAATTGGGTGCCACAAAGGACGAGAACCATCCGGCCGACAGGCGTGACGCCGATCGCTTCGACCTGATCTGCGACCATCTTCTGGTCTTCGACACATCGCTCCCGGGACCGGATCACCGGCGTATCGTCGGCACCTATCGCCTCCTGCGGCAGGAAGCAGCTGCCGAAGCCGGCGGCTTCTATTCGAACGACGAGTTCGAGCTCGACAAGCTCATAGCCCGCCATCCCGGGCAGAAGTTCCTCGAGCTCGGCCGTTCCTGCGTGCTGCCGGAGTACCGCTCAAAACGGACCATCGAGGTATTGTGGCAGGGTATCTGGGCCTATATCAACCAATATGAAGTCGGCGTCATGACCGGCTGTGCTTCGTTTCATGGCGTCGTGCCGGCAGCACATGCCGAGGCGCTGTCATTCCTGGCGCAGAATTGCCGGACGAGCTCGGATTGGGACGTTCGAGCGGTGGCCGAACGCTACTGTTCGATGGACCTGATACCGCCCGAAGCGGTCAACATGAAGTCGGCCCTTGCCGCGATGCCGCCGCTGATCAAGGGTTATCTGCGCGTCGGCGCGCGGATAGGCGACGGATGCGTCATCGATCACCAGTTCGGCACGGTCGATGTCTTCATTGTCATGCCGGTCAAGGAAATCGCCGCGCGGTACGTGACCTACTATGGCGGCGAGGGCGAACGGCGTTACGCCGCCTGACCTGGCTTCAAACTCTCAGGGAATGTCCTCGGGCCGACGGCCCGGCCGCGCGCGATAGGGCGGAAAGCTCCAACCGTATCTGATGGCGCCGCCGCGCACTGCGAAGGCCGCAACAAAGGCAATCAGCGCCGAGACGAGGCTCGGCAGATTTGCCATGTCGGCAAGCGTGTAGACCGCTGCCCCGACCATTGCCGCCGTCACGTAGATCTCCGGTCGCAGCAGCACCGACTGGTCGCACACCAGCACATCGCGCAGTATGCCGCCAAAGGTCGCCGTCAGCATGCCCATCACGATACCGATGGTCGGCGAGCCGGTAATCGCGAGCGCCTTGGCCGCCCCCATCACCGAGAACGCCGCAAGGCCGATCGCATCGAGCCAGAGCAGGAGCTTGTAGCGGGATTCGACCCTGTGGGCGGTGAAGTACACCACCACCGCAACGCAGCTGCCGATCAGCACATAGCTGTGGTTGCCGACCCAGAAGACGGGGATATTGAGAATGACGTCGCGCAGCGTGCCTCCGCCGATCGCGGTGACATTGGCCAGGAACAGAAAGCCGATGATGTCGAGCTGCCGCCGGGAGGCCGCAAGGGCGCCGGTGGCGGCAAACACCGCAACGCCGGCATAGTCGAGGAGCTGGATCGCATTCATCCGGCTGCAAATAGCCGAATGCGGTCGATCCGGATAGTCAGGCGTCCTTCTCGGCCTGCTCGTTTACCGGGCCTGGCTCGGGAGCCGCTTCGGGGGTGGCCAGCTTCGGCCCGCCCTTGGCGACGCCCACCATGGCGGGGCGCAGCACACGGTCACCGATCGAATAGCCGGGCTGCACGACCTGGACGACAGTATTTGCCGGCACGTCCGGGTTCGGAACCTCGAACATGGCCTGGTGGAAATTCGGGTCGAACTTCTCGCCCTCGGGCGCAAGCTTCTTCACACCGTGGCGCTCGAGCGTCGACAGCATGGCGCGCTCGGTGAGCTCCACGCCGTCGATCAGCGCCGTAAACCCGACGTCGCCCGAGGTCTTTGCCTCGGCCGGAATGGCATCCAGAGCGCGCCGCAGATTGTCGGACACCGACAGCATGTCACGCGCAAAATTGGCGACAGCATAGGCACGGGCGTCGTGGACGTCGCGCGCCGTGCGGCGGCGAAGGTTTTCCATGTCGGCCGCAACACGCAGCGCACGGTCCTTCAGCTCCTCGTTTTCCTTCATCAGGCGAACAAGCGCTGCGTAGTCGCCGTCGGCGGTCCCGTTGGAACCCTCCTGCTTGGCTTCCGTCATCTCCGCATCGTCAGGCGCGCGGTCGTCATTTGCGTTATCGCTCATCGCGTTCTGTCATCTCGGCACTGTTTGAAGTCGTGCCGCATATCGATGTTTAGGGACCAAAAATCAAGGGGGCAAAGGCCCAAATGGCCTGCAGCAGAGCCTCGGCCCCGCTCGCTTCCCATCCGGGCAGCGGCACCAGATCGATAGAAGTTTAAGCAAATTTTACCATAACTTGCGCGGAATGTCTGCTAGCCGGCCAAACACTGGAACTATTCCAGCTTCAAGGCAGTTTGCCTATCAACCAAGGTAGTTGACATGATGACCAGAGCACGCTCAGACCCACACGACGGTTTGCCTGACGAGATCAGGCGTCAGTTCGGTACGCCCGCCATGACGCGGTTCCTCCGGGCCATCCCCGCGATCGGAGAAACACCAGACATGGACGACCGGTTTGCCGAGCTATTGTCGCAACTGGACCACGCCGAACGCCCCGCGCGCAGCGCCGGCTCCCGCCAAAGATGACAGAGATTTAACGTAAGCTGCCACTCTTAAGCTTGCTGTCGCGACCCGCTATGCCTACGGTCGCCCATGAACATCTCTCTACCCGACTTGCGCCTCGCGCAAAGCGAGCGCGCATGGGTCAAAGCGCTTTCCGCATACCGTAAACCCAACCGTATCAGAAGTTCCGTCGAGCTTGCCATCACGGTCATACCGCTGGCCGTGCTGTGGGCGCTGACCTGGACCGCCGTATCCTATGGCCAATGGTGGGGTCTGGTTCTGATCATCCCCGCCGCCGGCTTCCTTGTTCGCCTGTTCATGATCCAGCACGATTGCGGGCATGGCGCGTTCTTTGCCAACCGCCAGGCCGACGACTGGATCGGACGCGTCCTCGGCGTCCTGACGCTGACCCCCTATGACTATTGGCGCCGTACCCACGCCGCCCACCATGCCGGGGCGGGAAATCTCGACCAGCGCGGCATGGGAGACATCACGACCTTGACCGTCGCCGAATATCGCGGCCTGTCTCGATGGGGCAAGCTGCGCTATCGAGCCTATCGCCACCCAATCGTCATGTTCGGCATAGGACCAGCATGGCTGTTCTTCCTGCAGCAGCGCCTTCCCTTTGGCTTGATGCGTTCCGGCGCGGCACCCTGGGTATCGACGATGGCAACCAATGTCGGCATCGCGATCCTGGCTGCCGGCCTGATCTGGCTGTGTGGTGTGGTGCCTTTCATGATCGTGCATCTGCCGATCGTCGGGCTCGCGGGGGCGGTCGGCATCTGGCTGTTCTACGTGCAGCATCAGTTCGAGGAAACGCACTGGTCCGACGGCGAAGAATGGCAGTTCCAGCATGCCGCGCTGCACGGCTCGTCGCACTACGACCTGCCCGCCGTGCTGCGCTGGTTCACCGGCAATATCGGCGTTCACCACGTGCATCACCTGTCCAGCCGGGTGCCCTACTACCGGCTGCCGGAAGTGCTGAGGGACTTTCCCGAACTGCGCAGCCTGGGCCGGATCACGCTTATCGATAGCCTGCGCTGCGTGAAACTGGTGCTGTGGGACGAAAACCGCCGCAAGCTGGTGTCGTTCCGCGAAGCCCGCCTCGCCGCATAACCGATCGCGCGAAGGCTTTGCGCCCGACCCTCAGCGGTGACGGCGCCAGCTGTACTTTTCCGTCCGTGCAGCGGGTTTTGCCGAGGGCTGGTAGTAGAGCGGGATGCCACCGATATCGCCGGCCTCGAGCCGCTTGATCAGCACCGGATGCCTCACCTCGAACTCGTCGAAGCCCACGCGCAGCATGTGCGGCAGCTGGTCGACGAGAACCTCGCCCGTCGCTCTCACCGCACCTTCGAAACCATGGCGACTGCGCAGCAGCTCGGCCTTGGAGAAGGAGCGGCCGTCGCTGAACGCTGGGAAAGCCAGCGCCACCAGCGACAGCTGGTCGAGAAGGCCGGCGATCTTGTCGAGCTCGTCGCCCGGCATCAGGAGGACGCCAAGCCGCTCCCGCGCCGAGATGCGCTCCTGCTCGCCGAGATCCAGAAACGCCTGCAGCGGCAGGATGAAACGCCCGTTGCCGATCAGTGCCTCGGCACTTTCGGCATGAGTCCATTCGTCCTCACGGAAACCGTTTGGTGTCCAGAGCCGCGGCGCGGTCCCCGGTGTCGGGTCAGCCATCCAGGAATCCTACAATGATGCGTCGGTCAGCGAGCGATCGAGCCCGGACAGATGTATGCCGCATTCGACTTTCGCCTGTCCAGCCCAGCGGCCGCTGCGCGCATCTTCGCCCGGCTGCACCGGCTGGGTGCAGGGGAAGCAGCCGATCGACAGGTAGCCGTAGGCGACGAGCGGGTTTTCACGCAGGGCATGCTTTCGCATGTAGTCCGCCTGGTCGGCAGTGGTCCAGCGCGCCAGCGGGTTGATACGGACGCGTGAGCCGACCGACTCGAACGCCGGCAGGGCTGCCCGGGTCTCGGCCTGGAACCGCTTGCGGCCGGTGAACCAGGCCCTGAACGGCTCGATGCCGCGCGCCAGCGGCTCGACCTTGCGGATGTCGCAGCAGGCGTCGGTGTTCGACAGATGCAGCTTGCCGTCGGGATCCCGCTCGTGGAGCGCCGCCTCATCCGGGCTGATGACGCGGACGTCCTTCAGGCCGAAATCCGCGATCAGCGCGTCGCGATAGGATAGTGTCTCCTCAAAATGCTTTCCGGTGTCGAGGAAGATCACCGGCAGGCTGCGGTCGATGGACGCGATCATGTTCAGCAGCACCGCCGAATCCGCCCCGAAGGAGGAGACAGCGGCTATCTCGCCCGCGAAATGATCGCGCACGGCACGTTCGATGATCCCTTCGGGTGTGAGATGCCCGTAGAGTGCGTCGAGGCTGGCAGCTTCCGCCAGCGCTTCGACTTCGGCCTCAGGCGGCCTTGGCTTCGCCAGCATAGAGCGCCTCCTTGAAGGGAGCCTGCCCGACCCTGCGATAGGCGTCGAGGAAGGTCTCCGATCGATCCGACCGGATGCGGAGATAGGTCTCCACAACGGTCTCGATTGCATCCGTTATCTCGTCCGGGCCAAAGCCGCGGCCGACGATCTCGCCGACCGAGGTGTTCTCGTCGCCCGAGCCGCCGAGCGTCACCTGGTAGAGCTCGGCACCCTTCTTCTCGACGCCCAGAATGCCGATATGGCCGACATGGTGGTGGCCGCAGGCATTGATGCAGCCCGAGATCTTCAGCTTCAGTTCGCCAATGTCGCGCTGGCGCTCCAGCGAGGCAAAGCGCTTCGAGATGTTCTGGGCGACGATGATCGAGCGGGCATTGGCAAGCGCGCAATAATCGAGGCCCGGGCAGGCGATGATGTCGGTGATGAGGTTCGAATTGGCGGTCGCCAGTTCGATCTCGACCAGTCCGTCATAGACCGCCTTCAGGTCGGCGCGTGCGACATGCGGCAGGATCAGATTCTGCTCATGGCTGACGCGGATTTCGTCGAAGGCATATTTCTCTGCCAGGTCGGCAATGGCCTCCATCTGGCTGTCGCTGGCGTCGCCAGGCGCTTCACCGATACCCTTCAGAGAGATCGTCACGCCGGCATAGTCGGCGTGGCGATGGGTGATGACGTTCTGGTCCAGCCATTCCGAGAAGCCGCGCGAATCGAGGCGTGCCAGGCGGACGGCCTCGTCGCCCTCGGGCCGTGGCGTCAGGGCCGGCGGCGCAAAATAGCGCTCAATGGCGCGGATATCCTCATCCGGCAGCTTCAACTCGCCATCCTTGAGGGCCGCGAACTCGGTCTCGACCTGGCGGGCAAATTCCTCCGCGCCGGTCTCGTGCACCAGGATCTTGATGCGCGCCTTGTACTTGTTGTCGCGCCGGCCGTGCAGATTGTAGACCCTGAGGATCGCGGTGCAGTAGGACAGCAGATCCTTTTCAGGCAGAAAGTCGTTGATCTTCTTGCCGATCATCGGGGTGCGCCCCTGCCCGCCGCCAACATAGACGGCAAAGCCTAGTTCACCCTTGTCGTTCTTCTTGAGGTGCAGGCCGATATCGTGGGTCTGGATGGCGGCACGGTCACGCTCCGCCCCGGTCACCGCAATCTTGAACTTGCGCGGCAGGTAGGAGAATTCCGGGTGCACCGACGACCACTGGCGCAGGATCTCGGCATAGGGGCGCGGATCGGCGACCTCATCGGCGGCGGCGCCGGCGAAATGGTCGGCCGTGACATTGCGGATGCAGTTGCCGCTGGTCTGGATTGCGTGCATCTCGACGCTTGCCAGGTCCTCGAGGATCGCCGGAATGTCGGACAGGGCCGGCCAGTTGTACTGGATGTTCTGGCGCGTGGTGAAGTGACCGTAGCCCTTGTCGTACTTGCGGGCGATGTGGCCGAGCATCCGCAACTGCCTGGAATTCAGCGTGCCGTAGGGAACGGCGACACGCAGCATGTAGGCATGAAGCTGCAGGTAGACGCCGTTCATCAAACGGAGCGGCTTGAACTGGTCTTCCGTGATCTCGCCGGCCAAGCGCCGGTCGACCTGGTCGCTGAACTCGGCGACCCGGGCCTTCACAAAATCATGATCGAATTCATCGTAACGGTACATTTTTCGTCTCTCGGGGCGCGTCCGCCCTTGTCAGCTGTTGCGTCAGGCCGCCTGGTCGACCGGCAGGGCCTGCTTGCCCAGATCGGTCCGGTTGGTGGGCCCGGCGGCCCGAATCCGCTCGCGCAGGCGGGAAGGCACGATCTCGCCGCAGACGAGATCGATATCGATGAGATTCACGTCGACGACCTCGTTGTTGGCATAGGCGGCGTCGCCAAGGGCTTGCAGCCGCGCTTCGGCTTCCTTGTCGCTGGCGACATCGGCGTTGCGCAGCGTTTCCGCCCAGGTGCCGTCATTGGCGAACCAGACGGCCTCGCCATCGGTCAGGCGGTTTGCGGTCAGGATCTTCATGCTGCTGTTCCTTCAACGTCGGCAAATCTTGCCCGCTCCTGCATGTGTGTCGCGAGCGGCTCGGAACGCTCAAAATTGGCGCCGGCTACGGCGTCGCCGATGATCGTCATGACCGGTCCGGTTAGGTCGGTGCGGGTCTCCAGCGACGGCAGATCGGCCAGCGTGCCGTGGAAGCGCCTCCGGCCGGACAGGCTCGCATTCTCGACCACCGCGACCGCCGTGTCGGGTGACAGGCCCGCCTCGATCAGCCGCGACGCAACGTCGGCAGCCACCGAGCGGCCCATATAGATGGCGACCGTGGCACCAGAGATGGCGAGCTTGCCCCAATCGGGCAGCGTGCCGCCCTTCAGGTCGTGGCCGGTGGTGAAGACCATCGAGGACGAAACGCCGCGCAACGTCAGCGGCAGCTCGAAATCGGCAGCGGCGGCAAAGGCCGCGGTGACACCCGGAACCACCTCGTAGGAGATGCCGGCCTCGCGAAGCGCCTGCATTTCTTCGCCGGCGCGGCCGAACACCAGGGGATCGCCGGACTTGAGCCGCACCACGCGCTTGCCCGCATGGCCAAGGCTCACGAGCAGGTCGTTGATCTCGTCTTGCGACTTCGAGTGGCAGCCCTTGCGCTTGCCGACGGCAATGCGCTCGGCGTCGCGGCGGCCCATGGCGACGACCGCCTCCGGCACCAGCGCGTCGTAGGCGATGACGTCGGCATCCATCATCATGCGCTGGGCGCGCAGTGTCAGCAAATCTTCAGCTCCAGGCCCGGCGCCGACCAGCGCGACGTGACCCGCGGCAGATCCGGACCGACGCGCCAGCAATTCCGTGGCGGCGCGGCGGGCTTCCGAAATATGGCCGATCTCCATGGCACGCGCCGGCGCGCCGCTGAAGAACTCGTTCCAGAAACGGCGGCGCTCGCCGCCCTTCGGAACCACCTTCTCGACCGAATCGCGAAAACTGTTGGCGAGCCGCGCCAACGCCCCGAGCGACGGCGACAAGAGACGGTCGATCCGTGCCCGTACGATTTGCGCCAGCACTGGTCCGGCACCTTCGGTGCCAATGGCGATCGCCAGCGGCGCGCGGTTGACCAGCGCCGGCGTGAAGAAATCGCAAAGTTCGGGGCGGTCGACGGCGTTGACGGGAATGTTTCTGCGGCGCGCCTCCTCGGAGATCGCGCGATCCTGTGCTTCATCGCCTGTCGCGGCGAACACCAGAACAGCGCCTTCGAGATGATCCGGCCGGAACGCCTCGACGACCAGTTCGGCGCCATTGGCCTCGACCCACGCCACCAGATCCGGCTCCGGCGCCGCAGCGACGATGCGCAGCCTGGCGCTCGACTGGCCAAGCAGCCTGGCCTTGGCCGCGGCTTCCTCGCCGCCGCCGATGATGACCACGGCTTCGCCCTCGACCCGCATGAAGACGGGAAAGGCGTTGAGGCGTGGGGTGTCCTTGGTCATAACAAACGGCTTCCGATAGGGTAGTCGGAAGTTTTACGCCCGCGAGCCTGGTGGCTGAAGGAATGGCGTCGCGCAGCCCCTGTGGCGAGGCAATTGGTTTTCTGCCGCCGCCTTATGCCGCAGAAAAATCATCCCGCCCTTTTGGGCGCTCGGGGGACGCCCCGGAAATGCCCGTATTCAGACGTGCTGGCCGCCGTTGATATGGATTTCCGAGCCGGTGACATAGGAGGCCTGGCTGGAGCAGAGGAAGAAGATGATGTCGGCGACTTCGGAGGTCGATCCGAGCCGGCGGAGAGGTATTGTTTCGACGATCTTGTCGGTGCCCGGCGACAGGATCGCCGTGTCGATCTCGCCCGGCGCAATCGCATTCACGCGGATGCCGTGCGGGCCGAAATCGGCCGCCATTTCGCGCGTCAGCGAGCCGAGCGCCGCCTTCGATGTCGCGTAGGAGGTGCCGGCGAAGGGATGCACGCGGGTGCCGGCTATCGACGTGACGTTGACGATCGATCCGCCGCTCGCCGCCAGTTCCTTGAAAAGGCCGCGCGCCAGCATGATCGGCGCGAAGAAATTGACCTGGAAAACGTCGCGCCAGGTGTGCATCGGCGTGTCAATCGAATTCATCCGGCCACCGTCGGGCATCTTGGGCGAAATGCCGGCATTGTTGACCAGCGCATGCAGCTTGCCGCCGTGCGCTTCCAGCCGATGCCGGATTTCCGATACCGCGATGCCGACGTCTTCCTGGTCGGCAAGATCGACCTTGATGTGGTCTTCCGGGCCCGCCGGCCACGGGCAGTCGTCGGCAAAGGACTGGCGGGAACAGGTGATCACCCGCCATCCCTCGCGCGAGAACCGCTTGACCGTGGCATGGCCGATGCCTCGGCTGGCGCCGGTCAGCACAATCGTCTTGCGGGTGTCGATCTCGGCCATGACGGGGTTCTCCAGTCCGCTATTTAGCGTTGCGGACCGGACATTGCGAGGGAAATGCTTGGCGTCGTCAGCCGCCGGTCAGGATATCGAGAATCGAGTTGCTGCGCTTGCGGACCGGGCCGCCGACATCGGCGGGCGGCACCGGGCGGATCGACGCTGTCGGCAATTCCTGTGCCTGCTGGAAACCGGAATCGCCGTCCGCCCGATCCGACGTCCTAGGCGAATTCGCGGGCACGCTGGCGACCGGCGTCGACGGCTCGACCAACGGCCGCTCGCCGCCTTGCGAACGCCAGGTGCCCGGCAAGGCGGCTACCGGAACGCCTTCATGGGCGGCGACCATGAATTCGTGCCAGGCCTGCGCCGGCAGCGCGCCACCGGTGACCTTTCGCATCGGCGCGCCGTCGTCATTGCCGAACCAGACGCCGGTGGTCAG
This sequence comes from uncultured Rhizobiaceae bacterium, assembly GCA_947259295.1. Taxonomy (GTDB): domain Bacteria; phylum Pseudomonadota; class Alphaproteobacteria; order Rhizobiales; family Rhizobiaceae; genus CAMYMG01. The sequence goes on from CAMYMG010000058.1 coordinate 243,852, forward strand.
ATTGGCGGTGTAGCCGACGAACCAGGCGTCGCGGGAGTTCTGGCTGGTGCCGGTCTTGCCGGCCGCCGGCCAGGCGAAGGCTGCTTTCCTGGCCGTACCCGTCTCGACCGTGCCGGTCATCATCGAATTCATCATGCCGACGACCTCGGAACTGACGACGCGCGGATTGCTGCCGCCGGTGTTTTCGTAGAGCACCTCGCCGTCGGACGCGGTGATGCGGCTGACGAAGTGGATGTCCGGCCGATAGCCGCCATTGGCAAAAGGCACATAAGAGGCGGTGAGTTCGAGCGGCGTGACTTCCGAGGTGCCAAGGGCGATAGAGGTGTTGGCCTGCAGTTCTGACTGAATGCCCATGCGGTGCGCCGCCTCGACCACGGCACCTGGGCCAACTTCCATGGCCAGTTGCGCGGCAACCGAGTTCAGCGATTTTGCCAGTGCCGTCGCCAGCGTGACCCGGCCATAATATTTGCCGTGGTAGTTGTCGGGGGTCCACTTGCCGATCTTGATCGGGGCATCGTTGCGGATGCTGTCGGGCGTGCGGCCCTGCTCCAGCGCTGCCATGTAGACGAACGGCTTGAACGCCGAGCCCGGCTGGCGGCGCGCTTCCGATGCGCGGTCGAACTGGCTGTCGGCATAGTCGTAGCCGCCGACCATGGCGCGGACCGCGCCGGAATTGTCGATGGACACAAGAGCGCCCTGGCTGACATTCAGTTCCTTGCCCTTCTCGTCGACCAGCCGACGGATCGACTTCTCGGCGATCTCCTGCAGGGTGAGGTCGACGGTGGTATCGACAGTGATATCGGTCCTCACATCGCCGATGAGATCGGGCAGTTCCTCCATGATGCGATCGGCGACGTAGTTTTCCGAGCCTGTCCAGTAGGAGGCGGCGCGCGTCGCGGGCGCGCTCATCGCCATGGTCAACTCCTTGTCGCCAATCAGCTTTTCGTCTCGCATGGCGGCCAGTACCACCTGGGCGCGCGCCTCGGCAGCCTTGGGATCGCGCGCCGGCGACAAGCGCGAGGGCGCCTTCAGGAGCCCGGCCAGAAGAGCCGCCTCCGGCAGCGTCACGTCGCGCGCGCTCTTGCCGAAATAGCGCCGCGAGGCAGCTTCCACGCCATAGGCGCCGGAGCCGAAGTAGACCCGGTTGAGATACATTTCGAGGATCTGGTCCTTGGTGTGCTCATGCTCCAGCCAGATCGCCAGCAGCACCTCCTGGACCTTTCGCTCGATGGTCCTGTCGGGCTTCAGGAACAGGTTCTTGGCGAGTTGCTGGGTCAGCGTCGAACCGCCCTGCGTGAAGCGCCCCTGCATCAGGTTCGTTGCCATGGCGCGCGCCAGGCCGATCGGATCGATGCCGAGATGCGAATAGAAGCGCCGGTCCTCGATCGCCATCACGGCCTGCGGGATATAGGGCGACATTTCGTGCAGGCCGACGGCCTCGCCGCCGGTCATGCCTCGATTGGCAAGCAGCCTGCCATCCACCGAAACGATCTTGATGTTGGGGGAGCGGTCGGGGATCGACCAGGTCGTGGCCGCCGGCATCTTGGCGCCGTAATAGACCACCACCCCGGCTGCGGCGATGCCGCCCCAGATCGCCAGCACGAAGGTCCAGTAAAACAGCCGGCCGAAACGGGCGAACAGGCCGGGCTTGCGTCGACCGCCCCGGACCTTGGCCTTGCGCTTCGCCGCCGGCTTGCGGCGCGCGGCCTGCTTGCGGCCGGGCACGACGCGATCGTCTTCGGTAACCGAAAGGCCGCGCGCTGCCTTGCTCTTCGATGCAGTTTCGAAGGTAGGCTCGATGCGCCTGTCGTTTCGTTTCGCCATGAAGCCGATATCCCGTCCCCGTGATGGGAATCGGGTGCAGGCTAAATGCGGCGATTTAAGGTGGGGTTAAGCGCAACGATGTCGCAGAAACGTGAGGCTCCCGCGCCGTGTGATGGCCATCAGTTCTGCTCGATCGAGATGCCGTTGTCGTCAATTCGCAATTCTACGCCGTCGGGCTTCGATTCCTCGCGAAACACGTAGATGCCGAGGGCAATCACCACGACGACAAGTGCGCCGATGAGAAGGTAGAGTTGGTTCTGTTTCATCGGCGCACCAATCGTTTCAACTACTTACGCGTCAGGCGCGCTTTACCAGCCGGATGATGACCAACAGGATCACCGCACCGATCGTCGCGTACACGATCGCGTCCAGGATATCGTTGCCGAGCGAAACGCCGAGCGACGGAAACAGAAAGCCGGCAATGAACGCACCAACGATACCAACCACGATATTGCCAAGCAGGCCGAAGCCGAAGCCCTTGACGAGAAGTCCCGCCAGCCAACCGGCAATGGCGCCCACGATGAGGAAGATGATCAGACTTTCAATACCCATGGTATTCCCCTCCCGATAACCCTCTTCGACCGCCAAGCGGCGAATCGAAAGGGTGCAGGAGCATCATAAGCGACATTGGGAATATCTGCGAGCGGCCCGGTGAAGGGAGGTGTTACTCGTCGTCTTCTTCGCCCGCCGGCTTCCAACTGTGGGGCTCGACGCGCTTCTGGGTGTCACTGTCGACGAAGGCCCACCAGCCGGCATCGGTCTCGTCCCAGTCGCCGCCGGTCGGCTTCAGCCGTTCCAGCGAACGGTATTGCGCGATGGAGCGGCTTTCCTGGCCGCCCGGGTCGATCCAGAGCACGGTCACCTTCGAGCCGTCCATCGGCGCGGTGTCTATCGGTCTCGTCTTGCCCATCGCAATGCCTCCCTTTGCCTGCCAACGCTGCCCGGTACGCGCCGGTTCCGCGATCAGCTGTGGGCGAAGATGTCCTGCTCGGCCCATCCCATCAGGTCGAGCTTGGCGCGGGTCGGCAGGAAGCGGAAACAGGCCTCCGCTTCGTCGGTGCGGGCCTCGCGCGCCAGCCGGGTGGCAAGCACCTCGCGCAGGCGGTGCAGATAAAGCACGTCCGAGGCTGCATATTCGAGCTGCTCGGGGGTCAGCGTCTCGGCCGCCCAGTCGGACGATTGCTGCACCTTGGACAGGCTGATGCCGAGCAATTCGCTGCAGATGTCTTTCAGCCCGTGCCGGTCGGTGTAGGTGCGGGTAAGCCTCGACGCGATCTTGGTGCAGAAAACCGGCTCCGGCATGGCTCCGAAGGCGTGATAGAGCACAGCGAGGTCGAACCGGCCGAAATGGAACAGCTTGGTGATGCCTGGATCGCGCAGCAGGCGGACGAGGTTGGGCGCATCCTTCTGTCCCTGGGCAATCTGGATGACGTCCGCTGTGCCGTCGCCGGGCGAGATCTGGACCACGCAGAGCCGGTCGCGATGCGGGATCAGGCCGAGCGTCTCGGTGTCGATGGCCACGGCCGGCACGGCGTAATGCGTGAGGTCCGGCAGGTCGTTCTTGTGGAAACGGATGGTCATGTCGGGGTTCCGGGATCAGCGGGCCAAGGCATCGAGGATGCGCGCCCAGGAGCGCTGGCCCTTGTGGAAGGATGTCAGTTCGTATTTCTCGTTCGGCGAATGGATGCGGTCGTCATCGAGCGCAAAGCCGACGAGCAGCGATTCCATGCCGAGATAGGTCTGGAAGTCGCCGACCACCGGGATCGAGCCGCCGCCGCCAGTCATGACGGCCGGGTTCGGCCACTCGTCCGAGAGCGCCGCCTTGGCCTTGCCCAGAAACGGCGCGTCATATGAAAGCTGGATTGCCGGCGAGCCGCCATGCTCGTGGAAGGTGACCGAACAGTCGGCCGGGACACGCGCCTCGACGAATTGCCGGAACGCTTTCCTGATCTTCTGCGGATCCTGCTTGTGCACGAGGCGAAACGAGACCTTGGCCGAGGCTTCGGCGGCGATCACCGTCTTGAAGCCCTTGCCGGTGTAACCCCCGGAAACGCCGTTGAATTCGGCGGTCGGCCGGGCCCACACCAGTTCCAGCGCCGATCGGCCTTTCTCGCCGGAAAGTTCCGAAAGGCCGATCGGCCCGAGCATTGTCTCGGTTGTCTCGCCCAGCGTTTCCCACGACTTCAGGATCTGAGAGGGCGTCTCCTCGACGCCATCGTAGAAGCCGGGGATGGTGACGCGGCCTGTTTCGTCATGGATATCGGCAAGGATCTTCGCGAGGATGCGGATCGGGTTGGCCGCCGCGCCGCCATACTGGCCCGAATGCAGGTCGCGATTGGCGGCGTGGACCGTTATTTCCTCGCCTACCAGGCCGCGCAGCGACGCCGTGATTGCCGGCGTCTCGCCATCCCACATGCCGGAGTCGCAGACCAGCGCGAAATCCGCCTTGAGTTCCTCCCGGTTGGCGTCGAGAAACGGCTTCAGCGAAGGCGAGCCGGATTCCTCCTCGCCCTCGAACAGAATCGTCACCCGGCACGGCAATTGTCCATGCACCTGCTTGTAGGCGCGGCAGGCTTCGACAAAGAGCATGAGCTGACCCTTGTCGTCGGAGGATCCCCGGCCCGTGATGATCTTGCGGCCGGGCTCGATCTCCTTGACGGCCGGATCGAACGGGTCGGATTCCCAAAGGCCAAGCGGGTCGACCGGCTGGACGTCATAATGCCCGTAGAAAAGCACATGCGGGCTGTCGGGCGACGGCCCGTCGTGATGGGCAACGACCATCGGGTGGCCGGGCGTGTCGCGCACGCCGGCATCGAAGCCTATCGTCTTCAGATCTTGGGCCAGCCATTCGGCGGCGCGCCTGCAGTCGGCCTTATAGGCGGGATCCGTGGAGATCGAGGGAATGCGCAGCAGCGAGAATAGCCGCTCCAGACTTGCGTCAAGATTGCTGTCCAGGTGATCGAGAACGGGGGATAGTGCCGACATGCCGAGGCGCCTTTCGAATCTGCGCCGGAACCCTATTCAGGATCGATCGGAATGGGAACGGTTCGACCGAGAATTCGACAAAAGATCGCCAGAATGGCTAACGCCAGGCAGAAAAATGCCGCCGTGGCGGAGGGGACAACCACGGCGGCTTTACTACAAACGATGCGGCAGCCCGGAGAGGGGGGATGAGGCTGCCGCAATGTCCGGTCTAGGCGGGGGACGGGCCATACTCCGGACTTCGGCTAAAAACCGCCGATGCCAGTCATTTGGAATTCGGAACGTGGCTATTCAAGGGCGCCAAGATTACAGTTGTGTAACAAACCCGTGATTTTACCAGTTCGCCTGCCGGCGTCAGGAGAGTTTGCTTGAATCGCCTTAGAGATGGACAGGCTTTAGCCTCCGCGCTAGGCGTTGCGCATGAAAAAAGGCGACCATCTCTTCCTCGTTGACGGCTCGGGCTACATCTTCCGCGCCTACCACGCGCTGCCGCCGCTGACCCGCAAATCCGACGGGCTGCCGGTCGGTGCGGTGTCCGGCTTCTGCAACATGCTGTGGAAGCTGATGCTGGAGGCCCGCAACACCGATGTCGGCGTCGTTCCGACGCATTTCGCGGTCATTTTCGACTATTCGTCCAAGACGTTCCGCAACGAACTCTACGCCGAGTACAAGGCCAACCGGTCGGCGCCGCCGGAAGATTTGATCCCGCAGTTCGGCCTGATCCGCCAGGCCACCAAGGCCTTCAACCTGCCCTGCATCGAGATGGACGGCTTCGAGGCCGACGATCTGATCGCCACCTATGCCCGGCTGGCGCACGAGGCCGGCGGCGACACCACCATCATTTCCTCGGACAAGGACCTGATGCAGCTCGTCGGGCCGAGCGTGTCGATGTACGACCCGATGAAGGACCGCCAAATCGGCGTGCCGGAGGTCATCGAGAAATGGGGCGTGCCGCCCGAAAAGATGATCGACCTGCAGGCGCTGACCGGCGATTCCGTCGACAATGTGCCGGGCGTTCCCGGCATCGGCCCGAAGACGGCCGCAACCCTGCTCGAGCAGTTCGGCGACCTCGATACGCTGCTGGAGCGGGCGGCCGAGATCAAGCAGGAGAAGCGCCGCCAGTCGATCATCGAGAACGCCGACAAGGCACGGATATCGCGCGAACTGGTGACGCTGAAGAACGATGTCGCGGTCGCCGAAGGGCTGGCCGATTTCGTGCTTCACCCGCCGGACGGCCCGAAGCTGATCGCCTTCCTCAAGACGATGGAATTCTCCACCCTTACCCGCCGTGTCGCCGAGGCGACGGGAACGGAGCCTTCCGAGATCGACCCTGCCGCAGTCGCCATCGAAACCGGCGACAAGGCGCATGGGCCCGATGTTGGCTCCGGAACGCCCAGTGGGAGTGGTTCGGCGTCCGCGAGCGCGGCGGCGACGCCCTCCTCAGACGGCGCGATTGCGTCTCATCTCGGCGGCACGCCAGCGGGCCTGGCGGCAGCGCGCGCCGAGGCTGCCGTGGCGTCCAAGGTCGAGATCACGGGCTACGCCTGTATCCGCGACCTCCAGACTCTAGCCGACTGGGTCGCCGAGGCTACCGAGGCCGGTCAACTGGCGCTGTCGCTCCACACATCCTCGATCGATCCGATGCTCGCCGACATCTGGGGCATTTCGCTGGCCGTCCGCCCCGGCCGGGCCGGATACATCCCGATCGCGCACCGCACCGGCGAAGGCGACCTGCTGGCCGGCGGGCCGGTCGAAGGCCAGATATCGCTCAGGGAGGCCATCGCCCTCCTCAAGTCGCTGATCCAGGACCCGTCGGTGCTGAAGATCGCCCACGATGCCAAGTACAGCTTCACGGTGCTGTCGCGGCACGGCATCGACCTTGCCCCCGTCGACGATACGATGCTGATTTCCTATGTGCTCGACGCAGGCACAGCGGCACACACGCTGCAAGGCCTTGCCGACCGCTGGCTGGGTCACGCGACGCAATCCTTCAAGGAACTGACGGGTAGCGGCCGCTCGTCCCGCAGCTTCGACCAGATCGCCATCGACAGCGCCACGCCCTACGCCGCCGAACTCGCCGATGTCACGATGCGGCTCTGGCACGTGCTCAAGCCGCGCCTTGCCGCAAAGGGCCTGGTTTCCGTCTACGAGCGGCTGGAGCGACCGCTGGTGCCGGTTCTCGCCCGTATGGAGCAGCGCGGCATTTCGGTCGACCGGCAGATGCTTAGCCGGCTTTCCGGCGAGCTGGCGCAGGGTGCGGCAGCCCTTGAAGACGACATATACCGCCTTGCCGGCGAGCGCTTCACCATCGGCTCCCCGAAGCAGCTCGGCGACATCATGTTCGGCCGCATGGGCCTGCCGGGCGGTTCCAAGACCAAGACAGGCCAGTGGTCGACCACGGCGCAAGTGCTGGAGGAGCTGGCCGCGGAGGGCCACGAACTGCCGCGCAAGATTGTCGACTGGCGCCAGCTGACCAAGCTCAAGTCGACCTACACCGACGCGCTGCCCGGCTATATCCACCCCGAGACCAACCGGGTGCACACCTCCTACGCGATGGCGGCGACGTCGACGGGCCGTCTGTCGTCCAACGAGCCGAACCTGCAGAACATCCCGATCCGAACCGCTGCCGGCCGCAAGGTGCGCACCGCCTTCATCGCGGAAAAGGGCAACAAGCTGATCTCGGCCGACTACAGCCAGATCGAGCTGCGCATCCTTGCGCACGTCGCCGATATTCCGCAGCTCAAGGCGGCGTTCGCCAATGGCGACGACATCCATGCGATGACGGCATCCGAAATGTTCAACGTGCCGGTCGAAGGCATGCCACGCGAGGTGCGCAGCCGCGCCAAGGCGATCAATTTCGGCATCATCTACGGCATCTCGGCCTTCGGGCTCGCCAACCAGCTGTCGATCCCGCGCGAGGAAGCCGGCGACTACATCAGGCGCTATTTCGAACGTTTCCCCGGCATTCGCGACTATATGGAAAGCACCAAGGCCTTCGCCCGCGAGAACGGCTATGTCGAGACCATCTTCGGGCGCCGGGCGCATTATCCGGAAATCCGCGCCTCCAACCCGTCGATCCGCGCCAACAGCGAGCGCGCGGCGATCAATGCGCCGATCCAGGGGTCGGCCGCAGACATCATCCGCCGCGCCATGGTGCGCATGGACGAGGCACTGGACAAGGCCGGTCACGCCGATGTCCGAATGCTGCTGCAGGTGCACGACGAACTCGTCTTCGAAGCGCCGTCCGAGGCCGTCGATGCGGCAATGCCGGTGATCCGGACGGTCATGGAGCAGGCCGCCATACCGGCGATCGACCTGTCGGTGCCGCTGCAGGTCGATGCGCGGGCCGCCGACAACTGGGACGAGGCGCACTGATGTGACGGAGCTGTTCGAGGGTGCGCCGGCCACGCTGCTTTCCTTTGCGCTGGCCAGTACGCTCATCGAGCTGACACCCGGTCCGAACATGACCTATCTGGCGCTGGTCGCGGCCGGTCATGGGCGCAGCTTCGGCTTCGCCACAGTCGCCGGGGTGACGCTCGGGCTTGCGACGGTTGGCGTGATCGCGGCGCTCGGCGTCGGAGAACTCATCCAGGCCTCGACGCTGCTCTATGAAGGGTTGCGCTGGGCCGGCGTCCTGTTCCTGCTCTACCTCGCCTGGGAAGGCTGGACGGCCAAGCCCGACGCCGTGTCGAGCAAGAACCTGTCGCGCAAGAGCTATTTCATGCGCGGTCTGGTCACCAACCTGCTTAACCCGAAGGCTGCCGTTTTTTACGTTGCCGTTCTGCCCACCTTCGTCGATCTGGGTCGGCCGATCGTTGCGCAGACGCTGACGCTGAGCGCGATCTACGTAGGCGTGGCGACCGTCATCCACCTTGCGATCGTGGTGCTGGCCGGGACGCTCGAGCCGTTCCTGAACGACCCGCGTCGCGAGGCAATTGCCCGCCGGGTGCTGTCGGCTCTGCTCGCCTGCGTCGCCCTCTGGTTCGGCTGGTCGACTGCCCGCTAGGCCGCCTCGGCGCGGCATTTCCCGCAGGTGCCGCGAAACTCGATGACCGCCCGCTTGGCCGCGAAACCGGTCGACCCGACCCACTCGTCGAGCTGCTGCCCGACATCATGGTCGGAAAATTCCGAAACCTGGCCGCAGACGTCGCAGATGGCAAAGGCTGTCATGCGGTGGCTGTGGTCGTGCGGCTCAGCACAGGCGACGAAGGCATTGAGGCTTTCAAGACGATGCACGAAGCCGCCCTTCATCAACGTATCGAGCGCGCGATAGACCTGCAGCGGCGCGCGGAAACCGTCGTCGCGCAGCTGATCGAGCAGGGTGTAGGCGCTGAGCGGCCCTACAGCACCCTCCAGCCGCTCCAGCACGCACAACTGGTTCTTCGTCAGACTATCCCGCGCCGTCATCCCGATGCTTTCATTCCATTGACTGCCCGGTCCCATAGATGGCGACGGGTCGGCCGTTTTGCCACCATGCCGGACCTTGCAAAGGATATTGCCAAATCGGCCCGTTGCAAATCCCGCGATGCTTCCGGGCCAATCCGATGTCTGGCGCTACACGCGGTGCTGCAGCGAGACCCTACAGGGACTTATAGAGAAAATGGTCGAAGTCGGCCGCGATGCCAGAGCCGCTGGTGTCGAAGGCCGCCATGCCGACGAAGGCGCCGGTGAAGGAGCCGTGCTCGCCCCGCCCGCCTTCATCCGAGATGACGCTGGCGTCGAGCACCGGTCCGACCGGCTTCCAGTCGCCGCCGTCGCGATAGCTGAACTGCAGCGAGACGCCGTCGATCTCGGCTGCGAGGCCGACCGGCCCGTCGCCTGAAAGCGGGATCGGCGCCTCCAGCGGATACTGCAGCCTGGCGTCGGGCCAGTCGCCCGGACAGGTCATGATCGTCAGCACCCGACCGAGTTTCGCGTCATGCGTCACAGCCAGGAAATGCAGCTTGTGCCTGTTGTAGTAGTGGACCAGCCCGGCCGCCTGCTGGAACGTCACGGGCTTAAAATCGACCTCGGTCTCGAGTCGCAGCGAGAAATGCTGCTGGCGGCGCGCCACCAGTGCCTGCTCGAAGAAACTGCCCAGCGATTCCCGCGCATGCAACCGGAGGAAGCCCGGCCGCTCGGATAGCGAGAAGATGCGTTCGGGAAACGGCGTCCGAAGCCACTGGAAATCGAGCGGCAACTGGGCGTCGTCGAAATCATAGCGGCTCGCCCCGTCCTGCGGCCGGAATACCGCGCCGTACGGCGCCGGGACTTCCACCGCCGGCACCTTGCCGCCCTGCGCCAGCCGCAGCCAGCCATCGTCGGTCCAGACGACCTTCTGGATCGCCGTCTCGCGGCCGAGCGGCGAACGCCGCGTTCCGGGCAGCGGCCGCGAGCAGAGATGCGTGTGGTAGAATTCGCCGTCCGGCGTCTCGACTATCTGTCCATGGCCGGCGCGTTGCAACGTCGCCTCCGGCGCATCCTTCGAGGTAATGAGATGCGTTTCCGGGTCGAGTTCATAGGGACCGTCGATCGAGCGCGACCGCGCCATAGTCACGGCATGGCCGTAACCTGTGCCTCCTTCGGCCGTGGTCAGGTAGTACCAGCCATTGCGCTTGAAGAGATGCGGGCCCTCGACCAGCCCATGCGGGCTGCCGGCGAAGATGTTCTTAACCGGGCCGACCAGCTTGCCCGCCGCGGCATCATATTCCTGCAGCAGGATGCCGGCGAAGGAGGGATGCTTCGGCTGGCCGCCGACACCGCTCGAGACGTGGTTCCACAGCATGTTGAGAAACCATTTCCTGCCGTCGTCGTCATGGAACAGCGACGGGTCGAAGCCGGATGAGTTGATGTAGACGGGGTCCGACCACGGACCTTCGATCGCCGGCGCCGTCACGATATAGTTGTGCGTGTCTTTGAAGCTGCCGTCGAGCCGCTTGACGTCGGTATAGACCAGCCAGAACAATCCGTCGGCATACGACAGGCAGGGCGCCCAGATGCCCCCGGAATCCGGGTTGCCGCGCATGTCGAGCTGGCTTGCCCGGTCGAGCGGCCGCTTGACCATCTGCCAGTTCACCAGATCCCTCGAATGGTGAAGCTGGATGCCGGGGTACCATTCGAAGGTGGAGGTCGCGATGTAGTAATCGTCGCCGACCCGGCAGATCGACGGGTCGGCGTTAAAGCCGCGCAGGACCGGATTGATGATCGTCACGTGTCGAACCCCTCCCAAGGCTCAGGCCGTCAGGTCGCTACCGTGCCGGTCCGTCGCGTTCTGCAGACTTCGCCCACAGATTGATGTTGGCGTCATGCGCATGGCGGTCGATCTCGGCCAGTTCCGCTTCCGAGAAATCCGGGTTCTTCAGCGCTCCGACGCAATCGACTACCTGCTCGGGGCGGCTGGCGCCGATCAGCGCCGTGGTCACACGGCCGCCGCGCAGCACCCAGGCCAGCGCCATCTGGGCCAGCGTCTGGCCGCGCTTCTCGGCAATCGCGTTCAGGGCGCGGATGTTGTCGAGCGTCGCCTCGTTGAGGAAATCCTGCTTCAGCGACTTGCCCTGCGTCGCGCGGCTGCCTTCCGGGATGCCGCCGAGATACTTCGACGTCAGCATGCCCTGCGCCAGCGGCGAGAAGACGATCGACCCGACGCCAAGCCCGTCCAGCGTATCGAGTAGTCCGTCCTCCTCGACCCAGCGGTTGAGCATGGAATAGCTCGGCTGGTGAATGATGAAGGGCGTGCCGAGCGAGCGCAGAATGTCGGCGGCTTCGCGGGTGCGCTGCGAATTGTAGGACGAGATGCCGACATAGAGCGCCTTGCCGGCACGCACGGCGCTGTCCAGTGCGCCCATCGTTTCCGCAAGCGGGGTGTCTGGGTCAAAGCGGTGCGAATAGAAGATATCGACATAGTCTATGCCCATGCGCTTCAGGCTCTGGTCGAGGCTCGACAGCAAATACTTGCGGCTGCCCCACTCGCCATAGGGGCCGGGCCACATGCCGTAGCCGGCCTTGCTGGAAATCACCATCTCGTCGCGATAGCCGGCGAAATCGGTGCGCAGGATTTCGCCGAAGGCTTCCTCGGCCGAGCCCGGAGGCGGGCCGTAATTGTTGGCGAGGTCGAAATGGGTGATGCCGAGGTCGAAGGCCTTCTGGCAGATGGCGCGCTTCGTTGCATGCGGCGTGTCGTGGCCGAAATTGTGCCACAGGCCGAGCGAGATCGCCGGCAGCTTTAGTCCCGACTGGCCACAGCGGTTGTACTTCATCGTCTCATAGCGATTGTCGGCGGGTTGCCACGTCATGCTCGTTTCCTCGTCTTTTGTCTTGGCGGCTGGATCAGCCGGCGGCGCCGCTGCCCCAGGGTCCGTGATGGGCGCCTTCGGCATCGATGCGCTCGAAACCATGGGCGCCGAAAAAGTCACGCTGCGCCTGGATCAGGTTGGAAGTGCCGCGGCCCAGCCGATAGCTGTCGAAATAGGCAAGTGCCGACGACAGCGCCGGTGTCGGCAGCCCGGCCTCGGCGGCGCGCGCCACGATGCGGCGCAGTGCCGGGTGCGCTTCCTTCATCATGGAGATGAAGGCCGGCGCCATCAAAAGGTTGGGCACCGGCCCGCCGTCGAAGGCGGTGGCGATGGTATCCAGGAACTGCGAGCGGATGATGCAGCCGGCGCGCCAGATCTTGGCGATGGTCGGCAGCGGCAATTTCCAGCCGAACTCCTTCGATGCCGCAGACATGACGGCAAAGCCCTGGGCATAGGCTGCTATTTTGCCGGCAAACAAGGCCAGTTCCAGATCAGCCAGTATGGCGTCCCTGCCCCCGTCGATGCGCACGGCACCACTGCCATAGGCCTTCTCGGCGGCAACGCGCTCGTCCTTCAGGGACGAGATGACACGGGCGGCGACGGCCGCCTCGATCGCGGTTGCCGGCACGCCGAGCTGCTGTGCCTCGATCGCAGACCACTTGCCGGTGCCCTTCTGGCCGGCGCGGTCGAGGATCATGTCGACCATCGGCTTGCCGGTCTTGGGGTCGTCCGCCCGCAGCACGGTCGCGGTGATCTCGATCAGGTAGGAATTCAATCGGCCCTTGTTCCAGCCGGCAAAGACCGGGCCGATCTCCTTCGGTCCCATGCCGAGGCCGTCGCGCAGCACGCCGTAGATTTCGGCGATCATCTGCATGTCGGCATATTCGATGCCGTTGTGGATGGTCTTGACGAAATGGCCGGCGCCGTCATTGCCGAGCCAGGCGACGCAGGGGTCGCCCTCATACTTTGCCGAGATCGCCGTCAGCACCTTCTCGACGCGCTTCCACGAGGCTTCCGTGCCGCCGACCATGATCGAAGGGCCGTGGCGCGCGCCCTCTTCGCCGCCCGACACACCCATGCCGATGAAGGTGAGGCCGGACGTCTCAAGGTCCTTGAAGCGGCGCATCGTGTCGTGGAAATTCGCGTTGCCGGCATCAATGATGATGTCGTTGCCGGACAGGACCTTGCGCAGCAGCGCGATCTGCTCGTCGACCGCGTTTCCGGCCTGCACCATGATGATGACGGGCCGCGGCGGACGGATAGCCGCTGCGAGTTCCTCGATCGTTTCGCAGGGCACCACCATGTCCTGCAGGCTGCCCGCCTGCGCGTGGAAATCCCGGGTTCTGGAGGTCGTGCGGTTGAAGACCGCGATGCGGTGGCCGTTTTCGGCGATGTTGAGCGCGAGATTCGAGCCCATCACGCCAAGGCCGATCAATCCGATTTCCGCTTCCGCCATCGTTTCATCCCACTTTCAACAGGTCAGCTTGACGATTGGCGCCCGCCTCGCGGGCAGGCGCGGGGGATGTTTGACGTGCGGTGGCGGCTACGTCAACACGACAGTTGCCGGATGGCACGCCCGGCGCCGCTCGGTTCAACCCGCGCCGCGCTTGCGCCCGTAGAGTTCAAGCCGGTGATGGACGATATCATAGCCAAGCGCATTGGCGATTTCGTTCTGCAATTGCTCGATTCGATCCGACTTGAACTCGATGACGTCGCCCGATTCGATGTCGATCAGGTGGTCGTGATGGTCGCCGCTGGCGTGCTCGAAGCGCGACGGCCCGCCCTCAAAGGCGTGACGGTGGATGGCGCCCATGTCGCCAAGCAGCTTCATCGTCCGGTAGACGGTGGAGAGCGAAATGGAGCTGTCCACGGCGATGGCACGGCGGAAGATTTCCAGCGCATCGGGGTGGTCTTCAGTTTCGGAAAGAATGCCGAGAATGATGCGCCGGGGGCGCGTGATCCGCACGCCGCGCCGCCGCAGTTCCTTCTCGTAGTCCAGTCTTCGTGCCGCCTGCCGTTTCATCCGCCGACTATGCGCCAGATGACACTCAGTTGCAAAGAATGCCATCACGCGAGGGGCAATAATTCAGCCGCCGCTGATCGCCGTCAGCACGAAAACCTCGCTTCCGGGAGAGAGGCGCGTCTCCAGTCTGGCGCGCTCGCCGTCGATGAAGATATTGATGTGCCGGCGAACCGCCGGGGTCGAATCGCAGATCCGGTCGCGCATGCCCGGCCAGAAACTGTCGAGCGCGTCGACCATCTCCTTGACGCTGGAGGCCTGCACCTCGAGGCGGCGCGGTGCACCCGGGAAAAGGTCGACCAGAACGCCGGGCAGCCGCACCAGGACCGTCCTCGGCGGGCGGTTGTGGCCGGGAGGCGCGAGACCGTCCATGTCAGGCATCCACGACCAGCGTCTCGACCGACGAGATGGCCGGCAGATGCTCTGCGATCGTGCGCCAGTTCTCTCCCTCGTCGGCGCTGGCAAACAGCGTTCCTCCTCCGCTGCCGAAATAGACGCCGGCAGGCTCCATGCGGTCGGTCGCCATCGCCTGCCTGAGGACGCCGAAGAACGCGTTCTCCTGTGGCAGGCCGGCACGCAAGTCCTGCCAGGTGGAGCCACCGTCGCGGGTGCGCCACACGGCGGCCTTTGCGTCGGGCACGTAGCGGCCGGCCGAGTCTCCGTTGAGCGGCACCAGGTAGAGCGTCGATGGATCGCGCGGATGGGTCGCGGCCGGAAAGCCGAACGAGGACGGCAAGCCGGACTCGATACTCTGCCACGATCTTCCGCCGTCGCTGCTGCGGTACATGCCGCAATGGTTCTGCTGGTACAGCGTGTCGGGCTCGCCCGGCGCCATCACCAGGCAGTGCACGCATTGGCCGAATTCCGGGTAGTTCTGGCCTTCCGGGAAGAAGTCGGCGCGCGTGCCCTTGTTGCGCGGCTCCCAGGTCTGGCCGCCATCGGCGGTGTGAAACACGCCGGCCGCCGAGATGCCGACCCAGATCTGCCCCTTGTCCTCGGGATGCAGCACAAGCGAATGCAGGATCAGCCCGGCGCCGCCCGCGTTCCAATGCGGCCGCGACGGATGTTTCTGCAGCCCGTCGAGATGCTGCCAGGTCTTTCCCTTGTCCTCGCTCCGGAACAGCCCGGCAGGCTGCACGCCGGCGTAGAGAACGCCGTCGCGCTCGGCCAGGCTCCACACCGCCTTGATCGGCTCGGCGCCAGCCTCATAGGCCAGGCCCTCGCTCGAATGCGTCCAGGTCGCGCCGAGATCCTCGGAGTTCCAGACCGCCGGACCGAACCATTCATTGCCGCCGCCAGCGTAGATGATGCCGCTCGAGGGGTCGGCCATGACATGGTTGATCGGCCAGGTCTCGCAGAACGGACCGCGCAACGCCCAGTTCCTGCGCGCTGCATCGCTCTCGGCGATGAACGTGCCCTTCTTGGTACCGACGAGAACGAGAACCTTGCTTGCCATCTCCACCTCCACGCATGAACGGCAGGCCCGCGATGACAGCCAGGGTCTCGCACGGGCGTGCGAAAACTAGGCCGAAACGCTGCCTCTGTCGATCAAGGACGGTCGAAGCAGTACCTTGCCGACACGCGCCGGCAAATTCCTTGGCCGACGGCGCAGTGCTCCTCAAGCCAGCTTCAGGCGGCCTTGGCGGTGTTCTGCGTACGGGCGTAGGAACGACCCTCCGGATCGAAGATATGCAGCGTGTCGGCGTCGGCATCGACCTTCATGGTCGAATTGCGCTTCACGTCGGCGTTCCCCGGCAGCTTCACGACCAGCGGCTGGTCGGCAATGCCGATGTCGAGATAGACCATCTGCACCTCGCCGAGCTGCTCGACATAGTCGACCCTGCCCTCGAACAGGGCGGTCTCGCCGCTGGCGACGCGCAGATCCTCCGGGCGAACGCCAAAGCTGATCCTGGTGCCAGCCGCGTCGGCGGGCGTGGCGACCGGCACATTGGTCTTGCGGCCTCCCACTTGGGTGATGACCGTGTTGTCGCCGGCCTTGTCGATAGTCGCCGGCACGATGTTCATGGCAGGCGAGCCGATGAACTGTGCCACGAACAGATTGCCCGGGTGATGATAGAGTTCCATTGGAGACCCGACCTGCTCGACCCGTCCGTCCTTCAGCACGACGATGCGGTCAGCCAGCGTCATCGCCTCAACCTGGTCATGCGTCACGTAGATCATCGTCGTGTCGGGCATGGACTCCTTGAGCTTGGCGATCTCGATGCGGGTGGCGACGCGCAAGGCGGCATCTAGGTTCGACAGCGGCTCGTCGAACAGGAAGACCTTGGGGTTGCGCACGATGGCGCGGCCGATGGCGACGCGCTGACGCTGGCCGCCGGACATCGCCTTGGGCAGACGGTCGAGATAGTTGGTCAGCTGCAGGATTTCAGCAGCCTGGCGCACCCGCCGATCGATCTCCGACTTCTCCTCGCGGGCGATCTTCATGCCGAAGGCCATGTTGTCGTAGACGGTCATGTGCGGATAGAGCGCGTAGGACTGGAACACCATGGCAATGCCGCGCTTCGATGGCGGCACGTCGTTCACCACCTCGCCGGCGATGCTGAGTTCGCCAGAGGTGATCTCCTCGAGCCCCGCGATCGTCCTCAGCAGCGTCGACTTTCCGCAGCCGGACGGCCCGACGAAGACGATGAACTCGCCCGACTTTATGTCGAGATCGATGCCGTGCAGGATCTTCAGATTGCCGTAGGACTTCTTGATTTGTCTGAGGCTGAGATCGGCCATGTGGTTTCCTCCCGAAAAACCTGGTTCCTGACTGGTTCAGGCGATGCGCCCGAACCAGGCCTGGTAACTGTTCAGTCTGATCGTCCGTCCGTCGATGCTGCCGGCAAAACCGTGCCCCGCCAGCGGCTGCACGGCGTCGCCATCTCCAAGATCGATCTCAGCGGGCTGGTCGCCGAGGTTGAAGGCGCAGACGAGCTGCTCATTGCCCTGGCGTCGCGTGAAGGCGATGGCGTCGCCTTTGGCCGCCAGGAAGTCGATGTCGCCCTTGGCGAGCGCCGGGTAAGCGCGGCGGAACGCCAGGAAGCCGCGGTAGTGCTCCAGCAGCGAGTGCGGGTCGCCCTCCTGGCGATTGACCGCGAGCGGCCGGTGATCGGCGGCGACCGGCAGCCATGGGCGCCCGGTCGAGAAACCGGCATTGGTCTCGTTGTCGTCCCAGACCATCGGCGTGCGACAGCCGTCGCGGCCCTTGAATTCGGGCCAGAAGCGAATGCCGTAGGGATCGCGCAGATCCTCGAAATTGAGGTCGGCCTCGCCGAGCCCGAGTTCCTCGCCCTGGTAGAGGCAGACCGAGCCGCGCAGCGACATCAGCAGCGCCGAGATCACCTTGAGATAGGCGGTGCGGTCGCTCTCGCCCTGCGCCCAGCGCGAGGCGTGCCGCATCACGTCATGGTTGGAATAGGCCCAGCACGACCAGCCGTCGGAGGCCACCCTGCCGAACGATTCCAGCACGGCGCGCACGCGTTCCGCGCTCAGTTTCTCCGGCGCCAGGAAGTCGAAGGAATAGCACATCTGGACCCGGTTATCGCCGGCCGTATAGGCGGCGACGACTTCGAGGCCGCGTTGCGCATCGCCCACCTCGCCGACCGCAGCGGCGGCCGGATACTCGTCGAGCAGGGCACGAAAGCGCTCGAGGAAGGCGACGTTCTCGGGCCGGCTCTTGTCGTAGATATGGTCCTGATAGTTGTAGGGATTGACCGTCGGCGCCGTCTGGTCGTTGCGCTCGGCAACCGGCAGGGCGGGATTGCTCTCCAGGCCCTGGCTGTGAAAGTAGAAATTGATCGTGTCGAGCCTGAAGCCGTCGACGCCACGGTCGAGCCAGAAGCGGGTTACCTCGAGAAGCGCATCCTGCACCTCCCTGTTGTGGAAGTTGAGGTCGGGCTGCTCGGCGAGGAAATTGTGCAGGTAATACTGCTGGCGGCGCGTGTCCCACTGCCAGGCGGAGCCACCGAAGATCGACAGCCAGTTGTTGGGCGGCGTGCCGTCCGGGCTGGCGTCGGCCCAGACATACCAGTCGGCCTTGGGATTGTCGCGGCTGGCGCGGCTCTCGGCGAACCAGGGATGATCGTCGGCAGTGTGTGAAAGCACCTCGTCGATCATTACGCGCAGGCCAAGCCGGTGTGCCTCGGCGACCAGCGCGTCGAAATCGTCGAGTGTGCCGAACATCGGATCGACGTCGCAATAATCCGACACGTCATAGCCGAAATCCTTCATCGGCGACTTGAAAAAGGGCGAGATCCAGATCGCGTCGGCACCAAGGCCGGCAATATAGGGCAGGCGCTGGATGATACCGGCAAGGTCGCCGATGCCGTCGCCGTTGGAATCCTGGTAGCTGCGCGGATAGATTTGATAGATCACCGCGCCACGCCACCAGTCCCGGTCGGCGGCGAGCGCCGGCGCCTCCTGGGGCATCGATACTGCCGGCATCACGCTCATCCTCCCTTGACCGATCCGGCGAGCAGGCCGCGGACGAAATAACGCTGCAACGAGAAGAACACGATCAGCGGCACGATGATGGTGATGAAGGCCGATGTCGTGAGGATTTCCCAGTCGCCGCCGCGCGACCCGAGCAGCGCGTTGAGCTTGCCGGTCAGAACGAGCTGGTCGGAGCCGGAACCGAGGAACACGATGGCGACAAGCAGGTCGTTCCAGACCCAGAGGAACTGGAAGATGGCGAAGGAGGCCAGCACCGGGAAGGAAAGCGGCAAAACGATCTTGATGAAGATCTCGAAGTCGCTGGCGCCGTCGATGCGCGCAGATTCCATCAGCTCACGCGGCAGGCCGGCCATGTAGCTGCGCAGCAGGTAGATGGCGAAGGGAAGACCGAAGCCGGTATGCGCCAGCCAGATGCCGAGATAGGTCTTCGACGGCACGCCGAAGAACAGGGCGACGCCATTGTAAAGCTGGAGCAGCGGGATCAGCGCCATCTGCAGCGGCACGACCAGCAGCCCGATGATGACGGCGATGATCAGCGCGCGGCCGGGAAAGCGCATCCAGGCGAGCGCATAGGCGGCGAAGGCGGCGATCATGATCGGAATGACGGTCGCCGGCACGGTCACCGTCAGCGAGTTCATGAAGGAGCGGCCGATGCCTTCCGAAAACAGGACCGTCTCGTAATTCTCGGTGGTGAAACGCGGCGGCGCTGAGGATTCGTAATAGACGCGCTGGCCGCGCTCGCCCTCGAAGGCAACCGGGGAAGACATGACAAAGGAGCCGTCCTCGTCGAGCTGCAGCGAGACGCCGTCGCCGAGGTCGGCAACGGCCCCTGCCTCGTATTCCGTCGGTGCCGCCGATCGCAGCCCGAAGGCGCTGATGTTCCGCTCCTGGCCTTCCTCGAAAATGTTGCCCTCGATGACGAACTTGCCGTCCTTTTCAATCTGCGCCGAGGCGGGCGGCAGGCGGCCGGCTTCGGTCTGGCTGGAACTGGAGAAAGCGTTCCACCAGCCCGACGCGATGATCTGGTCCTTGTCGCGCAGCGACGACACCAGGATGCCGAGCGTCGGGATGGTCCAGATGGTGACGAAGACGAGCACCGCGATGTGGACGCCGAAGCGGCCGAGGAAGCTCTTGCCCGTGCTGTTGGCCATCTCAGTGCCCCCCCGACTCGCGGTTCGCCTGGCGGATGTTCCAGATCATGATCGGCAGGACGGCGAGCATGATGATGATGGCGATGGTGGCGCCGCGGCCGAAATCGCCGCCGCCGCGGAACATCCAGTCGAACATCAGATTGGCCAGGACCTGGCTGTTCCACTGGCCGTTGGTCATGGTCAGCACGATGTCGAAGACCTTGAGCACCAAGATGGTGATTGTCGTCCACACCACGGCGATGGTGCCCCAGATCTGCGGGATCATGATCTTCCAGAATATCTGAAACGGGTTGGCGCCGTCGATGACGGCGGCCTCGATGGTCTCCTCGGGAATGCCGCGCAGGGCCGCCGAGAGGATCACCATCGCGAAACCGGTCTGGATCCAGATCAGGATCACCATCAGGAAGAAATTGTTCCAGAAGGGCAGCGATATCCAGACCTGCGGGCTGCCGCCGAGATACTGCACGATGGCGTTGAGCAGGCCGATCTGCGTCTGGCCGTCGCCCTTGTATTCGTAGATGAATTTCCAGATCACGCTGGCGCCGACGAAGGAGATGGCGAGCGGCAGGAAGATCAGGCTCTTGGCGATGGTGCCCCACCAGATCTTGTCGGTCAGCACCGCAATCACGAGGCCGAGGAAGGTGCAGGCCGCCGGCACGACGGCGAGCCACAGGAGGTTGTTGAAGATCGAGTTGCGGAACTCGCGGTCGCCGAATGCCCAGCTGTAGTTGGCGAAGCCAACGAAATCCTCGCCGTTGCGGCCGTGGAAGGAGAGCCAGAGTGTCTGCACGACCGGATAGATCAAGTAGACCGTCAGGATGATCAGCGCCGGGCCGATGAACAGCCAGGGGCGGATCAGACCCTGGCGGCGCAGATTGTCGATTGCCGCGGCACCCGCCACGCCGCGCGACGGGAAGATGATATCGAGCAGCCGGTTGGCGCCCCAGAAATAGGCGACCGCGCCGCCAACGCCGACAATGATGGTGATGATGGCCGACAGAATCTGAGCCGCCATGGCTTCCTCCCCTGTTGCCGGACCTCGTCCGCGGCGTCTCGTGCCAGCGGTACGGGTGGCCTGCCTGTTGGACCCGGGCCTAGGCGGCCCGGATCGTGACGCGGATGAGGTGGCGCGGGTGCGCGCTTACTTGATGGCGTCCCAGCTGGTCTGGACGTTGGCTGCCACGTCGGCCGCCGGCTTGCCGCCGACCAGGTCGATCATGCCGGTCCAGAAGGCGCCGGCGCCGATCTTGCCAGGCATCAGGTCAGATCCGTCGAAGCGGAAGGTCGATGCGTTGACCAGAATGTCACCCTGCTTCTTCAGCGCCTCGTTGGCGTAGGCCTCCTTGTTCGCGGTCTTCAGCGGCGTCAACAGGCCGGACTGTGCCATCCATATCTCGTGCGCCAGCGGCATCTTCAGGAAATCGATGAAGGCACGCGCCGCCTTAGAGTCCTTGGTGATCGAGAACAACGTTCCGCCGCCGAGGACCGGGTTGCCGAGATCGGCATGCGAGGCGAAGGGCGGCAGGTAGAAGAAGTCGGCATCGACGCCGAGCTTGGTGCCTTCCGGGAAGAAGGACGAGATGAACGATGCCTGGCGATGCATGTAGCATTTCGGCGGGATCGAGAAGAGGCCCTTGGGGCTGTCGCGGAAGTCGGTGGCGGCAACCGCGGCCGCGCCGCCGTCGACATATTTGTCGTTGGTCGCGATGTCGGCGAAGATCTGCAGCGCCTCGACGACCGACGGGTCATTGAACGGAATTTCGTTCTTGGTCCACTTGTCGTAGGTCTCGGGCGACTGCGTGCGCAGCATGATGTCCTCGACCCAGTCGGTCGCCGGCCAGCCCGTTGCGCCGCCCGAGCCCAGGCCGATGCACCATGGCACGCCGCCATCGGCGACGATCTGGTCGGACAGGGCCTGCATCTCTTCCCAGGTCTTGGGCACTTCGTAGCCGGCTTCCTCGAAATTCTCCGGCACGTACCAGACCAGCGACTTCAGGTCGGCCTTGTAGGGAAAAGCGAAATACTTGTCGGTGCCGTCCTTGTCCTTGTAGGTGCCGAGGTCGACCCAGGACTGGCCGGCGCCGTAATTCTCGCGCACGAAATCGGCGGTCGCGTCGTCAAGCGGCGTCAGCAGGCCCTTGGAGGCAAGGTCCTGGATCAGGCCGGGCTGCGGCAGAACGGCGATGTTCGGCGGGCTGCCGGCCTGCGTGTCGATGACGATCTGCTGCTCGTAGTTCTCCGAGGAGGAATACTTGAGATCGACGCCCGTCGCCTCGATGAAATATTCGAGCACCGAACGGACCAGGGCCTCGTCCTCGCCGCGCCATGGACCGAAGATGGTCAGCGTCTCGCCCTTGAGGTCGACGTTCTTGAGATCGTCGTAATTCGACCAGGTGAACTTTGAATCCTCGCCCGGCTTGAACTTGAGTTCGGCCGAGGCGGGAGCGGAAAGGGCAAGAGTGGCGAGCGCCACGCCCAGCAAAAGGCACTTCTTCATGATGTTCCTCCCTGTGGTTCGCAAGACAAGGCGCGGAACCTCCATTCCGGCCTGCCGACGTGCTTCAAATGTGACCCAGGATCAAACCAATCGCAACTGTTTGAAAGCGGGCTCCAAAGCGCTTTGGCTGTTTTCATCTCGCCACCAAACGGCAGCGGAGTCAAGCGGGGATGTATTCACGTTAATGATGCATCTGCTTATTTGGTGCGCTGCACTATAGTTTTACGGCACCGCACTAGCTGTTTTTGCTTCTCTCTGCCCGTTTTCGCGCTAATGTCTTTGACAATGCGGCCTTGCCGCTGGGGGAGTGAACGACAAATGCCTCAAAGCGCTTTGGGGAAGAGGAGACTGCTTTGAATCTCAAGCAGCTGTCCGACATGCTGGCACTGTCGCAGACCACGGTAAGCCGCGCTCTCAACGGCTATCCGGAAGTCAGCGAGGAGACTCGCCGGCGCGTCGCCGACGCCGCCAAGCGGCACGGCTACAGGCCGAACCCGAGCGCCCGGCGGCTGGCTACCGGCAAGGCGGGCATGATCGGCTACGTGCTTCCGACAGGGAAGTCGGTCGACATCGATCCGCATTTCGTCGAGTTTCTCTCCGGCCTCGGCGACTATGCGCGCGGCCATGACCTCGATCTGGTGCTCAGCCCTGCAGACGCCAATGACGAGGAAACAACCTACCGGCGCATCGTCGCCAACAAGCAGGTCGACGCCGTCTATGTGTCGTCCCCCCGTCCGGCCGACCGTCGCATCTCGCTGCTCAACCGGCTCGGCATCCCCTTCATCGTGCATGGCCGCAGCGAAGGGCTCGACTTCGAGTATGCCCATACCGACATCGACAACGAGGCGGCTTTCCGCGACGCAGCGCGGCTGCTGATCCAGCTTGGCCATACGCGCATCGCGCTGATCAACGGCGACATGAGGCAGACCTTCGCGATCTTCCGCGAACGGGGGGCGCGACGCGCGCTGGCCGACAGCGGGTTGTCGCTGCCCGCCTCGGCTATCCGCTCCGTGGCCATGACCGACGAGAACGGCTACCGCGCAGCGCGCAGCCTGCTGGAAGGCGCCGACGCGCCCACCGCCATCATCTGCTCTTCGCTGATCATGTCGCTCGGCGTCGTGCGCGCCATCCGCGACCTCGGCCTCACCATCCCACGCGATGTCTCGCTGGTGGCACATGACGACGTTTTCCCGTGGCTGAGGCCGGAGAATTTTTCCGTGCCGCTGACCACGACGCGCTCGTCGATCCGGCTTGCGGGACAGCGCATCGCCGAACGGCTGGCAGCGCGCATTTCCGGACAGGAAACCGGCGCCTGGGGCGAGGTCTGGCCGGTCGACCTTGTGGTGCGTGCCTCGATCGGCAGCGTGCCTACCTGACCGCTTCGGCCGCCGCGGCGTCGATCAGTCCGTAGCCGTAGTCGGCATCGCGTCCAGTTTCGCCGAGGTCCTTTGCCGTCGCCGAGAGCGCCGCCTCGACCCAGTCGGCGGAGCGGTCGGGCTGGTTGTGGATAAGGTTGGCGATGGCGCCCGAGACGATCGCCGCTGCGAAGGAGGTTCCGGTGACCAGGTCCTGGCCTCCGCCGACCGGGGCCATCATGTTGACGCCGGGCGCCGAGACGAAGACATAGGGCCCGCGATTGGCCTCTTGCATCAGCTGATCCTTGTCGTCCGTCGCTGTCACCGCGATCACGCTGTCATAGGCGGCCGGGTAGCCGTAGGGCGCTTTCGGACCATTGTTGCCGGCGGCTGCCACCAGCACCATGTCGCGATCGCGGGCGGCGGCGCAGGCGGCCTGCAGAAATTCATTGTCCGGCCCGACGAAGCTCATGTTGATGATGCGCACATCCTGCTCGGCCGCCCAGTCGAGCGCCGCCAGGATGATATCCATGGTCGAGCGGCCGCCCTCGAAGGCCCGGGCGTGGTAGATTTTCGAGCCGGGCGCCATGCCCGGCAGGTCGCCGATGCCGGCAATCAGCCCGGCGACGGAAGTGGCGTGGTCGCGCACCGTGACCTCTACGCCCGGCATGGCGTCGAAGATGCTTTCGACGACGCCTTTGAGCGCCGGATGCGTTTCGTCGATGCCGGTGTCGATGACGGCGATCCGGACATTCTCGCCGCTGGCGCTGTCAGGCGTGAGCGCGATCCGCTGGAAGGCATAGTTCTGGGCGCCGGCAGCCTGTTGCAGGTCGTAGATATGGTTGGGCACGCGCGCCTGCGTGCGGGCGTCGCCGGCCAGCTGCGCGAGCACCAGGCTGACCGGACGGCCGTCGGGGATGCCGAAGCGCACCACCGTCGAACCGAGCAACGTCGAGACGCGTTGCGAGCGGACCTCGAGGCCGAAGGCGGCCGCCAGCGCCGAAACCACGTCCGCGTCGCCATCGACCGTTACCAGCACTTCGTCGGGCACGAATTCGCCGGAGATGGCGACGGGCGGCGAGGCCGGCGGGACGGTCGCCAGGGATCCGGGCGGTGGCCCTGCTGCAGGCGAGGGATCGGGAGTCGCAGGTTGTTCGGGCGTTTCCGGGGAGGCGGTTTCGACGGCACCGGCCGCGGGCGCCGCGGGCTCTGGCTGTGCCGCGGGCTCGCGCGGCTCCGGATTTGGAAACAGGTCGACGAGCAGGTCCGGCAGCGCGATCGCCCCGGGCAGCGCCGGACGGCCATCCGGTCCACAGACGCCGCCTGCCGCCATCGTCTGGAGACAGTCTAGTTCCGTCTGGGAGATGTTGGGGTCGTTGGTCTGCGCCGAGGCAGGCAAAGCGGCGAGACTGCTCGCCGCCGCAAAGATTGCCAGAAATCCAACGCCTGCTCTAGCCGCCATCGGCCGGTTTCCTCCCGGGAGCCACAGTTTCGGCAAAAGGCTGGGCAGCAATAAGGCCGACGATCCTGTCGTAATCTTGCGCCGTCGCCGCCTCGATGCCGACCTTGAAGACGCCGCCCGCTGCCGGACCGGCGACGATCGTCGCGCCATTTTCGGCGAGGAACGCGGCAATATCGGCGATCGTCGCCTCGGGCGTAAACGTCACGAAGACGAAGGGCATATTCGCTGCGTCCTCGGTGCCGGCGATCTCGAAGTCGCCGCCCGGACGGCCGGGCTCCATAACGGCCTGCACCAGCACAAGCGCAATGGCCGCGGCCGCGGCGCCCCAGGCGACCGACGCAGGCACGGCCGTCAGCCTGGCCCAAAGGCCGGCAAGCATCGACGGGCTCTCGGAGCGTTCCGCTCCCACCTCAGCGTCCAGCATCTTGTTGAACCGGCTCAGCGCATCGGCCGGCGGACGCACGGCCTCGTTGGCCGCCGAGACGCCCGAGAACTCGGCCTCGGCTTCCTCGAGTGCCGCCACCGCCGCCGGGTCGGTTGCCAGCCATTCCTCGACGGCTTCGAGATCGACGCCTTCCAGCGTGCCGTTCAGGTAGAAGGGCAGCAGGGTTTCCAGTTCGTCGCGGCGTGACATGTCTTCGGGCTCGCTCATGGCCATCCCCTTTCGAAGCCGGCCGCCTGCAGCGCCTCGCCGAGTTTCTTGCGGGCATAGAACATGCGGGTCTTCACCGTAGCCACCGGAATCGACAGGATTTCGGCGATCTCCGTCACCGACCTGCCGTGGTAGTAGGCGAGATCTATGACCGAGCGCTGTTCCTCTGGCAGGGCGTTGACCATGCCGCGCAGCGCATTCGCCTTGTTGTCCTTCATGACGGCGACTTCCGGCGTATCGGCGGTGTCGGGCACGGCCGCCGCGTCGGCGTCGTCGATCCATTCCTCCTTGCGCTTGCGCAGATGCGACAGCGCCTTGAAACGGGCGATGCCGAGCAGCCAGGTCGAAACCTGCGAACGGCCCTCGAAGCCGGGCGCCTGCTTCCACAGCTCCAGAAAAACCTCATTCGCGATGTCGTCTGCCATCGATTCCGATCCCGTCTGGCGTGCCACGAACCGGAATATCCGGGCGTGGTGGCGCATGAACAGGAGCCGCACGGCAGCGCGATCGCCCTTTGCGACGCGTCCGACCAGTTCGAGGTCGGACTGCTGGCTTGGCGCGGCGGTCATGGCTGGCGCGCGGCTCCTAGGCCTCTGTCGCGACCAGGCTCGAAAAGGTTCACCGGCAATCCCTCAATTTCGGTCCTGAAGGCTTAACCCATGAAGGCGCGGCGTTCCAACCCGTATTCCGTTGGGTCAGGTCCGTCGCGGGCGTCAGTTACCCTGCCGCGAGCGCGGCGTCGACATCCTTGCCGTGCGGGATCGAAGGCTGTGCGCCCGGCTTCAGGCAGGCCAGCGAGCCGGCAGCAGCGGCCCGGCGGAGCGCCTGCTCCAGCGGCAGGCCGGCGGAGAGCCCGGCGCCGAGATAGCCGCAGAACGTGTCGCCGGCGCCGACGGTGTCGACCGGCGTAATCTTCAGCGCCGGCACGACGAGATCGCCGTCGGGCGTTGCCGCGAGCACGCCGTCGCCACCGAGTGTCACGATAACGGTCCGGCCCGTCGCTTCGACAAAAGCGCGCATGCGCGTCGTCCGGTCGCCACCCGCCAGCTTCAGCGCATCGGCATAGAGATCGAACTCGGTCTCGTTGGCGACGACATAGTCGGCTTCGGCCAGAAGGTCGACGGCGTCGGTCCGGAAGGGCGCGGTGTTGAGCATGCTGACCGCGCCAGCCTCGCGCGCGGCGGCCAGCGCCTTGCGAACCGCGGCGATCGGAATCTCGTGCTGCAGGAGCACAACCTCATTCTTCGCGAGCAGCGCCTTGTTCAGGTCGCCGGGCAGCACGGTGGCGTTTGCGCCGGGCACCACGGCGATGATGTTCTCGCCCTTATCGTCGACCAGGATCAGCGCCGTGCCGGTCGCCGCATGGGTCTCGCCGACACCGGACAGGTCGACCCTGCCCTGCTTGAGGCAGGCGAGTGCCTCGGTCGCGAATGCGTCCTTGCCGACGGCACCGATCATGCGAACCTGGCCGCCTGCCCTCGCCGCAGCCAGAGCCTGGTTGGCCCCCTTGCCGCCGGGCGCGGTGCGGAAATCGTCACCGGGCACGGTTTCGCCGCCCTTCGGCAGCCGGGTCACGTTGGCGATGAGGTCGAGATTGATGGAGCCGATGACGGTGATCAAGAAAAGCCTCCCGGAATTTTCCGGGAAGCTAGCCTTTGTTGAGGCGGCTTTCCAGCCGGCCGGTCCGCAAAGCTAACATCAGGCCGACAGTTGGCCCGCCTCCCAGCCGAGGATGGCGCGCTTGCGCGTCAGGCCCCAGTGATAGCCGGTCAGCGCGCCGGACTTGCCGAGCGCCCTGTGGCAGGGCACCACGAAGGAAATCGGGTTGGCGCCGATGGCGGCCCCGACGGCACGGCTTGCGGCCGGCGAGCCGATTTCGGCGGCGATAGAGGAATAGGAGCGCGCCTTTCCCATCGGGATCTTGAGCAGCGCCTGCCACACTCGGACCTGGAAGTCGGTGCCGATCATGACGACGCGCAGCGGCTGCTCCGCACGCCATGCCGCCGGATCGAAAATCCTCGCCGCATAGGGCGCGGTGGCCGACATGTCCTCGACATAGGTGGCATTCGGCCAGCGGCCCGACATGTCGGCGAAGGCGGCGCGTTCCTCGCCCGGATCGTTGAAGGAAAGGCCGGCCAGGCCCCGGTCGGTGACCATCACCAGCGCCACGCCGAAGGGCGAAAGATGGTAACCGTAGCGGATGGTGATACCGTCGCCTCGTGTCTTGTAGTGGCCGGGGGACATCGCCTCGTGCGTCACGAACAGATCGTGCAGGCGGCTCGGGCCCGACATGCCGACCTCGTAGGAAGCCTCGAGCAGCGGCATGCCCTCGTCGAGCAGCCGACGCGCGTGGTCGAGCGTCACGGCCTGCAGAAAGCCCTTGGGCGACAGGCCGGCCCACCGGGTGAACAGTTTCTGCAGTGCGGTCGGCGTCAGGCCGACATCTGCAGCAAGCGCTTCCAGCGACGGCTGGTCGCGGTAGTCGAGGCTGATCTTCTCGACCACCCGGCGCACGGTCTCGTAATCGCCGCCCGTCGGGGTGATGTCGGTCTCAAGGATCGTCTCGGTTCTGAGTGGCATGTGTGCGTTCATGGCAAAAATCTCCCGTGAACGCCAATATCTTCGCCAGCGGGCCGCTTCTCCACCCGATTCCTGCAGCTCAAGTCCGAATATGTCCAGCTTACCCGCGCTTGGCCCTGGCCAGCGCACCGGAGAAGGCCGAGGCGAAACTCTCGCGGTCGTCCGGGTTGAGGAAGCTGCCGATCGGCACGCTTTCGCCGCGCGAATCGACGGCCATCGAGGTGATGCCGATCTCGGCATGGCGGGCGACGGAGAAGCGCGACCAGAACGGGTTGAAATGGTGCGCCACGGCCCTGCCCGACGGCGCGATCTTGCGAATATCGAGGCTGGTGCGCGACACCGACACCTCCTCGCGGGCGCGGGCGGCGTGGTAGTTCAGCCGGAACGCACCGTAGACCAGCAGCAGGTCGAGACCGAAAAAGCCGAAAACCGGCCATGCGCCATTGGCGAGGAAGATTGCTCCCGTTGCAAGCCAGGCGGCCGAAAGCGTGCCCATGAGCACCATGAAGCCGGTGCGGCCGAGCGAGCGATGCGGCGTCAGCAGCGCCTGGAAGAAGGGCTCGTCGGGGGCGATGTTTGTGTCGCTCATGGCGCTCCATTATAGAGGGGCGATGGCAGATCCCAAACAGAAAACCCGCGACAAAACGCGCCTGCGCGACGCCGCGGGCACCAAGCCGCGGCCCCGCCCGAGGCGGCCCCGGTCGCGGTACTCGCCGGCCGAGGTTGAGGAGATTTTTCGGCGCTTCTCTGTGCAGAGGCCGGAACCCGAGGGCGAGCTCGAACATGTCAACGCCTTCACGCTTCTGATCGCGGTCGTGCTGTCCGCGCAGGCGACAGACGCCGGCGTCAACAAGGCGACGCGGGCCTTGTTTGCCGCGGCCGAAACGCCGCAGAAGATGCTGGCCCTCGGCGAGGAGGCTGTGGGCGAGCATATCCGCACCATCGGGCTCTGGCGCAATAAGGCCAAGAATGTCATCGCCCTATCCGAAGCGCTGATCCGCGATCACGGCGGCGTCGTGCCGGGCGACCGCGACGAACTCGTCAAGCTGCCCGGCGTCGGGCGAAAGACGGCCAATGTCGTTCTCAACATGGCCTTCGGCCAGCCGACGATGGCGGTCGATACGCATATATTCCGCATCGGCAACCGGCTCGGGCTGGCGCCCGGCAAGACGCCAGAAGAGGTGGAGGCCGGACTGGTCCGCATCATTCCGGAACAGTACATGCGCCACGCGCATCACTGGCTGATCCTGCACGGACGCTATGTCTGCAAGGCGCGGCGGCCGGAATGCGAGCGCTGTATCATCGCCGATATCTGCAAGGCGGCGGTGAAGACCAACACGATCCCGGCGCCGCTGGTGGAATTGTCACCGCTGCCCGAAACGGCCGCCGAACCCGCTCAGTAGCCGATGCCGCGCGCCATCATGGCGGCAAAGACGAGGATCAGCCCGAAAAAGCCGATTTCTGCCCGAAGCCAGGTGCGGACGGCGGCAATTTCGGCATCGGGGACGGCCGCGTCGTCGGCACGGCGCCAGGCAAGGATGCGCATGGTCGGACGGATCGACAGCAGTCCGACGATGACGAAGGCAGCCATCTTGCCCCAGAAGGCGTGGTTGGAGACGTAGTATTCCCAGCCCTTGAGGCCGAAGACGACCCGGCAAATGCCCACCACGATCACCGCCATTGCGATGCCGCCATAGGCGCCGTCGATGCGGCCGAGCAGTTGCAGCGACTGCCCCGACAGTCCTGGCCGCACCAGAACCCATTCCGCGGCGAGAATGCCGGCGAGCGAGAACACCAGAATGTGGTGCAGAATGGCAAGCAGCAGATCGACGATGTCCATTCCGTTTCCCCTCGGAAGCCCAGGTGCTGCTTAAACTTGGCCGAGCAGCATGCCGCTTTCAAGCCTGGCCCGGCAGGTTGCCTGATGTGCGCCAAACTGGCTCTTGTCCGGCGGCGCGGATTTGCTACCCACAGGGCGCGCCGCCGGAGACTGCCTTCCATGCCCGACATCAAGCAAGCCCCTGTCATCGAGACCGAACGCGTGATCCTCAGGCCGCACCGGATCGAGGATTTCGACGCCTATCAAGCGATGTGGGCGGATCCTGGGGTGACCCGCTTCATCGGCGGGCGGGCTCATTCGCGCGAGGAGTCATGGGTCCGCTTCCTGCGCCATGCCGGCACCTGGTCGTTCCTCGGCTACGGCTACTGGGCGATCGAGGCCAAGGCCAGCGGCGCCCTCGTCGGCGAAGTCGGCTTCCAGGACATGAAGCGCGACATCGAACCGTCGATCGAAGGCGTTCCCGAGGCCGGATGGGCACTGGCGCCCGCCTTCCACGGGCTTGGGCTGGCAACGGAGGTGGTGAGCCGCGCAACCGCATGGATTGACGCCAATGTCGGCGGCAGGACGGTCTGCATCATCGCACCGGAAAACGCCCCTTCCATCAAGGTCGCGATGAAGTGCGGATACCGTCAGCGCGTCGAGACCAGCTATCACGGCTCGCCCTCGATCATGTTCGAACGGGCCGCCTATATGGCCTGACCGGGCACCTCTATCGCGCCGACCAGCACCTTGTTTTGCCGGCGAACCGCTGCCCTGAGATCGGCGATCGGCATGGCATCGAGCTTCACGAATTCCATGAACATCATGTTCATGTTGTTGAAAATGATCTCGCCGGTGGCGCGCGTATCGGCGTCGAGCCGCACCAGGCCGAGGCGCTTCAGCCGGTCGACGAGTTCGCAGGTCTGGTCGACAAGCGCCCTGTCGAGCGCAAAATAGGTCTGCCCGAATGGGCTGTCCGGCTGCTGCATCGAGGTCGCCATTGCCTGCCGCCACATCGCCTTGCTGAGATAGATCAGCGAATGCTCGAAATAGATGCCGAGAAGCGTGTCGATGGCGTCGCCGACATTCGCGGGCGGCGTGGCGACGACGCCGCGCCCGGCGTTTAGCACCTCATTGACCTCCATCGAGACGATGGCGACGAGGATGTCGCCCTTGTTGCGATAGTAGTTGTAGATCGTGCCTACCGAGACCTCAGCCGCGGCGGCGATCGCCTCGATCTTGGCGCCTTCGTAGCCGGCTTCACGAAACAGTTCCGCCGCCGCCTCGAGGATGCGGCGGTGCCTGTCAGCCTTGTGTTTGGCGCGTAGCCCGACCATGCGCGGCGAGACTGCCTCGAAATCAGAATTGACTCAAGTTTGGAATTGGTTCAGTTTTTTCTCAACAGCCGAAAAGGCACCGGGAACACAGGAGATGAAGACCATGAAACAGCTTGCCGATCTCAAGAATCTTGCCCGCGCCGCAAGCCTAGGCTCGGCCGCCATCGCGCTGCTTGCAGCCTCGCCGGCGTTGGCACAGGACCTCAATGCGCTGATCTGGTGCGACCATGCCGATCCGGCACTGCTGCAGCCCTTCGAGGAAGCGAACGGCATCAAGGTCAACGTCAAGGAATTCGAGGGCACCGGCGCCGGCCTCGCCATCGTCGAGCAGTCGCAGCCCGGCGACTGGGACGTGATGGTGATCGATTCGATCGACATTCCGCGCGGCGTCGAGAAAGGCCTGTTCGAACCGCTGCCGGAAGACAAGCTGCCCTTCGGCGACCTTTTCGCCGAGGTGAAGATGGACGGCTCGACCGTCGTCGACGGCAAGCGCTACGGCATCACCGAAAAATTCGGCTATAACACGATCGGCTTCAACAACACCAAGGTCGACCCGGCCGACATGCAGTCGATGGCGGCGCTGACCGGCGACAAGTACAAGGGCCGCATCGCCATCTACGACTACTACCTGCCGGTGATCGGCATGGCCGCCATGTCGATCGGCAAGAAGACAGCCGAGCTGACAGAGGCCGATTTGCCGGCCATCAAGGACGTGCTCCTGAAGATGAAGGGCAACGCCAAGCTGGTCGGCGAAGTCGTCGCCAGCCAGACAGCACTTGCCACCGGCGAGGTCGACATCCTGGTCGGCGGCGGCGAGTGGGTGACGGCGGGCCTCGCGAAGGAGAATCCGGCGCTGGACTTCTCGATCCCTCAGGAAGGCGCAGTGCTGTGGTCCCAGTCGCTCGCCATGTTCGCCGATTCCAAGAACAAGGACATGGCGCTGAAATTCATCCAGTACATCATGAGCCCCGAGGGTCAGGCGCGGCTCGCGACCTCCTCCTGCTACTGGGGCATGCCCGCCAACACCAAGGCGGCGCTGTCGGACGACCAGAAGAAGGCGCTGCGCTTCGACGAGCAGCCGGAATTCCTGGCCCGCGCGCAGAGCTATCCGGCGCCCGACGCCGACCTCGACAAGAAGATGCAGGACGTCTGGACAGAGATGCTGCAAGCACAATAAACAGGGCTTGTGAGCACGTCATTTGGAAGCCCATCCAGTCGGGCGCCTGGCTGGGCACTGGTAACGCCGGCGCTGCTGTGGACAGTCTGCTTCTTCGTGCTGCCCTTCGCCGCGATGGGCGTGCTGAGCTTCATGCAGCATGGCGGCGACGGCAGCGCGACCTTCGATAATTATCGCCAGTTCTTCGACAATCCGAGCTACTGGCGCGCCATGGTCAATTCGCTCGAAGTGACGCTGACGGTTACGGCCATCTCGGTGCTGCTCGCCTATCCCTTTGCCTGGATCCTCGCAGAGGTCGTTCCGCTCAGGCTGCAGCGACTGGCGCTGATGCTCGCAGTGCTGCCCTTCTGGACCTCCTACGTGGTTCGTTCCTACAGCTGGCTCCTGGTGCTGTCGGAAAACGGCGTCGTCAACAAGGTGCTGACCGGCTCGGGCCTGCTCGCCGACCCGGTGCAGCTCGCCAACAGCCGCGCCGGCACGGTGATCGGCTTCGTCCACTTCTTCGTCATGCTGCTGACGCTCACGATCTTCGCCAACCTCAAGCAGCTGTCGCCAAGCTACCGCAAGGCAGCTGCCGATCTCGGCGCCGGGCCGCTACGCACCTTTCTGCACGTCATCCTGCCGCTGACGCTGCCCGGCATCATGGTCGGCGCCTTCCTGACCTTCGTGCTGTGCATCGGCGACTACATCACGCCGCAGATCCTCGGCGGCAACAACGAGCTTCTGATGCCGCAGCTCATCATGATGCAGATCGGCCGGCGCGGCGACTTCCCGCTCGCCTCCGCACTCGCCATCATCCTGATGGTGGTCGTCACCATCGCCTATCTCTTCTGCGCCCGCTGGCTCAAGCTGGAGCGAAGCTGAGCCATGCGGGTGCTGGGCAGATTGCTGGTCGCCGCCTACGGGCTCGCCGTCTACGCCTTCATCTTCCTGCCGGTCGTCGTGCTGGTGCTGTTCTCGCTGCAGGCGACGTCCTTTCCCATCCCGCCCTTCACCGGCCCGTCGCTGCGCTGGTACGAGGTTGTACTCGGCGACACGCGGCTGACCTCGGCGCTCGTTAACTCGGTCATGGTAGCGGTCCTCTCGTCCGCGCTGGCTGTCGGGCTCGGGTTTTTGTCGGCCTGGGGTTTCGCCCGCTACCACCTGCCGCGCGCGGCCCTGCTGCGCGGCCTGATCACCTTGCCGCTCACCGTAAGCTACCTGATCATCGGCATGGGCATCCTGATCCTGTTCAACGCGGCGGGCATTCCTAAATCGCTCGCCGCCGCCGGCATCGGCCACGTGGTGATCAACCTGCCGCTCTGCTTCGCCATCATCTACAGCCAGATGGGCGACAACCAGGTCAATCTCGAGCGCGCCGCCCGCGACCTCGGCGCGTCGGAGTGGAAGGTGTTGTTCCTCATCAGCGTGCCGGTCATGTGGCCGGCGATCTTCGCCAGCTTCTTCCTGTCGATGACCTTCTCCTGGGACGAGTTCGTCATCTCCTTTCTGCTCACCCGCTTCGACACGACGCTGCCGGTCGAGATCTGGAACCTGCTGCGCTCCGGCCTCAACCCGCGCACCAACGCCATCGGCTCGCTGGTCTTCGGTGTCTCGGTGGTGCTCGCCATCCTGTTCGAAATCATCCTGCTCAGAAGGAACCGCTCATGACCGGCCCGCTGGTCGAAATCCGCAAGCTGTCGCACAGCTTCGGCACGCACAAGGCGCTCGACGAAATCGCCCTCAATGTCGAGCCGGGCAGCTACACGGTGCTGCTCGGGCCATCCGGCTCGGGCAAGACCACGCTTCTTTCCATCCTCGGCGGATTCCTGGCGCCACAGGAGGGCCGGGTCTTCATTCGCGGCGACGACTGCACCGCCATGGCGCCGGCAAGACGACCCACGGCAACCGTGTTCCAGGACTACGCCCTGTTTCCGCATCTGAGCGTCGGCGACAATGTCGGCTTTGGTCTCAGGATGCGTGGCTTCGGTCGCGCCAAACGCCACGCCAAGGTGCGCGACACGCTCGCCATGGTCGGGCTTGCCGATGCCTTTTCCAAGAAGCCGCACCAGCTGTCGGGCGGCCAGCGGCAGCGCGTGGCGCTCGCCCGCGCGCTCGTCGTCGAGCCTGCCGTGCTGCTGCTCGACGAGCCGCTCGGCGCGCTCGACCTGAAGCTGCGCCGCCAGATGCAGGACGAGCTGAAAGCGCTGCAGAAGCGCGTCGGCACAGCCTTCATCCATGTCACGCACGACCAGGAAGAGGCGATGGCGCTGGCCGACCACTGCGTCGTCATGAACCATGGTCATATCGAGGACCAGGGGCCGCCCGAACGCGTCTATTCGCGTCCCGCCTCGCGCTTCACCGCGACCTTCATGGGCGAGAGCACGCTGTTGACCGGCAAGATTCAGGATCTCGGCATGGACGAAATCCGCGTCGACACCGAGGTCGGCCCCGTGGCGATCTCGGCTTCCGGCGAACCCGGCTTCGACGTGACGCTCGCCATCCGCCCCGAACACATCACGTTGGTCGACGTCCCGCCCTCCGTCCCGCTCGGCGACGCCAAGGTGGTCGACGTGGTGTTCCAGGGGAGCTTTAAGCGCCTGCTTGCCGTCTCCATCAAGAATCCCGGGGTCACCTTCATCGTGAAGGTACCGTCGAACCGCCCCGTCTCGGTCGGCGATACGGTCGAACTGTTCTGCCCCGCCGCCGACATGATCCTGATGTCGCGCTGACACGATGCAAGCCCCGATCCCGCACCGCCATTGGTACGAGACACTGCGCATGGCGGACGGCGTCACGCTCATCCACGAGCCGTGGATTCAGCCCTTCTTCCGCTGCAACATCTGGCATGTGCGCGGCCGCTACCGCGACCTGCTGTTCGATACCGGGCTCGGCCATGTCAGCCTTCGCCGCCACGTGCCGTTGGTCACCGAGCGGCCGCTCGTCTGCGTCGCCAGCCACACGCATTTCGACCATATCGGCTGCCACCACGAGTTCCCGGACCGCTGCGTGCACGCCGCAGAGGCCGCGATCCTTGCTGATCCGCGCAACGACTGGACGCTCGCTGATCGCTATGCCACCGACGAGATGTTCATTTCTCCGCCAGAGGGCTGGGACGCGTCGAAATACCGGATACACGCCGCTCCCGCCGGCCGCATCTTGGAGGCGGGTGACGTGGTCGACCTCGGCGACCGCGCTTTCGAGGTGATGCACACGCCGGGCCATTCGCCGGGTGGCATCGCGCTGTTCGAGAGGAAGACCGGTACACTGCTGTCTGGCGATATCGTCTATGACGGGCCGTTGATCGACGACGCCTACCACTCGGAGGTGGACGACTATCTGGCGACGCTGGAGCGCATGCGCGACCTGCCGGCCTCGGTCATTCATGGCGGCCATTTCCCGAGCTTCGGCCCGACGCGCTACCGCCAACTCATCGACGAATATCTGGCGCTCAAGCGCAAGCCCGGCTGCCACCTGTAGATTTGTCGGCGGCCGACCCGCAGAATGATGGCGTCGCAGAGAGGAGATCCGCCATGTCCAAGGAAACCGCCCTGATCGTCGGCGTCGGCGACGGGCTTTCCGCATCGCTCGCGCGCCTGCTATCCCGCGAGGGATACGGCCTGGTTCTCGCTGCGCGCAACACCGGCAAGATCTCAGCACTTGCCGAGGAGACCGGCGCCGCGACCATCGCCTGCGATGCTTCCAAGCCCGCCGATGTCGCCACTCTCTTTGCCGGCACGCCGGCGCCGTTGCGGGTCGTCATCTACAACCCGTCGGCACGCCAGCGCGGGCCGATATCCGAACTCGACCCCGAGGAGGTCAGGCGATCGATCGAGGTTACCGCCTACGGTGCCTTTCTGGTCGGCCAGGCGGCGGCGCGAAGCATGCTGGCGCAGGAGCCGGAAGACGGCGTGCGCGGCACGATCCTATTCACCGGCGCCTCGGCCGGCGTGAAGGGCTTTCCGCAGTCGGCGCCCTTCGCCATGGGCAAGTTCGCGCAACGCGGCCTGTCGCAATCCATGGCGCGCGAACTGCATCCGCAGGGCATCCACGTTGCCTGGGTCAACATCGACGGCGGCATCCGCAACCCCGGCCGCAGCGAACCGGCCGACCAGCCAGACTCGATGCTCGACCCGGACGCCATCGCGCAGAACTACCTGATGCTGATCCGGCAGAGCCGCTCGACATGGTCGGAAGAACTGTCGATCAGGCCCTGGGTCGAACGTTTCTAGCCACGCAACCGCCCGCCTCTAGGTACCGCGTGATCGAGCGGGGGGCACCAACGGGCCCGCCATGCGTTGGGGCCTTGCAGTGGAACGTGGCTTGCGTGCCCGCGGACTGGGCAGCAGCGGCAGGAGAGACCGGCGAGGCCATGAAGATCGCGACCTTCAACATCAACAATGTGAACAGGCGCCTCGCCAACCTGCTCGGCTGGCTGGAGCAGGAACGGCCCGATGTCGCCTGCCTGCAGGAATTGAAGGCCGACCAGGATGCTTTCCCGGAAGCGGCAATCCGTGAAGCCGGCTATGAATCGGTGTGGGCCGGGCAGAGGACGTGGAACGGGGTGGCGATCCTGGCACGCGGCGCAAAGCCAGTGCTGACCCGCGCCGAACTGCCCGGCGACCCGTCCGACCGGCAGGCGCGCTACATCGAGGCCGCGGTGCGCGGCGTCCTCATCGCCTCGATCTATGCGCCCAACGGCAATCCGCGGCCGGGCCCCAAGTTCGACTACAAGCTCGCATGGCTGGAGCGCTTGCGGAAGCACGCCACCGCGCTGCGCCGCAGCGGCGCGCCGGTCGTGCTAGCCGGCGACTTCAACGTCGCGCCGACCGACCTCGACATCTACAAGACGAAATCCTGGGAAGACGACGCGCTGGTCCATCCCGACAGCCGTGCCGCGTTCCGGCGGCTAGTCGGCCGCAGCTGGACCGACGCGCTGCGCCATCTACACCCAGACGAACGCCTCTACACCTTCTGGCATTACCGCCGCATGCGCTGGCCGCGCGACGCCGGCCTGCGGCTCGACCACCTGCTGCTCAGCCCCAACCTCGCCAACCGCCTCGTGGCAGGCGGCGTCGATCGCGAAGTCCGTGGTCTGGAAGGCGCCAGCGACCATGCCCCGGCCTGGATCGAGCTGGCTGCAGAAGCCAGCTAGCGCGTCCGATGCTTGTTTCTTGAAAGCCCTGGTGCGACGCCTCCGGTATCGAATCTATCTGTCTATTCCAGGTTGGTATGCCTCGCGCGCATGGCGTCGGGGGTGATGTCGAGGCGCTTGGCGAGTTTCAGCACCATGATCTCGAACAGCACGAAAAGCGCGCCCTCGTAGAGCGACCCCATGGGCAGGACGGACGAACGCGCCGCGCCCTGGTCGTCGGCCATGGTCTGCGCCGGGAGGTGCAGGATCTGGTCGGCGAGTTTTGGTGCCCGGCCCTGCGGCTGAGCGGTGATCACCAGCACCCTGGCGCCGGCTGCCTTGGCGACGCCGATAAGCGCCAGCGCTGTCGAGATCTCGCCTGGGCCGACGGTCACCAGGAACAGGTCGCCGGGCCCGACCGGCGGCGTCGTCATGTCGCCCTCGACGGCCACCGGCACGCCCATGTGATAGAGGCGCATGGCAAAGCCCATGATCTGCAGGCGCTCGCGTCCGCCCCCGAAGACCACGGTGCTTTTCGCGGTGGCGATCGCGTCGACCGCCTCGTCGACCTTCGCGTCATCGAGGCGATCGAAGACCGCGCCGAGTTCGGCCAGGGCTGTCTGGTAGAGCGTGTTGTTCACCTTGGGTAGTCCTTCACTTTTGCGCCAAGACTAACGGCTCGCCCTATCGGGTGCTCGCCTGTATTCTGGCCACTTCTTCGCTCGTCGGCATCGATGGCGCCGTGCCCGCCCGCGTCACCGATATGCCGGCAACCGCACAGGCGAACTGCACCGCTTCAGCCGGGTCGACGCCGCGCGACAGTGCGACCGCGAGGCCTCCATTGAAGGCATCGCCCGCCCCCGCCGTCTCCACGACATCGCCGGCATGGACGGCCGGGATATGCACGGATTGCTTGGCGGAGTGCAGCAGAGCGCCCTTGTCGCCGAGCGTGATGACGGCGGTCCCGACGCCTATTTCCAGCAGGCGCGCGGCCGCGCCCCGGGCATCGTCGACGGTCTCGACGCCGATGCCTGTGAGTTCGCTGACCTCGGTTTCGTTGGGAGTCACGAAGTCGCAAAGCCGGTAGATGTCGGCGGGCAGGCTGGCCGCAGGCGCCGGATTGAGGATGGTGGTCACGCCGGCTTCCCGGGCAATGGACAGCGCCCGCATCGCAGCGTCGATCGGCTGCTCCAGTTGGGTCACGAATATGCCGGCCGATTGCAGAAGTTGCGCGTTGGCATCGATGTCGGCCACCGAGATCAGCGATGCGGCACCCGGACAGACGATGATGGCGTTGTCGCCCGACGTCTCCTCGACGAAGATATAGGCAGCGCCCGTATAGCTTTCCGGCGTCTCGATGACGGCCGACTTCACGCCCGACGCGCTCCATGTCGAACGTGCCATGTCGGCGAAGGCATCACGGCCGAGCCGGGTGATGAAGGTGACGTCGCCACCGAGTCGGCCGGCCGCCACCGACTGGTTCGACCCCTTGCCGCCCGGTCCGAGCTTGAAGCCCGAGCCCATGATGGTTTCGCCCATATGCGGCGCACGCGGCGCCCGGTAGGCGGTGTCGGCGACGAACACGCCGAGAATGACGATCGGCTTCTGGGCCATCGGCGCGGCCTATTCGGCGTCGGGAGGAACGACGCCCTTGCGAAAGGCGAAGCAGCCGTAGAAGCGGCGCTCTCCGGTCTGGATGACGCAATAGGCCTTCTTTGCCCGCTCGTAGAAGGCATGTCGCTCGATCGGCAGGAGCGGCCAGGACTTGCCTTCCGCCGCATCCACCTTGGCCTGAACTTCATGCTGCACCGGTGGTATCTCGTCGGGATTGCCGACAATCTCCATGCGCGCTGCGGCGTCGTCCACGAACGTATCCAACGGATAGACCGACAGCACCGCTGCGGCCACCTCGGCCGAAGTCGTGTTGTCGATGCGCAGCAGCTTTCCGAGCGACGTCTGGCGAGCGATCGAATCGGCAGGAAAATTGGTGTCGGCGATA
The DNA here is from genome assembly GCA_947259295.1 of uncultured Rhizobiaceae bacterium. Lineage (GTDB taxonomy): Bacteria > Pseudomonadota > Alphaproteobacteria > Rhizobiales > Rhizobiaceae > CAMYMG01. Next base: position 283,546 of record CAMYMG010000058.1, read on the forward strand.
ATCAGGTCGTCGCCGTGGCCCATTGCCCTCAGCGCGCCGAGTACCTCGGCATTGAGCAACGGATTGATACCCTTCAGCATGTCGGCAAGACCCTCCCTGGTCCATTTCTCTTAACATCGATGCAGGCTTCGCCCAACTGGCTCCACCCCGGCACTCGCGTCACGGACTGCCGTTGAGCTACGCCTCCTGGCGAAGCGACAGCTTTGCCTGCAGCACGACCACCACGAACAGGAAGGCGCCGCGCACCACGGATTGCCAATAGGCCGACAGCGAAATCCAGCCCATGCCGTTCTCGAAGTTCAGGATGGTGAAGATGATGCCGAGCAACAGGGCACCGGCCAGCGTTCCACCGATCGATCCCTTGCCGCCGGTCAGCAATGTGCCGCCGACCACCACCGAGGCGATGGCAAAGAGTTCCCAGCCGATCCCCTCGATCGGTTGTCCGGCACCGAACTGCGCAGCGAGAATGACACCGGCCATGCCGGCGGTGCCGCCCGAGATGACATAGGCAAAGAAGATCGCGCGATCGACCGGCAGGCCCATCAGCCGCGATGCCTCCGTACCGCCCCCCGAGGCCAGGATATGGCGGCCGAAGGCGGTGTGGCCGATGACGATGCCCGCAACGATATAGGCCGCGAGCGCGATGAAGGCCGGCGTCGGGAAGCTCAGGATGAAGCCTAAAATTCCGCCGAGCACGCCGGCATTGTCGCCATCGACCCATTCGGGCCGCATGAAGCTCAGGAGGTCGCCTTGTCCGAGATCGACGAAGCCGGTCTCGTAGGAGACTGACACCGACTGGTTGTTGGCAAGCAGCAGCGCGGTTCCGGATGCCGCGAGCATTGTTGCCAGCGTGGCGATGAACGGCAGGATCTTCAGCCTGGTAACGATGACGGCGTTAAGCGTACCGGCGAGCAGGCCGGCGCCAAGACCTCCCAGCAGTCCGGCCAGCAGCCCGTAGCCGCTGAGGTGTGCCGCCACGACACTCGAAAAGGCAGCCACCGATCCGACCGACAGGTCGATGCCGCCGGTCATGATGACGAAGCACATGCCGAGCGCGACCAGCGCAAACATTGAATTATAACGCAGCACCGACTGCACATTGTATTCACTCAGGAAGCCGTCATAGCGCCAGGCGCCAAGCAGCGTCAGCACGATCAGCACGGCCACGACCGCCATGCTGGGCGAGATACCCCAACCCCTCATCAGTTCTGCTCCTGTCTCTGAAGCCAGACGGCAAGGACGATCAGGCCGGCCTTGACCACCAGCGCCGCCGGGTCCGGCACGCCGTTGGCCAGCAGCGTGTAGCGCACCAGCTGGATGACGAGTGCACCGAGCAGCGTGCCGACGATGGTGGCCCGCCCGCCGGACAGGAGGGTGCCGCCGACGACCACGGCCGCGATGGCATCAAGTTCCATGCCGAGGCCGATCAGATTAGCATCGGCCGCCGAATTCATGGCGATGACGATGAGGCCCGCCACGCCGCTGCACAGCCCGCTGATCGCATAGACCAGGAACTTGATACGCGTCACCGGAACCCCCGCCAGCCGGGCCGCCGCCTCGTTGCCGCCGACCGCCAGCACCTGCTTGCCGAACACGGTGCGGTGCAGGATGAAGGCCGCGACGGCGACGATCACCAGCATGATCCAGACCTGGAACGGAACACCGAGAACGCGGCCGATGGCGATTGCCTGAAATTCCGGGACCTTGAACACCTGCAGGTCGCCATTGGTGGAGACCTGCGCGATGCCCCGGCCGGCGATGAAGAGCACAAGGGTGGCGATGATCGGCTGGATGGAAAACTTTGTGACCAGCCAGCCGTTGAAGAGCCCGAAGACGCCAGCGATGATGATCGGGACGACAATGCCGAGGGCAATGCCGACATAGAGCGGTGCGGCAAACAGTTCTCCGGTGAAGAACATCGGCGACAGCGCGCCGGCAATCGCCATGAGAGAGCCGACCGACAGGTCGATGCCGCCGGTCGCAATGACCAGGGTCATGCCGACCCCGACGATGACGATGGTGCAGACCTGTGTCAGGTTGACGGCAAGCGTCTGCGACGTCGCGAAATTCGGCGTCACCGCAAGGTTGAAGATGATGAGCAGCACTAGGGCGAGGCCAACGCCGTAGCGCTGGAAGAATACGGCGCGATCAGGCACTGGTCGATGCTCCCTCGGCCTGCCGCCTGTCCTCGGCGTCGTCGTGCGCCATGGCGCGCATGATGTCGCCTTCGGTCAGATTTTCATGGTCGAATTCAGCCACAGTACGCCCCTCCCGAAGCACGAACACCCGGTCGGCCCCCTCGACAATTTCCTCCAGCTCGGACGAGATCATCAGCACGCCGAGCCCATCGCTCGCCAGACGGCGGATCAGCGACTGGATCTCGGCCTTGGCGCCGACATCAATGCCGCGCGTCGGCTCGTCGAGAATGAGCAGCTTCGGATTCATGCAGAGCCACCTAGCCAGCAGAACCTTCTGCTGGTTGCCCCCGGACAGTTCGCGAATTTTCTGGTTGGGACCGGCGCATTTGATGCCGATCTCCTTGATGAAGCGCTCGACCACCTCGCGTTGCTTGGCTTCGTCAAGCAGGCCCGAGCGCGTCAGCGCCGGCATCAGCGCCAGAGTCAGGTTCTCGGCCACCGACATTCCGGGGATGATGCCCTGGCTCTTGCGGTCCTCCGAGCAGTAGCCCATGCCGGCGGCGATCGCCTCGGCCGGCGTCTTGAACCTGGTCGCGGCACCGTCGAAGGTGACGTCGCCTGCAGCTCTCTGGTCGGCCGCGAAAATGGCGCGCGCCGTCTCCGTGCGGCCCGAGCCAAGCAATCCGGCGAGACCGACGATCTCGCCGCGGCGCACGTCGAGATTGGCGTCGCGCACGAGATGGCCGATCGCTATGCCCTTTGCCGCCAGCAGTTCGCCGCCGACATTGCCGGTGCCACCCTTGAACGCCGTCGCACCCTTCTTCGCCACCTCGTCGAGTTCGCGGCCCAGCATGCTCGCCACGAGCTGCAGCTTTGAAATATCGCTCATCGGCGTCACGGCGACGGTCTTGCCGTCGCGCATGATCGTCACCCGGTCGCAGACCGCGTAAAGCTCGTCGAACTTGTGGCTGACGAAGAGCACCGACACGCCTTCGGCCTTCAGTTGCCGGACGGTGCGGAGCAGCACGTCGACCTCCGCCTCGTCGAGCGACGACGTCGGCTCGTCCATGATCACGAGCTTGGCTGCGAAGGACACGGCGCGCGCGATTGCCACCATCTGCTGGATGGCCGTGGAAAAATGCTCAAGCGGCGCGCGCACATCGACCCGGACGTCGAAGCGCGCCAGAAGGGCGGCAGCCTCGTCGTTGATCTTCTTCCAGTCGAGCAGACCGAAGGCGCGGCGCGGTTCGCGCCCGAGAAAGATGTTTTCGGCCACCGAGCGGTAGCCGATGAGGTTGATCTCTTGGAAGATCGTGCTGATGCCGGCGCGTTGCGCCTGTTGTGGCGACCCGGCAGTCCAGGGCCCGCCGTCGAATTCGATCGTGCCGGAATCACGGACATAGGCGCCGTTGAGGATCTTGATCATCGTCGACTTGCCGGCCCCGTTCTGGCCGACCAGCGCCATGATTTCGGCTGGCATCACCTCGAGCGAGGCTTCGGAGAGCGCCGGAATGCCGCCGAAGCTCTTCGAAATCGCTTGCATGGATAGGAGCGGATTAGTCATGGCGCCTGCCATTCAATGCAAAAAAGAGGTGGGAGCCGGATGGCTCCCACCTTTTGCGAGTGTCATCCCAGGGCTCAGTACGCTTCCGGCATGTATTCGGCGGCGTTCTCCTTGGTGAACACGCGATCGACATTGACCAGCCGCGGTTCGAGCGTCTCGCCATTGCCGTATTTCTCGATCGCATCGAAGGCAGCCGGACCGAACTTCGGGTTGCATTCGACGACGACCAGAACCTTGCCATCCAGGAGGGCCTGGGTAGCGTCCTTGGTGCCATCGATGGAGGCGATGATGAGATCCTTGCCGGGAACCTTGCCGGCAGCTTCCATGGCGGCAATGGCGCCCATGGTCATCTCGTCATTGTGCGAATAGAGAGCCGTCGCTTCGGGATGCGCCTGATAGAGCGTCTCGAACACCTGGCGGCCCTTGTCGCGCGCGAAATCGCCGGACTGCGAGGCGATGATCTCCATGCCCGGATGGTCCTTGATGTAGTCGGCAAAACCCTTCATGCGATCATTGGCTGGCGAGCTGCCGACCGTGCCCTGAAGTTCGATGATCTTGGCCTTGCCGTCGACCGCGGCGGTCAGCGCCTCGGCAGCCTGCATGCCTTCCTTGACGAAGTCCGAGCCGATGAAGGCGACATAGTCTTCGCCGCCCTTGGCCAGCGACTGATCGACGTTACGGTCGATGAGAAGCAACGGAATGCCGGCCTTCTTGGCTTCCATGACAGCCGGGATGAGAGGCTTTTCTTCGCGCGGCGCGAGCAGGATGACGTCGACCTTCTGGGCGATCATCGAGCGCACGTCGGCAACCTGCTTAGCGGCCGAACCGGCGGCGTCGGTATAGACCAACTGCCAGCCGCGCTTTTCGGCCTCGTCCTTCATGCTCTTGGTCTGTGCCAGGCGCCAAGGATTGTTGCTCTCGGTCTGCGCGAAGCCGACCTTGTATTTGTCCTTCTTTTCCAGCTTCGGCAAGTCAGCATAGGCTGGCCGGATGCTGAATCCTGCTGCTGCGAGGCCCCCGAGGGTAACCTGCAGCATTGTACGACGGTCGATCATCAAAATTTCCTCCCAAAGGGGCCAGACGTGGGAATCACGCCGTGCGGGGCCACCAGCCGCAGTTGTCGAAATCTCAGGAAATGACGGGCGAAAAAGTCTCGCTGCCCTCCCCTGCAAACGATCGAGAGGCGGTTTCGTGCGCCGCCTTCCCTATTGTCATACAAATTGAAATCGGCTGGCCCGTCAAGTATCGTTGTGGGTGGCGGCTTCCATGTCAGAGCCTCCGACCGAAGAACCTATCGCGCGACGGATTTCCGTGGCAAGAAGGGCACTTGGCGCATTCCGGCTTACGGAATGTGATGATCGATCCGATTGCGAGGGAGGCGCGATCCGGGACCGGCACCTGCACCATCCCTGCCGAAATTTCGCGAAGCCTGACCGGGACATTCCGTCCCGGCTGCCGCGAATCTTCGCCCCAGGCCCGTTCGTGAATGACCCAGCCAGTGAGAACCCATGTCGAAAATCCAATCCGTCACCACCGGTTTCTTCCGCATACCGCTACCCGAAATCCTGACCGACTCCATGCACGGCACGATGCGCGATTTCGAACTCGTCACCACGAGCATCCGGGACGAGGATGGCGCGGAAGGCGTCGGCTACACCTTCACGGTCGGCCGTAATGGCGGCGCAATCGCCAACATCGTGGAGCGCGAGCTTTCCGAGATCATCCGGGGCCAGGATGCCGACCTGATCGAGGCAATCTGGAACAAGATCTGGTGGGAGATGCATTATGGCGGGCGTGGCGGCCCGACCGTGCTGGCGCTCTCGGCCGTCGACATCGCGCTCTGGGACCTCAAGGCGCGCAAGCTCGGGCAGCCGCTGTGGAAGCTGCTCGGCGGCTTCTCTAACAAGGTGCCCTGCTATGCCGGCGGCATCGACCTGCTCCTGCCGTTGCCCGATCTCATCAAGCAGACCGACGGCAACCTTGCGCGCGGCTTCCGCGCCATCAAGATGAAGGTCGGCCGCAAGAAGCTCTCCGAAGACGTCGAGCGCGTCGTCGCCATGCGCAAGCATCTCGGCGACAATTTCCCGCTGATGGCCGATGCGAACATGAAGTGGAGTGCCGACGAGGCCATTCGCGCCGCACGCGCCTTTGCGCCTGCCGATCTCACCTGGCTCGAGGAGCCGATCTCGCCCGACGACGTGGCCGGCCATGCCCGCGTCGTGCGCGAAGGGGGCCTGCCGATCGCGGCCGGCGAGAACCTGCGCACGGTCTGGGATTTCCGGCATCTCATTGCCAGCGGCGGCGTCACCTATCCGGAACCGGACGTGACCAACTGCGGCGGCGTCACCGCGTTCATGAAGATTGCGCATCTTGCCGAGGCGTTCAATCTGCCGGTCACCTCGCACGGTGCGCATGACATCACCGTCCACCTGCTGGCGGCCGCGCCAAACCGGTCCTACCTCGAAGCGCATGGCTTCGGCCTCGATCGCTACATCGCCGAGCCGTTGCGCATCGAGGACGGTTTCGCCATCGCGCCGTCGCGGCCGGGCCACGGCATCGACTTCGACTGGAAGGGCCTGGCGGCCGTTAAGGCCTGAGGAGCGATCGCGACCGTGAAGCAGGTTTACGACTACATCATCGTCGGCGGCGGCTCTTCCGGCTGCGTGGCAGCCGCCAGGCTGGTCACTGACGGCAAGGCGCGCGTACTGGTTCTTGAGGGCGGTCACGGCCACCGCCACCCGATGCTCGACATGCCGCCGGGCATCTTCAAGATGATCTACGGCAGCAAGTTCATGCGCTACCACCAGACGGTGCCGCAGGAACATCTCGACGGGCGCGTGCACGACATCCCGCAGGGCAATGTCCTTGGCGGCGGGTCGTCGGTCAACGCCCAGGTCTATATGCGCGGCGTCCCGTCCGACTACGAGGAATGGCACGAGCTCTTGCGCGGCGGCAACGACTATCCGGGCTGGAGCTGGGACGACGTGCTGCCGCATTTCCGCGGCATGGAAGGCAACAACCGTCTGCAGAACGATCTGCATAGCAGCGCCGGCCCTCTTCTCGTCTCCGACCCCGGCCATGTCAACGAGGTGTCGCGCTGGTTCGTACAAAGCGTCCAGGCGCTCGGCCTGCCCTACAACCACGACTTCAACGGACCGAGCCAGCGCGGCGTCGGCTTCTACCAGTTCATGAACCGCAACGGCAAACGCAGCAGCGCAGCCTATGCGTTTCTCGGCCCACTCGAAGGCAATCCCGATCTTGAGGTGAAGCTCAACGCACGCGTTTCGCGCATCGAGATCGCCGACGGCGTCGCTGTCGGCGTCACCTATCGCGACGCCAAGGGCCGCGAACACCAGGCCTTCGCCGACCGGGAGGTCATTGTCTCCGCCGGCTCGCTGGTAACGCCGCAGCTCCTGATGCTCTCCGGTATCGGTCCGGCCGATCACCTCGCCGCGCACGGCATTTCCTGCATCGCCGACCTGCCGGGAGTGGGCGCCAATCTGATCGATCACCCGGAAGTGCCGATCACGGCTCTCGCCAATGGTCCCTATGGCTATTACCTGCAGGGCGAAGGCTGGCGCATGCTGGCCAACGGCCTGCAGTTCAAGATCTTCGGCTCCGGCCCGATCACCTCGGCGGGTGTCGAGGCGGGCGCCTTCGTCAATCCGGTCGACCCCGATGGCACGCCATCGATCCAGGCCTTCTGCGTGCCGATCGTCTATCTCGACCGCGGCGCGCCCGGCCTTGTCGAGAACAGCTACGGCTTCACGGTAACCACCGTCGTCACCAAGCCGAAATCGCGCGGCACGGTGCAGCTTCGCTCCGCCGACCCCAACGACATGCCGCTCGTCTCACCCAACCTGCTCAAGCACCCGGACGACATGCAAACGATGATCGCGGGGCAGAAGTACTTCCTGCGCGCCTTCCACGAAGAGCCGCTTGCCGGCCGCGTGAAGCGCATCGCCATACCGGCACCCGACGACACCAGCGACGCGGCCATTGCCGCCCACTGCCGCCGCTTCGTCAAGACGAACTTCCACCCGAGCGGCACTTGCCGGATGGGACCGGACGGCGACAAGATGGCTGTTCTCGACGCGCGGCTGCGGGTGCGCGGGATCGAGCATCTCAGGGTCTGCGACCTGTCCGCCATGCCGAACATCAATTCGGGCAACACCAACGCCCCGGCGATGATGCTCGGCAGCCGCTGCGCTGAATTCGCCTTGCAGGAAGCATCCGCATGACGGTCGCGGAAATCGGAAACGGAGTGATAGTATGATCGAGCGTTTCGGGTTGGGCGAGATCGGCGGAGAGCCCGTCCAAGGGTTCGTGCTGAAGAACGGCAACGGCTACGCCGCCAAGCTGATCAGCTATGGCGCGCGGCTCACCGAATTCCATATGCCCGACCGGCATGGCAAGCTCGCCGACATCGTGCTCGGCTTCGACGACCTCGATTCCTACATCGCCACCAACACCTATTTCGGCGCCACCTGCGGCCGCTACGGCAACCGCATCAGAGATGGCCGTTTCGTCCTCGACGGAACGCCGCATCAGGTCGATCGAAACGAGGGCTCGAACCATCTGCATGGCGGCAGCAACGGCTTCGACCGCAAGAACTGGACCGCCTCGATCGACGAGGTCCGGAATACGGTCGTGTTCTCCATGGTCTCGCATGACGGGGAGCAGGGCTTTCCCGGCATGGTGTCGCTGACCGCCACCTACCGTCTCACCGAGGACAATGTCCTCGACATAAGCATGCGCGGCACCACCGACCGGACGACCATCCTCAACGCCGTCAACCACGCCTACTGGAACCTTGCCGGCCAGGGATCGGGCGACGTGCGCGACCAGGTCCTGCAGCTTCATGCCGATTTCTACACGCCGGTCGACGCCGAGCTCATCACCACGGGCGAGGTGCTGGCGGTCGCCGGCACGGCCTTCGACTTCCGCTCCGCCCATCCCATTGGCAGGGACATCGACAGCCTGCAGGACGTCGGAACCGGAAGCCTGGTCGGCGGCGGCTACGACCATAACTGGTGCCTGAACGGCAGCGGCGGGGAATTGCGCCCCTGCGCCCGCGTCGTCGACCCGGCAAGCGGGCGCGGCCTCGAACTGGCGACCAGCGAGCCGGGCGTCCAGTTCTACACCGGCGGCTATCTGGACGAAAAGGTGGTCGGCAAGCAGGGCCTGCCCTACTGCCGCTTTGCCGGCTATACATTCGAGACGCAGAAGTTTCCCAACACGCCGAATTTCGCGCATTTCCCGACATGCGCGGTCAGGCCCGACGAGGTCTATGACCACCGAATGGTCTTCCGTTTCTTCACCGAATAGGCCGGCTCCGGCAGAGTGCGGCGGGACTTCGGCAAGACAGATTGGGGGAATCAGCAGATGGGGTTTGAGGCAAAGACGGTTCTGATCACCGGCGCAGGCAAGGGTATCGGACGGGAAACGGCAAGGCTGCTGGCCGGCAAGGGAGCGAGGATCGTCGCCCTGTCGCGCACGCAAGCCGATCTCGACAGCCTGCAAGAAGAGATCGACTGCACGCCGATCCTTGTCGATCTCGCCGACGCCGATGCGGCACGCCGCGCGGCGCTCGAAGGCCTGCCGGCCGACTATCTCGTCAATTGCGCCGGCATCAACATCCTCGAGCCGTTCGTCGACGTCACCGTCGAGGCGTTCGACATGGTGCATGCGGTGAACACCCGCGCCGCGATGATCGTCGCGCAGGAATATGCCCGTTCGCGCATCGCGCTCGGCGGCGGTGGTGCCATCGTCAACGTCTCAAGCCTCTCCTCCTTCATCGGCTTCGACGATCATGCCTCCTATTGCGCGTCGAAGGGCGCCATGGACGCGATGAGCCGGGTGATGGCCAACGAGCTCGGCAAGTCCGGCATCCGCGTCAACTGCATCAACCCGATCGTCACCATGACCGAACTCGCCGCCCGCGCCTGGAGCGACAAGGCCAAGTCCGAGCCGGTGCTCAACCGGATACCGATCGGCCGCTTCGCCGAGACCATCGACATCGCCGAGGTCATCGCCTTCCTGCTCAGCGACGCGGCGGCAATGATGAACGGCCTGTCCATTCCGCTCGACGGCGGCTTCCTCGTCCGCTGACGCCTTCCATCAAACGCTCACCACGGGGCCGCAGCATGGCCAACGACATCGAACAACCCGCCACCTACCCGAGCCTGAAGGGCCGCAGTGTTTTCATCACCGGCGGCGGCTCGGGCATCGGCGAGAGCCTGGTGCGCCATTTCTGTGCCCAGGGCAGCCGGGTAGCCTTCGTCGACCTGGCGGAGGCTGCGTCACAGGCACTCGCCACGGAGTTGGCGGCGACCGGCAATGCGCCGCTCTTTATTGACTGCGACCTGCGCGACATCGACGCCTTGCGCGCGGCCGTGGCGGAGGCCGCCGACGCCAACGGACCGATCGGCGTGCTGTGCAACAATGCCGGGAATGACGACCGGCACCAGACCGAAGCCGTGACGGCCGACTATTGGGACGATCGCATGGCGGTCAATGTCCGACACCAGTTCTTCGCCGCGCAGGCCGTGCGGCCCTATATGCAGGCGCAAGGCGGCGGATCGATCATCAATTTCGGCTCCATCACCTGGATGGTCGGCGATGCCGACTGCCCGGCTTACGTGACATCGAAGGCCGCCATCTGGGGCATGACGCGCGCCCTGGCGCGCGAGTTCGGCCCCGAGCGCATCCGCGTCAACTGCATGGTCCCCGGCTGGGTGATGACCGAGCGGCAGATGCGGCTGTGGCTCGACGCCGCCGGCGAGCGGCAGATCGACGAACGCCAATGCCTGCCGGACCGGCTGCAGCCCTCCGACATCGCCCGCATGGCGCTCTTCCTCGCCGCCGACGACAGCCGCATGTGCACCAGCCAGCAATTCATCGTTGACGGCGGCTGGGTATGAGCCGGCCAGAGCACCGCCGGCCTACCAGCGGCGCCAGCGTCAGACCTGACTCGCCTCTTTTGCCGGCTTGCTAGCGCCAACCCAGCGCAGGGGCGACATGGGTGAGGATCGCCTCGATGATATGCGCGTTGTAGTCGACGCCAAGCTGGTTGGGGACTGTAAGCAGTAACGTATCGGCCTCGGCAATGGCCTCGTCGCCCTTCAGTTGGTCAACCAGCACGTCGGGTTCCGCTGCATAGCTGCGGCCGAAGACAGCCAGCTTCTCGGGTTCTATATAGCCGAAATGATCCTGGCTTCCGCCGCCGCCGAAATAGGCCCTGTCGCGATCGTCAACCAGCGCGAAGATGCTGCGGCTCACTGACACGCGGGGCTCGCGCGCATGCCCCGCCTCGCGCCACGCTGCCCGGAATGCCCGGATCTGCTCTGCCTGCTGGACATGGAAGGGCTGGCCGCCCTCGTCGAACTTGAGGGTCGAACTCTGCAGGTTCATCCCGAGCTTGGCCGCCCATTGAGCCGTGCCGTTGGTCGCAGCGCCCCACCAGATCCTGTCTCGCAGTCCTTCCGAGTGCGGCTCGACACGCAACCGGCCTGGCGGATTGGGAAACATCGGCCGTGGATTCGGTTCGGCGAATCCCTCGCCGCGCAGCACCTCCAAAAACACCTCCGCGTGATGTCGGGCCATGTCCGCATCGGTCTGGGCGTCCGGCGGCGCGTAGCCGAAATGGCGCCAGCCGTCGATCACCTGTTCCGGCGAACCGCGGCTGATGCCGAGCTGCAGGCGTCCTCCGGCAATGAGATCCGCCGCGCCGGCATCCTCGGCCATGTAGAGCGGGTTTTCGTAGCGCATGTCGATGACTGCGGTGCCGATCTCGATGCGGCTGGTTTTGGCCCCGACCGCCGCCAGAAGCGGGAACGGGGACGCAAGCTGGCGCGCAAAGTGATGCACGCGGAAATAGGCGCCGGCGGCACCCAGCTCCTCGGCCGCGACGGCGAGATCGATCGACTGCAGCAGCGCATCGGCCGCGCTTCGCGTCTGGGATTGCATCGAGGGGGACCAGTGACCGAACGATAGAAAGCCGATCTTCTTCATGTGACCCCGCTTGATGACGATGCTTTGATCGTCCGGCAAGTAGTCACGCCGCCGGCCGTCGGCAAGTGTTACCCTTGGGGCAAGGGGCGACATCTTGCGCACGAATGGCGCCGGCTGACACAAGTCAGCCGGCGTGGGGCATATGTCTCGCAGCGCAGCGCTCGCCTCTGGTTCCTGCCGATCTATCCCCAACGGCAGCCCGATGGAGCAGGCCTTCGCCAAGATCGAGCGCCGGATTATGTCCGGAAGTGAACCACCGTGCAGAGCCCACCACGTCGACAACTCGTCCCAACATCGCGCCCGCGGGATGCCCCGACCCCTTCCCGCACGCAGGATACGTTTCGGCTAGGACGTAAATCGCTCCATCCAACCCCGACGCGATTGCGCAACGCCACTTTTCGTCGTTGATGCCCCCTGCCACTTGAGCTATGACAGCCAAATCGTGAGGGCCGCATGGCCCCGCGTCCGGAACCCGCTTCGGTTCCCGGCCAGCACCCGTAGCTCAGCTGGATAGAGCGCTGCCCTCCGAAGCGTCCTAAACTGCCATTTGGGTCCAGAAGGGGTCCTTGACCTGGCCTGGATTAGTCAGATTGGCGGCTTGCAGGATCGCGTGCACGGCACAATCCAGCCACTCGATGGCTATTCTCTCATCGCTCTAATTCTTGCAGAGCTGATCTCATTCGCGGCCGGAGCGCATTCACAAACGCATTTGTCGTCTCTTGTAGCCAGACGAGGGCATTGGCACGTCGGTCGGGATCATCCAGATCGCCTACGGGGTAGACTTGGGAAACTTCGGGCTTCTCTTTCGAGAAGTCCACATGAGCGCCCGGCAGCTCCTTGCGAATATCATCAGCGTCCTCCACCAATAAGCGCGAGGCCCTTTCACCAATCGATCCGAGGTTTGAGGAGAGGGTAACGCCAACTGAATTTGAACGTGAATCTCGATACGCGGTAATCCAACTGCTGCCGCCTGGCGCTCCAAGCTTAAACACTACGTGGCCGCCAAGTGAAGGAGAAGGGGGCATTTGTTCAGGGTCGTCAAGCTTTAACCCGGCTAGAAAGTCCGTCCAAAATAGGTGTCTCTTGTCCCGTCGCGCTTGGCGCCGTTGCAGACGTAGAGGGTCGGCGGCTGTGGCCGAACGCTCTTCGTCATCGTCCTCATAGTCAACGATATTCATCCCTTCTGGTGCCGAGACGACGGTGCGGACGATATTCTGAGTGCGGGCTAGAACTCGCGGAACAACAATTCTAGCTCCATTCTCGATCTCATAGATGGGCATCTCGACAAGACCTAGAGTGAAATGTAGACCAGCGTGCGCCTGGAGATACTCAGCTATTGACTCAACTCCCTCGCGGATACCGTCGCCTACGATAAGGAGCAAAAAACGTCCGCGCCTTAGATTGAATGTCAACGCGTCATTGAAGCCTATTTCGTCAACCTCATGCCCGGCTGCTCGCACGAGGTCGAGCAGTGGATTGCCGTCTCTCTGAAGTCGACGACACGCTTCGCGTTGAAGATCCGACGATGACCACCGTGTCAATTCCTTTGAGTAGTCCAGAATCTGACCAATAACTTCGCGCCGCCCCTCCGGGTTGCGCCAAAGTTTACACTCTATGAGGACCGGCAAACCTGTCGAAGTGACCATGAAATTGTCAATCGGCCCAGCGGGGGTCGCAAGCTCTCTGCAGATCGGAACCGGGTTCGTGAATAAAGGATCGATCTCTGCGATGGGAAGGCACGCGGGAAATCGATGAACGAAATCCTGTATGGAGGCTTCGCTGAACTCGTGCGAACCGGACATCAGATGCCGCGCTGCGGTGATCGTCACACCATCGTTGGCAACGATAAGCGGAGCAGCATGCTGTCTAGTCAAAGGCGTCTCACTTCTGATTTGAACGCTGACAGAGGCGCGGTCTTGTCAGTGCTTCGAAATTGAATCCCCGACTCCGCAAGTTCCACGATATGCTCGTTCGCTCGCACGTGTCGGTAGCGGTCTCATTCATCAGGGATAGTTAGTCGCCTTTCTTCGTTGTGGTCGAAATAGTCGTCCTTCGCCTTCTCAGTGATACTGAAGATCCGTCGACCCTTTTGGTTCTTTTCCCTTCCAACAAGCCCCCGCTCCTCCATAATCTTTCCTCTCTTTCCAACAAGTTGGTAAGAGCAATCGAGCTCCCCGGCTATTTCCTTAGCGGCTAACCCGTTCCCCTCTGTAAAAAGGGCCTCCAAGATCCCGAGCTCCGTCGGAGGAAGCAAAAGCTCAGTGTGAATGTCCCTTAAAACAGCCTCGTATTTCCTCGAGAGATTTGCAACTACACACTTCCCCTTTTTACAAACCGGGCATAGCATATCGTATGTTTTTAGGCTATCTAGTTTCTCTATCCCCTGTATTTCTCCACATTCGTCACACTTTATCTCCTGATTGTTTTTTATATATCGCTTGAGTATAGTTGAATAGTCGAATATCCTTTCGACGAAATATAGGCGATGCTCTCTGCGCGTTGCCGGTCTTCCGAAGGTGATACTGTGCCGCGCGCACAAACCGTAATTAAGTGCGAAGACAGACACGCTTCTTCCGTCCCGATCTTTCATCTCGAAATATTTTGTTACGAAGAAATTGAGTTCCAAGGTCGAAAGAACAGACTCGAGCTCACTAACAATATGAAAATGACTTGAGGGGGTTCTTCCTCTGATCTCGCGCGTTACCGACGACTCCTTGTATTCCCTCAACTCACGGGCTCTCAAGACAACGGTTTCCAGCAATTCCTTCAAGCTGAATATCGAGGACCGTTCCGCGAAAGACTCCAATGCAAACTTCTGAATTCCGAAGAAAGGCTCGACCTTTTCTTCGTAGTATCTGGAAGCTGCATCGCGGATTGCGCGCGGCCCGATTGGCTTCCCATATGCAACGTGAGATTCTCGAAGATTGTGGAGAAGATGCCCCAATATTCGGGGGTTCCCCATACTCGCGAAAAACAGCTGACGATACACTTCCTGTGGGTCACTGTCGCAAAACGCCTCAAAACTTCCGTTAAGGAAATACCGGAAACGGCTTTCTAATAACCTTTTTGTGAAATCGATCGCCTTATCTTCCATCGAAGAGACATCATTAAGTCCATAAAGTCGATAGGTATCAAGATAGATTTCATCGATCTTAGTAGAATCGATTTTACCAAGATATATCCGTCCTGGATAACCTGCCACCTTGAACTTTATCAGGTCATTAGACCAGTTGTTTAAAGGGGCCAATACAGTGTCAACGAAGACGGTCATTGCCTCTAATGGCAACTCC